>NZ_JAQMUB010000069.1 GCF_028330965.1 Oscillatoria sp. CS-180 | reverse complement strand
TCCCGATTGGCTCTGGTCCGGTCGAATCTTGGGTCAAACAAATCGATGCCAGATTGCAGGTGACGGGGGCTCAATGGAATGAAGCGTCTTTGCCACAAATGCTCAAATTGAGATCCCTTTATCTCAACCATCAACTTGATTATTTTTCATCCCCCAGTGGATGACGTGCTCCCTTCTGGGGGCCGAATAGCATTGAGCATGTCCTTCACTGGCGATTCAGCGGAAAGCGTCGCTGCGGTTGGGTTTTAAGGCCATTTTTGAGGGCTAAGCCTTTGGTGCTGATAGTGATGGCTTGCTCAAATAGGATGAAGCGATCGCGGATGTGTTTCCATTGCAGGGCGATCGCCTCTGACGGTCGGCACCCTGTGAAAAAGAGGAACTGCACCAATGGGGCATAGTAGCTGTACAGCTTGCTTTCCTGAAAGGCCTGAATAATGGCGTCTCGCTCTTCTCGCGTGAAGGGATTAATGTCAGCTTCCTCGGCATCTGACTTTGGCATTTGAATGTCCCGAGCCATGCCCACAAAAGGATTATTCTCAATCAGTTGACTCCGCACGGCCCAATCGCAGCAAGCCGTGATGTTGGTCAACACTCGCTTAGCCGTATTGGGCGTGACCTTTTTCAGCAAGTAATCCCGCATCGCAACGGCATCCTCTAAATCGCGAGAAGGCAAATTTGCAATGTGATTGCGATAGCGCTGATAGTCCTTCGCATAGGTTGACCGGCTCGCCTGGGGTTCCTTGTACCGCATGTATTGCGACCACAGGTCTCCCAAATCTGGCTGAGGCGGCCCTTCTGAAACCGTCGGTGATGTCGGAATCGCATTCACTGTCGATAGGGAGGAAGCCGGTTTGTACTTCTGTAAACTAGCGTCGAACTCCCCGTAATCAATATCCCGTTAAATCATGGCAGCCAGGGCAGCTGCTCGTTGACGACCAAACGGCGTGTCTTCCTGTCCAGTCGAAAGGTAGAAGCGCTTGCTCTTAATGGTGCCACTCTCAGTCACGATGGGATGCGAGAAAACGAGTTGCAAACGATCGTTCGAGTTCTTGATTTGAACCGTACCTTTAGCAGCCTTGTTTTTTCCTTTGGCGTACATGATGAGTCCTCATGAAGTAGTACGCTCGCCTTAAAAGTAATACCCATTTTCAAAAAGTGCCACTAAGTCACACGAATTTTTACCCCAAATTTACCCCAATCCTTACCCCAAACTTGGCTAAAAATGTCCAAACTGAGAACGGCGAGCGAAACACCTGAGTGCTGCACTCGCCGTTGGAAAAGGTTTCCAGGAGCTGAATTCAAGACCTGACTTAAAAGGCGGCACCCAGATTCGAACTGGGGAATGGAGGTTTTGCAGACCTCTGCCTTACCACTTGGCTATGCCGCCAGACTGAACATCTAGCATATCAAAAGATAGTCAAGAGAGAGAGCTGACTAAGAGGGAAGATTGAGGACAGAGTGAGGGAGCTAAGACGGGAGACGGCCAACAGAATACTGATAGATGTAATTTTCACAAAGATCATCGTCATGTCATCAAGCTCATTCACGACCGTGACAGAGCAGCTCCTTTAAATAGCTGTCACAATGACTTGCGTATAACCGTACTGCATGAGGAGGTGCTATGTCGGATGCAAAGAACGTTCTCGGTGGCCCATTGGCAACTTGTTCAACATCTCCGATGACGGGGTTTTATCGAGATGGCTGTTGTCATACAGGAGCCGGGGACTTTGGAGTGCATGTTGTCTGTGCCGAGATGACGGAGGCATTCCTTACCTACACCCGTGCTCAAGGCAATGATTTAAGTACACCGATGCCGGCGTATAACTTTCCCGGACTCAAACCCGGCGATCGCTGGTGCCTATGTGCTTCGCGTTGGAAAGAGGCCTATGACGATGGCGTTGCTCCTAAAGTGGCTTTGGAAGCCACCCATGAGGCAGCTCTAAAAGTCGTTTCTGTAGACCTTTTGAAGGAATATGCGCTGGATGCTGAAGCCGCTAGTTGAATAGCCGTCAGCACTTCAAACTATTCGCATACTGAGGTCAAGCCAGGGCGATCGCGTGATGGGCGCACTGGTTGAGATGTAGTCAACGCCAGTCTCAGCAACCCCTCGCAAGGTATCGAGTGTGATATTACCTGAGGCTTCTATTTTGATGTGGGCATAGGTCTGGCGAATACGACTAATGGCTTGTCGCATCTGAGTTGGCAACATATTGTCGAGCATGATGATGTCAACCTGAGCCGCTAGGGCTGCCTCAACCATTTCTAAGCTTTCTGCCTCAACTTCAATGGTCAACGGATAGGGAATATGCTGGCGAATTTGGTTAACTGCCGCCTGAATGCTGCCGGCTGCTGCAATGTGGTTGTCTTTAATCATGACTCCATCGTCTAAGCCGAAACGATGATTAATGGCCCCTCCGATGCGAGTGGCATACTTCTCTAGACTACGCAGCCCTGGAGTGGTTTTGCGAGTATCGACGAGCTGAGCAGGCATGTCAGCAATCGTGTCTACATACTGTCGCGTCAGCGTTGCAATACCGCTCAGTCGCATCGTCAGGTTTAGTGCAACTCGTTCTCCCATCAATAAAGCTGCGAGCGGCCCCTTGATCTCCGCGATCGCAGTTCCGGGTTCACAAAAGGTACCGTCTGTGACTAGTGGGACAAGCTGTGCCGTATTGTCTAACAGAGTAAAAACCCTTTGAGCAACCGGAAGGCCAGCAACAATACCACCTGCCTTAGTCAGCCAAACTGCTTTTCGAGAGTGCTGCGCGATCGCGCCTAGTCCCATCGTGGTCTGGTCGCCCCGACCAATGTCTTCTTGCAACCAATTCACTATTAAGTCATCGAGAACAATATTGGGCGGTAGCACGAACACTTTCCTCTTCGCTCGTTGAATCTATGTTGGGTTCTGTTGGGTTCTATAGCTGTCGCCAGATCCATTCAGGACAAGAGACAAGCCATCTGGCTATGTGCTAGCACCCGAATGCTGTTGACAGGTTGCTTTGCAACTTGCAATGGCTCTTAGCGTAAGGTTTGTGCAGGTTCCTGAGCAACACAATCTACTCGCGCCCTAGAATCTGCTGGCAATACCCGCGTAAACAATAGAATTTCAAAGCAAAGAACAGATTCCTGCACAGTCAGAGAAATCTATGTTAGTTTTAGCTCAGTGCAGAAAATTGCACGATGACCACCTGAAATAAAAACCGTTCAGGGATAAGGAGGTGATGCCCATGCAAGATAGTAGTAAACGCGTGGGTCTCCAGGTTGAAGTAAGCCGGCTGTGCGCCGGGGCTGTTCTTTAGAGAACCAGTGTCAATCTCTTTGCAGATTGCCTGACTGATTGAAACTGGATTCTGGAGTTCCTCCCGGCAGTCTGGTTTCAGCCTGAGACCCGCTACACCGCCCCTACTTTTGAAGGACTTTCCTTCCACGAGTAGGGGCGGATAGTTTTTTAAAGGCGATGTTATGGTCTAGGCAGTTCAATCAATCTCATCAGGAAGTGCATCATGGCGACACTGTTAAACGATGCCGAGATCCAAAACCAGATCGCTGAGCTCGACGGGTGGTCCCTCAACGGGAAAACGATTGAAACGACCAAAACGTTCGATGGTTTTCCAAGCGCGATCGCGTTTGTCAATACATTAGTTGAGCCAGCAGAAGCTGCTGGACATCATCCAGACCTCACCATCTCCTACAACAAGGTCACCATCTGTTTGACGACCCATGATGCTGGTGGCTTAACACAGAAAGACTTTGACTTGGCGACCCAAATAGACCAACTGAGTTGATTGAATTAACTGAAGCGATTGTGTGCCCTTCAAACGTCCTAGTGCGAAAGCCCTATGACTGCCATGTCCTCAACGGAACTGGCAGCAGCTGTACACACGCGAAACAGCAGCACACCGTTAGCTGTTAGAAACCCTTAAGCAATATTGATTGTGGATGACGTGAGGTATGTGCCAGATTTTTTTAAGGTCTATGGGCTAGTCGGCCTTGAAGAGATCTGATAGTATCAGTTCCATGTGACTAAGATGTGAAGCAGATATTGTCTTCGTTTCATGAGTCGCATTGATTTAGGTAAATGCCTAAGCGTTTTTAACCTTTACCTCAAGGTGTGAGGAGAGTATAGGGTAATGTCCAATAAATTGTGGAAAGTGCTTTTGGCAAGCCCCGCCGTCCTCGGCATGGGTTTTGCAGGATCCGCAGTTGCTGCTGAAGCAACTGGCGTTGACGCTCTAGAGAACAGCCAAGAGTCCGTCGAGCTAGCTCAGGTTAGCACCATCGACGAACTGATCGACGTTTCTCCGACTGACTGGGCTTTTGCAGCTCTGGAGAGCTTGGTTGAAGATTATGCTTGTATCGAGGGTGACTTCGGTACCAACACTTATCGTGGTAACCAGTTCATGACTCGCTATGAGTTTGCAGCTGGTTTGAACAAGTGTTTGGATTCCATCCGTTTCTTGCTAGCTGATGGTGGTGTTGACCTTGAAGGTTTGGAAACCATTCAGCGTCTTCAGGAAGAATTTGCAGCTGAGTTAGCAACACTACGCGGTCGCGTAGACGCACTGGAAGCTGAGACTGAAGAGCTTCGCGCTCAGCAGTTCTCCACCACGACTAAGTTGCGTGGTCAAGTTGACGGTAACTTGGTTGTTCCGTTCGGTGAACTGAACGACGAAGATGATGATGTTACCACCTTCAACGCTCGTGCCCGCTTGAACTTCGACGCTAGCTTCACTGGCGAAGATCGCTTGCGTGTTCGTCTACAGTCTGGCGACGATGATTTTGGTGCTCTAGGTGCAGCGGGTGGATTAGCAAATTCAACAAGTGATGCTTCAACTGACACTGGTGGACAAACGGTCTCAGGCTTCAATGTTGATATCGATGACCTCTACTACAGCTTTGGTGTTGGCGATAACCTTGACTTCATCATTGCGGCCAACAGCATTGCTACTGACGACTTCGTAACCAGCACTATCGTTCCTTTCGACGGTCCTAGTGTTGCTGACCCCGGTGGTCCTGTTGGATACGACTTCGACATGGGTGGCGGCGGTTTCGCTGTCGGTGGTAGCATCGGCCTCGGCGACAACTTCGTCATTGATGCGGGTTACTCGGGCGATCAAGGTAACAGCGGTACCAATGATACTGACGATGGCGGTATTTTCGGTGCCAACAGCCAGTCCTACATTGTTCAAGGTAGCTTCTTGAGTGATGGTTTGATTGACGCAGCAGTTGCCTACCTGCACGGTAACGATGGTGGCGACAACGACTTCACCGATACCTTCATGGGTCTGTTGAACCTTGACTTCGGTAACTTCTTCTTGGCAGGTTACTTCGCATTCCACGACAATGGCGATGACGATGACACCTCCTTCCAGTTTGGTGGTGGCTTCGATGATCTCTTGTTCGAAGGTTCTGAGTTCGGTGTTTACTACGCTGACCTGGCTGACTACGACGATGATCCCTACATGATTGAGGGATACCTCGCAATTCCCGTCAACCAGTATCTGACCCTGACTCCTGCTGTCATCTACGGTGACCTCGGTGATGGTGATGATGATGAGAACTTCTACGGTGCTCTACGAGCTACCTTCAGCTTCTAAGCAGTCTTTTCTGTTTAGCTAGATTCTCAACAAGAGGCTCCGGGTTACCCGGAGCCTTTTTTGTGTCCAATTTTGGGTAAGCCAATATGGAGAAGCCTATCTCCTGAAATTTCCTGTACTTTTTTCCCGAGTTTTCTGAATTGAATTGTGATCGCCCATCAGCCATTTTAGAGAAGAGGGAACTTTTTTTCTCAAAACGAGTCGCAGGCAAGTTTACTTTCGATCATTGAATCACAGCTTTGCGAAAACTACTTTTCCACGGCTGTAGCCAATATTGGCACGGAACAATTACCTTCAATTCAGGAAACTTCAATGACTGCCAGCACTGAGGACGTTACTGACAAACCGATTCCGTTTACCCAACGCAAATCTGTATTCGCCGCTTCGGGTGGATTAGTCGCCGTGATTTTAATCATGGCAGCAACCAATCCGGGCAAACCCGCCTACGTCAACTATGCCTCTGAACGATTGCACAAAGAGTTAAAACAAGACTGTAGTGAACTGAAAGACGACATTGAGTTGGGTTCAATTTTGAAATTGCCCACTGGAGATTTATGTAAGTCTTTTGTCGGCAGTGTAGATGCAGTAGGACGGGGTGCCGTCAAACTCGTGATCAACACTGCAACCGATCGCAAAAATTTTGGCGTGTTCAGCTTATACACCACTGAACTTCCGGGCAGAACCTTCAAGACAATAGGCATCGGCAGAAATTTCATTACCTTCTACCAGAGCTAATGAAGTACTGCTTGAGGTTTTTAATTTTGCCAAGTGGACAAGGGGAAAGGATTCTAATGCAGACTTCAACAGTAGGTCATTCCGTGTGAATCCACAGATTTTGTTTGTCAAACCTGACGAACTCGGCAAAGTGAATATTTGATTTCTCGAAAAGTCAACACCCTTCTGAGCTTTTGCTAAAGTCATGAACCAAATCATTAATCTTCTCTCTCTGAAACCAGCGGCTAGTGTCTGCATTGCCATAAGCATTTTCCTTCTGATGTATAGTGCTTTGAGCAATGCTAGAGTGGGTGGGCTTGAGTTAGAAGTGGATCACTCAAGCAAAAGGTTTATAAACCTTATAGCGATATCTCTACTGACGCTAGGTTTTGTCTTCATGTTTGAACCATCTTTTGCGTCAGTATTCTCTGTATTCCAGGAAGATCCTGTAGATAAATTACATCGTGCGGCAGTGAATTGGGACGAAGGAACCGCGTTAGAGGCCATACAGCAGCTAGAAACTTCGGGAAACCGGTGTGATCAAGAAATGGCTTCGCAAATGAAAGAGATCATGGAGGTGATGGACGTACCTGGCCTAAACTATGTCAACCAAATTCAGCAGAATGTTGAGCTACTGTATCCGGAGTGTAGTTACCCAATACTTATACACTCTGATCAGCTCTGATTTGTCTGGCATAGTATCAGATTCAGTTGCTTCAATACTTCTTGTATTCCATTGCTAAGTGAATCGTTTCATAGATAGGTAGGCGGGTAGGCGATATGTCACCTACCCGCCTAGGTTTGCATTGGTCAGGTAAGGACAATCACATCAGGTTCAGAGGATCGACATCGATTGTCAGACTGACTTGATTAGGGCACTGCTTCGGTAGATCAGTGAGGTCAGGGATGGGAGCCGAGATCACCCCCCGCAGCAATACATGCCAGCGATAGCGCCGGGCCACCCGTAGCACAGGTGCGGGTGCAGGTCCCAACAGAGACCAGTCATCAGATAATCGAGGAGCCACATGAGCGGCGATATCGTGGGCAGTTTCCTCCGCTAACTGGGGGTTGGGACTGGTAACTCGCAGGAGTATTAAGCGACCGATTGGCGGATACGTCAACGTGCTGCGCTGTTCAATCTCGGTATCCAAAAACCCCAACATATCCTGCTGTTTAACCGCTTGCACTACAGGATTTTCCGGATTGTAGGTCTGAAGAATGACGCGACCGGGTTGTTCTCCCCTCCCTGAGCGTCCTGCGACTTGAGTCAGCACCTGAAACGCCCGTTCACTGGCCCGATAATCGGCCATATAGAGGAGGCCATCAGCAGCGATGATGCCCACAACAGTCACCTGCGGCAGATCGATGCCCTTGGTCAGCATCTGAGTTCCCACCAGCACATCGGCTTCGCCATTGGCAAACCGGGATAATAGGGCACGGTGCGCTCCTTTATTGCGCGTTGTATCGCTATCAAACCGTAAGCAGCGTAGCTCCGGCAATTCTGTTTCTAGCGCCTGCTCGACTCGTTGAGTACCGCTACCAAAATGCTTCAGATATTTGGAGCCACAGGCAGGACAGTCAGGAGGCTGAATCTGACTGAAACCGCAGTAATGACACCGCAGCAGCGAGGTTGCTTGACTGTGAATGCGGTGATAGGACAAGGACACATCGCAATGGGGACACATCATCACGTGCCCACAGGCGCGGCAGGAGACAAAACTGCTGTGACCTCGACGCTGAATAAATAAGATGCCCTGCTCCCCCTGTGCTTTCATGTCTTCGAGGGCTGATCGGAGTGTGCGACTAAAGATTGAGCGGTTCCCAATTTGCAGTTCCAACCGCATATCAACCACCGTGATGGGAGGTAAAGGCCGTTTGTGCACTCGCTCTGGCAAAGAGAGATAGTGCAAGGTTGGAGTGCGATCGCGCTTTACCTCCCCTAAATCCATCTTCTCAGAGACAGGCTGAGCCGCTTCTGACGTTGACCCTTGCAACGCTACCCAACTTTCCAGGGAAGGGGTTGCAGACCCCAGCACCAGGGGACAGGTCTCTGATTCGGCTCGCCATTCAGCTACGGTGCGGGCATGGTAGCAGGGCATCGGTTGGTCCTGCTTAAAGCTGCCGTCATGCTCTTCGTCCAGAATGATGATGCCTAAGTTAGGCAAAGGGGCAAAGACTGCCGATCGCGTCCCAATGGCAACTAATGGCTCTCCTTGAAGCATTCGACGCCAAGCGTCATAACGTTCTCCATCTGAAAGACCGCTGTGATACACACAAACACGATCACCAAATCGTTGCTGAAATCGATCTGTTAGCTGGGGAGTCAAACCAATTTCAGGCACCAGCACCAGGGCTGATTGCCCCGACTGTAATCGAGGGGCGATCGCCTGTAGGTACACTTCCGTCTTTCCTGATCCGGTCACACCATGCAGCAGGCAAACAGCATAACTTGTCAGGGATTGAATGGTTTCTAGCGCAGTTTGTTGAGCAGCCGTCAACGCTTTAGGAGTATCTGATGTGGCTGTGTAGGTGGCTGGTTGACGGAGAACTTCTCGCTCCTCGATAGAGAGATAGCCTTTTTTTGCCAGCGATCGCATCGTCGTGCTAGTCGTGCGGCAGTATTGCAGCGCCTCTTGAAGCCACATATCCCCACCCTGCCTCTGCAACAGCGACAGCACTTCTCGCTGGCGGGTCGTCAGGGCGTGTTCTCCAGGAGAAGGAACATGAGCGATGGTAACGGCCTGTCGGCGCTTCGGTCTGGGCGGCTTCGGAAGCGCCAAATAGCTCTCGGCCCACTGCCGCTGAAGCAGCGCTTGAATGCCTCGTGATGCGCCTCGGCACTTCTGACGCAGATATTGCCAGGTATAGTCACCCTCAGCAGAGTGCTGCAGCTGAGCCAAAACGCAGAGCGCGGCGGGTGGTAGAAACACCTCTGCATCCGGTGGAATCACGTTGGGCAGCAAGCGAACTCGACGCTGCGATCGCCCTAACAATCCAGGGGGTAAAGCTGTACGGACCACTTGCATCAAAGGGGTCTGGTAATACGCCGCAACTTTTTCTAACAAGTACCAGTATTTTGCTGAAAAGAAGCCTTGGCTGACAACAGAATCCACCGCCCGAATTTGGCTATCAGACAGCGTATGAGGGATTTCATCCAGGAGGCGAACTGCGATCGCCCCAATCTGCTGTTTGCCGAACGGAACGCTCAAAATATCGCCGACCGCAATGGATAGGTGCGGCGGCAATGCATATATATATAGCCCCTGTGCTCCAGAACAGTCTACAAGCGCCTCTACCCATTTCCCTGCTTTGGTCGTAATCACCCTCACTTGATTCAATCCAACGGTTGCTTAGATAGCTAGCATCGCCAACGCTGTCTCGTTCTCTTCACAAACAGAACCAGCAGTCAGACGAGGAGACCGAATTGAAGCGTCAGTTCCATAATTGCGATATCTATAAACTTTCGGCACCGCCGCAAAGTCATGACTCAAATCCTGATATTCACAGTACCCGCTTCTTCCGATCAACATCTCACTTTAATGGTTACACCAGGAAAAAAAGTTAGCATTTTTGGGCAACTACCGCTATCCTTTCATAGCAACCTAAATCCTTAAGGTTTTCCTTATAACCCTGAGAAAAAAGCAAAGGATTTCACAAGTGGTAACAATTCCCGAAAAACGTTACATCGGACCAAAGCTGCCCAATCCCTTGGCATGGCGATCGTTGATCCGTTTTTGAAATATTAATTTTCTAAAATGGGTTGCTATTTTGTATGTAATTCGAGTATAAACGCCTCAAAAGCAAGGTCTTTAGACGCCCATATTATTCCTATGGAAGCCCTCTTTATTTCTACAGAAACTGATCCCGAAACTTTGGCTCATATCGGCCTGGCTGACGATGAGCTCGAAACTTCTACCGCTGAAGATCAGTCCATTGATTCATCTCCGCAACCTCAAAAAGAGGATACTTCTTGGGGTGATGATGGTGAGGTATCTGTGCAGTTCTCAGCCAAAGAGTCCCTGGCAGAACTTGGACTTCCAGGCTACCAGAAAACAATTACCGACGATGCCGTTGGGGCCTTCTTTAAAGAGATGGCTCGTTACCCTCTCCTCAAGCCCGCCGAAGAAATCGAACTCGCTCGTCAGGTCAGATTTCTAGGAGAAATTGAAGAACTTCAAGAAACCTGGATCGAAGAGAAGGGAACTAAACCAACTTTGAGCGAAATCGCCAATGCTTTTAAATTGACAGAGGCTCAATTTAGGCAGAAGCTTTATCATGGACGTGCTGCAAAACGCAGGATGATCCGCTCTAATCTGAGACTGGTCGTATCAATTGCAAAGCGATATCTTAACCGAGGCGTACCGTTTTTAGACCTGATTCAAGAGGGAGCTTTAGGTCTTAATCGGGCAACTGAGAAGTTTGATCCAGACAAAGGATATAAATTTTCGACCTATGCTTATTGGTGGATTCGGCAGGGTATTACGCGCACGATCGCGAATGATGCTCGAACCATTCGCTTACCCATTCATATTGTTGAAAAGCTCAATAAGCTGAAGAAGGCTCACCGCGAATTGCGTCGTGAATTGCAGCGCAACCCAACGGAAGCAGAGCTTGCAAAAGCATTGGATATGGCTCCTGATCAGCTCCGGAGTCTACAACAGGTTCGCCGTCGATCTTTGTCTCTAAATCACCGCGTTGGGAAAGGCGAAGATACTGAGCTAATGGAGCTTTTAGAAGATGGAAATACCCAAACTCCAGAAGCCAAAATTAGCGAATCAATGATGCGCAATGAAATCACGAGCGTTCTTTCTGAAGTCTTAACGGAACGTGAAAAAGATATCATCACATTGCGCTACGGTTTAACGACAGGAGAGACTCATACGTTAGAAGAAGTTGGAGGAATGTTTAATCTTTCTCGGGAGCGGGTGCGCCAAATTCAGACTAAGGCAATGCGTAAGTTGCGTAGACCTCAAGTTGCTTCTCGTTTAAAGGGATGGTTGCGCTAGTCGAGACCCAGTGATGCACACTATGCAGTAGCCTGACGAACAGACCTCGCTCCCAAAAGCTTTAATGATGATCATGCAGTGTAGAGGGGGGAGGTTTTGTGGACTACAAACAAGATCTCATTACAACAATCCATGATCTGGGTTGTGATATTGAGCGTTTAGACAATCATCTTACTGAGGTTAGTCAATCGTTACCAACAGCCGTTTTAATTCCTTCTTTATATGACGAGTTAAAACGCCCTGCACTCACTCAAATTCGCAACCATTTAGTGCATTGTCGTTTTGTCAACACGGTTGTTATTAGCCTCTACGCCGAATCAATCGAGCAATATCGCAAAGCAGTTGAGTTCTTTAGTCCACTTCCACAACCCACTTACGTCCTCTGGGAGAACGGTACACGCATTACTAACTTGCTCATCAAGCTACAAGAGTTGGGCCTTGATCTGATGCAGCATCGGGGTAAAGGGAGAGCAGTCTGGTTAGGGTTGGGTATTGCTTCGTTGGAAGCGAAGGCGATCGCTTTTCATGACGCCGACATTGTGACTTACGACAAAACCTATCCCCTCAAACTTCTATTTCCATTGTTAGAGCGGGAGTTTGGGATTGCCTTCAGCAAAGCTTATTACGCCCGACTCAGTAGCCATCCTTGCAAAATGCATGGGCGAGTCACTCGTTTATTTGTGACGCCCCTGCTTACATCGTTGATGGAATTGTTTGGATATCGCGATTACCTGCGATATCTCAATTCATACCGCTATCCTCTATCGGGAGAATTTGCATTGACGAGCGATCTAGCCCTTAATACTCGCATTCCAGCTGATTGGGGCCTAGAAGTCGGTCTATTAGCCGAAGTCTATCGAAATGTCGCTCGAAAAAGAATTGCTCAAGTTGATTTGGGTATTTTTGAGCACAAGCATCAAGCCATCGGAAACGGCTCTGATCAAGGTTTGCAAAAGATGTGTCGCGACATTTTCAAGTCAGTCTTGCGAACGCTCACCGAGACAGAACAAGTCATCATTTCGAAAGATCACATCCGCGCGTTAGGGGTCAAATTTCGTCGTGAGGCTCAAAACCTAACGCGACAATATTTTGTTGACGCCCGCTTTAATGGAATTGAGTACGATCGCCATCAAGAGGAAGCGACTTTAGAAAGCTTCGAGAAAATCATTCTCCAGGCTGGAGAGGACTATCTCAGTGATGCTTCTGGAACTCAGATCCCCGACTGGACTAGAGCACTAGCCGTAATGCCTCACCTAAGAGAGCAATTGCGCGATGCCACCATAGCGGATATGGCTGATGCCAGAGAGCACAACGAACAGAGTGAGTCCAGCAAAACACCTTCTCTAACAGTCGTTCCGCAATAGAACAAGTCTCCTGACTTGAGGGATGGTCAATTTAGTTAGTCTTTTGTTTTCTATCTTTTGCTTTCTAAGATGGGATACACTCTGGGCTGAAGATAGTGCTTTACGAAGGATTTCGACAGGTTATGGATCGTAAAATCATTCAAACAGAGCAGGCTCCAGCCCCAGTAGGTCCTTACAATCAGGCGATTGTTGCCAGTGGATCACTGATGTTTGTGGCTGGGCAAATCCCGCTTGATCCAAAGACAGGTGAGCTAGTGGGTGGAGATGACGTGGGTGCTCAAACAGAGCAGGCGATCGCTAATCTCACGGCTATCCTCGAAGCGGGGGAAGCCACGTTAAGTAACGTCGTCAAAACATCCGTCTTTCTCAAAGACATGAAGGATTTTGCCGCAATGAACGCTGTATACGCCAAGTTCTTTGGTGAAGAGAGCGCTCCAGCACGAGCCTGTGTCGAGGTCGCTCGCCTGCCCAAAGACGTACGGGTTGAAATTGAATGTATTGCAGTTGTCTAGGCAGTGTTGCCGTTGGGAACTTTCAAGCGTCTTCTCAAGGGATCTATCTGACGTTTGTTGTTCCTGATGTAGACGACTGCCATGCTAAAGCACAGGCTATGAACGTTAAGATCTTGCAGCCACCCACTGACGAATTTTATGGGCAGCGACGCATGCTTCTCGTCGATCCGAACGGTGTCTTGATCGACATCTCGGCTCTCATTGCGTCTTAAGATTCGGTGGATGACGACATCACAGACTTGGTGCATCAGCCGCAGCGTCTTCTTTCGCCTGACAGCTGGGGCAAAGACCGAAAAACTCTAGCGTATGGTAATAGATTCGAAACTTGTGATGACTCTGTAGCTCATCTTCTAAATCATGAACCGGGCATTCGGTAATCAAAATGCTATTACCACAGCGCAAACAAGTCAGGTGGTGACGATCTTCCTGAGGCAGGCTATAGAGAGACTCGCCACTCGGCAACGTACGTACTTGCACCAAACCATCCACTTTGAGTGCGTCGAGGGAACGATACACCGTTGCCAAACCAATGGTGTATTCATGGTTGCGTAACTGGATATAGAGGTCCTGGGCCGACGTCGGCTGCATCAGTCCCTTCATCACCTTGAGAATGCGTTCTTGGTTCCGAGTTCTACGTTCGCCCATAACAGATACAACTACTGCTTTTCCTAGCTTAGTGCAGAGCAGGATAGGGTAGGATGAGAGGGTTTTCAAAGCGCGATCGCCATGCCCACCTACCAAGCTCAAATATACGTCACGCTACGGCCTTCTGTGCTGGACCCGGCAGGTACAGCAGTCCGCTCTGGACTTCACCACATGGGGTTTGAAACGGTAGATCAAGTCCGCATTGGCAAATACATTGAGTTGACCGTCGCGGCTGATAGCAAGGATCAGGCACATCAGCAATTGGACCAAATGTGCGACCAGCTTCTAACCAATCCTGTCATTGAAAACTATCGATTTGATCTTCAGACCCAGACTTCAGCACAAGTGCCTGTTTAGAGTCATGCACTATCTTTGAGAACCACATTGGGAAAAAGAGACTCATGAATGTCAGCGTCATTGTGTTTCCAGGAGCCAACTGCGATCGCGACGCCGCCTACGTCACTCGCGATCTATTGAGTCAACCGACCCAGATGGTTTGGCATGAGGACAGCGATTTACAAAACCCTGATCTTGTAATTGTGCCAGGGGGATTCAGTTACGGTGATTATTTGCGCTGTGGCGCGATCGCTCGTTTTTCACCCGCACTGCAATCCACCCTTGATCACGCTAACCGAGGGGGTCTGGTTTTGGGCATCTGCAATGGCTTTCAAATTTTGACCGAAGCCGGATTATTACCCGGAGCATTGGTTCGCAATCGAGACCTGCATTTTGTGTGCGATCGCGTTCCTCTGCGGGTTGAACGCACTGATTTAGTGTGGACACACCACTACACCCCCGATCAGATTATCACCTTGCCAATTGCCCATGGTGAAGGCTGTTATTACGCCGACAGAGACACCTTGAAATCCTTAGACGATAATCAACAAATTGTCTTCCGCTACAGCAACACAGCGGGTGAGATAACTAACATTGATAATCCCAACGGTTCTCTCAACGGCATTGCCGGTCTCTGTAATCGACAGGGCAACGTGTTAGGCATGATGCCCCACCCCGAACGAGCGTCTGATCCTTTATTAGGAAACACAGATGGACTCGCACTCTTCAAAAGCGTTCTCACTCAGCAGCTACAGATGGCCTAAGGATCAGATTATCCCTTGGGCCATGGTGTCTTTATAGAACCTCATGATCTAACCCGTTCATCAAGAGCAGCCCGAAGCTGGATTCACCCTGCCATCGTCATTTAGCCGGACTGTGATACCAGGCCACTAGCACAAGGGGGACGAATCCTTATTTCCCCCAAGGTGATAGTATTTGATTAATTAAGAATTTATTAAACGACAGGAAAGGTTTGGAAAACAGCCCTCGTCGCTTTAAAGTCTTACCCCCTATTATGGGGACTGAGGTTACCCTTAAAGCCGAGCTTTGAGTAGCCCGAATTTTGCATGCTGTTCCAGAAAATACTAGTCTTACTCGGAGCCGTCATTCAAGATGAATTTGCGATCGCCCTCTCCAGCAGCCAGCCAGCTACCGCTCACTGCTGAGGCTCCTCGCCCTGATAAACCCGAAGAAGCCTGCGGCGTTTTTGGGATTTATGCGCCCGAAGAAGACGTGGCAACACTCTCGTATTTTGGTCTCTTTGCCCTCCAGCATCGCGGTCAAGAATCTGCCGGAATTGCTTCTTTCGATCAGGGCAAGCTTCATGTGTATAAGCACATGGGGTTAGTCTCACAAGTTTTTGATGATTCGATATTAAGTCAATTACCGGGCCAGTATGCAGTAGGTCATACTCGCTACTCCACCACAGGTTCCAGCCACTTAGCTAATGCCCAGCCAGCGATCGCCCCTACTCACCTAGGGCAAATTGCTTTGGCGCATAACGGCAATGTTGTCAATGCAGCTGAATTAAAGGCAGAGCTTAATGCTAGCGGCCATAACTTTCTCAGTACGGCTGATACCGAGCTGATTGCCTGTGCTATGGCCGAGGCCGTAGACGAAGGTCATGGTTGGATCAATGGAGCAATTTCGGCTTTCAAGCGCTGTGAAGGAGCCTTCAGCCTCGTCATTGGAACGCCTGCTGGCATTATCGGTGCCCGCGATCCTCACGGTATTCGCCCGCTAGTACTGGGTGTTATTGGCGATCTGCCAGATCAACCGGATGGTCCTGCCAATTATGTGCTTTCTTCTGAAACCTGTGGTCTTGACATCATCGGTGCTCACTACATCAGAGATATTCAGCCCGGCGAACTGGTTTGGATTACTGATTCTGGATTAACGTCCATTCAATGGGACAACCAAGCTGAGCGCAAGCTGTGTGTCTTTGAGATGATTTATTTCTCGCGGCCCGATAGTGTTGTCAACGAAGAGACTTTGTATAGCTATCGTCTACGGCTGGGGAAAGAATTAGCCCAAGAGGCACCAGCCGATGTGGATCTAATTATGGCCGTGCCGGACTCGGGCGTACCTGCGGCGATCGGATTTTCTCAGGCATCGCATATTCCTTATGCCGAGGGCTTGATTAAGAATCGCTATGTTGGGCGAACGTTCATTCAACCGACTCAGTCCATGCGGGAAGTCGGTATTCGCATGAAACTGAACCCCCTCAAAGATGTGTTGGAAGGTAAGCGAGTGCTGATTGTGGATGACTCGATTGTTCGAGGCACAACCAGCTACAAAATTGTGAAGGCGTTGCGTGAGGCAGGGGCAACAGAGGTTCACATGCGGATCTCCTCCCCTCCTGTGACACATCCTTGTTTTTTCGGCATTGATACAGACGATCAGGATCAGCTGATTGCTGCCAACATGTCGGTGGCGGAAATTTCTAAGAAAATCGGCGTTGACTCTTTGGCTTATCTCAGTTGGGAAGGCATGCTTAAGGCAACTGAACAAGACCCGAATTCTTTCTGTTCTGCCTGCTTTACGGGAGATTATCCTTTGGAAATTCCTGATCCGTACAAGCGATCAAAGCTGAAATTTGAGGATCCGAAGCCTACGGCAGCTCCGGTTTAAGCGTTTTTGGTGCCAAGGTGCATACTGTACCTTGGCAAAGCATGAGAGGTGCATTGCCGCCAATCATCTTGTTGATAAGCAATGCCGACCTTTCAACATGCCCTTTAACTCACGGGACAAAAGGGTGATAGGTGTTCAGGTTCGGCGGGGTATAGAGCACCGCCAAAGGTGTTGTTTGCTAATACGGTATCGGTAACGGCGATCGCCCCTTCAGCCGAGGCCAAATAAGCAATGGAATTGTCATACACTTGGCAGTCTTGCATCTGTATGCCAGCGCTTTCCCACACGTAGAACAGGTAGTGTGGAATGGCATAGTCCAAAAAGTCACTGGAATTGTCATGAACTAGACAGTTAGAGAAGGCAACCTGACTGCATTCATTTAGGTTAATCATTGACAAGCCAGCATTGTCGAACAGCTGACAGTTCTCAAATGCTAGGTTTTGCCCTTGATTGATGCATACCATGCCATAGGTGCAGTCACGAATAATGGTCTCCCGACAGGTGAGGTTAATCAATCTAGCGGCTTCAATACCATAAGTGCCGCTGCCATACAGAACGCAGCGATTGACCGCAACGTCTGTACAATCACTGAAACTCAGGACCGCTCCTTGGCAGTAACCTAAATCCTTCGTGTGAGCGAGTTCCAGGTTCTCTAAGGTGAGATTGCGACAGTTCTTAAATTTGAGGACATCTGCATAGCGAGGTCGCGTGAGGACTCGTGACAGCGTGTTGTCTTTGCCAACAATGGTCAGGTTGTCGACGCCGGAAATGACCAGTTCGTATCCGTCATAGGCTTCTTGAACAACGGCATAGGAATTCTGGCGTCCCAGGCTCAGTTCAGACAGCACTAAACTTCCAGGCGCAACTTCAAGCGTCCGATTCGGTCCAATCGCACCAACAAATTCGGCTGTTGTATTCACTTGAATCAAGGCTTCCGCCCGAACTTGCTGCTGGATTTTCAACGCCAAAGCAGTGCCTGCTGTGGTGACCAAACCCGCCTGTATAAACCATCTTCGCGATCGCGTCATTGTTCTTGAACTCCCTATTGCTTTCAGTAACCCCTGAATTAGCCCATCAAAATTAACACTTCGGCAAAAACAACCGCTTTAATCACTAAGAAAATGAAAGATGAAGTGAGACAAGTGAGCCACAGTGTGAGTCAGCATATCGTGTCATATCGCTTACGATTAGCATGGTGATTTAACGATGCCAATGTCTCCATTAACACTCTCGGCTACGACCCTTATTCCAGGCCCCACCACACAACACTTCATGTTTGGAGAACGGGCTTTACTGCTGATGTTTCGAGGAGGTGGGGGATTACTGGGTTCACTGTTAGGGTCTGACGAATCCGGCGTTGATGTACTGAACACCCGTCTACAAATGGCTTTCCCAGACTATTACTGGACAAGTCAGGTGTTTGACTCGTTTGAAGGCAACATCTTTGATTTCAACGAAATCGGTAGCACTCAAGGCAATGCTTTCATCGATCAATCGGGTAAATTCGGAGCCCTGGGACTCATCGGTTACAGCGCGGGCGGGTTGTCATCCATTCGTATTGCTAATGCTCAAGCGCCCCAAACCGTAGATTTGCTAGTGCAAATTGATTCCTATGATCCGCTGACGGGCAAGAGTCCAGAAGATGAGGTGCTGCCAGATAACGTTGAGAAAGGCATTAACTACTATCAAAACGCGAACAACTTCAATTTCTTTCGTCCAGACTTCGAGCTATTTGATTTGCAAGGTGCCAAAACTGTGGAGGGGTCCGAAAATATCAACGCTGAAGAGTTTTTAGATGATCCTTCAATCACCCACCTAAACATCGATGTGAATGCTGAACTGCAGACCGAAATTCTGTCCAACATTGAAGAATTTGTCCTGCAAGACCTGACTTTTGATGCCGCCAATCAATTGGTGCTCGAAGGCGGTGCTCAGTTCGTCAACAATATTCTATCTCTGTCATCGGGAACTGCTTCTGCACCTGGACGATCGCTCATTGCTCAACCGCTAACTGTCACACCTGACTTCTCATTCAACAGTCAATTTGAATTTCGCTTAGACCCGACAACAGCGATTCTGCCTGGCTTCTCCTTCGTGATTCACCCTGACGATGCGGAGCAGTCCGGTTCTCCCTTAGAAATTGCCTTGAGTCCGTCATCCTCTACAGATTCTTTGTTAGACGACAATACGATCGCAATCCTCACCCCCAACACAGCCCCAGCACTCGTCGATCAAGCGATCGCCCCCTTCGATTTGGACAGCAACCTCCCACTCACCGCCTGGGTAGATTATGACGGACTCACCGACCAGCTCTCGGTCTTTCTTAGCGATACCCTCATACAACCCAATAGTCCTGTATTAGCAACTGAGCTGGACCTGTTTGAACTGGTTGGGTCGGAGGCGCAGTTCGGCTTTCAGGCAACCGTGAGTGACGATGATCGACAAGCTGACATCCTCACCTGGCAGCTTCAGACCACCGAAAATGACCTCCCTGCTCCCAATGTGGTCCCAGACACCTATCTCAACTTAGGTCTGACTCAGCGGACGGCGAGTCAGTGGTTAGGATTTGATCTCCCCTTCTTCGCCTTCGAGGTAGGTGGACTTGACTTTTCAACCTTGTTTGATGAAGCCTTCTATTTACAATTCAACCCAGATGTTTTGACCAGTCTGACGACTGGCAATTTCCTTTCCGGCTACGATCACTTCACTCAAATCGGCTGGCTAGAAGGACGCGCCCCTAGCAGCCTTTATGACGAAGCCTTTTACTTAGCGGCTAATCCTGACGTTGAACAAGCCATTGATGACGGCTTACTTGCAAGTGGATTCGAGCATTTTGTTCAGTCAGGGCACCTGGAAGAACGGAATCCCAGTGCGCTGTTTAATCAAGGCGTTTACTCGTCTGAAAATGCTGATGTCATGGAGGCGATCGCCCAAGGAGACATCCTTAGTGCTTTTGAACATTACATTGAACACGGAGCCGCCGAAGGTCGCAATCCCCAGCAATTGCTTTTTCAGGAAGATTACTATCTCACTCAATATCCTGATGTTGCCACTGCTGTCATAGAGGGAGCCTTCGCGGACGGCTTTGACCACTACTTATCAGTGGGTTGTCGAGAAGGCCGCAACCCCAGCTCATTCTTTGACGAGGCCCAATATCTCTCGCTAAATTCTGATGTTGCTACGGCTGTAGACATGGATGCTTTCGTCTGTGGGTGGCAACATTATCTGCTTCACGGACGATTCGAAGGGCGATCGCGTTAACCGGGTCACGAAAATAACTTTGGCCATCCCATGCAGCAACAGCCATAGCCGTCCTAAATCTATAGCAATGTACAAGTGCGACCAATACCCCTATAGTCCCTGTCACCTACTCCCTCGACTTTCTACACCGATCACCTATTCCTTCTTTAGACTGCTTATACCCGTCTGCCCTAGCTACATGAGTAAGACTGTATACTCCACCATTGGTACCAATTTTTATGTTTTGAATCATACCGACATCCCAGAGGTGCTTCAGTTAACTTAAATATGTCGGCAAAAAAAAAACCGATAGGACTCCCGTGTCCCCATCGGTTTCTGTGTGTTCCCTGTAGATGACTCGGCTAGAGTTGAGTCTCTATCAGTATCTTCAACGAATCGGTTTTTGCTTAGGATACCTGTCACGCTACTCGGTGAGAATGATCACCTAAATTGCCTGCGTATATTAGTGTCTGGTGCAGCTAACTATGCCATGTCACTTAGGAATGAATGAATTTTAAGTTCTCACTTTTCAGTTTTGAATGATTGAGCCATCGGCGAATCCAAAGCTCAAAGTTGATACTTAAATAAGTTTCCGTTCCTTAGCTATGGAGTCTCTGCGATCGCTCCGGCCCCATAGACAGTGTCCCAAGCCATGACGGTTACCTGACCAATTTCGCTATCAATTATTTCGCCGCTTTCACTGACCAGTCGAATTCTGACATCATCATCCGGCGCTGTTTGCAAGGCAGCCGCCAAGTTTTCATCCACAGCAAAGGTACTGCCCTCGCCCGAAACCTGAAAGACCTCATCCTCAATTTTGATAAACAGCTGAGTAATGTTTCTAGCATTGCTGAATTCTGAGCAGCCACGACCCACAGCGACCCCAGACGGTTGACTCAAGCAGTCTTGATCGCGAACGATGGATAATACTCGAATAAAATCCTTAGTCCAAAGACTTTGCACCTCAATCCGAACATCAGTATTGAGAAAGCGCTCATGAAAAGAGTGTCGATCAAAGACTCCAATAAAACTCCCTTCAAACGGGCCGTCAATTTGAACAGCTTCGGACCACGGCAAGTCTGGGTTAGTCCCTAACGCAGCAGACTCAACAATCTTCATATCAGAGTCCGTATCAGTGGCAGCGATCGCAAATGGGGTGCTAGCCGATATCCAAAGGACCGTACCTAAACAGAGCATCAGCTGCCTTAACATGGCTTACCTCAACTTTCGGACTGAGCTGTTACTGGGGGCATCATTTCGACAATAACATAACGATCAAGAGCCCATGCTTGAACACTCCATAGCTTCAGTAGTGTTGCTTGTTCTCAAGCGCCCCACTCATAACTTAGATTCGGACCTAGATTGAGATATCCAACTGACTTAAGTGCTAATAGCATTGGTAAACGTTAACCGATTGCCGAAAGGATCACTGAGGGACATATCCCGACTCCCCCAAGGGGTGTCTTCAATACCGGGTCGAGCATACTGATAGTCTCTCGCAAGGAGTTCTGCATGAAAGCTCTCAAGCTCATCCGTCTCAATTCGCATCGCTGAGCCTGGGCTACAGTCTCCATGATGCTCCGACAAATGAAGTCGACAGTCGCCTCTTGAAACTTGCAAGTACAGCGGCATATTTGGACCAAACCGATGTTCCCAATCAACTGCGAAGCCCAAAAAATCAACGTAAAACTCTCTCGCCTTAACCTCATCAAAAATCCGCAGAATGGGTGTCGTTTTGGCAAACCCCATGTCAGCAACCCTCTTCTTTCAAACTACGGCAACGATCGTACTTACATAGAGTAGTACTAATAGACTACAGGAGCAATCCCACTAATCTGTTGTTAGAGTGCGCTAGCAAATGACCCATCTGGACGAATCGTTAACGTGAGTGAACCAATGGCGACGGGGTAGCGACAATCCGCTGCCATCACAGTTTTGATGCTGACAGGCATAACACTGTGTGGTGGAAACGCCCACCATTCACCATTGCGACAGAAGGGATCGCTATAGCCGTAAGCTTCGCACCACTGTTGACAAACGCTCCGAGTCGCGGCGGCCAGATTGGGATATTGGGGAATCGTCATAGGTCGTTAGAACGGCGATCGCTCGGGTCGAAAATCTGCCGCGATTGCCTGCACAATCGCAACCCTGCCATAGCGGGGGTCAATCTCAAGTCCCAAGACTCGGACTTGATGCTGTATACCGCCCGATTTCTGGACGGTATACAGCGCGGTATCTCCCGCTGCCAGAGACAAACTCATGTCAAAAATGGGCTTGCGCTGCTCTTGAGGCAGGAACTCGTCTTCCCCTAGAGCCAGCACCGCTTGATTTTGAAAAGACAATTGTCCGTCGTGGGTCAGAATTGCCGTTGGCGTTGCATCATGGTCACACCAGCTTACCGCCAAGAACCACCGAGCATCAGCAATGCGGTCAAACACTCGTTCGGGCCGAGGATGTTGCAGCACACGATAGCCTCCCTCTGTTGAGAGAATCGTTCCACCTAGAAATCCACAGGCAACCGTGATGGGTGAGGACATGACTGAACCAATAGGGTAAGAGGTAAGCGGTGAGATATCACATGGATTAGATAGTCGCTTTGAAGGCGATCGCCATGGCCGTTGTCATAAAGCCAATCATGGCAAAACGACCGCTCCAAAGCTCAGCCTTACGCGACAAACTAAGAGGCCGGACTTCAGCCTCTTCTATTACAGCGTTTTCTGTTGAAATTGAAGTTTCTTCTACAGTCTTGTTAGAAAGCATTTCCATTCCTGAGTCTCCAAATTGTCTACACCTAAAAATTGGGTTAGTGAGGCGAAGCCACCAAAACTAACGTCGCAACGAGTAATGCTGCCGCTGCTGTTGGCACCAGCAATAGCACTCTGCGATAGACCGCAGCGCTACGATCAATGACACCGTTATCAAACCTTCTGAGTTGGCCAGATTGATAAAGTTGACCGAGATGATTGGCATCGTAGCGAGCCATTCGAGCAAAAGGCATTTCTCCAGAATCTCGTTGAGGCAAAATTCGTCGCCGTTGATAGGGGACGGTATTCTCACCAAAGAATCTGATGTACTCTTCAGTGGCTAACAACTCATCGACAAAACCCTGAAGTCCTTTCGTCGCCAATACAATCGACCAGGCTAGCTTCTCCTGTTGGTTATAAACAGGTCGCCCCAGGACTCGCTGAATACACAATTCAACAAATCGGTAATTGCTATTCGTCTCATAATTCAAGCGCCGAAACGAATCGGATAACAACAGCTTGCGAATGAAATCCCGCATCGTGATTTGTCCATTTCGCAACTGAGATTCCAGCGTAACCTGACGATGGGCTGCAATCTGCTGCTGCTCATTGAAAATCTGTCGATAGGCCGCCCGGATAATGTCATCCATCTCCATTTCTGTCGGCAAGTCATCCAGCGTGTATTGTCGAGGCTGCTCATCTCCGGGCATCTCAAAGCCGTCAACGCGCTGATTTTGACTTGAAAGAGGGTAGTTGAGTAAAGGAATAGCCATGTTTTTCTTAAATGCAGCAATTAGCTAAACGAAGAAACAAACCAAGAAAGATAGAGCCTTGGCCATCTAGTACACGACGGCTGAGATAGGCTCACTATTCAAAACATTGGGAAAGCTTATCCGCTCTAGTTTTGAATTCTGTAGAGCTTTGCTCTTCTCGTTCGCCTTGGCGTTCTCGAAGAGACAAGTATTTCGCATTTTGAATTCCGCGTAGCGGTACTAGACTCGTGTCCCGTAGCATCCGGGTGCTTGGTTGATAGGCAGATGGTTCGCCGTCTTGTCCTTATGGAACTAGCAACAGCGATAAAAACAGGACTGACGCAGGCGAAACTGGCTTTTGGCCCGCTTAATCCCCAAATGCAAGAAAGTCGAATTCAACGTCCTTAGAGTTAGGGGAGGCAACAGAGCCATGCATCAGTCCTATCAAAGAATTAAGCGAGCGCTGCCACCCAATTTTCTCCACATACCGATATAGCACCGGACGTATTGGGCTTAGACAATACCTGCCCGTCCAATTTCAAACAGAATGAAGCAGGCAAAAATGACGCCGCCCAGACCACCCACCAGGAAGCCCGAGGTAAATAGGCTCCAATCACGGTAGGTTTGAATGTTCTCAGGTAAATCACCTCTAGGTTTAGTCCGGCCTTGGAAAACCGCTCCGCCATAGATAAAAAGGCAAACGCTGAGAATGACGACTAATCCAGATGCACTACCCACTCCGGCAAGGAGAGCTTGGTCTGTATTTCTGAGGGGCCCCAGTTTTAGGAAGGGTCCCAACAATAAATAGCCGTGGGCCATCCCAATTTCTAGACCCCGAGTTGCGGGAGAAAGCCCGTCTCGATAGATGGGCAGGTTTTTGATCCAGGTCCGAGACAGGGGACTGGTTGCGATCGGGGTTGCCAGCATACCAATTTGCGGATCGCTCTTGGGCGGTTGAATAATGCCAGTGAACAACGGCTGGTTGTTGAACTGACTATCGCCGTAGATAGCACCAGGGTTGAACTTCATTTGGCTGAAGTTGTAGCCGGCGGCGATCGCCCGCGATCTCAATCCATGCCAAAAGTGCCCCGCTAATAGCAGACTGGCGAAAACAGCCTGAACCAGCATGAGCCAAGTGCGCGGCGTGATGATGCCGTTGACTCGGGTAGTCGCTACAGGACCGTAAAATACTTCTGGATATACGGTTCCGTTGACCCAAACAAAGAAAGCCGCGAAGAACCCCATATAGGCCAACGCCGCCTGACTGTAAGACAGGTATGCTTCCCCTGAATAGACAAATAGTCCCTTGGCCCAACGGGTTGGCTCAGTCTGAATGTGCCAAATGCCGCCCAGAACCAAGATGGCACCGATCCACAGGTGCCCCCCGACAACATCTTCCAAACTGTTGACCGCCGCCATACCTTTTAGGGTCCACCCTTCCGGGGTAATGCCGACTAAGTAGCCGAAGATTGTCAGCGGATTCAAAGTGGGTTGGGAGACTAGACGAACATCAGCGATCGCCGGATCAAACAGACCGCTAGCGTAGACGGCCTTAATAACCAGCAACAGCGCACCGATACCCAGCAAAACCAGGTGAATCCCCAGAATGGTGGTCATCTTGCGACCGTCGGCCCAGTCGTAACCAAAGCCTTTCTTGTCGAGCTTTTCGGGACCTAGAACGGCGTGATAAATGCCCCCGGCTCCCAAAACAGCGGAACTCACTAAGTGAACAGCACCGATCGCAAAATAGGGATACGTGTCAACCACGACACCATCAGCACCAACACCAATGCCTAAGGAAGCGAGATGAGGCAGTAAAATCAACCCCTGCTCATACATTGGGAGGCTAGGGTTAAAGCGAGACAATTCAAACAGTGTCATCGCTCCAGCCCAGAGTACGATCAGCCCTGCATGAGCAATGTGAGCACCGAGCAACTTGCCAGAGAGATCGACAAAGCGGAAATTACCGGCCCACCAAGAATAAGGATCGAGCGATTGGGAAACGTAGGTATTGGGATCCGCAGTATCGGTTGTAAAGCCTAGTGGCTTTAGCGGATTGGATTGAGTTACCGTCATGATAGGCTAGCCTCCCCCCGGGTTGATTCAGTCACCCGACCTTCGGTAAAGCTATAACCCGCTGCCCGTAGCGCATGAAAAATATGACCTTGCAAGAAAAAGAAACCCAACCAGAAATGAGCATTGGCTAACCACACGCGGTTAGTGGCAACGCCGTCTGGACTGAAGAAAACGGGAAAACGATTGAATTCAAGTCCTAGCGCTGGACCGAAAAACTCAGGAGGAAAGACGAGGGAGTTAACCGATACAAATAGGGTCGCCACAAATGCCATGAGGCTAACTGCACCAATGCTGTAAGACAGATATGCCTCACCCGACCAAACGAAAAGGTTCTTAGTCCACGCTAGAGGGCGAGTAGCCATATGCCAGATCCCCCCTAGGATTAAGACAACGCCGACCCAGATGTGTCCACCCACGACGTCTTCTAAATTATCCACACCCGCTATCCAAAAACGGCCTTCGGTGCCAAACAGATAGCCAAAAATGGTGGCTGGATTAAGGGTTGGGTTCGTGATCACTCGTACATCCTGAACCGTCGGATCATACAGGCCACCAAAGAACATAGCTTTTGCGACTAGCAGAAACGCACCAATCCCCAAAAGGGTTAGATGAATACCCAGAATGGTGGTCATTTTGTTGGTGTCATCCCAGCGATAGCCAAAGAACGGAAACTTGCTCTCTAGCTTTGCCGGACCTTTGAGGGAGTGAAAAATTCCTCCTGCCCCTAAAAAGGCAGAGCTAATGAGGTGCACCGCTCCGACAACAAAGTAAGGATAGGTGTCAACAATCTCTCCTCCAGGCCCGACTCCAAGTCCTAAGCGAGCCAAGTTAGGTAACAAAATTAGTCCCTGCTCATACATCGGCAGAGATGGATCGAATCGATCTAGTTCAAATAGAGTAATGGCTCCGGCCCAGAGCACAATTAGTCCCGCGTGGGCAACGTGCGCCCCTAGCAGCCTACCGGATAAGTCCGTCAACCGAGCGTTTCCCGCCCGGAAAGGAATATTGGTATTAACGTTATCAACCGCACTGGTCATTCAATCTCCTCCTTAATTTTGAACATTCGGATAGGAGCAAAGCATTCTTGAATCTGCTGTCAGACTTGTCTAAAACGCCAAGCCTGAAGACCTATACTGAGCATTTCGATACTCTCTATCAGCAGTAGCCGGCGGGTAGTAACCGATCTACCTGTAGAAATTTTGGTGTTGCTGAATGTGGGAATGAATTAATCGGATAGCTAACTTGGCATAGCCGCCTCAATCCGTCATTCTGAAGGACTTCAAGCAATCGCTCCCGGTGAGGGAGACACCATCATCCCGCTGATGAACAACGCCGAAATTCTGAGTCAGTCTTAAAAACAAAATGCCTCGCATCCGCGATCGCCCCACTAGCCTTCAGCGACTACATCCGGCTTGCGATTCGCCATGAAATCGAAGAAGGTCCCTTGAGTACTGCCGAGGGACACGCTCAAAGAGCGATAGGCATGCCAAAGATGTCCCAGCAGCGCCAGAAAACCTAGGGTGGCATGCACGCTAGCAAGAGCTGCCCGGATAGATTGCTCAGTCCCTCCAACGGGTCCATAAAAAACGCTAGGATAAGCAACCTCGTTTACAGAAACGAATACGGCGACGCTGAAACCCGCGATCGCCAACGCTCCTAAGCTGTAGGACAAATAGGCCTCTCCAGACCAAACTAGCCGCTGCTTCGCCCAGGTGAAAGGCTGCGTCAGGATGTGAAAGATGCCACCCCCAATACAGAGCAGCCCAACCCAGACGTGTCCACCAATGATGTCCTCTAGGTTATCGACACTCGCCATGCCCGTAATCGTCCAGCCGTTAGGACTAAAACCAAACAGGTAACCAAAAATACGTCCCGGATCAAGGTTGGGCTGCACGAGCCGTACTTGCTCAACTATTGGGTCGTAAACGCCACCGAAGCGAGTGGCTTTTAAAACCAACAAAAGCGCACCAACTCCTAGGAGAACAAGATGGATGCCGAGGATCGTGGTCATCTTTCTGCCATCTTCCCAGTCATAGCCGAAGCCTTTCGGGTTAAGCCTTTCAGGTCCGATGACTGCATGAAAAATACCACCAGCTCCCAGCACAGCAGAGCTGACAAGATGTACCATCGCGATCGCATAGTAGGGATAGGTATCCACGACCATGCCACCATCGGCAACACCAATACCGAGGGTTGCCAAATGGGGCAGCAAAATTAGATTCTGCTCATACATCGGCAGGCTGGGGTTAAACCGTGACAGCTCGAAGAGCGTCATTGCCCCAGCCCATAACACAATCAGCCCAGCATGGGCTACGTGGGCACCGAGTAAGCGCCCGGAGAGATCCTTGAAGCGGATATTCCCCGCTAGCAAGGGAGCGCCTACATCGGAAGTGGATTTAAGAGACCACCCCAGCGATCGCGTCAGGGGGGTCCAAAAAACTCCGTTCGTCATATCAACTCCTTTAGTCGAGTTGCAGAAATTAAGAGAACCACTGCAAAGTCAAGCGCTGAAGCCACCAAGGCACAACTCTTGCTCAAGCTTTATTGAATTGAATTCTCATTAATTAAAATCCACCATACATCAGAACATTTCTCAATAAGCAGATCATGAACTTATGTTGAGTTAGAAGAAGGCGACAAAGAGGGCTGTTAGCTACTATCGCAAGGCTTATTTTGAAGAGCGATCGCCAACCAATAGAGTTCCTCAAAGAACCCTTTGGAGGTGCTTATGCAAATTCTTGGGCTAAGTACAAGGGTTACATTTTGGAGTAATGTCTGCGGCAGAAATCAAAATAAATCCACAGCTCTAAACCCGTTGGCAAAACAGTTTTGGAAGAAACAGATGCAAACAAATCTCAGTTACTAGGGACTTAATGATATAGAATCTCAACTAATGCTTGCATTGATCTCAGGTGACTTAGTTACTGTTGCTATTGCTGCAATTGCTTAATCTAGCTTTTCGTTTTGTCGATATTGTTTCACCGCTAATTACCATGACTTACGTTCCTGATGCCCTGTGGATTGGCGTCAACCCTAGCTTGAGTCGATTCGACCAGCGCTTGTTTCGATTGCTCAACCGTCAGATCGAGATGCACTATTGGGGGTATTGTCAAACTGCGGATGAGCCTTGCTGCATGGAAACCGCTCTATCGCTCCTCCATGAGTATATGCAGCAGCACTCACAACCTATTCATTTGGTCGGTCATGGACTCAGCGGTGCGCTGGGATTAGTCTATGCTCGCTTGTATCCAACCCGTGTAAAGTCTTTAACTCTGCTGTCAGTCGGTGTCAATCCCACCGTTGGATGGCAGGCTCACTACTATGCGCTGAGAAATCTTCTACCGTGCGATCGCTACGTGATACTCCTACAGATGGTCGGCATGTTGTTTGGTCCTCACAGTGTTGCGAAGGCTAATGGACTCGTCAAACTGCTAGAAAAGGTTTTGGATACTGAGTTGTCTCCCCATTCTCTTGCAGACTGTGATGGCTTTTCTCAAGGCGGTATCCATTCGCCTCTGCTGATCTGTCATGGTGCCCATGATGCGGTTGTCGATCCGAAAGCACATTCTCGCTGGCAGCAATGGCTCCAGCCCGGCGATCGCCTTTGGACATGTCCCCAGGGCCGCCATTTTTTCCACGACACCCATGCGAAAAAAGTTAGCCCCATTGTTTTAGATTTTTGGCACCAAGCAGCATCCCCTCAAGTTCGGTTGCCCCTCATCGAACTCCTGTCCTAACCGTCTTAACCGCCTTAGCAACCCCTGTACTGTTCTAAGTTAAGCCCAAGATCTCACTACACGCTTGCTTTTAATTCGTTTTTGAATGCTGATTGGAGAACTACGTCGTGGATACTTTTGAATTTGATGTTGTGGTTATTGGTGGGGGACCCGCTGGGTGTACCTGTGCTCTCTACACATCACGAGCAGATCTCAAAACAGTCATTCTCGACAAAAATCCAGCAGTCGGGGCACTCGCGATTACCCATAAAATTGCCAATTATCCTGGTGTTCCGGGTGATGTGAGTGGTGAAGCGCTGCTAACAACGATGCGAGAGCAAGCGATCGCATTTGGCACAGACTATCGACGAGCCCAGGTTTTTGGTATCGAAGCATCTGGACCGCTCAAAACGGTTTACACCCCCGATGGCACCTTTACAGGACGAGCCTTAGTCCTGGCTACTGGGGCGATGGGTCGCACAGCGTCTTTCAAAGGGGAAGCCGAATTTTTGGGACGAGGCGTCAGCTACTGCGCGACGTGTGACGGTGCGTTCTATCGCGATCGCGAAGTCGCGGTGATTGGCTCTAACCCAGAGGCGATCGAAGAAGCCCATGTACTGACCAAGTTTGCGGCAAAAGTCCATTGGGTCACATTCAAGGATCCTGAGCCAGGAGATTACCCTGCCCAAGCTTTAGCAACAGCCCCTAACATCAAGCACTGGCAGCGATCGCGCCTCTTATCAATCCAAGGCAACGGCATGGGCGTTACTCATGTACAAATCAAAACTAAAGTAGACAAAGACCCAGTAGAGTTACCGGTGGAAGGCGTTTTTGTCTATCAAAATGGCTCAAAGCCGATTACAGATTTTCTGGGCGATCAGATTGCGCTTAACTCGACAGGTGGCGTTGTGGTTGATGAATTAATGGCAACCAACGTTGACGGCGTTTGGGCGGTCGGAGACATTCGTAATACTCCCTTTAAACAAGCTGTCGTAGCCGCAGGAGACGGCTGTATTGCAGCTATGGCGATTGATCGCTTCCTCAACAGCCGCAAGGGATTCCGCCCCGACTGGGACCATTCATAACGCCATTAACTGTGTTAGGTTCAAGTCTCTACGATTCAGCACTGTGAATTTGCCAATACCCTAAACACGAAGAGGCAAGCCTAATGAATACGATGTTGTGGTCTGGAGTAATCGGTTTTACTATTGCAATTTCATTGAATACGATTACGCTTGCCGCTTTTGACTCATCAACTGCTGAGTTCTTCTCTCCGAACTGGTGGAGCGCTTGGTTTCCCGCCTATGCAGTTTGGATTGTATTGGCGATAACCGGATTGGGCTTGAAGCTATCGAGATAGATTTCTTTGCCCTAACGATGGAAAGCACTGAACGTTTCATAACGGGTTACTAGCACCGCTACGCGGAATTCAAAATTTAGAATACTCTGCAAGAAGAGCAAAGCTCTACAAAACTAAGGCGGATAAGCTTCCCAGTGTTTTGATGGTGAGCCTATTTCTGCCGTGGAGTATTAGTACCGCTACGCGGAATTCAAAATTCAAAATTCAGAACTCAAAACTAAGGCAGATGCGCTTTCCCAGCATTATGAATAGTGAGAATATTTCTGCCGTGGAGTACTAGGTACATTAGCCTAAGCGGCTGAAGCTATAAAGGCGATCGCCCATTACCTTTGGCGATAGGAAAGCCGGCAGCTGAATACCGTAACCCAAGCATTCAACTGCCAGCCTAAATCTAGACTTTCGGAGGAGGCCTAGAAGCATGAAGGGTTGCTGCTAATGAGTGTGGCAATCATCATGACGCCACCAGCCACCGCTAAAGACTCATTTCCGACTTAATTTGGCCGCACCAAGTTTGAATGCGCTCTTCCGTTTTCTCAGACTCGTTGTCATCATCCAATGCCAGCCCACAGAATTTACCATCCCGTATCGCTTTAGAGTCGCTGTGTTCATAGCCATCGGCAGACCAGTAGCCCACTGTCTTACCCCCTAAGCCAACAATTTTCTCTTCCAAAATACCCATGGCATCCTGAAAGTTGTCGGCATAGCCGATCTGATCTCCGGTGCCGAAATAAGCAACCGTTTTGCCATTGAAGTCAACATCATCCAAATCATCAATAATGGCGTCCCAGTCGTCTTGGACCTCGCCAATATTCCACGTAGGACAGCCAATGATGAGGTAGTCGTATTCAGCTAAGTCCTCAGCACTCTTCTCACTAATATCGTGAAGATCAACAACTGAGTCCCCACCCAATGCTGCCTGAACCTGCTCAGCAGCATCTGCTGTTTTTCCAGTGGTGGAGCCGTAGAACAATCCAACTTTTGCCATGATAGTTAGCCGTTAAAACATTTCAAGTGTGCTGACAGTGCCTAGACACTGATGATGAAGCGGATATTGACTGCCTGCCGTAAACATAGCTTTAGCCACCGAGGCTAGAGCACCCAGCATTATCCGGGTGCTTAGCACATCACCAGATGGCTTGCCGTCTTGTCCTAACAGAACCTGCGACGGCTGTAACTAGTCGGGCTGATGAGTTCCTCGTGACCAACCATAGAATGAACAAATCTACAAACTTACAGATAAAATTCTTTCTCAATAAATTTGCAGAAAATTCCATCAATTGCTTGAGAAACCATCACAGAGAGCGAAAAAGTAGTGAGAGCCGCCTCAAATACATCCGCAGCTATTGAGGGTACTTCTCAATAGCTTTGATCAATATATCCTATCTGCTTCCTAATGAAAACCATTCCTGTTTATTAATTTTCCTTTTTTATTAGAACGAATAAAAAAACTCCTGAGAACGAGCCATTCTCAGGAGAGGTCTGCACTAAAAGGGATACCCAATCTTTTGGAGGAGACGGGGTTAGGCGATCGCCATTGCTTTCTCCATATCACTGGAGTACTCGCCAACACTCGCCGCACTATTGTATTGAGCGCGCGTCAGCAAACGCTTTTGAGCCTCATCAACCCGGCTTGCATCGCCAGCCCAATGGTCTAGCGCGGGCTGCTGAATAGCGCGAGCATAGGAGAACGTAACGGGCCAGGGACACTGCGAACCGAACAGTGAATTCATAGCGCTGAGGTGAGCAGAGGACTGTTCCATAGACTGTCCTCCAGAGAGGAAAGCAATCCCTGCAACACTAGCAGGAACGTTTTTCAATAAGCAGCTTATGGTTGCTTCTGCAACTGCCCCTACACTGGCTTGCTGAGCACAGGCTTTACCTGGAATCACCATACTGGGTTTCAGGATCATCTGGTCGTAGGCAACATTCTGGGTGTGGAGTTGGTTGAACACTTCATGGAGCGCCGCATCCGTTACGTGCCAACAGTGCTCCAAAGTATGATCGCCATCAATCAAAACTTCTGGCTCAACAATCGGCACTAGCCCGCCTTCCTGGCACAGGGCTGCATACCGCGCCAAAGCATGAGCATTGGCTTCAATACAGGCGCGACTTGGAATGGTGCTGCCGATGGTAATGACGGCCCGCCATTTTGCAAACCGAGCACCCATTTGGTAGTACTCCGCGATGCGATCGCGCAGCCCATCCAAACCTTCGGTCACTTTTTCGCCTGCATGACCGGCAAGATCTTTGGCACCAGTATCAACTTTGATCCCCGGAATCATGCCTGCATCTGCAATCACCTTTAAGAAAGGCACACCCTCCTGAGTATTCTGGCGGATCGTTTCGTCATACAGGATTGGACCACTGATGTATTCCGATAAACCAGGCGTTGTCAAAATAAGCTGCCGATAAGCTTGACGATATTCCTGAGTCGCTGGAATTCCCAACTTCTCGAACCGTTTGTTGCAAGTACCATTGCTCTCGTCCATCGCCAAAATACCCTTCCCTTTGGCAACCATGGCTTGAGCAGTGCCTTTCAGTTCTTGCACGTATGCACTCATGCAAACCTCCTAAAAATTTAGATTGCGTCATTTTACTTGCTTGTTGATATATACTCTCATTAAAGAGCCTTGTCAAATGGATGGTGCGTCATAAAAAAACGTCTCCATGAATAAACCGGTTAAAAACACGAGGCTCTTTTCCTTTGAATTTTTCCTTTAATTTCAAGACTTCTTGCTCTTTCTCTTTGGAAGAAATCTCAATTCTCAGAGAGCAGCATAGGACTCAAGCAATCGAAACATCTTTGATTTATTGAGAATTAGTTCAAACAATCCAATGGAGTTTTCATGAACGCAGCCAGTCAAGCCGTTACAGTCGAATTAACCAGTAAGATTGCTCATCTAGCTGTTCTCTTTCAAGCGGAATTTGCTAATGCGCGGGTCGATTTAAGTCCATGGCTAACCGACTCCGCAACCCAGCGCTACCTTGATCCTCGGTCGATTGATCTCAGCTTTTACTTTCCCAATCGGTATGTCGGATTAGAGTGTCGCTGTGTGCTGCTACAGGTTCATTTTTCTGAGGAACTCCTGGACCCCACGTGTCAGGTAACGTCAGTTGAGGCACACGGCTATGATCACAGTGAATCACAGTGGGCATTTTCAACCCATAGCGGAGAGTTTACGGGTCACTGCATCCCAGGGCAGGAACACCGGACCCGGCTCCGAGACGTCATCAATGAGATTTCTCGGTTATTCGAACACCCGCATCAGATTAAAACACGCTCGGATTACGAATTTTATTGAGTGGTAGCGCAGATCTATGAAATCGACCCATTCTGGCATTGGGGTAACGGCACTCGCTTAATCCGGCTGATGCTGAGGCAACTGCTGCCAATCATTTATCCACAAACTTTCATGCCAGAGGAAAACAACGCAAACAGACCTCAAGAACCACGCTAGCAACCATTGTGAGATCGCCTTGGCTTACACTATCGAGAGGTACGCAAACGGCTCGATAGGTGGCGTTGAGTACTCATGATTATCTCCAGCAGCAGACAAAGTAGCCATTGCAGAATCAGCTGTATTAGCCGCCTGTAAAGGAGTACAAAAAATTCAGGGAGTCAATGTCGATGAAGCGATCGCGATTGTTGAAGGCATTACAATTTTTGGGCTTGCTGCTGGGGGTTGCCCTACTGGTTTGGCTGATAAACCACTACGGCATTGCTCAGTTGCGATCGCAAGTCGAACAGCTAGGACCCTGGGCACCGATAGGTATCTTTCTGCTGCGATTCACCAGCGTCGTGATTCCTGCTCTACCCGGCACAGCGTATTCTGTCTTAGCCGGAGGACTGTTAGGGTTTTCGCAAGGATTAGCCGTCATTTGTGTAGCAGATTTGCTCTCCTGCTCATTGAGCTTTTTTCTAGCGCGGCAATATGGACGAGGGCTAGTGCAGCGCTTCGTTGGCAAAAATTTTATGCATCGCATCGACACCTTGAGTCAGCGCCACTTAGAGCGAAATTTTTTCCTGATGACGGGTTGCTTGATGACGGGCTTCTTTGACTTTGTTTGCTACGGTGTTGGACTAACAAAAGCACCGCTGGTTAAATTCGCGCCGGCACTGATCATCAGCATTGCGGTCTCCAATCCACCGATTGTGGCTTTAGGGGCAGGATTGCTTGAAGGGGGCAAGCTGCTGTTGGGCTTTGCCCTTCTAGGCATCTTTGGATTAGCCATTGCGACGGGGTTAGTACAGCGTCACCAAGACCTTAAACCATGAAATACTTCATTCTGAGAATTTTGGTGCCTTCTGATGTAATCTGTGCATTTTTGCAAACGGCCAAGGGAGAATTCTCGCCGTCTTCATCCGCTTTAACGAGACTGCCTTTCAAGTAGCCACCATCGATTACATATTGCAAGTGTTGCTGAACCACAGCCTGATCAATCATCTTACCCTCAAAATCCGCATCATAAAATGCGACGTCCTCAGCTTCCTCTCCTGTATGCTTCACTTTATTGAGCAGGATATAGATAACGTCATCACGACGATCTTGATTGGGAAAAGACATGCTACATCTCCTAATGAAACGCTTAACGATTAATTGCAACTAATGAGAACAAATTTCATTAAGCCCATCTTATTTAGATCAAGCTGAAAAAATATCCATCTGGAGAAGCAATTTATTCCAAGTACCAATGACGGTTAAAGTCTCTATTGCCTAGGATGTGTCGATAAACTCTCTCTAGAAAGAGAACAATTAATTAACAGAGTTGTTGCCTGAGGTGAACATATTGTGAAAACTGGGTTAGTCATCTATGCGATCGCGCTTCAGCCAATGGTCGATTTTTATACCCAGGTGTTTGGCTTTAACACTCACACCTCAGATGATAGCGATGCGGTTTTGTATTCGGATGAGTTGGAGTTAGTTTTGCTGCAAGCACCTGTAGAAATTGCCAACTCGGTAACCCTGACAAACCCACCCCAGCCAAGAGAATCAACGCCCATCAAACCTGTATTTTTCATAGACGAAAGCACCTCTAAAATTAGAGACAAGATCCACCTGGCCGGAGGTCATTTCAACCCCAAGACTAAGGAATGGACTTTCCAAGGCAGAACGGTTTGCGACGGCTGGGATTTAGAAGGAAATATCTTTCAAGTACGGAGCTCGAATAAGTAATCGGTGTGGCTCAATTTGGGGATGAACTGCAAAGGATCGTTTCATTGTGCTGCTCTTTGCTCTGTTTTTTTGCGCGATCGCAGCTATCGCTATACCGGTGGTGGCAAACGGGCAGGCAGGACCGTCAGACACGCTAGTGCGGTGTAGCTCAGAGCAAAGTAAGTTTCAAAGCGAGCAATATACTCGAAGCGACAGTTACAGTACCAGTCTCGTTGCCCAATAATGACGACCAACTTCAACACCGCGATCGCAAAGGTCAATGCGGTCAGTGGCAACAACCAGCCCATACCATAGAGTAAGGAAATGAGGGCGATCGCACTGCCGTGATAGACCAAGCTACCCTGTAAAGAACTCGTTTTGATCTTACGTAGTTTGATGGTGAAGACGGCACTGGAGAAAAAGAGCGTATTCAAGATCCAAAAACCTACAGCGCTGGTGGTGAGGCCATCAGCAGTCGTACCGTAGGCAAATAAGGTTGATAGGCAAATTGCCGAGAACATCGAGATTTCAGTCGCGATGACTTTTTGCTGACGTCGCAGAACTGCCCATACATTGACGCCTAACGCGATCGCCCCACCGCCACAAACCCAAATCAAACAAGGATGTTGCAGCGTGAGCCAGCCTGCAATCGCGATCGCCCCAGCCCCATAGATTGCTGTCCACAGTAAGTAACGTGGCTTTAAACTGCGGCGCTGCTTGATCTGTACCGTTAGCGGATGTTCTGCCTGCAAACCTAAAAACGCACCCAAAAAGGCTAGAGAAGTTTGCCAAGTCCAGGCTTGCGCCAAGGAGGCACCAGTCAACACAGCCCCAAACAGAACCAATAGAACTCCATGCTCTGGAGAAAAAGTGGGTCGATACCATGGCTTGCTACCGCTCCACTCAATGGGCAAGCCAAGACTAGCTTCAGAGATTGCAATCATCGATGACATAGTTCTTATTTAAAAAGATGCAACATCAGGAGCAGCATTACGGTCTCTGCTAGACCTTCTCACAGTGAGACAGGACTACACATCACCCCTGCATGTCCTAATTCTGAGGAGAGTAAATCCGGCTTCCCAAAAATTAGGATGTAGGCAAAAGCTGAATTCAACTGTGTCCGGCCTGTGATGAATATCTTTGGCATTAACAGACCCCTATAAAAGAACGTAAATGGGACTTATCAGTTCTCAGGATAAGGAATTCAGCACTACTAGCCTAGCCTCTTAAATGAGAAACAGTTTCAACAGACTATCATTCAGAATCCATAGAAGACAGAATTTTATTGAAAATTTATGTCAACAAACGGCTAGGTCATCCCGGCTAATTCTGCTGAAACAGGTCTTTTGCTTCTAAGCTGCCAACATCCGTAAACTTTTATCCCCTAACGACTATGGAACTCTCTCGTCGTTTTGCCAGATCTGAGGATATTGAGCTTTTATTCACACTGAATCGTGTAGCCCTCAAGGACCACGTCATCCAAAATTTTGGCGTTTGGGATGAAGACTTTCAGCGCACTTCTTTTTGGAACAGTACTGATCCTAATTGCCATGAGCTTTTCTACGATGGCGCACAGCCTGTGGGCTTCTGGTGTGTCACACGAACCACTGAACCGATCTATCTAGAAAGATTTTCTCTCATACCGACTTACCAAAACCGGGGAATAGGTACGCACCTTATCGGCCAACTTATTGAGGAGGCGCGGGCAGCGGATTATATGCTCGTCTTGGCTGGCGACTTGTAGACCAACTCGTTCACAGGGGTCAGGATACGTTGGTGATGAGAAAGCGACTGCCGATTTGGCCGAGAGGCGATCGCTGAGACGCCATTCGTTCACAGGAATCACGATGACTCGCGCTAGAAGCTGTCATCGTTTAGCGCTCAAATCTGTACTAGAGCAGATGACAGCCCCTAGCTGACACATTGAGGAAGGGCACAGCAATGCTTGTGCCCCAAGGCTTCTGGAAATCAATTGATGACGCGCTCTAGGGTCCGCCAAAATCCATCCAGGAAGACCCTAATACCGCTACGCGGAATTCAAAATGCAAAATTCAGAATTAAAAACTAAGGCGGATAAGCTTCCCGATATTTTGAATGGTGAGCCTATTTCTGCCGTAGTGTACTAGCGCATAGCTATTATCCCTCTACTGCATCCGAAAAACGGTTTGCTCAGGCGAGTCCTCTTCAGCGAAGGGAATACCCAAATTCGTCATGATGCCCAGGCAGTCACTGTCCTCAGGAGAAGACATACAGCCAGGAGGCGTATCGGGGTCGTTCTCCGTCAAATCGTTATCTGCTAGTAGCGCCGCCAGATCGGTAATCACAACATTTTCTGCCACATCAAAATTACTCATGACGACTTCGGCGCGATTGGGATTATTGCAGGCGGTGGGCTGCTGCTCGCCCATTGGGACCTGACAGCCCGTACTGCCTATGTGAACCGCAATACCGGGTACTATTGCCGACTCACCGTGTTCTGAATGTCCATCGGAATGATCGCCGTGGCCCTGACCAGTATGGTTTTGCTCGGTGCCATGAGTCTCAGAGCTATCAGAGCCATGATGTGAAGGGTGATGGCCCTCACCTTTGGTCTCTATCTGAGTCGCCTCTGATGTCATCGTGTGATTCTCAAAGTCGGCTCGTAGGAATTTGTATCCCCCTTGCCAGTTCCACCACATGGCCGTGAGATTCAAAGGTGAGGCCGCGAGGGTAGCGTCGGCATGGTTCAGGTCAAACGGCACCCCCAACGTGAAGCGCACTCCTTCATACTCGCCCTCGGGAACAGTACCCACCACTTCCGTGCGGGTCTCTGCTGTGCCATTGGCACAAGTACCCGTGCCATCTTCAAAATCGAGTAGCGCAACGTTTTCATACTGCCACTGCCCGTCCTGCTCAAGCTCGACCATAACGGCGTTGCCATCGGTATCAATTAGAGCTACTTCAGAGACGTAAAGGCGAAAATCAGTGGGCATCATCATCGTTTCTGTGGTACCCAGCATGTAGCTTTCTTCGCAGCTAAAAGCCTGATCACCAACCATACCCGCAAATTGAATAGATACGGTTTGCTGGGGTGTTGCTTGCGCCTGCGCGACGATGGGAGTGAGTCCTACAGCAAGGGACGCTAGCGTGAGGTAATAAGCCGATTTAATTGGATTTAACAGCATGGTAATCAAATCAAGGCATTCATTCGGTGGACATTCTTTGAAAAATTCGAGCAAGATTTTGCTCATTCTTCTTACTTATTTCAGAGCGCAATTCGACGATCGCTTGTAGAACAGATTAGCTCAAGTGGCGACACAAATTACCCCTACAGGAGATTTGACAAACCATTGATTTTTTGGCGATTAGTCGCTGTCAATCCCCATCACTACGCCAGCTCGATGAGGGCAAGTGACAGGGCTCAGTCAGTGCTGTTCTGTTAGGGAACGTGTCAAGCCGAAGCTCCCTTCAACGGCCTCTATGTATAGCTTTAGTCATCTAGGCTCGTGCATCCATACCATCCAGATCCTTAGCCCACAGCCAGATGGCTCTCCGTCTTGTCTTAACCGAACTTGGAGACGGCTATAGCGCCCTACATCAGCCTAGAGGCACGATTACTGTATATTCCGTGCAAACCCAATCCAACTCGACTGTAGGACAGATAGAATAGGGAGTTCTCGTTAGAATGGCAACTCATCTAGTACAGGTCAGCGCAGACATTCCGGGTTAATACGATTGCTGAAGGAGTCGATGTGGAAAAAAACTTCTGGCTTCAGAGGTGGGAAGAGGGCAGGATCGCGTTTCACAGAAGTGAAGTCAATCCTGTCCTAGTCGAATATTTCAAAGGGCTTTCTTTGGAGAAGGGCGATCGCATCTTCGTGCCACTCTGCGGTAAAACGCTTGACATTGCTTGGCTGCTTGCCCAAGGCTATCGGGTTGCGGGCGCTGAACTCATCGAAATGGCGGTTGAGCAGCTGTTTACGGAGCTTGGAGTAACGCCCAAAGTAGTAGTCACTGGCGAAATCAAACACTACAGCGCAGAGAACATTGATATTTTTGTGGGCAACGTTTTTGACGTATCCGATAAGACGCTGGGTCCCGTCGATGCCATTTATGACAGAGCAGCTTTGGTTGCCTTGCCCAAAGCAATGCGCGATCGCTACGCCCCCCATTTAGTGAGCATGACCCACCAAGCACCCCAGTTACTCATCACCTATGAATATGACCAAAATTTGATGGCAGGCCCTCCCTTTTCAATTAGTCCGGAGGAGGTGAGTCACCATTACAGTGATCGCTACAACATCTCGCTTCTAAAAAGTACCGAAGTTCCAGGTGGACTGAAAGGACAATGCGTTGCGGAAGAGAGCGTTTGGCTCCTTGAAAAAAGCTGACTAGCATCAACCCATTTGCGTCTTGGCAGACCGACAAGGCAACTGAAATTTGGATTTTGCCTAGCTCTAGCTCCGCTTTGCATCAGCATTACCATCCGATAAAAGACGGACCATCGTTTTACCGTCTCGTTCTCGCACTTCGAACAGCGACGGAAATTTTTTGTAGTAGCTGGCCCAACGGTTGACGTTGTAAGCTGCTTTAACGATTTTTCGCTGGCTCAAATAGGCTCCAATAGATTTAACATCGGCCCACCCTGTAGCCTGCTGATTCTGTTCAACGGCCTTGATAAAATGAGCTGCTGGCATTTCTATCGTCGCCGGGGACGTTTCTGCTAGCGTCAACGCATTAGCATCAGCCCGTCCATTCGCTTGGGAGGAGGGCGAGTTGAGCTTGCCATTGCCGGGAGTCATCCGATTGGACGGAGTCATCTTGTTGGCAACACCTTCCAGGGAAATGAATTCGGTGCAGGCTTCTCGAAAAGCAATGGAAGCCGTCTTGACCTGTCCGAAGCCAAACACCTGAGATCCCGAAGCAATGAGCCGGACTACGAGGGGAGTATAGTCACTATCTCCAGCAACAATCCCAAATACCTCTGGCCGCATTGTCTGTAACAGGTCCATCGCATCGATCGCCAGCGCAATGTCTGTAGCGTTTTTACCCGTGACGTAGTCGAATTGCTGGATCGGGACGATCGCATGTTTGTGCAAAATCTTGGCCCAGCCCTGCAAATGGTCTTTCTTCCAATTGCCGTAGGCTCGTCGTACTCGAATCGTACCTAGATAGCTCAATCGACTGAATACCAAGTCGATTTTGGAAGCAGGGGCATTATCGGCATCAATCAAGAGGGCAATGCGGGGCGTTGAAGCGTCCATCTCAAAGGTATAAAGCGAGTTGCTCCCCCAATTTACCTATCATCCTGAGAATGGTCATCCGATCAGCCCTTTAAAAGGAAAAAAGGAGAGCCGCGAACAGCTCTCCCTACCATCAGGGTGCATCTACATAACATAGTATTGCACACAGGGGATGAGGGGTGAAACCCCCACAGGCATATTTTACATTTCTTAACTATTCAATTTCTTACTTAGAATTTGGTTAGTCAACTTAGGATCGACGCGACCACTGGTGCGTTTCATGACTTGGCCGACAAAGAAGCCCTGCAATTTCTTCTTGCCAGCGCGATATTTTTCCAGCTCATCTGGATGAGCCGTCAGCACTTCATCAATAATGGCCTCGATTTGCTTAGGATCGGAAATCTGACTGAGGCCACGCTTCTCAACAATAGCCTTTGGCGAGCCTCCCTGCGTCAGCAGATCTGGCAGAATATCTTTTGCAATTTTGGTGCTGATTGTTCCATCCGTAATCAGCTTGACCATTTCAGCTAGCATCTCGGGCTTAAAGGCAATCTCGTCAATAGACAGCTTCTCAGCGTTGAGATAGGCCGCAATATCCTGAGTGATCCAGTTGGCCGCCAATTTTGGATCGGCTTCGGCCTTCACAGCCGTTTCGAAGTATTCAGCAACAGCCCGTTCATCCGTTAGCACCCGAGCATCATAGGCCGAAAGTCCCATCCCCTCTTCATAGCGCGATCGCTTCTGAGCAGGCAATTCTGGCAATTCAGCTTGCCAATCTTCAAGCTGCTTAGGAGCAACCTCAATCGGTGGCAAATCCGGCTCAGGAAAATACCGATAGTCGCTGGAGCCTTCCTTAGAACGCATGCTGATTGTCCGCTGGCTGCCCTCTTCCCACAGCCGCGTTTCCTGCATAATCGGTTCACCGGCTTCAACTGCTGCAATTTGCCGATCAATTTCGTATTCAATGGCTTTCTGAATAGCACTGAAGGAGTTCATATTCTTGATTTCTACCTTCGTGCCAAATTTGTCCTGCCCGACAGGACGGACTGAGATGTTGACATCGCAGCGCAGAGAACCTTCCTGCATGTTGCCATCGCTGACACCGAGATAACGCATGATGCGTCTCAGCTCTTGGGCGTACTCAGCTGCTTCCTGGCCGCTCCGCAAGTCTGGCTCCGAAACAATTTCGACGAGCGGCACACCTGCCCGATTGAAATCAACCAGGGAATAAGTAGATCCTGCCAGGCGATCGCTCCCCGCATGAACCAGCTTGCCCGCATCTTCTTCCATGTGTAGGCGAGTAATACCAATACGCTTGCGAGTGACGTCTTTAGACTTTTTATCGACAAGCTCAATCTCCAGCCAGCCGTGCTCAGCAATAGGCAGGTCGTATTGGGAGATTTGGTAGTTTTTAGGAAGATCGGGGTAGAAGTATTGCTTGCGATCGAACTTACTATAAGGCGCAATCTGACAATTGAGTGCTAATCCTGCTTTAACGGCATACTCCAATACTTTTTGATTCAGCACGGGAAGCACACCGGGCATTCCTAGAACAATCGGATCAATGTGAGTATTAGGGTCGGCTCCAAACGCGGTCGAGCTAGGGGAAAAGATTTTAGTCTCTGTGCTCAGTTGACAATGCGTTTCAAGACCAATGACAGCTTCGTACTGAGTTTTAGTAGGAGCAGCAGTCGTCATAGCAAACCAGAATCAGTGAATATACCGCTATTTTAGCGTCTAGCAGATTCTGCAAAGCTAGAGACATGACGGCTAAAGCTATATTCAGATGATTCTTCGAGGGGAAGAAGGCTTTTTGAATCGGTTTTTCCTTGAAAAATCTCATTCAAAATCCAAGTAGGACCGCTATATCAAGCAAAGCCTTTGTTGAAAAACTAGGGTAGGCCCTCCACGTCCTATACATACAGATCATCTATGTTTATTCACCAGAAGTAGCCTGCCTCATGTTGGACAAGATGTCCTCTTCAATCCAATTTGTGCATTTCTAAAGATGAACCTTTTGATGACAATCTTCTTCAGAGTCAGGAACATTTTTGAGGATGTCCGTCTGGAAAGATACGAAGGAAGAATGAATCACAAAATGAAGCTGTGGTAATATCTGTGTGATTTTGTAACTCTTCAGGCTTGGGAATCGGCGGTTACAGAATTTCAGGGAGAGGAGACGCAGGCTTAAACAATGAATCTATCTAGTAACGGATCGAACGCCCAACAACGAACATTGGCTACCCCTATTCGAGTAGGCGTGATTGGTGTAGGGAATATGGGTCAACATCATACAAGAGTGCTCAGTCGCTTAAAAGATGTCGATTTAGTTGGGGTCTCCGACATTAACGTAGAACTCGGACTTGATACCGCTAGTAAGTATCGAGTCCGTTTTTTTGAGGACTACCATAGCCTGCTTGAGCATGTCGATGCGGTTTGCGTCGCGGTTCCCACTCGGCTACACCATCCCGTTGGCATGAAGTGCTTACAGTCCGGCATTCATGTGCTGATCGAAAAGCCGATCGCAGCTAGCATTGCTGAAGCTGAGTCTCTAGTTAATGCTGCTGCCGCCTCCAACTGCATTCTCCAAGTCGGACACATTGAGCGCTTCAACCCTGCTTTCAAAGAACTTCACAATGTTCTCAGAACCGAAGAAGTGTTGGCTCTAGAAGCCCGCCGCATGAGCCCCTATTCTGATCGCGCCAACGACGTCTCCGTGGTGCTTGATCTCATGATCCACGACATTGACTTGTTGCTAGAGCTTGCCGGATCAGCTGTGGTGAAGCTGTCTGCCAGCGGTAGCCGTTCGGCCAATTCCGGCTATCTGGACTATGTCACTGCTACTTTAGGGTTTGCCAATGGCGTCGTGGCAACGTTAACCGCAAGCAAGGTGACCCACCGCAAGATTCGCACCATTGCAGCCCACTGCCGTGACTCGTTGACTGAAGCAGACTTCCTCAATAATGAGATTCTGATCAACCGTCAAACAACTGCTAATACGATGACGAACTACGGTCAAGTGTTGTATCGACAGGACGGTCTTATTGAGAAGGTCTACACTAGCAATATTGAGCCACTGCATGCTGAACTAGAGCACTTTGTGAATTGCGTGCGGGGCGGAGAAAAGCCTTCTGTTGGTGGGGAACAGGCTCTCAAAGCTCTGCGTTTAGCCAGCCTCATTGAGCAGATGGCCCTAGACGGCAAAGCTTGGCAAGGCGATGATCTGACTGGCTCTGGATTGGCAACTGCTGACATTGAAGCACCCGCGATCGCAGTCTGAGGAATGAATGAATTTTAAGTTCTCAGTTTTGAGTTTTGAATGATTGAGTCATCGGCGAATCCAAAGCTCAAAGTTGATACTTAAATCAGTTCCCGTTTTTCAACACCCACCTACTTCAACCATCTGCCCTTCTCGTTTAATTCGCTGTTTGGATTGTTTCCACGGTAGCGATCGCCGGATCGTTCCACTGCGTCAGCTTTCCTAAAAAGATATCAGCTAGGGCTGCGCGGGTGAGTTTGAGACCACTTTCAACCTCCGGCAGATTGTAGGCGATCGCGAGGGCAAAGGTAGCGATCGCTCCCACTAAATATGACAGCCAGTGAAATTGACGCCCCATGACAACGCTTCTCCTAATCTGCGACTGCAATCCCACATGTGAGCACAGCCCGTATTGTGTAGCCTGGTTCGCAGGCTATTGATCAACCAAACGCCTGGCTCTTTAGTAATCCGTCGCCCCCAAAGAGTAAAGCATTTGCCGCTCTGAATCGGTAAGGCCCAAACAGCCTCCAATTTGCATTCCTTCGTAGGGTCGATCAATCCGCAATTGCCCTTGTTGCTCACGAGAATTGAGCGACCAGATATCAATCGTGCCATTTTGCCCAGCACAGACAATCGCTTGACCATCTGGACTCGTACTGATGTGCCAAATCGTCCCCTCATGGGGATCTAATGTCGCGCGGCGTTTGTTCTCAGTAATATCCCAAATTTCCACCGTCTCGGTGTCACATACGATCGCGACTGGCTCGTTATGGTCATCCAGCGTCACCCAGTAAATATAAGCCTCGTCTCTCTGCCACGTCCGTATACATTTTTGCTGACTGATATTCCAACAGCGAATGGTGCCGTCATAGCTGCCGCTGTACAAGGTATTGCCATCCGCAGACAAACACAGGGTATGCACCCGGCGGCGATGCCCCGACAGGGTAAACAGTTCATCGCCACGATTATCCCAAGTTTTGATGGTGCGATCGCGGCTGCCACTAAATAGCCGCTCACTATCTGGTGTAAACGTGAGTGACATAACACGATCCGCGTGGGCCTGCTTCTTCTGCCAGCACAGCATCCGTTCTGGCAAATTCCAAACGGTCACCGTACCCACGGCATCACCCACCGCTAGAAAGACCTCATCGTCACTAAAAGCCAGTGCCGTAATGCTGTTGGGTAAGCGAATAAAGCCCGTCAGCCAAGACTGCTGCGTGCGGTTCCAGATATGGGCCCGACCCGCCTCGGTTCCTACCGCCCAATACTGCCCCTGAATACTCGTGATCAGCGCACTCGTCATACTGGTATCAGGAATTTGCAGCCGTTCCTGAGGCAGCCAACATTGCCGTGCTTGAGAAAATTGCCAGCAGCGCAGCGTTTGATCGTCATGGCTACTCAAAAGCTGTAGCGGACGAGACGCCAGAGCTAGCTTATTAGATGGATGGCGATCGCTGCGCCAGATCCGCAAGCATTCCCCTGATTTCACCTGCCAACGCTGAACGGTGTAGTCACATCCGGTAATCAGCTCTCGACCATCTGGGCTAAACACGAGCGACTCAATCGGCGCACTGGATTCCGAGATCTGATGGAGGCGCGATCGCGAATTGACTTCCCAAATCGAGACTGTGTTGCTGACGTCACTAGCCGCCAAATATCGTCCGTCAGGACTCAACGCCAAAGCCATGAAGAAGTCACAGGGTTCATTCATCACCCGCAGGGGACGAGCCGACGGAATATCCCAAATGACCAGCTGTCCCTCATCTCGACCAATGACCACAGCCTGTGCACCCGACTCGGTGGCGGCAGGCACATAGGCCACCGTCCCCAAAAGATTCGTCAGCCGCCCTTGAAAGCGATGCAGCCTTTCCCCGGTCTGAGCATCCCACTCGACCGCTGCACAGTCTTGCCCACAGGTGATGATGCGCCGACTACAGGGACTAAATGTAATCGCCGTGATGCTGGCTTCGTGGGCCTGAAGGCGATAAATCTCTTCACCAGAATCCAAACGCCAAACATATAGATTGCCAGTGTCATCCCCACCCACCAGTATTTGCTTATTGGGACTGAACAGTAGCACCGTCAAAACCGTTTCGATCTCGGTAGCAAACAGCTCTGGACCATACTCAGAACGCAAGTCCCATAGGCGGATTTGACCGTCTTCGCGGCCCTCTGCCAGAGTAAAACCGTCATAGCTGAACGCGATCGCTCGAATCCCCCCAGATACCGTCAGCATAGGCCGCTGGAGCCGACCATCATGACTATTCCACAACAGAAGACGGCCATCGCGATCGCCCACAGCCAGCTGCGGCTGCGATGGATTCACCGCAATGACGGGCGACTCGCCCATCGGTTTTGCCAGTAGCGTGTGCGACAGATCTGCACCGGCAAAAGAAACGCCTTGGAACAGATCTGACTGTAAATCCGCTTCACGCAGTTGCAATCCCTCGAAATCTGCATTCACCAAAGACACTTGCCAATGCTTTGCGATATTCATCAGGTTGCCAGCGCTGTACCCCGCTGACTCACTCATAGAAATCTCCTGGCTCGCCTGAATTGCTTTTTGGAGAAAGAGCTGCTGTTCTGCAAAATTGGGAAGCATTTCTCCCAATAAGGTGGCAACCGCCTCCAGCAGTGTCTTTTGTTGCCACTGCCGCACAACTTCAGGCGCATAGACCTGGACTAAAGGATAGTGGTGCAGCAATTCAATGCGCTCAGCGTCTCGCGCCGTGCGAAATTTTGCCAGAAAGCGATCGCACAGATAAGGAATCAGCAGCTCTGGCAGCTCCAATTCCCAGCACGGCGCATCCGTCGTCATCACAGAACGGCACACACCGCGATCACACAACGATTCAACAGCCTCCAAGGGCATTGCCAGTCCTAGATAGTCGCTTAGATCAGCCAATGACAGCGGTCGATGACTAATCATGAGCCAGGTCAACGTTTGCCATTCGACCTCGGACAAAGATGATAGCCAGCCATCAACATAATTTTTAACAAAGCGATTATCCCGCTGAAGAGCCGTCAGGCAACCTTTTAGACTATTGCCGAAAGAAGAAAGACGAGGCACAACCTCAGACAGAATGAGCGCTGGCAAACCGCCAAAGTGACGACCTAAGTCCTGCCAGTCAAGGTCCGTGGCTTTCACCTCCACCGGCCAGGAGACTAGAGCAGGCAATTCCTCTCTAGTCAGTCCCGGCAGGGTATAGAAGCGGCAGCTTGACCCGGCCATCGGTGCAACCGTGCGAGGCACCTCTCGACCAACCCAGAACACACAGCTTTGATGATCATGACTGACTAAAGCCTCTAAAAACTGGCGATAGTCTTCAAAAGGAGGTTCGTAGGTGCCCGCCAGCGTTTTAGGGCAGCAGAAAACTTCAGTCGCATCTAGAACGATGAGCGTCTCTTGCTGCGTGAGCGATTTAATTAACAAATTCATGCATTCCCGCAGCGTAGCCTCCGGCTTAGGCGTCACTTTAAGGCGGTGCAGCAATAGAGACATTAAATCGAGCGGCACCGGGCGATCGCTCAAGTCCTGAAAGATAAACCGTCGAAAATGAGGCTGCACCTGCTCAGCCAGTTTCACAGCAAACCACGTTTTACCCACTCGGGGAATGCCGGACAAACACAGGAGACGACCACGATCTTGAACAATCCAATCCGATAACTCAATCAGCGCTTCTCTTCGGCCTCGAAAATCCGCAATATCAAAGGGCAGCGGATCCCTTTCCTCGATTTCGAAAACCTCAGCTGCCTCTGTCTGTGGTTCTCGACTATGACCGTTTAACTCAGGGACAACAACCGCCAGTTCCCGAACAATGTCATGAGATTTTGACCAACGCTCAATAGCAGTCCGAAAATTAGTTTTTTTGACCTGCATGCCTAGGGCATCAGACAGCACAGTCCACAGCGCAGGACCAACATCCCGACTCAGATACCCTTCGGTATACCCTGCGTCGGTTGCAATTTCTTGATAAGTCTGTCGATTCCAGGATCCTTGCAAGACAACCCGTTCGATATCTCGCAGTCCATCTTCACGAACTGCTCGAACGGCTGAGTCTGCTGCCTGAAAAGCCTCGTCAAAACCCATAGACCCAGACATTAACTGTAAGTACCCCGATGACAATTCGAGTTTATCGTGTTCGTCCTGAATTTTTCTGAGTTTTACTGAGTTTTTAAATTCACCCCAATTACAGTAGTCATGTCGTTCTTTTAGATGTTTAAGCCATGTTAAGGAAGAAGCTTAAAAGTTCACAGATTGCTTAGCTACTGCGACCACTGTAATAGCCTCTTCAAAATTCCTCAACTGGGGTACAGCAAGAATTCTGATCCACCCGATATGCTTAGAGAAACGTCCTGTTGACCCATGAACGAACAGCTCAACGTCTTAACTTTGGAAGATCCTCGCCTACGGCAGCGAGCCAAGCCTGTAGACAAGATTGATGACGTGCTTCAAACGCTAATCGACGATTTGATTTGGACAGCTGAGCGAACTAACGGCGTCGGCATCTCAGCGCCTCAAGTTGGTAGCGCTCAGCGGCTCTTCATCGTGGCGTCTCGCCCCAACTTGCGCTATCCCCATGCCCCTCAAATGGCACCTACTGCGATGATCAATCCTCGCATCGTAGCCCATTCAGAAGAGCAGGTCAGCGGTTGGGAAGGCTGCCTGAGTGTCCCCGACCAGAGGGGTAAGGTCGATCGCTGGCGAGACATTGAAGTTGAGTATTGCGATCGCAACGGCAATCTTCGACGACCAATTTTGACGGGCTTTGTGGCTCGCATCTTTCAACACGAACTAGATCATCTAGAGGGCACTGTCTTTCTTGATCGTGTTGCTGACCCGGCAACCCTACTAACGGAAGCAGAATACTTTGCTCAGATAGACACGGTTCCGGTCTCTCAGACATAACAGAGTCGACAGTTGTTCCCCTCTCTGGCCTACTGTATTCTGAGTAAGCATTTTGGAAAGGGGCAGTACCTATGGCATGGCAGCGTCCAGACGGTCGGCGAGTCAATGAACTTCGGCCCGTTTCATTCGAGTTGGATTTCACGCGATTTGCTGCCGGATCGGTTTTAGCGAAATGCGGCAACACCCAAGTACTTTGTACGGTTTCAATCGAAGCAGGCGTGCCGCCATTTTTGCGCGATTCAGGCCGTGGCTGGCTCACAGCCGAATATCGTATGCTGCCGGGGGCTACTCCCGAACGCCAGCGTCGCGAATTCATGAAGCTGTCAGGACGAACCCAAGAAATTCAGCGCTTGATTGGCCGCAGCCTCCGCTCCACGCTCGACTTTGAGGCTTTGGGCGAACACACCATCACCGTTGATGCTGATGTGCTCCAGGCTGATGCCGGAACGCGCACAACCTCGATTACAGGTGGCTTTGTTGCTCTACAGCATGCTCTAAACAAGCTGGTTGAAAATGGCGTCTTGTCGCAGTCACCCCTCGCCGGCCAAGTAGCCGCTATCTCTGTTGGCTTGGTGGAAGGCGAAGCGCTCTTAGACCTGAAGTATGAAGAAGATGTAGCCGCCTCCGTAGACTTCAATGTGGTGCTCAATGGCAAACTGGACATCATCGAGGTGCAGGGCACGGCTGAAGCAGGCAGCTTTTCGCGATCGCAGATGAATCAGCTCATGGATCTTGCAGAATCAGGCATTCAAGAACTGCTCACCCTCCAGCAAAAACCCTTCCTCTAAAACGTGAAATTAAGACTCAAGGCAGCGGAACAAAAAAGCTGCTGACGTCTGACATCTGAATTCTGACTTCTCCAAACATCTTCTCAAAACAGCAGATATGCCATCTTAGAAAGAATTCTGGCAGATTGCTTCCATGGCTCGACTCAACAAATTCCTGAAACTTTGGCTTGAAACACATTGGGTCGCTCCGGCCTATGCAGGAGGGTTGTTGATCGGACTAGCGATCGCTTTCTTTGGAGCCGCCGTCAACAGTATGGCCGGATGGCTGTATGCCATTAGTGGCATTATGATGGCGATCGCCTGCGTCAATATCTGGCTCTCTCCTCGCAGTCTTAGAGGGCTGCAAACCCATCGGCATCCCATTCGTCCCGTCAGCGTGGGCGAAGCCCTCTCGATTGAAGTTCTGCTCGACAATACCGCCGCTCGTCCTAAAGTTCTACTAGAGGTGCATGACAATCTGCCAATGCAGCTTTGTGACAGCCCTAAAACTGCGATTGCGGTCATTCCGCCCCGAAAACAACACCACTGGGCCTATACCTGCACGCCCACACGCCGGGGCGTCTATCACTGGGAAACCGTCTCCTTAAGAACAGCAGCGCCCTTTGGACTCTTTTGGTGTCAGCGTGCTTATTCAGCGCCCGCACACGCGATCGTCTATCCCCAAATTCTGCCCCTCACCCGCTGTCCTCTGATTGATCAAATAGGCGTCTCCTCAGGCATCCGTTGGCAAACTTCTCGTCAATCTCAACAGGCCAACGAAGGGTTAACCCGCGCTGTTCGGCCCTACCGCTGGGGCGATCCAACTCGCCTCATTCATTGGCGGACCAGTGCTCGCTACGGTGAGCTGCGAGTGCGAGAGCTGGAAGAACTCACTGCCGACAATCAGGTTTTGATTGGCTTAGACACGAGCGATCGCTGGTCAGCAGCTGCCTTTGAATCCGCAGTCACCACAGCGGCCAGCCTTTACGTCTACAGCTTGCAACATCAGCTCAATGCAACACTTTGGCTCCCCCATCTGGGTATTCTGCAAAACAAACACACGCTGCTCACAGCCCTTGCAGAGGTCATGCCCGGCCAGGCGAATCAACAGAGTCGATTTCCCTCCCAACCGATGATTTGGCTCAGTTCCAGTCGCCATTCCCCTCAATCCTTACCTCAAGGCAGCCTATGGGTCCGTTGGTTAGAAGAAAACGCTACTGCAGCACCTAGCACGACCAGCACACGACCAGCCTTATCCGTTTCCTCAGAACAGCCGCTTACCGATCAATTGCAGGCTGAAATCGCGATCGCACCCCTAATGCAATAAACCCTTCCGTCATCTCACACTCACCGTCTTGTCATCCCTATTCCTCATATGTCCGTATCATGAACAAGGTCAAGATTGTCGGAGCAAGCGCTTTATTCCTGCTCGGTTTTTGGTGTCTGGGTCGAGCTGTTGAAACTAGCCTAGACCGCAACCCCAACCGCTTAGGTCAACGCGAGACCATCACAGCAGGCATCTTGCTAGGAGTTCCGGCAACCGGTGGAGGGGGATGGCTACTCTGGGACAGCCGACGACAGCATCAACTCCAGGAAGAAGAACGCCTCAAAAATACCTTCTTTCAATTAGTCAAAGCGGGTCGAGGCAAAATTACTCCCCTGCGCTTTTCCATGGAAGCTCAAATTGACGGTAGTCAAGCCAAAGCCTATCTCAGCGATCGCAGCATGGAATATGACGCGACTTATCAAGTCGATGTAGAGGGCAACATCACCTACTGCTTCCATCTCGGCAATCTCAATAGTCAGCTACTGCGGCCCAATCGCCAGCCCACTCTTGACCCCATCAAAGAAAAGCAACTCAGAGACACCTTTTTCCGTTTAGTCAAAGCCGGTCGAGGCAAGATTACCCCGCTGCGGTTTTCCATAGAAGCTCAAATTGATGGTGATGCGGCCAAAGCCTATCTCAGCGATCGCAGCGCCGAATATGATGCCACCACTCAAGTCGATTTAGATGGCAACATGACCTACTGTTTTCATTTAGGAGAGGTGGACAGTCAACTCTTACGCTCAATGAAAGAAACCACATTCGATGTCATTCTTGAAGCGGTGCCTTCAGTTAAACAGCGAGAAATTGTCAAAACCGTACGCGATCTCACCGGACTCGACTGGAAAGAGGTCAAAGCACTCGTTCGTAACGTTCCTCAACCAATCCAGCAAGGGGCTTCGCGGCAAACAGCGGAAGAATTCCGAGCGGCCTTGGAACACGTTGGTGCACAGGTCGCCCTTGTCCTGAACGATCGCACCTAACGAAGCCTAACCAAACCTGTTTACAATCGACGAGACAATAACAAATACTCTTGAGGCGTTATGCAGGTTTTTCTAGCGATCGCGGCTATTCTAGGCGGCCTCTCCGTAGCTGGAGGAGCTTTTGCTAGTCATGCTTTACAGAACCAACTGCCAGCAAGGGCGATCGAAGTCTTCGGCACAGGCATTCGCTACCAGATGTATCATGCCCTGGCTCTGCTCGCCGTTGCTATCTTGCTAAGCATCATTAAAGAAGCTACACCTTGGTTCATGGCCGCAGGCTGGCTATTTATTGCAGGAGTTGTCCTCTTTTCCGGCAGCCTGTACCTCATCAGTTTGGCAGGCATCAAAGCCGTGGGTCCCATCACCCCTCTGGGCGGAGTAGCATTCCTGGCGGGTTGGGCCTGTCTAGCGATCGCAGCTCTCCGCATCTCCTAAACTGCCGCAAACGCAAACGCCTTAACTCCAATACCGCCACTCCACTCAATCCCTAATAGGCAGGCGCAGCCAAACAAGACACTGCTAACCCTAATACCGATCCCACAATCACCTGTACAGGGGTATGTCCTAGCAGTTCTTTCAAGCGGTCCTCATTAAACTCGGGCTGCTCACGGAACAGCTCATCAATAATCTGATTCAAAATCTTAGCCTGCTTACCGGCCGCCTGTCGCACGCCAGCAGCGTCATACATCACAATTACAGCAAACACCGTCGTCACTGCAAATGCCGGACTCGCCCACCCCAGTGTTTGACCAATCCCGCAAGCCAGCGAAGTCACCAACGCCGAATGAGAACTGGGCATACCACCCGTTTCAACCAAGACCCGCAAATTGATCTTGCGGTGACGAATCAGCTCAAACACCAGCTTCAAAAATTGAGCCAAAAGACAAGCTATCAACGCTACGATGAGCACTCGATTTTGCAAAATATCACCGATGTCTTGCATATTTCCTAGATAGGTCATCAATGGGTACGGTTAACAATAAAATCTGCTAAGGCAACTAGCGAACGGGCCTTGTTCCCGAAACAATTAAGTACATCAGCTTTTGCTTCTTCAACAAGATGCTGAGCTTGCCTCTTGGATTCGTCAATCCCCCAAAAACTAGGATAAGTCGCTTTTTGTGCCGCCAAATCCTTACCCGCCGATTTACCTAACTCCTCAGAGGTTGCCGTAATGTCCAAAACATCATCCACAATCTGAAACGCTAGACCAATGCGATCAGCATATTGAGACAAGACATTCACCTGAGCATCATCCGCTCCGGCCAAAACAGCACCCGACGTCACCGAAACTTTGAGGAGTGCGCCTGTTTTGTGAGTATGAATGTAATTCAGGGTCTCCAAGGTCACGTCCGCGTTGCCCTCAGAAGCCAAGTCGACAATTTGCCCTCCGACTAACCCAGCCGCACCAACAGCTTGACCCAAATCTCCAATAACTCTTAAAATCCGCTCCGGAGCAACTTCCTGCGTTTGTGTCGCCACATACTCAAAAGCATAAGCCAGTAGACCATCACCTGCGAGAATGGCAACATCTTCGCCGTAGACCTTGTGGTTGGTCAATTTGCCGCGACGATAGTCGTCATTATCCATCGCAGGCAAATCGTCGTGGATCAGCGACATCGTGTGAATCATCTCTAGGGAACAAGCAGTCGGCATCGCTTGCACCTCAGTCCCCTCTAATAGCTCACATGTTGCCAAACAAAGAATAGGCCGTAGACGCTTTCCTCCCGCCATTAGCGAATAGCGCATTGCCTCATAGATTGTCTCAGGATAGCCCGCTTCGATTGAGGCATCCAAAGCTACCTCAACCCGTTGTTTTTGGTTGCGCAAATACGTCTTGAGGTCAAAAGTTGTATCGGTTAGAGGAGTCATCACATTCAATTGCGACTATCAGGACAAAAGGGAAACATCACTCGGCAAAGCAGCTACACGGTTGCAGTAGCTCAATACAGTGTTGTGCAACAGCATCGTCACCGTCATCGGGCCAACTCCCCCGGGCACTGGGGTAATTGCAGCAGCAATTGAGCTAACCGCTTCATAGTCTACATCTCCAACCAGTCGATACTGATCATTGTTTGTTTCAACACGATTGATACCAACATCAATCACAACTGCGTTGGGTTTCACATAGTCTGCTGTCAAGAAGTTGGGTTTCCCGATCGCACTCACAACAATATCGGCTTCCCGAGTCTGAGCAGCCAAATCATGCGTACGAGAATGAGCGATCGTCACTGTCGCGTTCGCTTCCAGCAGCAGCATCGCCATTGGCTTACCCACCAAAATGCTTCTGCCCACAACGATCGCCCGTTTCCCCGCCACAGTAATGTCATTGGCCTTGAATAGCTGCATCACCCCCAAGGGTGTACAGCTCCGGAATCCGGGTTCTCCCCGCAGCAGTCGCCCCATATTGACTGGATGTAGTCCATCCACATCTTTATCGGGATTGATCGCATTCAGTAATGCAACATCATCTAAATGATCTGGCACAGGCAGTTGCAGCAAAATACCATCGACTAGATCATTGGCATTCAATTCGGTGATCAGCTGCTCAAGAGTCTCCTGAGTTGTTTCTGTAGGCAAGTGACGCCCAAATGAGGTAATGCCGACGCGATCGCAAGCCCGCTCCTTGTTTCTGACATAGGCCGCACTAGCTGGATTATTCCCCACCATCACAACGGCTAATCCGGGTGCGCGACCAACCTGAGACGTCCAATCTCTGACCTTTTCAACTAAAAGAGCTTGGGTCGTTTTTGCCAGTGCCTTGCCATCCAGAACTTGAACCATTGGAATCCTGAGTTACGCTGTTGACTGAAGGAGCTGAGCAACCAAACACCATAAGTCACTGTGCTAAACAACGATGCTGTCTACCAGAACTTGAGGTCTCTCAGCGCACATTCACGAACACTAGTGTCTCAGATTTAGAGGCTTCTTATCCTAACTATCGGGATGATGCAACATATCAACTGGCGAAGAACGCTAAGCGGAATAGCTGTGGCAACCGTGCTGTTGGGCTGTAGTCAGCCTAATGCTACAGCTCCCAAGGAAGAGTCAACCGGCATCCATATTCCGTCTTCTCTCGCTCAACTAACGCAGTCAACAGTTACTATTGAAAATCTATCGTCTGACCAAGTCAGTCAAACGATTCAGGTCGAAGGAACTGTGCTGAAGCAAGCACCCCTCTTAGAAGGGGTGCTTTATCAAATAGAAGATGCGACCGGACAGCTGTGGATACTCAGCTCAGAATCGCTTCCCGACGTTGGTGCGTCACTCAGGGTACGAGGCGTTCTGCAATATGAACCTATCGTCATCAGTGGCGCCGATATTGGCGAATATTACCTGCAGGAACAATCTCGGTCAGTCTTGAACCCCACCGAAACAGACGCCGCCAATTAGATTTAACAAACGGCAAGCACTGCATTATTCAGTTGATCGGAACCTATTCTGCCAACGATACGTCCCTTCTAAAGGACTTAAACGGTTATCCCAACGTTGCGACAGCTAACGACTCATGAAAGTATGCGTTTGCTTCATCAATGGGATGGGCGATCGCCTGCTCCACGCCGTTAGCTTTCAAATAATCGTGAAGCGCTGCCAATGCAGTCGATATTGACGTGAACTGATAGCGCAAACGGAATTGATAGCTAGCAGCATCATCCGGAGAGGGTTTCGGTTCCCAAAGTTCAAGGGAAATGCCTTCATCAATAGGTACGAAACGGTAGTAAACAACAGAGCAGTTAGGTTTTGACATCCCAGGATTCAACATGACCCTCCTTTGAGCTATGTCATTTAGCCGATATTACTCCTTCAACAGAAGCTTTCCTGATTCCGCACGTTTTAATAGAACCCTCCAGCCCTTACAGATCGATCATCGCTTTCAGAGCCTTTACATTCGTCCCCACAGAACAGTCCAGATTTCTGTCACACAAGCTATAGTTTTCCCTATTGAGCAGCTTCGTGTTCTGCGCCAGACTATAGGAATATGGCTTTTCTGTGTTTTCCCGTCTGTATCTTTGCCAACCCTGTTCAAAACAATGACTATAGTTGCATCTGCTCTACCGCCAACTATCCCGTGTTCTCTGAATCCTATGACTTCCATTGCGGCCTCAGGCAGCGATCGCCAGACCATTTTTGTGGTTGAGGATCACCCCACAACTTTAGAGGGAATCCACAGCATTTTGAAGCGCTTTGGCGACAAAATCATTCTCGAAACCCTGACAACTATTGAAGAAGCTAGAGAGGCTATTGACCGACTTAGGCCCAATTTACTCGTACTGGATTTACAGCTGCCTGAAAGCGCCGGAGAAAATGCCTCAACTGAAGTTGGCATCCAGTTCCTCAAAGATTTGATGAATGATTACGAACACCTTAACATCGCGGTTCACACGTCATACCCCGATGCTTTAGTCAGAATCATTCCCGACATCGACAATCATCGAGGCGGCTTTACTGTCACGAGTAAAGACAGCGCGACTGAGAAGGCATTCGAACGATTTAGAGCAGCCCTCCACGGCTACACTCATACCCGGGATATCAGAAGCCTCAAAGCGGGCCTAGAGTTAAAGCCAGAGTGGTTAGAGACACTAGATTTAGCGTGTAAAGAAGGATATCAGGATAGGGCGATCGCCAAGCACCTCCACGTCTCAGAAAGCATGGTGCGAAACTACTGGAGCAAGATCTACGACGTTTTGGGCATCTATCCAGAAGACGAAAAAGAGGAAGGCCGCAATCTCCGCATCGTCACCTGTCTAAAGGCACGCGAAGAAGGTTTAGTCGATTAGCACTTATCCCCATGCTGCCAATCGTCAACTACACCCTCAAAGAACTTAAAGCCGTTTTCGACAAATCTTGGGAATGGCGCATCGGCTATTTCTTGATCGGTGGATTTATCCTAGCTCGCTGGCTGGGCCTCTTCTCCAGCCTCGAACTCATCACCCTAGATTTCTTCCTCCGCCACCGCCCCCCAGAACCCCAAGACGAACACGTCGTTATTGTTCTAATAGAGACCGATATTCTGCAGAACAGCGAAAACATATCTGATGGGCAAATTGCCGATCTGCTAGAACGCATTCTTTCTGCAGATCCCGCAGTTGTGGGTCTCAACATCTTTCGTGGACAACCAAACAACCAAGTAGACCGTCTCCGACTCGTAGAGCTTTTCGAAACTCATGAAAACCTGATTGGTGCAGAAAAAGCTTTCCCACCTGATCCAATACTTCCCATGGAAGAAGTTTCTAAAGAAGTTGTTCAAGAGCAATTTGGCATCAATGATCATTTCTTTGATCAGGACGGCAGAATTAGAAGAGTTGTCGTTGGAGCATATCTGGCTGACAACAATAAAGATAAGTCCGATAATGAACTCAAATTTTCTTTTTCCCTTAGAGTCGCAGAAAAATACTTAGAGAAACATCAGTTCATCCTGGACAATCACGCAGATGACCCTGAAATTCCTATTTTCAAAAATTCCAAAACTGATCAATACATAAAGCTTCCAAAGTTGAACCAAACCTTTGGTGGATATATTAGAAACCAAGACATTGCTCCTTTACAAATACTATTAAACTTTCGAGTAGGAAAAAACAATTTTGAAGTAATCAGGTCTTCAGATTTACAAAACGAAGACTTCAAGATAGAAAACCTTACTGATAAAGCTATCATCGTAGGCGGTGACGAAGCACCATTTCCACAGTTTTTACCAGTAGCCGCCTCTTCGAATTTGATAGAGACTAGTGAAGATTCAAACCTTGTTTTAAGGCGTTTTGGAATCACTGGCACAGAGCTTGAAGCACACGCAGCAAGTCAAATCATCAACAAGACCTTACATGGCAGACCTTTAATTGAGTCAATTCACCTTTTAACAGAAGACTTACTAGTTATTTTAACTGGGCTTGGAGGCATACTGATTGGTAGTGTATATCGCAAAAAAAGGACTACCTTGTGGAATATTGTCCTTTTAGTACTGGCAATCATACTTTTGCTAATTGCTAGCTATTTATTGCTTTACTACTTCGGCATTTGGTTACCTATTTTACCCGCATCGTCTTTACTTGCGGTTACTGGAATAGCTTATATCGCGTTTTATCAAAGCGAGAGACTAGCTCTAGAAAAGGCTCGAAAGCTCGAAGAAGAAGCTCACAAATTATTGGAAGAGCGTCGTAAAGTCACGGATCGAATCTTCAACTCGATTCATGCAGGGCCACTTCAAACTTTAGCGGGCGTTTTGCGCAGCGTCAAAGATGGAAAGCTTAATCAGACAAATTTAATCACAGACTTAAAAGCCCTTAATAAAGAAATCAGAAATATTGGAGAGAATTTAAGACAAGAGGCTATCGAAGATGTGTATCTGGCCGATTCTCGGCGGGATATCCGTCTGGAACTGACTCATCCAATGCATGAGGTGTTTTATGAAATTTATAATCTTTGCTTACAGCGAGAGCTGCCTGGTTTTCAAAAGATCAGAGTGCGTTCTGCCGTATTTGAACCCTTCGATTGCCAATCATTGAAGCTAGAAGACAAACGAGAACTTTGTTGGTTTCTTCAGGAATCTCTCGAAAATGTCGGCAAACATGCAACGGGAACCACTCGCCTCCTTGTCACAGGTAAGGTCCGCGAAGACTGTTACACCCTGCGAATCGAAGATAACGGTCCAGGGCTAACCTCTCCACATATGGGTGAGGGCACTAAATTCTTTTATCGCTTAGAAGATACCCTCAAAGGTCGCTTTTCACGAATTTCTAAGCCTGAAGGGGGGACTATCTGTAAATTGACATGGTCTTTAAGTAACAAACGTAGTGCTTTATTCTGATTACATATAAAAACGATGTAATAGGAGATACAAACTGGAATCTGTAACAAGGGGTGATCTTCTAACAAGGAGCAAATTTACTCAAGAAACTCAACCATCAGTAGTAATGAAAACTAAGACTATCTCATCAGTTTCTCTATCTAAGCTAGGTATTCTCTGTAGTGCCACTTTATGTTGGCTGTTAGCATCTACATTAACAAGTTATGCAGATTATAAACCTCAGGGCGGAGACCCACCTCGTGGAGGAAGCACCACCTCTGGTATGCGATTCTAAATACCTTCAGTCTTTCGTGTATAGGTCAATACAAATGAATCAATGGGTGTTTCAATGGCGTGGCTCTATCGGCTGCGTCATTCGCATTTTAAGCAATCAATACTCTTGGTTTCTATAGAGAAGTACAACTAAAACGCATTGCTGGATATCCGAGCAACTAACTAGCCTTGAGTTAGTTCCGTAAGGGGGATTACTGATGAACTTACTGAAAGCGTTATTTAGTTCAGATTTGGAGGAAGCTGATTTCTTCGAGACTACTTATCCCTTGACGAACAACTTCTTTAATGGAGATCAAGACGAATGGTACGCACAATTTGAAGCGTTAGCAGTTGTCAAGGATGACATTCAACCAGGTCAGCTAGGTCGGGTGAAGTTTCAAGGAGTGCGCTGGCGGGCGTGTTGCGATCGCCCCCTCTCCATCTCCATCGAAAGCAAAGTCCGCGTGCTAGGACGGAGAGCCAATATCCTAGTTGTTGAACCGATGGATGTCTGTGCTGTTTGTTAAGTCCTTGCTAAGCCGCTTTAGGCTTAACGTTCAGTCAACTTAAACACCTAGTCAAGCCTCGGCAATGCTGTTGCTGGGGCTTTAGTTCACTCTCACCAGTCGAATTTCAGTGCGCTGCTGGCGTGGATCAGCAGGATCAATCCCCGACAGTGGCAGATAGAAGCCTTTGCCTTCAGCCACAACGTTGTGTTGGATTCCTTGTCCACGTAAGTAGTCAACTACGACCTGAGCACGCTCTTGACTGAGCCGCTGGTTCAGATCCGCCGATCCTGTCCTTGAGGTGTGACCAATTACTCGAACAGCGACCGTCTCAGGGTTAAACTCGCGAATTTCTTGAGCTAGCGTCTGTAACGTCTGCTGGCCTTCCGGGGTGAGTTGAGCGGCCCCTGTGTCAAACTCGACTTTGCCCTGCACATTCAAGTTGCCGATGTCAGGTGCAGCCTGAACTTCTGCAGCTGTCACCTCAGGAACAACCAACGTCTGCTCTGTTTCTCCCATCAGTCGCTCAGCCAATTCTGGATTGTCCGCTCGCACCAGTTCAATCAGAGTTTGAGTGTTTTGAGCCGCCTCGCGCAAATACTCATCGGTAAATAGCGTCTCGGGATTGGCGGGAATATCGTTGAGCCGACCTGACAGTACAAGGACCGCCGCGATCGCCTCAATCCGCTGTTTAAGAGTGCCATCGGTCATCCAAGATTGGGCCTCTGCCGCTGTAAAGAAGTCAATACCCTTCAGCACGGCTCCTGCGTCTGCTGCAGTCAAATCACCATCCTCTGCAATTTGAGTTTGGAATTGCGAGGCATCCCGCACATTGGAATCAATACGACGATAGTACTTCTCTAGCAATGCAGAAATGGCAGCTGGATTCGACTGCAACACTCTATCTGAAGCCACAATCACATCCACAATTGAGTTGGGCGCATCTTGGCTAGACAGCACTACGGTATAGCCCTGCTGCTGTGCCTGAGTTACAAATGGCTCCCAGAGAACCGCGATCGCAACGTTCTCATTAGGATCTTGCATCAGCGCCCAAGCCTCAGATGCATCGGCAACCCGGACAATCTCAAAATCCGAAAGGTTCAACGCATCGAATTTTGTATCTAGAACTAGCGCTAGATATTCGCTAGGGGTATCCCCAGCAAAGGCAATCTTCAAAGACTGTCCCTGACTCTGCGCCTGCTGCAAAAGCGGTGCCAATTCAAGCAGAGAAGTCAACGAAGTATATTTTTGAGTATTGAGAACAACCGCATCTGCTCCCACAGTGCGATCAATTAATCCAACGATAGTTCCCTGAGGCTGCTGCTGCAAATACTGGTCAAGAGTGGTCACAATGACATCCGCATTGCCTTGAGCCAAAGCCGCTGCCCGAGCAGCTTGATCAAACTCATCAGCGTAATTGAGCGTCAGGCCAGCCTCTGTCAATACTGTTTGAAAGGCTTCGTTACGGAATGTACTGTATCCGCTGAATGTATCTCCTAAAAGAGATAGCTCCGTTTTGCCACGAGGAGTGACCGCCCCTTGATCATTGGAAGGGGTAACAACGCCTAATAGGCCAGGAGCAGTCTTATTGAGATACCAAACCGCTCCGCCTAAAAGTCCAGCCGTAATTACAAAAGTTCCTACCAGGGCGGAATAATTGGTTTTTGTCATTGACAGGCGGTTTCCTTTAAACCCTGGAACCAACTATACCTTTTGTACCCAATGATCCTGAATTTATCGACTTTGAGTTGCTTAAAATTCACAGGGAAAGCTGATAATTGCAACCATCACCTGGTGCCATAGGCCCTTTGACAATACCTGAATTATTCCTTGCAGAACTTCTGAAAAGCAAGTCTTGCTGCACCCGCAACTCCTGCTTGATTTCCTAATTTTGCGATTAGAATTTGTAGGTCTTCCCGAGAACTAGGCAAAACCCGTTGCTCAATCTCTTGCCAAACAGCAGGTAGAAATAAATCTGCTCCAGCACTAATTCCTCCACCTAGAATAATCGCCTCTGGCGTCAGAACATAAATTAAGCTAGCCAGCCCAGCGCCTAAATAGCGACCGTATTGCTGCCAATAGGCGATCGCGGTTTCATCGCCCATTAAGGCTCGTGCTGCTAATTTGCCCGGCTCACATTTCATCTCTCGCTGCACCGCTTGAACCGAGCAATGCTGCTCCAGCGATCCTCGATTACCGCTGTTACAAGGAGGTCCCTCAGGGTTTAGCGTAATCAAACCCAATTCACCAGCAGCCCCCGTCCGTCCCGTAAACAAGTTGCCATTCAGAATAATGGCACCGCCGACTCCGGTGCCCAGCGTCAAAACAACAAGGTCTGTGAGGCCATGACCTGCCCCCAACCACGCTTCACCCAAACCAGCACAATTCGCATCATTCGCTAAAACAGTGGGGACACCAGTTCGTGCTTCTACCCAGTCCGCCAGCGGCACATCGCTCCACTCAGATAGATTGATGGCGACTCGTGCAATGCGTCCTTCTGCATCGGCAGGACCTGGCGTGCCAATGCCAATAGCTCGAATAATCCGATCAGGATCAAGCTGATCGATCGCAGCCACCATTCCTGACAAAACGACTTCCGGAGTAGCTGGCTGAGGGGTTGAAATCGTGAGTGTCTCTATACAGGTTCCATCTTGTCTATACCGTCCCAGTTTGATAGCCGTCCCGCCAACATCAATACCAATAACCTCAGGCAATCTCACCACAGTCCTGCGCTGTCCTCCATCCTTGAGTGCATTCTCTCAGATCTAGCCGCGATTATTGCGGGAGTTCCGTCTTTTCCTATACGGCCCACGGTATTCAGAACACCCTCAACAGCCTATAGTGGCCTAGGAAAATTCGCTCACTCGCCCATCGTGGAGATACAGGTATGACATCTTTTGCTTTTAAGCCCTCAAATTGGCTTCGAATGGCGATCGCCCTCTCGGCTACCGTTTTTACCACCAGCCTTTCCGCCCTTGATGCTAAGGGAGCGATCAACTCAGAAACAGCTCCTCAAACCGAAACCACTCTTGTCAATTCAGCTGTTAGCCAGATTTTTGATACTCGCTTTTGTCCCAGCGATTTGGACAGAACTATTAATAGCATCATCAATCGCCCCGAGTTCGGCACAGCAAACTGGGGCATTTTGGTCTATCCCCTGGATGAGGAGCGCGTCATCTATGCCCATAATGCAAACAACCTGCTGATTCCAGCCTCAAACATCAAGCTGCTGACCACTGCTGCTGCTATCCAAATATTTGCAGCCCACGATCCTCAAATGGTGTTTGCCTTCAGAGACGAGCTTTACACCATTAACCGCGACAGCAATAACGCTCGTGCTGATGACTTATTAAGAAACATTGGAGGACAGCATCGAGTCCAAGCAGCACTGGAACCGCTGGGTGTCAGAGCCGATAGCTTTATCCAAGCAGATGGGTCAGGTCTCTCACGCAGTAACAAAGTCAAGCCGTCAGCCTTAGTCACCTTACTCAAAGGCATGTACGAAACAGACAACACTGGGTTGTTTTATGAGTCGCTACCGACCGGCGGCATCAACGGAACCCTCCGCAATCGCTTTAAGGAAACCCGCGCCCAAGGTAAGGTCCATGCCAAAACAGGTACGCTCAGAGGCGTACGAGCATTGTCTGGCTACTTGGAAACAGACAGTTATGGCACCGTTATTTTTAGCATTGTCATCAATCAGTCAGGCCAATCTGGTGGGGTCATGCTAGATGCGATCGATGAAATGGTTCTCCACATGTCCCAGCTTCAGGACTGCAATTAGCCGTGATCGGGATAGCCCCAGAGACCCGGATACCCGTAGGACTGACGCAGTTGACTCCGACTTTATCTCCTCAATCTCTTAAATCCAGAGAAGTCGTTCAGTCTCCCATGTTTGCTCCCGTATTTGAGGGAATGCAAAGGAGCTACGCATAAGTCCTGAGCAATGAAGGCGCAAAACTAAACAAGGGCAAAACCGATGACGGTTTTGCCCTTGCGGAGTCGTTCAAAATAGTAAGCAGAACACTACGCTATCAAGCATGGCTGACTCAAGGTAGCGATCGCTTATCTAAACCGGCCTAAATTGTTTCGACACGGTTGGGTAGTATCCAACAAAGGATTGGTGAAACAACAATTGTCATTACGCTGACAATGAAAACAATTTCCAAGCCTTGTGAGAGTGAAGTGGTCAACATAAAATCGCCTCCGAGATTCTGAAAGTAAATGGGGGCGCGTTCCTTCGGGACTTTCCCTACTTCCGCCATCGTCATTACTGCTTCAGCGTTTCAATAAATCAACTGGAATAACAGACGAGGGTGAACGAACAAATTTAAGTAGCATCTACTTATATCTATTATTGCTATTTGAAATACAAAATGGTCAATGCTTGACTAAAATTAACAATCAAGCATCAATCTTCTCTTTCTCTCAGAAAATTCTGAGGCACATAAAAATATAGTGCATACCTGACTGGTCATTAAATCCAGAACAAGGTATGCACTACTCATACTGCGTCAAGCCGAAGACAAAGGCAGCGTTAGAAAATTAAACACTTATGCGCGTTTGCGATCGTCTTTCCCAGCCGCAGCATTGGAAGCTTTCTTCAAGATAGGAGCCGCTGTCGGCTTTCCTCCCCGCTTAGATCGAGAGGGACGTCGGCTGTAACCATCTGACCGTCTAGCATTGCCGTTGCGAGCCTGATAACGGCCACCACCACGACGTTGCTTATTGCCAGGCCGCTTTGCTCCCGGAATCGGTTCAGGAGCGATAGACGGATCAGGTTCATAGCCAGGAATCACAGACTGCGGAATATCACGCTTTAACAAGCGCTCAATATTGCGCAGTAAATAATGCTCATCAACGCAAACTAAGGAAATTGCGTCGCCTTCATTACCTGCACGCCCTGTCCGACCAATGCGGTGAACATAATCTTCGGCAACGTTCGGCAAATCGAAATTAACAACATGAGGCAGTTCGTCAATGTCCAAACCACGAGCTGCAACATCTGTAGCAACCAGTACACGGACCTTGCCGCGCTTAAAGGCATCAAGCGCACGCGCACGTGCACCTTGGCTCTTATTGCCATGAATGGTGTCGGAGGACAAACCATCGCTTTGCAACTGCTCGGCAAGGCGATTTGCACCATGCTTGGTACGGGTAAAAACAAGCACCCGTTGCCAGTTCCGAGAACCAATCATGTGAGAAAGCAGCTCTCGCTTGCGGTGACGATCAACTGGGTGCACAACTTGAGTAACGTTCTCAGCAACCGTGTTAGTCCGAGCCACCTCAATAACCTTTGGAGACCGTAAGAGGTCATCAGCCAGTCTCTTAATCTGGCGAGAAAAGGTCGCAGAGAACAGGAGCGTCTGTCGTTCAGCCGAAGAATGCTCAATAATCTTGCGAATATCGTGGATGAAGCCCATATCTAACATACGGTCAGCTTCATCCAGGACCAATACATCGAGAAAGGAAAGATCGACAGTTCCTTGACTGATGTGGTCCAACAAGCGACCCGGTGTCGCGACCAAAACATCAACACCACGTCGGAGGCGACCAATTTGAGGGCCCATCCTCACGCCACCATAAACGGAGGCGACTCTCAACGGCATGTATTTCCCGTACGTCTTGATGCTGTCTTCGACCTGAGCTGCAAGCTCGCGAGTAGGCGTTAGAACAAGCGCACGGACCTTGCGACCTTTACCAGGCTGAGAGGTCGTACTCAACAAGTGCAATATCGGCAGTGTGAAACTTGCTGTTTTACCAGTCCCGGTCTGGGCACTCGCTAAAACGTCGTGCTGCTCTAGAACGGCAGGAATGGCTTCGGCTTGAATCGGTGTTGGTGTGTCGTATCCTTGATCGGCGATCGCACGCAACAGCTTATCCGACAAGCCAAGGTTTTCAAAAGACATAGAAATGTTTCATTCCAGTAAGCGCCTACCCCAAGCAAAACGTTGGGACCAGTCTAGACGGGTATTGCAAAACCCTAGCAACGCAGGGCTGGGTGCAGACCAGCATGCACCTAATGTGTTCTATATTAACGTAATGTAACAAACTGTCGAGTGCCTACGCTAACCCATTCAAACTTTGATGTCCAAAAAAGAGCAGTCTTAGGTGAAAATCTCAAACCCAGAGCAGGCGTCACATCTCTTCAGAACATCCAAGATCCGACTCAACAGTGTTATCTAGATTAGCATCAACTCCGAGCACTCAGGAATTCCACGGGTCTATTAATCCTCGTCTGTCACTAAACCGTGCTCCAGAGCGTAGCGCACAAGCTCAGTTCGGCTGTTCGTACCCGTTTTGCTGAAAAGACGACTGACATATTTCTCAACATTCCGCACACTCGTATCGAGCCGACTGGCAATCTCTTTATTCATGAGTCCCTCAGCGACCCGATTGAGGACATCCTGCTCACGTGGAGTAAAGTCAATGCGAATTGGGGATGGCGTTTTTGCAATGCTCCCTTTCTGAGTCAGCAAGGCTTTGATTTCTTCAATCTGCTTCGCCATAGCGGCAATGTCAGGCAGTTCGCCTCCTTCAGGGATTCGGGCCGTTTGGCGTTCGATCAAGTTGGTCACAATTGCCACTAATTCTTCAGGATCGAACGGCTTAGGCAGATAGGCATCAACACCAGCGCTGTAACCTTGGATGCGATCGCTAGTCATGCCTCTAGCCGTAAGGAAAACGACTGGTAGAGACTTATAGCGGGGATCAGTACGCACCTGCTCCAAAAATTGATATCCATCAACCTGGGGCATCATAATGTCAGAAATTAAAACATCAGGCGTTGACAGCTGAAGCTTCTCCCAACCCTCGGTTGCGTTACTTGCTACCTCCACGGATAAACCGCTGTCTTCTAAGTAAGCTTGTACAGCCTCCCGAAGCCCTGCTTCATCATCGACAAGCAGTACTTTACCAGTGGTTTCTTCACTCATAACCCGATCTCACATGCCAGATTTGCTTCAATTACTGTAACGTCAAGTGACCGTCAATCCTTCGCTTCTCAGTAAATACAGACCAAAACCTGGTGCCAAAGGGCGTCCTATAGCGAAGATGACGACAAGTCGTTGTGCAAACTCCCTAAATAAGCAGCCTGGACCTCAGGGTGTTGACGAATAGACTCCATCGTTCCTTGGGCCAAAACCGCTCCTTGCGACATCACGATAACGCGATCACACAAACTGGCAACTAGCTCCAGATTGTGTTCAATCAGGCAGATAGTGCAGCCTCGTTCAGTGTTCAGCCGCTGAATAGTTTCCGTCAAATCTTTCAGCAGTGTGCGGTTGACCCCTGCTCCAGGCTCATCTAACAAGATCACCTTGGGATCAACCATGAGCGATCGTCCCAATTCCAACAGCTTCTTTTGGCCACCTGACAAATTCTTGGCGAGTTCATCTCGCACAGACCAAAGATTCAAAATATTCAGCACATCCTCAGCTTTACGGAGAATGTCTTTCTCCTGCTGCATGACTTGGTGCCAAAGCAACCAAGCCTTAATCAAGTTCTCACCCAGTTGACGCGGCGGCACAAGCATTAAGTTTTCTAGTACAGTCATCTTGCCAAACTCACGGGGAATTTGAAAAGTACGGACTAATCCATGGCGAAACAGCTCGTGAGCAGATAAACCCGTAACATCATGACCATCTAAGTGTATTTGCCCCGAAGTCGGCTTCAGAAAACCAGCAACGATGTTGAACAGAGTCGATTTACCAGCCCCATTAGGACCGACGATTCCCGTAACTGTTCGTTGTGGAATGTCCAAAGAACAGTCATTGACAGCCATCAAGCCCGAAAACGATTTTGATACATTTTTTATTGCTAACATGACTAATCTAAAGCGATGTGTACGCGGGAGCCTATCAGGGCGGCATATAAATTTAACAATAGAACTACCTCACCGTAGTTCCCCCTACAATGCAGAACATAAGAATGCTGCTCACGCAATGGGAGGTATTTCATGGTTTGCCTTAATGCTTTGAGGAACCGCTGGATTTTAGCCGGATTAGTAGCCACGTCTCTTGCTGCTTGCACCGGACAAACTGAACTCACCACAGATGAAAGCGACGTCGACTCAGAGAGCGCATCCGCATCTAGTAGTGATGTCATTAAAATTGGTGCCCTTATGCCCATGACGGGTGATCTCCAAGCATTTGGTGAAACTAGTCTCAACGGTGTCAATCTTGCCTTAGATGAGATCAATGCTAATGGCGGCGTCATGGGTCAACCCCTTGAGGTCTCTGTAGGCGATACACAAACCGCAGCTCAACCTTCAATAGACGCAGCTCAGAAACTTGTCTCCATTGAAGGGGCGATCGCCATTCTAGGGGCGCTCTCTAGTGGTAATACCATTCCTGTCGCAGAAAGCATCACTAAGGACAACAGTATTCCTCAGATTTCTCCAGCTTCAACGTCCCCTGTCATTTCTACTTTGGCTGACGAAGACTTTCTATTTAGAACTGTGCCTTCGGATGCCTTTCAAGGCATTGCTCTGGCGGAAGTTGCTCGTGAACAGGGACTAGAAAATGTTGCCATCATCTACGTCAACAATGATTATGGCCAAGGATTAGCAGAAAGCTTTCAAGCCGCCTTTGAAGGAAAAGCAGGCACGGTATCAGGCTCTGTCCCTTATGAAAAAGGACAAGCTTCCTATCGGGGCGAGCTACAGCAATTAGCCAATGAAGGAGCTGAAGCATTACTTCTGATTGGCTATCCCGAAAACGGCATTACCATTCTTAAACAATCATTAGAGGAAGGCTTTTTTGACCGCTTCATCTTCACGGACGGGATGAAAGCTCCTGAAGTTATTGACGCAATTGGAGCAGATATTCTTGAGGGCGCATTCGGCACAGTAGCGCAATCTGATGTTGAAAGCGAAGCCTATGCAACGTTTAATAATGCCTACGAAGAGAAATATGGAGAACTGCCGCCTAAGCCCTACATCGATACCTCCTATGACGCAATGATGATTTTGGCTTTAGCGATCGAACACTCTGGAAGTACGGATGGGGGAGCGATTCAACAAGCTATTCGGGAAGTTGCCAACGCTCCGGGTGTGGAAATCAAGCCAGGAGAATGGGGCAAAGCTGTTGAGGCGATCGCTAATGGAGAAGATATTGACTACACCGGAGCTTCAGGCTCATTAGAGTTTGACGACAATGGCGATGTCGCAGGCGCATTTGCTCACTGGGCTATTCAAAACGGAGAAATCATCACAGTCGAAGTATTTGAGCCAGAGAGGTGAGTGGAGTGGGGGGAGATAGGCCAGAGGAAAATAGAGTAACAGCGCTGCCTCTGATAGTAGAGACAACGCTGTGGGTGGAGTATAAACCTGGCACCGAGCTATTTTGCCGTGGGGTGGCCCCCAAAGTATCTTCGCCGCAGGCCCGTTTC
>NZ_JAQMUB010000068.1 GCF_028330965.1 Oscillatoria sp. CS-180 | reverse complement strand
GACCAGAGCCGCCTTGTAGAATTGATAGAAACGATTGTTGTGTATACGTTTCCCCGTCGTTCCCGCCAGGAGATTGCCGCGATGCTGGGCCTTGTAGATATGAAAGAAACGCGCGTCTATCAAGAAGGCCGCGAAGAAGGCCGCGAGGAAGGCCGCGAAGAAGGCCGTGAAGAAGGCACACGAGCTTTGCTGCTGCGCCTACTGATGCGTCAGTTAGGGGACATTCCCAAGACGTTGCAGGCGCAGGTGAATCAGCTTACTGTTGAGGAATTGCAGGCGCTAGGAGAAGCCCTATTTGACTTTGAAGCGACAGCGGATTTAATCAACTGGCTGGAACGCGGACAAAGATGAGCACATAGGAATAGAAGGACGAAGTAAATTTCACAGCGTAGGGTTTGCACTCAGGTTGGTTAGGGGCAAGCAACCCCGATCATGCTGTCATGCTCATCGTCCTAACTTAAAGGTATTCAACAAAAAATGTTAGCTAGTGTTGATTGCTTCTGCTTGTACTTGAGGTAGGAGTGAGATCGCGATCGCAAAGGTTGCAAGTCGTACTCATAACGAGTATGATTTAGAAAGTTAAAACAATCGTAGCGACAGCAGCAAAGTCTAAGATGTTCATCGATTAAAGTTACCTTGGAAGACATTCTCTCGCCATAGCCAGTGTCGTGGGTAAGAGGGTCAGAGATAATATAGTATTGGCCGTCTAGGCTAGTGCACCCAGCAGCATCTGGGTGCTTAGGTATAGCCAGGTGACGAGTCGTCTCATCTTAATGGAGCTGGTGACGGCTATACTATCGATGCTTCATCAGTGTTCTGTCGCTAGAATTTCTCACAAGCTTCATAAGGAGGCTCTTCATGATTGCGACCCCAACCAAATCCGACGTTCGTTTCTATCCAACTCGCCTCGATTTAGCTGCTGATATCCGCGAGAAGGTCGTCACGCTTCTCAACCAGAGCTTAGCGGCGACTTTGGACCTCAAAACTCAAACAAAGCAGGCTCACTGGAACGTCAAAGGGAAGGACTTCTATCAGCTCCATGAGCTGTTTGATGAAATGGCAGGTGAGCTAGAAGAATACGTTGACATGGTGGCAGAGCGGGTGACTGCTTTAGGCGCAACAGCCCTGGGTACAGCTCGGGTGGCTGCGGACAACTCTATTCTGCCTGAGTATCCTCTGGATGCAATTGACGGCGATGAGCACATCATGGCCTTAGCCGATCGCTATGCGGCCTACGCCAAGCACCTGCGTGAGGCGATCGATGCGACTGACGATTTGGGCGATGCAGATACAGCTGACCTCTACACTGAGATTTCTCGCACGATTGACAAGCGCCTCTGGTTCTTGGAAGCCCACCTCGTCAACCGTGCAGACATAGCTTAGGTTGCTCACGACCATTTAGCTAATTAGCATAGAGTTTGGGACGCCTCTTTGTGGGGGCGTCCCTTTTTGATACGGACTGGAGAGATAGCTTAGCCATCTAGGCTAGTGCGCCCAGTAGCGTCCAAGTGCTTAGGCATTGAACAGCTAAAGAATTATCAGCAGACTCAAATCTTGCAGTGGGGCAAGGCAGTCAGCATAGGCCCCATTGTCTTCAAATTTGGGGGCTTCTAAGGTTGAAGGCCGCCAGTCATGGAGAATTTACGGGCAAATGAGGAGGGTGTGCTGATGCAAGATATTAGTCAGAAGAACAAGCCTCGTATTCGTTTAAAGCGTGCGCTAATCGTTCAATATCCTGTGAGGTCACTCCGCTATAGGTAGGAAGATAGAGTAACCGCTGAAAAATTTGCCGAGCTTCGGTCGGCTTCAAGTCAGGACAGTTGGCTGGCGGATCAACGACATATAAATTTGAGCCGCCTTGAGTTGCATCAAACCCTTTGCTCCACAAATAATGCTTCAGCTTTTCTGGATGTGCGCACAGAATGGGAAAAACCCAGTGGGTATGTGCAGAGGCTTGTTTACCCGGTCGTCTTAGCGAAGGTGCTAGCTCAACAAGCTGCTCTGCAAATTCGATCCGCCTAGTGATGCTCTCAGGGTTGAACTGTTTCAACCGACGTGCCAAAAGTGATAGCAAGGGAGCAGAGGGCCTTTGACGAATTTGTGCGAAGAAATCATCACCGGGAAAGCCACGAACGCTCTTGCTGATGATGCGATCGTGATTCTTGCCAAAGAGGGAACAGATGCCGATAAAGAGACTATAGGTCAGACGATATGAAAGCAGCATGAGCAGAGAATACTTCCCAATTCGTGCTGCAAAACGCAGTCGACTCTGCACAGGCCATCGATTTTGGCATGAACGCACTGCCTCACAAAGCGACGCCTCTCGAAAACGAAGAATGCCGCCTGCGAGGGCTGTAGCAGTCTTGATGGGACCAAAGCTAAATAGGCTGACATCGGTCTGAGGATGTCCCCAATAGTCCTTACCCGCATAGGCTTGGGCACAATCTTCAATGACCAAAAGATTGTGGACTTGAGCAAATTGCAGGATAGGCTCCATGGGCATACGGCTGCCAAACAGATGGGCCACCAGAATCGCCTTCGTGCGCGGAGTCACCGCCTTAGCCATGCCCTCAGAATGCAAAGCAAGCTTGGCAAAGTCTAAATCAACGGGGACCGGAATCAGGTTATGCGCCTCGATAATGCGTGTCATGCCGCGAATGGTCACCGCTGAAACCAAAATTTCAGTTCCTGGCTCAAAGGCAAGTGCTTGCAGAAGTGCATCAAAGCCGCTCCGTACTGACAAACAGGTGAGGCTAGCAGCCCCTCTAGGCAATGCTTGCTCAAGTTGCGACTCAATCGACTGACGGTTTTCCAGCTTCAAACAACACCCGAGTCCGAACAGCAGATCCATCCAAGCAATATCAAGACGTTTGCGGGGAATCACAACTCTATTTCCCTTACTCGCTTACATTTAGTTCTGACTAACGTCTTGGGGTAGCGGTTGCAGAGACTTTTGCTTTTCGCCTAAAAAGTTCACTAATTCACTGCACCCGAATTGCGATGCTGCTGTTTTCCATCAGGGTACATCCCTTGATCTACTTGACTAAATTTTCTGATGGCAGGCGAGGGTGCTATTTGTGGCCGTTCGATTTGTGTTGCCCAATTAATCGACGTAATCGCCACGTAAATAGGGCAGCAACAACCGAGATCGCCACCGATTGCCCAATCCATAATCCCTGTGTGCCCAGGTTGAGGTAAGAGCCCAGCGTGTAAGCCACCGATAGCCCAAAGCCCCAGTAGCCCAGGGCAATCAGCACCATCGGCACCTGGGTATCCTGAAGCCCTTGCAAAGAGCCGTAAATCGCTTTTTGAAACGCATCCAGAACTTGGGCGATCGCGGCAATCACCAGCAGGGGTACGGCTAAGGAAACAACAGCAAAATTCTCAGGATTTTGCACATCCAGATAAATCCCAATGACCTGCTTAGGAAACAAGAGGAACATGACTGATATGCTGCCAGCAAAAACTGTACTCAACCCAATGCTGACCCAAGCAGCCCGCTGAACGCCCTGAAGATCTTTGCGGCCCAACCACTGCCCAACCCGCACCGTTGTGGCGAAAGAAATACCCAGTGGCACCATAAACACAATTGTCAGTGTTTGCAAGACGATCTGGTGGGCAGCCAGAGCGATCGTCCCAAAAGTGCCCACCCAAAACATGATGACCATAAAAAAGGCTACTTCTAGTCCTGAGAAGATGCCGATAGGCACGCCGACCCAGATTAGCTGCCAGAGAATGCGGGGACGCAGGCGATGGAGTTCTTGAAAAATTCGATATTCTCTCAGCTTGGGATGCTTCAGGACGTACAGCACCATAGCGATGAACATGCCCCACTGAGCCATTACACTGGCCAGCGCCAGCCCGGCTAGGCCCATCTGTGGAAACCCCAATTTGCCAAATCCCAGGATGTAGTTCCCCACAATATTAAAAGCTGTACCCGTTACCATGATGGTCATCACTGGGCGAGCATGAGACAGCGCCGAGACCGTAGCCCGCAAAGCCGCAAACCCGACGACCGGAAACATGCCCCACAGGATGATATCGAGATAGGTATCAGCCAGTTGTACTGTGATCTCAGCTTGGCCGACTTGCAGCAGCCAGCGATCAGCGTGTCCCATTGCCATCATCACGGGAGTGGCCACCAGGATTGACAGCCATAATCCCTGTCTCGCCAGATGCTGAATTCGAGTCTTTTGCTCAGAACCAAACGCTTCCGCAATCAGAGGGCTGACGCCCATCACCATGCCGGTGGCAGTCATCATCCCGGTTAGAAAAATAATGGAGGCGAGCCCTCCGGCGGCGAGTGCGTCAGGTCCCATGCGGCCCATCATGAGGGTATCGACAAAGCCAGTAGCGGACTGCGCCAGCTGAGCACTAGCTAGTGGTACCGCCAGGTTGAGAAATTCGCGAACTTCGGTTTTGAAGGGAGTCTTTAAAGAAAAGCTGCTCATAATTTCATGGCTAAAAATCAACGGTTGTCAGTTGCAAAGCGTTCTGCTGCGCAGTAATGAACCCCAGACGTTATGGTTTTGGAGAGGTCGGAATGAACAGTACAGACCCCACTGTGAACACGAGACTGGCGGAAATGTGCAACAGCGAAGACATCGAAACGCCTTCGAGGTTTTCTAAAATGCTGTCTACCAAAAACATCAGCGAGCCAATGAGAAAGAGCCAACTGACAAATTTTTCGCGATCGCTAGCGGCGCTGTCTGACGGTGCCATCTCAACAGCGGGCTGCTGAGGCGGTAGTGACGGGCGGCTTAACGATGGGTTGCACGGTTCAAAATCCATCACATTCACAAGATTTCCTCCTTATTTGTCGGCTACAGTCACGGCTCAATAGCCCAATCACCCCGGCAGCTTGAGCAAACAAAACCGTGAAGTTCTGACCCGATCAGTCAGATAACCGGGTTGGCTACAATGACAAATTAAGGGAATCTAAAGCGTCGCAATATCTGAAGCTTGCGGAATTGTCAGAATCTTGCGGTCAATTTTGAAAGGGGCGACACCGGCCATGACACAGATATCTCGAAAAGGCAATGGGCCGTCTTCAAACCCTACCCCCGAACCGATCGCATCCAGTGAATCGCTGGGTTGGCAGCCCCTACTGACCCCCGAACCAATCGCATCGAGTGAGTCGCTGGGCTGGCAGCCCCTATTGGCCGAAGAGTTTCAGCAGCCTCCTGGCAGTACCGACATTTTGGAATCCTGGGAAGGGTACTCGATCGCACTGTGCCTAGCATCGCGTCCTTATCGCATTCATCAAGTAGTGGGCGATCTCCGCTACACCGGACTGTACGCAAAAGGCGACATTTCGATTACCCCGGCAAATATTCCAGCCACCTACTACACCGAAGGAGACGACCACTACTTCCACGTACAGGTGCCGATGCAATTTTTGCAATCGGTGGCGCAGTCTGCCATGGATCTGAACCCCGATCGCTTGGAACTCAGAAACGAGTTTCGCATCCGCGATCCGCAACTGGAGCAGGTGTTACAACTGCTGCGGGCGGAACTCCACAAGGGCGACGGTTGGGTCGGTCAGCTTTATGTGGAATCGTTGGCGAATGTACTCGCGGTCAATTTGCTGCGGGAATACTCCACCGCCAAGCCGAAAGTAGCCGTTTATGACGGGGGCTTAGGCGATCGCAAGATTGTACAAATTTCTGACTACATCCACGCCCACCTCGACCAGCCGATCAAACTTGCGGATCTAGCTGAGGTGGCGGGCATCAGTCAGTTTCACTTCAGCCGCCTGTTCAAACAGTCGATGGGCATGACACCGCATCAATACCTGACTCAGCAGCGCATCGAGCAGGCCAAGCAGTTATTGAAGGGAACTAAGGGGGCGATCGCAGAAATTGCTCTACAGTGCGGCTTCAATAGCCAGAGTCATTTCAGCAAGCACTTCCGAAACGCTACGGGTATGACTCCAAGCAACTACCGTAGGGCTTAGCAAGAACCACAGACAATTCGCGACATAAATGCCCGATACGGTAGCCTAATCTTGTCTTGAGATATATTGCTGCTAGGCATATTATTTCTCGCAAGGCACCCCGTGACTTTTGGGATCAATATCCTGACAGCCAAGGGCCGTTGACCCGATGGTTCAAAATTGTCCAAAGGAGTGAATTTGAGAACTTTGCTCACTTGAGGCGCACCTTTCCATCGGCTGACAAAGTTGGTAATTTAGCTGTTTTCAATATCGGCGGTAACAAATATCGACTTATCGCTTCAATCCACTTCAATCGCCAAAAGCTTTATATCCGAGATGTTCTGACCCACGCTAGCTATGACAAAGGAGAATGGAAGCAATGACAGCGCCTATCCCAAATCTTGAACAGTCGTGGTTGGTTCTTGAACCTGTGTTGACGATTCGCGATGCAGCCGAGTACCAGAACAGCGTAGAGCAGCTTAATAGTTTGCTTGACTTAATCGGTACTAATGAACAACACCCACTCTATTCATTGCTCGATACCCTAGGAGTCTTGATCGAAGCCTATGAAGCTGAGCATATTGAAATTCCAGATGCTAGCGGCAGTGATGTTCTCCAATACTTGATGGAAGAACAGGCTTTGACGCCAAACGACCTGCCCGAGGTGGGGTCTCAATATGAAGTTGCAGCAATCCTCAGTGGTCAGCAAGAGCTGAGCTTGCAACAGATTCGCTCCCTGAGCCAAAGGTTTCAAGTCTCCCCTGCAGTCTTCGTTTGACAGGGAACTTGATTTGGCTTGATGGTCTGAATCTGATGTTTGAGTGTGCGATCGCGGAGATAGCTTTACAGTGTGGCTTTAACAGCCAGAGTCACTTCAGTAAACACTTTCGAGACGCTACTGGCATGACCCCAAGTGCGTATCGTAAAAACTAAGGCTTAAAAAAAGCTGACCACAACTTAGGCTAAATAACGATTAAGATAAGCGGCAGCAGATATTCTTTGTTCTGCTACCGCTATTTTTCATCTGTCGCTTTATCGTTTGTTATGCCATTGGACAGGATAAGGTATTGGTACAAGCTACAGCCTTTCTCACTCTAGTGAGGTGCAGTCAGCTCCCCAAAACTGATGCGCTGTAAAGGATGTAGATCTAATTTTGTGCCTCAGTAGCTAGGGAAACGCTGTAATTGTATTTAAAGAGCAAGGGCATCGGTCGAAAAAATCCTTTCTCAGAGAAGATTTAGCGCGTCAAATAACCACCATTGATCCAGATTGTTTGTCCGGTAATCCATTGAGAACTGGGAATAGCTAAAAACTCGACGATGGGTACGATGTCGTTCACGGTTGCTAAGCGGCCAGCCACCGACAGATTAGCGGCGAACTCAGTCGTTTGGGGTGTCTCCATACTATGGAAGAAAGGAGTATCAACTGGGCCGGGGGCAACCGAATTGACGGTAATGCCGCGATCGCCCAGTTCCTTTGCCCCCATCCGAGTCAGTTCTTCGACGATCGCTTTGCTCCCAGCGTAGGCTGCATAGTTCGGTGCAGCCCCCGCCAGTAGAGAGGTCGCGATGTTGATGATTCTGCCGTTGTCCGATAGGCGGCGGGCAGCCTCACGGGTACAGAGGAAGTTGCCACGGGTGTTGATGTTGATCATCGCTTCCAGGTCTTCGTCAGTGACATCAGCGATCGCCTTTTTGACGATGGCTCCAGCATTGTTCACTAAAATGTCAGCCCGACCGAACTCGCTGAAGGCCACATCAAACATCCGCTTGACGTTCTCAGGTCTACCCAAATCTCCCTGTACCAAAGCGGCTCGGGTACCCTGCTCACGCACTAAACGTGCAGTCTCTTGGGCCTGATCAAGGGTTTCCGCTCGATGATAATGAACGACTACATCAGCCCCTTGACGCGCAAAAGCTTCGGCAAAGCCCCGACCCAAGTTAGCACGAGCGCCAGTGACGATCGCGACTTTGCCAGTCAAAGCCCGGCTATCTGCCGAAGGGGTGGCAAACATCGGCGCGGCAGCAGGTGTTTCCTGGGCAGTTTGAGCAAAGGCTTTGTTCGCGGCGAGAGCGGTAACGGCACCCGCAGCGCCCAGTGTTCCGAGAAAGTTACGGCGATTCGTGCTCATGATAGTCTCCTTTGGGAATGAGTTAGCGACTGAGTCAAGAACCCGAAAAGCTTGTCTTGATTGGGTTCCAGCTCTTGTTGTTTCTATTAAGCCAGACTCAACTCGCTGAGACCATGCACATTTTCTATCTAGACTTGACTATTTCTAAGCTTGCTGTCGAAACTGGGATGGTGAGCATTGAGCGTGCTTTTTGAAAAAGCGAGAAAAGTGGGCGGCGTCTTTGAATCCCAGCCGGAAGGCAATTTCCTGCACCGGCTGGGAACTGCGGGACAATAGGGCTTGGGCCTCGGCAATAGTTTTCTCAGCGATCCAGGTGTTGACGGGCTTGCCAGTTTTGCGCTTGATCACCGTGCTGAAATAGCTGGGATGCAGGTACTGGGCGTCGGCGTAGTCCTGAACTTGGAAGCTGCGATCGCACTTCCCGTCCAGCAAATCCCGAAAGTGATTTTCGAGGTTACGTTTGAAAGTGAGGGCGATCGCAGATCCCGTATCTGATTCATTCAGTGGGTCATAGCCTTTCCAGAACCATTCCTTAATACGGAGCAAGAGCACCACCGTCAGGCTACCAATGACTTTGAACTTATAGGGGGAACTCGACTCAAACTCGGCAATTAACTGGTTCCCTAGCTTGTCGAATTCCTCAAACACTGGAGGCTCTGGATAATGGGGCGGGGCAACTTCGGCAATCAAAAAGGGGAACTCGTCAAAGATATCGGCATGAACGGACTGCTTCAAAAACGCTTCGGAAAAGGTGACGATGTAGCCATGGGCCACCTGCTCAAGCTCAAATCCTTTAATGTGGCCGGGATTAGTGAAGTATATAGTGCGGTCTTGGGTGGCATAGGATTGGTCGTCAATAACGTAACAGCCCTGACCCTGGCGAATCAGCACAATCGAGTAGTAATTGGTGCGAAACAGCGGCGATTTGAAGGGCGCTTCACTATGCACCTGCTCCAGTCGATGGACTGAAAAGGGGACAACAACCTTCTGATCTTTATGTGGCAATAGTCTGAGAAAATAAAAAGGCAAAAAAAAGGGGGGTAATCTTGCCCCCAATGAAAAATAATGTTGCCATCATTCTATCAAACCCTCCTCCGAAAACACCTCAGCGAGAGCCAGTATCTGACCTTGGAGTTGCTGTTGCTATTGATACAGACTCATCGATGCGTCACCCTGTCTACTCTGGCCAGTGTTTTCCCCCAACCCATTCAAAAAAAGTCGTATCCGAAACCTTCAACGGTTCCTGACACTGCCTCAGTTAAGTATCAAGTTGCTATGGTTTCCTTTAATTAAATATTGGATTCGACAGATTGAAACTGGAGCAACCTTAAATCGTCAACAACGACGCCATCTTCAAAAACTCAAATCCCAGCATAGTGGTTTTTGGATTGTGGCCATTGACCGTACCCAATGGAAACATCGAAATGTGTTTATGGCGAGTTTGATGTGGGGGACTCACGCCCTGCCGCTGTACTGTGAAGAAGTAGGACATCAAGGCAACAGTGATTTAGCCTGTCAAAAGCGTCTGATTAAGCAAGTCCTACGATTATTTAAGTCTAAACAATACCCCGTGCTCATCCTGGGTGACCGTGAGTTTCATAGCCCAAAGCTTGCTGACTGGCTGGAATCGAGAGGGGTATCTTTTTGTCTTAGGCAGCGCAAGAGTCTTCACTTTAAGCTCCCCAATACATCCGATTATGCAATCATCGGAAATCAAGGGTTCAAGCCGGGACAATCTGAATTCTATACCCGAGTCTGGTGTAATAAAGAAGATGACATTGGGCCGATGAATTTGGCTGTGTACTGGAAGCGAAAATACCGTGGAAAAGGAGCCAAAGAACCCTGGTATATCCTGACAAACTTGCCGACGCTGAAACAAACCTTAGCGATCTATCGTTGTCGTTGGGGCATCGAACAGATGTTTAAGGATATGAAAACATCGGGCTACAATCTAGAAAATACAAGAGTTATTGAGGCTCGTTTTTTCGCACTATTACTCTTAATCATGATGGCCTACACTCTGGCTACATTGTATGGGCAACGGTTGAGGGATGGGTCAGTAGACGGCTATGCAGCACGTATTCAAGAGTACATCAATGAACCGCCTCGGACGAGTGATTTTCGGGTCGGTCTCTACGGCTATGCCTGGATTTTTTCGATGAGACTATGGGCCGATTGGGTCGTGCCCTTGCTGGCCCTAAAGCCTCACAAACGACTCTATTTTCAGCGTGGTTTTGAGGCTCTATCGCTTATGAGACAAGCGCTTTAACTAGGTTGTCACCCAATGAGGTCGATGGATGGTAAAATCCACGTCCTGTTCTAGCTTGCCGCCAATAGAAGCGTAGAACTCCGCCATCGAGTTGTATGTCTTAATTGCATCACTCACGGATATAGCCTGTACTTCCTGTACTCAAAGATTTGCCCCGATTCTACGTTGGATGCCCCGCGTTGAGACTCTAGTGAGGCGGCCGAGCAGTGAGTTTCTGAAAGGAACGAAAGGGGCGATCGCTGAAATTGCTTTACCGTGCCGTTTCAGCAGCCAAAGTCTACTTCAGCAAGCACTTTGAAGATGTCATTGGCATGACGCCGAGCAGATACCGTAAAGTTTAGATCCGCACAATAACGGTGAAATGCCGTAGTGGCGGATAACCTGAAACCTCCAATGAGAAACTCCGTACCGTTCACACCAACACAGTGTCAAGCCGTCTCGTCGCCTGCTGATTGTGGCATCGATTTGATCAATGCTCTTAGCACTTTGTTAACTGATTCAGGCGTTGTAAAAACTTGAGCCACATCCTCATCTAAAACCACAACCGTTGCTTTCTGTGTCTTTTGACCAACAGCAAATCGATTGGGTTTCGCCTTCTGGTAATCAAAATGATACTCAGGTGAAAGCTCGTCTTCAAAATTTTGCGTTTGATCAGAGGGCATTTTGTTCATAATCCTTATGCTCATTACGAGTCGCTAGACGGGCACTAATGATGCGGACGTTCCCAGATCATTCAGTGAAAGCAATTAATAGCAACCGATTTTGCCGAGAGTAACCGATGATGATTTCTCTCTGTTCATCTACGGAATGAGTTTCATCATCGAAAATAACCGCCAAGGGATTATCGAATACGGTTTTGGCTTCTTCAAAGCTGACACCGTGTTTCTGCAAATTACTGGCAGCTTTCGGCTGATCCCATTCAAACTTCATGCTCAAATCATACTTGATTGTTCGAGGCGTCTTGACAGCGTGGCCTATTTAGCTTGGTCACCAGTGCATTGAGGAGGCCAAACAGTTGTTGAAGGGGCGAAAGGGGCGATCGCAGAAATTGCTTTACAGTGCGGGTTCAGCAGTCAAAGCCACATGACCAAGCACTTTCGAGAAGCCACTGGCATGACACCTAGCAGATATCGCAAAAATTAGGCGCGTAACGCCCCCCGGTTCACCCGTGCTAGATAATCTCTCAACTCTAACCAAGCTTCCTCGTTGCATCGGGTGAACCGGATAGTTAGGCATCTAGGATAGCTTATGAAATGAGTTCTATCTTCCAACCAAGCCCTAGCAATGAGCGATCACCCTAAGTTCCATCACAAGGTTTTTCCCAAACGGACACGTGATAACGACTGATGTTTGTGAATGCTTCTTTCTTCCACCCTCCCCATCTTGCTTTCAGCTCTAGGTTGGCGAGCTTTGCCATCAGATCAAGTTCCGACGGCCAGACGTAGCGAAAAGGGATTGAGGATACCTCTGTCTGTTGATCACGAATCCTAAAGTGATGAGATGTCAGCCTTTGAGAGACCATATCGTAGGTGTCTACTCCCCAATGATCATCACGGAACTCAAAGACTCGGTTGGTTTCACCAAAGGGTATAAGCTGAAGGGCAGGCACCATAACTTCAATGACAAAGCTTCCACCTGGGTCAAGATGTGAAGCCGCGTTCTGAAAGCATCTAACTTGCTCGTCCTGAGTTGTCAGGTTCATGATGGTGTTAAAAATCAAGTACACCAGCGAGAATGAGCATTCGCATGATGTAACGGCAAAATCACCCTGAACTACAGAAATACGATCGCCACCCGATTTTTCAGCAAGCTTGGTAAGCATAGCCTGAGAAAGATCGATTCCATGAACTTCGACTCCTTTCATCGAAAGCGGTAAAGCGATACGGCCTGTTCCAACACCAAATTCGAGCGCCCTACCGCTATCAGCAAGTTCAGCCAGGAAATCGACTACAGGATCTACTGCTTCGGAGTCGCCGCAACCTACATCATCGTCATATGTCGCGGCGACTCTTTGGTCGAAATATCGGTCATTCTGCATGATTCAAATGTGAAAGGGTGTATCGATGTAGTGCAACAGGATTTATAGTCGTGCGGTCTAACTCTTATTAGATCGACGATGTCAGTCTATCTACCCTGTTTCAGGCAGATAGACTGATTGCTCGCAGTGTATCCTGCCAAATACGGTGATCCATATCTGATTCAGCAATTGGGTTGGGCAGGTGTAGCAATTGTTGAAGGGAAGGAGGGAACGATCGCGGAAATTGCTCTGCAGTACGGATTCAATAGCCAAAATCACTTCAGCAAGCACTTCAAGGATGCGATTAGCACAACTCCTATGACGGACTATGTCTGTGAGATTTGATGCTCCTCAGCGTACTGACGAAGCGCACGGTTGACCGATTCTGAATCTGGAAAGATTTTATGGAGGTCGGGATCTATCACCACCACATTCGTGCCTTCTCGATAACGACTCACATATTTCCCGCGCACACCCGATTTGATAAGGTTGGCTGGGTATTCAGATCTCATAGTGTCTTCATTGTTCATATGCCTTACGCTCGTGACGAGTCATAGGTCGCGCTGAGATGATTCGGATGGTGTTAGGTCTTTCGGTAAACGATACAACCAAGTATTTTCCCTTTGAGGATAGCCCAAAGAGTAGGTATCGGTTCTCTTCGTACGAATGATCTGGGTCTTGCACACAGGAGGAATAATTGTCTGCAAATACTTCCGTGGCTTCGAGAAATGACACGCCACGCTTGCTCTGATTGGCAGATGCTTTTGCTTCGTCCCACTCGAAGTTCATAAATCATCCGTAATTCGGAGCTTGTCGCATAGCTGATATCAGATTTCAAAGATGATACCCTACCTGTCGCTGTCATACCGCGAATGTGACCGATAAGCCCGATTCTCTGAGCGCTAGTATCTGTCTAATACCTCTCGGAAACGGAGGTTGCTAGGTCGAGAGTAAAAGCGCATCGAACAGGCTAAGCAGTTGTTGAAGGGGACGAAAAGGGCGATCGCAGAAATTGCTTTACAGTGCGGTTTCAGTAGTAAAAGCCACATGACCAAGCACTTTCGAGAAGCCACCGGAACAACTCCCAGCAGCTATCGCAAAAGCTAGGGCACGTCATCAACTAATGCTAGGAGCCTTGTGGAATAGGCATTACCGCGCCCGCCCCAGATTCATAGACTAGGGGCTAAAACCCTCATTGCCATCATCAAAACCGTTTTCGCGCCCCAACCATCACGTCCTTTCGAGTAACCAGCTGGCCATTTTTTCCATCACTCGGCTGGTGATCTCTTCTCGGTCCTGCAACAGTTGATGGCCTGTCGTGTCCTCGATCCAGAAGCCTTCTGTCAGGGGGCCTGATTGATCAACAAACTTCTGCATGGCTTCACACATTGTTCGGCAGTCTTTGATGGCATGAATCGCCAGCAACGGTATTCCAAACGCCCCGGCACTTCTCGCGATCTTCTCTCCGGTCGCCACGACAGCAGTAGCCGCAGCCATCGTTGGCCGAGGAGAAACTTGAACACCTGGGTCAAGACGGGCGACCTTGGCCCACTCCTTATTTCCAAACGCTGCGTCAAAGGTGGCTGAAAAGTCGGTTGCTGGCATCTTCAGCCTAGGATAGTAGCGAGATAGAAAGGCCAAGATCTTGATGACAGGTTTGGGAGGCAACGTAGCCGGATCGATCTCAAGCGCTGCACCCGTCGTAATGATTCCAGCCAGGTTGATTCCAGTCGCTTTTACCCTATCTTCTGCGAGACCAGCGGCTAGGACTTGAAGACCACCAAACGATTCACCGATGAGAAAGACTGGCACGTCCACCGAGCATTGAAGCTGCTCCTTGGTCCAAACCAGAGCAGCAAAGACGTCCTCCACAAAGTCGTCGAATTCATTGATGTGTATACACCCTTCAGGCGCATCCGGTTCGGCCTCGGAGTATCCCATACCCACCGGATCGTAACTTGAACAGGCGAAACCTTGCTGGTTCAAGAACAAAGCAAGGGGTTCAAAATAGCCAGAATGCCAACCCCCGCCTGGGACCATAAGGCAAACGGCACGCGGATTTCCGTCTTTCGTATTGTTTTTCCAGACTCTCGTTGCTAGCTTGGCACCTCGCGGCGAGTATAGAGGGTTAACTGTTGGTTCGGGTGGCGGTGGAACAGCAGGTTTCTTAAGACTGAGCATGGTTTATGGTTCCGCGTCTTTGTGATCATTAAAGATGACAAATTATTCATCTTTTGCCATACTAGCTGCATCAGACTCAATATTGTCAAGCGGAATTTTTATTCAACGTGTCTCATAGCGATTCAGATTTTCTTCAGCCGCCGCAGCAACAGCGCAGTCAGATTAGAGTTGAACAAATTCTCCAAGCAGCGGCTGAGGTCTTTTGGGAAAAGGGCTACGATGTTGCGACAACTCACGACATTACTAAGCGTGCCCAGACAGCAGTGGGCACGCTGTATCGCTTTTTCCCAAACAAGCTTGCTATCTTTCACGTACTTGAAAAACGTCACAGGCAATATTTGGATAGAACTGTCCCTCAGCTGATGAGTCCTGAAGCGTTTCAGCTACCCCTAGCCAGTGTTATTCGGAAAATTGTTGAAACCTATGCTGAATATTTTGAAGACCTTGGTCCAAGGATTGTCTACATTCAGTACTACTTAACCCCTAATATCTTTCTATATTTCGACGAGAGCTTTGATCAAAATATGATTCAAGGTTTGGCAAAACTTCTGCAAGGACGAAATCCAGCCCTCACATTAGAGAAATGTGAGCTATTGTCTGAGGTTTTCTTAAGAACTTACCAAGCATTACTGTTGGTTGCCTTACGCAGCAACGACACGCGCCGCCATCAGTTGCAATTAGAGATCCAAAATGTTCTGATTAATTACCTGGAGCCCTATGTGGGCGATCAAATCTATGCAGACTCATACGATGGTGACCTGTCCTCTTCACAAACGGCCATTCAAGCGCAGGTAGAAGCCCTCACTCAACAACACGCTCTGAATTCTCGACAGCGGGCTGCGATCGCACATGTGCTAATCCATGGCAGCCTTACTATCCAAATGCTTGAGTCCATATGCCTCAAACCATCACGCCGAACCCTTCAGCGCGATCTTAAACAGTTAGTCGAAAAGAACATATTTGAAAGTAGAGGCAGTACCAATCAACTTGTTTACCAAATGGCACGTTAGGGAGAAAAACCAGCAACATAACCTGATCCCACTATTTAAGAATCGCCAGGAAAGAATTTACGGCTATTAGAGCACTATTAATGCAGCGTAATGCACCACAGCCTGGTAGTTCCCATCGTCAGAAATCTCAATTGGGATCCGTCTCATCTCAACTTGCAGTTGACCCATGTAGATCAAGAAACTCAAGCCTATTGCCAAACGGGTCAGCCGAGAAGAACCGCTTCACGGTTAGATTACTTTTGTCCCAGTTCACGGTAAATCCTGCTGCGATTAGCATACGAGCGCAATTGGCTAAGTCATCCACGACAAAAGCTGGGTGGGCTTTCAGCGCTGGTCGAAAATCTGCCTCCACGCCGAGGTGAACACTGACCGCACCTTGGAACCAACAACCACCTCGGAGGGCAAGCTGAGGCGGTTTTTTAATTTCGTCTAGCCCTAGAACATCCTGATAGAACTCGCGTGCGACATCTTCCCCTCCAGGAGGCATAGCGAGCTGAACATGATCAATCTCTAGTATCATCAGCGCCTCAACCAAGATGGCCTAACGTCCTAAATCAGGGGCCGCTAGGCAATATTTTGACATTCCTGACCTGACTGCAATGCGCCCAAACTGGACACTTGCAACCCCACTTGCACGTCAGGTCGTCATTTGACATAATACTGGACAAAGTCCACTATTTTTCTTGGCTATGAACAGCCCAATCGAAAATTTAAGGAGATTTAACCGCCGTTGGACGGAAATTATGGGGTTGCTCGATGACCAATTTCTGGGTACGAAGCACTCACTACCAGAGGCACGAGTCTTATACGAATTAGGCCAAAAACCAACATGGGAACGGATGGAATTAAGGCAGCAGCTCAGTCTGGATGATAGTTATTTGACAAGGCTGCTGGATAGATTGGCGGCCAAACGCCTTATCAGAATATCCCCATCAAAAATTGACGGTCGCAGAAAAACTGTGCAGTTAACATCGAAGGGAAAAGAGAACTTTAAAGAATTAGATACCAGTTCGAGCGAAAAAATTGGACATCTGATAGAGCAATTAACTCCGAGTGATAAACGAGCACTAGATGATGCGATCGCTGTTCTGAACAACATTATTGTTTCGAAATCAAGCGATGAAAAGAAACTGGTAATTCGGAAATTGCAGTCAGGAGATTTGGGCTGGGTTGTAAAAAGGCACGGGGAAATCTATTCGGATGAATTCAATTGGAATATGGATTTCGAAGGCCTAGTAGCAAAAATCGTGTCTGATTACTATGCGGATCATGACGAAAAAAGAGAGTGTGCCTGGATTGCAGAGCTGAATGGCGTGCAAGCTGGTTGTATATTCTGCTGTGCAAAAGATTCCGAAGTCGCTCAATTGAGAATATTACTCGTTGAACCCTGGGCACGAGGTCATGGTGTCGGTAGCAAGCTTGTTGATACTTGTGTTAATTTTGCAAAGCAGGCTGGCTATTCCTCTATGGTGTTGTGGACGATTGACATTTTGCAGTCGGCTCGTAAAATTTATCAAAATTATGGCTTTGTTCTTTCAGAAGAAGAAGAACATTTCAGTTTTGGACAGAATCTAGTCGGGCAAAACTGGACATTGGTTTTTGAAGCTGAGTAGTTGGGAAAGTGCTGAATTGATAGCGACTCGGACGGCTGCTTCGGTAGGAACGAAAACCTCAAGTTGAGACTTTATTAGTATCGCCTAAGAGGGCGTTTGAAAAGACGGTGAAGAGGTAAAAAACTTTCTCAATGTAGGCTGCGAATGAACAAACATGCAGCCTACACTGAGAAAGTCTAATAAGTAAAGACTATCCCAGTAACCTGACTCGTGACCAGTTTGAGTTGCTCAGCGACCTGTTGCCGCCCGCCAAACCGGGAGGCCGACCACGGACAGTCGATTATTTAGACTGTCTCCATAATGTCATCCCAGTGGGACCAGAGGAAAAAATGGCCTTCATGGGAATAGGCATGAAGCTGGCTGTTGGCTAGATAACGGTGTTTGTATTCTGCAAAAGCATAGGGAGCAGAGACATCATCGCGACCATGGAAGATATGTATCGGGAAGTCAATCTCTGCTAGATCAAAACCCCAGTCTTGATAGCGTAGTAGGGCATCATGGGCAGGACCTTTGCTACCTTGATGAAAAGATTCTCGAACTGTATGTATCAAAGCCTGAGCGTTCTCTGGAACTGACAACACCGCGTAGTCGGCATCACAGAAATACTGTGAACGATACAACAGACGGACAAAGGTTTTTGCTGGCAATACTTTGGCTGCTAACCCAAGGGTTGCGAACGGAACCTGGAAGAGAATCGGGATTGTTTTCTGCGACCGGGCAATCCGTTCAGCAAAAAAGCGATCCAATGCAGTCATTTGAAATCGCAAGTCCGGTACTGTCACCGGAGCCCATCCTGCTAAATCCAAAGCAAACTCCAAGCGCTTAGGCAGGGCATAGGCACAGCTCAATACAGTAGTGCCGCCACCAGAGTGGCCCATAACCCCAAAGGTACTAAACCCTAAGCCATCGGCCAGTTGACAAATATCATTGGTGTAGTCCAGCAGAGTATACTCTGGCTTGAAATCGGAGTGCCCCATGCCGGGGCGATCCGGAGCAACGATATACCAGCCATGCTTCAACGCGGCTGCCTCTGCCAAACAAACGTCCAGACGAGAACCAGGAGACCCGTGAAAGAATAAGACTGGCTGCCCGTTGGGATCGCCTACGCTGTCATAGGCAATCTGCCGACCATCATGCAGCGTGAAATATTGCGGCAGACGGTTCGAATACTGAGGCAAGGCACCTGACGTCATCAAGTTCGCAATCATCACAAAGTGTTCCTTTCGCTTAGAACACTTCCATTGTGAGCAACGTGCTGGTTAGGAGAATAGCGGTCTGTATCATTTTTCCCGGTGGGAAAGTGGACATAGCGGCATCAGTACTGGGTTATTCTGAAAGCTGGTTGCGAGAAAACGTGCTGCAACTCCTGACTAGCGAAGGTAGTCCCCAATCACGATCGCGGAAGATGTGAGATCGCATCATTCATTGAACCAATCAATCTGTAGGCTGAAACGTCATGGTTACGCCAGTTGCCCGCAGCTAGGAATGCACAAATTTTGTGCGGAGCTGATAAATGTAGGCATCCACGGTTGTCTTCTCAAGCGTCACTGTCGTGAAAACGCGCACTAACGAGGTGTTTAGGTGGTAGTTAACTGGGAAGGATGTTTTGCCATAAATCTGCTGCAATAAACCTCGACAGATGCCCCACGTTAGTTGTGGCAATTACCGTATCTGAATTTCCCAGCGTTTTAGCCTGAGCGATCAGAATCATATCACCGTCAATTGTTTTATCTCCTGCTGTCGGCTGTCCTTTCTGTCGCGCCTGTGCCCACAATTTAGCTGCTTGCCGCATTAAAGTAGTTGTAATGGGAAATACTCAAGCTGTCGACACAAGCCATCCAATCGAGCAAGTCCCTTCTTCTTCCTCGCCCGCAGCAACTCACGGCGAATTTCGTAATCGGCAATTTCTGGAATAACTATACGGTTTCCCGCTTTGAGATGGGCCTGAAGCCATTGGTTACAAGCAACGCCTTGGGAAGAAAGCCTAGGGTTGGTGACTAGTCCAATTGGACCTGTGTCCAAAACAATTGTCCCAGCTACCATGTAATCCCTTTCATCTCACCTGGGAATAATTTACGCTCAGAAAGCCGATCCTCATCTAACACCTGGACTAAATACGTGCCTGTCTCCTGTTGGTCTTCAACATCCTCATCTTCAATCCAAGACTGAAGCATATCAACGGCTTCGGCTCGTTTTTGCTTGAGCTGAAATGATTTTGCCAAAAGCTGTAGAGTCATCGTCTCAACCGACAATCCTTGCTGTTCGGCTTCTTGCAAAAGGTATTGCTCCAGTTCAGGGGGAAGATTCAGGGTTAGCGTCATAATGTTGCAAGTCTCTCTATATTCGGCGTTAAATTTGGTAGGTAAGATCCGCGTTTCTTAATCTTATCGGTCATTTTTTGGTGATAACACTCTCATTACTAAACTGGTAATTTCGGGAAGGTGGGTTGTTATTCGTCATATTTGGTCGTTACGTATGGTTAGTCGAGTGCTTATCCGTCAGAAGTAACGGATAAGCATTCTACTCAGGAAGTTATGTGACATGTTCGATGGCATCATCAAAGCCGCCATGTTGACTTGATCGGGTAGGGGAAGCTAATCGTCTGAAGCACTTTGGGCTTTCAGCTGAAAAGTCCGATATGGATACCATTCTCAGTGGCGTCCTGTTCCACAGCAAACACTATTCTAGGAGTAGGGTTTAAGTGGCTGACAAAATCGCTTGTAGGTTGTGGTTGAGATAACGAAACCCAACATCGTAACCGTTTTGTTGGGTTTCGCTGTCGCCAACCTATAGCGGAACAAGGGCGATCGCCTCCACCAAAACAGAGCCGCGATTGCCCTTTTGAAATCCGTTACTCAAACAATCTGTCGCGCTGCAAGTATCGCAACACATCACCAGGATCTTGACGAATCAACACGCCGTTTTCCGGCACGTCGATCTTCGGACTCCACTCGATGCGCTCAATGCAGTTTCGCAGGTGGAACAGGTCGATCGCGCTTTGGGTATCGGCTTCAGTGCCGACCAAATAAAGGCGCAGGCGTTTGTGTCGTCGCTGGGGATGAGCAGGATTGCTGGGCAGCGAGGACGGTGCCGTCTCGGTGTGGTGAGACGGCAGAAAGTATTGAATGGTAATCACTGGGGATTCCTCCAAGAATCAATTGGGTTGGAATCCCCGAAGACTCGGTCGCCCTGGGACAAGAGCTAGCGTCGGGCGACCTAAAATAGGCACAGCCTGTACGACAGCCGTGGTCTGTCTGCGGGTTAGGCGCTGGTTTGGTGAGCCACCACCGACCAGTGCCGCCGACCAAATGTTCGGGGACAGCAAGCTGCACGGATACAGCTATGGTTGGTGATATTAGACGATTTGAGGACCAAAGGCAAGTAGCGTTTGATACTGCTGGGGAACTCAGGTGAGGGGCTGTTTATGCAGCGACAGTTTCGAGCTGTGCCACCATGTAGTCCACAAACAAGCGCACTTTAGTGGACAAGTGGCGGTTGACGGGATAGAGGACGCAGACAGAGATGGGGGAGCCGGCATAGGTTGGCATGATGTGCTGTAAGCGACCCGTATTAAGGTCGTCTTCCACGATGAACTGAGGCAGCAGCGTTATGCCCAAACCGTTCACGGCCGCATCTCGTAGAACTTCGCCATTGTTGGCACAGAGCGGCCCCGCAACGGTGATTTTGTATTCGCCGTCAGCATCAACCAGCGTCCATTGATTAGCCGTCGAGAGGTGACCGTAGGCTAGGCAGGCGTGTTGGGTCAGTTCACCAGGGGCTGTTGGTGTCCCGTGCTTTTTAAGATAGTCGGGCGCAGCACAGAGGATGACAGGCGCTGGCAGGAGTTCTTGAGTGACCAAGCTCGAAGAGTGTTGAGCGGGCTGAGCAATGCGAACTGTGATGTCAAAGCCTTCAGCAATGGGGTCAATGAAGCGATCGCTCAAACTTAATTCCACATGCAAATCAGGATAGTGCTGCAAGAACCGCGCCAGGATAGGTGACAGATAGCGCCGGCCAAAACTCATCGGCGCATTGATGCGAAGCTGCCCTTTCGGCTCAGTTTGTAACTGAGTCACGGCCAACTCAGCCTCTTCTAAATCGCCTAAAATCCTGACGCATCGTTCATAAAACGCCAGACCTGTGGGTGTTGGCGTCACTTTGCGCGTCGTTCGCTGCAAGAGCTGCACCTCAAGGTCGGCTTCTAAATTCAGCACCAGTTTGTTGACTGCTGATCGCGACATCCCCATTTCACGAGACGCAGCGGCAAATCCACCTGCGTCTACCACCTGCACGAACGCCCGTATGCTTTCAAACCTATCCATTTTTGTCGCCAAACAAGAAACAATATGTCAATTAAATTGAGTATTGTCTTTTATTTTAGTTTAATCCATAATAGAGACATCAAGAAAAACACATTCGTTGCAACACAAAGGAGGCGTTTCATGATTACAGTTCGACCGAGTAGCGATCGTGGCACCGCAAATTTTGGTTGGTTAGATAGTCGTCACACCTTTTCCTTTGGCAACTACTACGATCCTCGCCACATGGGCTTTGCTAGTCTGCGCGTCATCAACGAAGACAAAGTGACTCCTGGACAAGGGTTTTCAACCCACGGCCATCGCGACATGGAGATCATTTCTTATGTGTTAGAGGGTGAACTGGCTCACAAAGACAGCATTGGCAATGGCTCTGTCATCCGTCCTGGTGATGTGCAGCGCATGTCGGCAGGCACGGGAATTTTGCACAGCGAATACAACGCATCTGACACCAACCCAGTGCATTTCCTACAAATCTGGGTTCTTCCCGGCGAGAACGGCATTGAGCCAGGGTATGAGCAGACCTACTTTGCTCCCGAAGATAAAGCAGGAACGCTGCGTTTAGTAGGTTCTCGTGATGGTCGTGATGGCTCCGTCACCATTCACCAAGATGTGAATCTCTATGCCACTCGGCTCAACCCTGAGCAATCCGTGACCCATACCCTGGATGCTGGACGGGTTGCTTGGATACACGTCGCTAGAGGAACCGTCAATTTAGACGGTCACGATTTAACCGCCGGTGACGGTGCGGCTGTTTCTGAAACAACTACGCTCACACTGACCGGCACCAGTGACGATACGGAAGTGCTGCTATTTGATATGGCAGCTTAGACACCCGTTTGGGGACATGGTTTCATGTCCCCTTTTTCGATTAGGGCGATCGCGCCCGAATTAAACCAAGAGGAGAACATTCACGATGACTAACCCTAATATTGCGGCTAAACAGCCCAAAGTCATGGAGCTAGAACCTGGCAATTATTGGTACTGTACCTGCGGCAATTCCGACAACCAGCCTTTTTGCAACGGCGCTCACCAAGACACTGGTTTCACGCCGCTCAAGTTTACAATTGAGGAGAAGCAGCAAGTCGCCCTCTGCCAATGCAAGCAAACGGGGAATGCTCCCTTCTGCGATGGCTCTCACGTTAAGCTTTAAGAGATTGGCTATCCATTAGATCCATGACGTCAAAAACTCAACGCAGCGTTTAGCCTCGTTGAGTTTCTCCTTCCCTTCTATACTAATCCTTAGACCTAAACTATAGAGATCATCCCTCCACTTCTCACTACCTCAATCATTTTCGCGCCTCCAGGCCCCTCCTTACTGCTGCTTCAACTCAGAAAGCTGTCTGCCAAGAAGCACCCTCCTAAGAGGGCAGGTAACAAGGTCCAATAAATAAAAATACCGAAATTGGGACCAGGGATGTTTACAATCAGTAACAGCAAATCCACTATCTTCTCTCTATGCAAGGCTCTGTTTCGGCATCGTCAAAGTCGCGTCCTTGGTCCAGTTGGCTTGCAGATATTGTGCTAGCAGGACTGGTGAGTGGACCCTTTGCGGCCCCTTTTCTAGCGGCTTCAGGGTTGCCGGTATTAACTCAAATTAGTGAAATCATCTATTGGATGGGGCAGCAAGTTTGCCCTCAACCTGACATGGGTGTACCACTAGCCGCAGGGAACATTATGGCGGTTTGCATGCGCTGCTATGGCACTGTCTTTGGCCTCGTCGCAATGAGAGTTTTGTACGGTCGCGATCGCGGTCAATCGGCTTACTGGCTTGACCGCTATGGCCTTATAGGTTTTGGTCTTGCCTTTGCGCTCTGTATGATGTATCCGGCAGAACTGGCTCTGCAAGGCTTTCCTTGGTGGCCCATGAGCAACTTGCGGATGGCACTGTTCGGTGCCGTTGCAGGGATTGGCCTAGGAGCCTACATTATGCCTATATTTCATAGTTACCTAGAAGAAGGTTAATCTACTTTTGGGAAGTTTCCGGCATAAAATAAAAAATTGGCAGCGGTCCAACGTTTGAGAGCACTCATTACCTGTGAAGTTATCTGTTTATCACACTCCTGAAGAAGTACCCGAAGGCACTTTGCCCGATTGCGCGATCGCAATCGACGTACTTCGCGCGACGTCTACAATGGCCGCTGCTCTGAATGTAGGAGCCGCTGCTATCCACGTCTTTAGCGACCTGGAATTGCTCAGAAAAGCCAGTGAGCAATTCCCTAGTGAAAAACGCTTGCTTGCAGGAGAACGAGAAGGGGCCAAAGTTGAAGGATTTGATTTGGGTAATTCTCCGCTAGACCATACAGCAGAGCGATCCAAGGGGCGTCATCTGTTTATGAGCACGACGAACGGCACGCGATGCCTTCAGCGTATTCAAACAGCACCCGTCGTGATTACTGCCGCCTTAACGACTCGGCAAGCCGTCGTTGACTTTTTGCTAAAGCATGAACCCGACCAAGTCTGGTTAGTGGGATCTGGCTGGCAAGGGGCGTATTCTCTAGAAGATACGGTATGTGCTGGGGCGATCGCCCATCAGCTTGCGGCACAATTGACTCATGATCTGAAAGAGATCGCAGGCAATGATTCGACCGTTGCCGCCGTTAGCCTTTACACCCACTGGAAAGCCTCTATGTTAGAGCTGATGCACTGTGCTAGTCACGGTCAGCGGTTACTGCGCCTGCACCAAGAAGATGACTTAAAATATTGCGCTCAGCTAGACGTCCTGAATCTGGTTCCTATTCAATCAGAACCTGGCGTCTTAGTTCTCGATCAAGCCAATTGACGCGGAAGCTTCTTTAAACGGTAGGGACGGAAGGCAAACGGATGAAACGGATCCTTTCGTCGTAGGGAGCTTACGTGTTCTTAGCGTTCACTTGTACACCGCTGTCGTTATCCGAAATGAACAGCCGCTATAGATTGGCATTAAGGCAGGAGATTCAACGCTTTCAGCCTTTCTGTCTCTGAACAGCTTTTGCTTGATGAGCAAATGCTGAGCGCTGTTTGTGTATCCTCTTAGCCAAGCAGCACAACTTTTTGGCTGGTTCAATGTAACTTCTCAGCTGTGGCTCAGCTAACCCATCGATACTCTAAGTACGCTAAATACACGGGATGAGCATTTAAGGGGAAAAGCTATGGCAGTGGATTATGATTTGGTCGTGATTGGGGGCGGTTCGGCAGGACTGGTTGCAGCCAGTGCAGGTGCCCAGCTCAATGCTAAGGTCGCGCTCGTAGAAGTGGAGCATCGGCTCGGAGGCGATTGTCTGCACTACGGATGTGTTCCTAGCAAATCCTTGATTCATGCAGGCCGCGTTGCTCACGATGTCAAGCACGCAGCAATTTACGGCATTGACGCTTCAATCCATGACATTCATATCCGTGAGGCTCTAGGGCACGTTCATCGCGTCATCGATACGATTCAAGAGCATGACTCCACTGAACGCTTCGAATCCTTAGGTGTTGAAGTTATTTATGGCAAGGGACAGTTCAGCGATCGCCAAACCTTCACCGTCAATGGCCGTGACCTCAAAGCACGGGCCTATATCATCGCTACAGGGGGCCGCCCCAGCTTACCGCCCATCTCTGGCCTAAAGGAAGCAGGCTATCTCACTAACCTCAACGTTTTTTCCATTGAACACCGACCTGAATCACTGGCAGTCATTGGTGCGGGTCCTATTGGGTGTGAACTGGGTCAAGCCTTTTCTCGCTTGGGCAGTCAGGTGTCTATCTTGGCGAGTCGGAACCATATCTTGCCGAAAGAGGAACCTGAAGCCGCCCAAGTGATTCAAGCTCAGCTGGAATCTGAAGGTATCCAAATCTTGACGCAGACACGGGCTAAAGAGGTTCGGGTAGAAAACGGCAAAAAGGTGATTGTGACGGATCAGGGCGATCGCATTGCGGTAGATGAGATTTTAGTCTCAGCGGGGCGCGTTCCCAACGTCGAAAGCCTCAATCTTCAGACAGCAGGCGTTGACGTGGGCAAGCAGGGTATTCAGGTCAACGCTAAACTCCAGACGAGCAATCCTAAAATCTATGCCGCTGGAGACGTGATTGGAGGCTACCAGTTCACCCACGTTGCTGGATATGAGGGCGCAGTAGCCCTACAAAATGCACTCATACTTCCCACTAAAAAGGCCGACTATCGAGTCATTCCTTGGGCCACATTTACCGAACCTGAGCTATCCCGAGTAGGACTCACCGAAGAACAAGCCCGCAAGCGCTACGGCGATGACCTAATGGTGCTTCGCCATGATTTTGACCACGTAGATCGTGCGCTAGCAGAAGGGGCTGGCATCGGCTTTGCCAAATTCATTACCCGCAAAAATGGCGAAATCTTAGGTGCACACATCGTCGGTCCCGCTGCTGGAGAACTGATTCATGAAGTGGTTCTCGCCATGAGCTACAAACTCAAGGTTGGTGCCCTGAAATCAATCATTCATGTCTACCCAACCCTCGCGGAGATCAATAGTAAAACCGCGCTGCAGCTCACCAAACAAACCTACGCTCAGAACACTCGCTTACAGGGGATCTTGAGGGGCTTCTTCAACTTCCGACGCTCTATTGGACGCTAAAGCAGCAGGTAGCTTTCTTCATTCTCGGCTCACGCCTTCCAGCCAGTTAATTAAATCCGCTGTCGCTTCAAAGTCAAATAGGGCTTCTCCTAGCGCCTGCAATTCCTCAACGGTAAGCTGATTCACCTGCGCCTGCACCGTCTCGGGAATGTCCCCTAACTGACGTATCAGTAGGCGCAGCAGCAAAGCTCGTGTGCCTTCTTCGCGGCCTTCTTGATAGACGCGCGTTTCTTTCATATCTACAAGGCCCAGCATCGCGGCAATCTCCTGGCGGGAACGACGGGGAAACGTATACACAACAATCGTTTCTATCAATTCTACAAGGCGGCTCTGGTC
>NZ_JAQMUB010000067.1 GCF_028330965.1 Oscillatoria sp. CS-180 | reverse complement strand
GCTTTGGAAGAAGCGACCGCAACCCTGGGCTTTACCGATCTGTTTTCGGGAGTCATTCTAGTGCCACTGGTCGGTGGTGCGGCAGAGTATCTCACAGCCGTTCGCGTGGCTGCCAAGGACAATATGGATCTGGCTATCTCAATCGCGATGGGATCCAGTCTACTCGTGGCGCTGCTGATTGTGCCCACGCTGGTATTAGTCGGATTAGCAATCGGTCAGCCCATGGACCTGAATTTCAATTTATTCGAGGTCGTCGCGGTCGTTATTGCAGTGGCCTTGGTGAACTTGATTAGCTTGGACGGGCGTTCCAATTGGTTAGAGGGCGTGCTGCTGTTGGCAACTTTTGCCATCTTAGGAACTGCTTTTTATTTTCATCCGGTTTAGGGGCGTTTTCTTTGCCTAGGCTTTAAAGACTGTTACCCTTGAAACGGTTTGAATGGGTTATGGTCTCAAGGGGAAAGCTCCTAGCGGTGATTTGAGGTATAAGCCATGAGATATCTCTTGGCAGGCGACATTGGTGGCACAAAAACAATCTTGCGCTTGGTTTCTGCTGACGGTGAAACTTTGAAAACATGTTATGAAAAACAGTATGTTTCTAAGGATTTTCCGGACTTGGTGCCGTTAGTTCAAGCCTTTCTGAAGGAGGCAGGGCAACAGACAGCCCAGTCGGGTCAGCCGGAAAAAGCCTGTTTCGCGATCGCTGGCCCGGTGCTCAACAACACGTCCAAGCTGACAAACTTGACGTGGAACCTAGCCGGCGATCGCCTTGCTCAAGAACTCCAGCTTGAATCAGCCCTATTGATCAACGATTTTGAAGCGATCGGCTATGGCGTGCTGCAGCTAGAAGACAACGACGTTCATCCTTTGCAAATCGGCATTCCTAACGGCAGCGCCCCTGTTGCGGTGATTGGTGCCGGCACGGGTCTAGGCCAAGGTTTCCTCATACCGCAGAATGGTAAAGCAAAGGTTTTTCCCTCTGAAGGAGGACATGCTGATTTCGCTCCCCGGTCAGAGCTAGACTTTCAGTTACTGAAATACTTGTTGGATAAGCATCAGATTGCTCGTATTTCTGCAGAACGAGTGGTTTCTGGGCAGGGTGTTGTTTCGATTTACCAGTTTTTGCGCGATCGCGGTATTGCCCAAGAGTCCCCAGAGCTGAGCGATATTGTCACCACTTGGGAAAAAGAGGCCGGACAAGCAAAATCGGTTGATCCCGCTGCCGCAATTTCTCAGTTTGCGCTGAAGGGAGAGGACGACTTGGCCGTGCAGACCATGAATATGTTTGTCAGCGCCTATGGAGCAGAAGCGGGCAACTTAGCTTTAAAGCTATTGCCCTATGGCGGACTCTACATCGCCGGGGGAATTGCGGCTAAGAACCTACCCCTGATTACCAACAATGACGTCTTTCTCGACGCCTTTACCCACAAGGGTCGCATGAGCAAGCTATTAGAAGATATCCCCGTTCGTGTTGTTTTAAATCCACAGGTCGGGCTGATTGGCGCTGCCTGGTGTGCTGCTACCCTGTAAGCTTAGCTGTTCGGCCCCAGCGGATTCGCAAGGCCTTTTCAAATTCGCTTGGGGAATGCAGCGCTTTAAAGCTTCTGAGAATAGAAATTTCAGACGGATCAGCCGATCAGGTATGCTTATTCAACTCACTCCCCATTGAATCAAGTCGTTCTATTTGCTTTCGGTGTTATGGCTGGTCATAGCAAATGGGCCAATATCAAACGTCAAAAGGCCCGCGTTGATGCTGTTAAAGGCAAAACTTTTGCCAAACTCTCCCGTGAGATCATCGTGGCGACACGCACTGGAGGACCTGATCCGGCGGGAAATTTTCAGCTGCGTACAGCAATCGACAAAGCCAAAGCAGCGGGTTTTCCCAATGACAACATTGATCGCGCGATCGCAAAAGGCTCTGGTCAGTTGGGAAGCGAGGATGCCCTGGAAGCGATCCGGTATGAGGGCTACGGTCCTGGCGGGGTCGCCGTTTTGATTGAAGCCCTGACGGATAATCGTAATCGTACCGCTGCGGACTTGCGGTCTGCTTTCAGCAAAAACGGTGGCAATCTGGGCGAAACTGGATGCGTCGGCTGGATGTTTGAGCAGAAAGGGGTCGTTACGGTTATCGGGCCAGTAGACGAAGATGCCCTACTGGTGGTGGCGATCGAAGGGCGTGCGGAGAGTTACGAACTGACTTTAATTGATGAGGATGAAGAAGGGGCGGAGGTCTACTGCGACCCCGCTGATTTGGAAATGCTTAGCGATACGCTCACTGCCAATGACTACACGGTTAGTCAGGTTGAGAATCGCTGGATACCTAGCAACACAGTTAACGTCACTGAATCCGACCATGCGCGATCGCTCCTTAGAATGATGGACGCTTTGGAAGATTTAGAGGATGTTCAATCGGTCACCGCAAACTTTGAGATGGCAGACGACTTAATGGCTGCTAATTTGTCATAGAACAGTCAGGAGACTTTGAAGCCGAAGACAGGACAAATAACGTCCAAGTGCCCCGCTAGTTTTGCAGCTTTGCCAAGAACTGTCTAAGGTGCTGGTTAGCTTCGGCATAATCGCAGGTCTGTTGAGCTTTGGATAGACTGTCTGCCAGATAGATCCAGTCAGTGTCGGAAGCAGGCTGAACCAGATCATTAGAACAGATGACGTCAGGGCCATCTCGGACATCCAACAGAGAAATTTGACCCGTTTCAGCGTCTTCAATACAGAGGGAAAGAGGCCGTAACCAGCAAGTATTGCGGTCTTCTATGCGTTGAACAAGCTCTCCATAGAGACGGGCCGTTTGACTTTCAATAAAAATAACCTGATACGTTGGAGAACTCATGCCTTTTGCATCGGATGTGCGCTCCCTTTTGGAGTTGTTTCTAGCCTAACTTGGTTATGATCACAACTGGAAGGAGTCTATAAAAGTTTTGCAAGATGCCAAGTGGCTACAGGAATTTTGAGGAACCTTTAGTAGCTCACCTTTGTCAGGTTCGATGATCTCAATTAAGATTTAGAACAGTTGCTTGCAAGTGTTGACTCTAAATATAGGGATAGGATCGGCAGATGACGGGCTGTGCAGTCAGTTCTAGCGTTACTGACTCTGACACCATCGCGCCCCTGTGCTGCGATCGCTCTGTGAGTCAATGATGGGCAGATCAGTTGAGATTTGTTTACAACTAGTTTAGTTTGAGGAGCACATTGTGGCTGTCGAAACGATTGAACGTCGATCAACATCCACGGTTCGGAAACCCGCGCCACGCTATCGCGTGCTTTTACACAACGACGACTTTAATTCTATGGAATACGTCGTTGAATCTTTAATGAAAGTTGTTCCCAGCTTGTCGATGCCGCAGGCGGTCAATATCATGATGCAGGCACACGTTGCGGGGGTTGCCGTGGTCATTATCTGTGCTCTAGAGCACGCTGAATTTTACTGTGAAGGACTTAAGGGAAAGGGGCTGACAAGTTCCATTGAACCCGAGGAGTAGATCGCATCCTTGAAGAAGTTTGTACGCTTTGTACGGTATAGCCCAGCCTTAGTTAAAGCCGTCATAGTCGTGCTGATAGTCGTGCTGATAGCTTCTCCCTTGGCGATCCCACTGTATCGGTTCGAGTATGCAGCAACAGACGGTAAATCGGTTATTTGGACGCCGATCTTGCTGTTTTTGGTATTTATAGCGGTGCTACCGTCATGGATGCGCTGGATTCACCAGTGCTTCACCCCTTGGCGTGTTGTTGGTATGCAGGCAAAACGTATTTGGCTGAAAGGATGGCTAGTCAGCTTTATAATCGGTGCGTTAGGCGTACTGATTCTATATGGTTTGCAAATGGCCTTGGGTTGGGGCGTCTGGGTCTCGCCAGTCGCCAGCAACCTGCTCCCTAATTGCGTTGAGGGGCTGCTCGTAGGGATGGGTGTGGGACTGGTGGAAGAGCTGATATTCCGAGGCTGGCTGCTCTTTGAAATTGAAAAGGATTTCTCGACGGAAGCCGCTTTGGTCATTAATGCCGGAATTTTTGCGATCGCCCACTACATCCGTCCCCTATCCGTCATTCTGGCCACGTGGCCTCAGTTTGTTGGACTGTTTCTGCTGGGTATGGCATTAGTCTGGGCCAGACGCATTCCAACTAAGCACAACCAGCAGTTCTCGCCCGTCACAACCCTAGGCCCTGCTGCGGGCCTGCATGGAGGTCTTGTTTTTGCTTACTATCAGTTCGACGTCAATGACTTAGTGGTTTCGACCCATCGGGTTCCCGCCTGGCTTACAGGTATTGATGACAATCCGCTAGCAGGGCTGCTAGGGTTAGCGTTGTTGACGGCGATCGCCTATGCCGCATACGTGGCAAGTCATCCTGTCACGGGCCCCAAAAATCTTCAAAAGAGGCCATAGCACTTTGATATGCACTTACCAGAAGATCCCGAGTCCTCTCCTCAAATCAACATCGTGCCGATGATTGATGTGATCTTTGTCGTGCTAACGTTCTTTATCCTCTCCAGTCTTTTCTTGACGCGCTCAGAGGGACTACCCGTTACGCTTCCTCAGGCTGTCACTAGCGAGAACCAGTTGAGGCAACACTTATTAACGTTGACTTTGACCAACGCCGGAGACCTGCAGTTAGGCAACGAGACGGCAACGCTAGCGTCTCTGCCGGATCAGATCCAGGCGCAACGGGTCGGCAATCGCCCAATTCTCTTAATCATCCGGGCAGACGCAGATGTCCCTCATGGGCAGGTTGTGACGGTGATGGATCGCCTGCGAACGGTACCAAATATTGAGTTGGCGATCGCGACTGAAGGTATCTCGCCAGCGTTTCAACCCTCAAACTAGACTCAACAACTAGATATACCGTATTGAACCCTGAAATATGGGGCATCAATACTGAATGTGTTGGGAAGCATTCTCAATAACAAAATCTTTTTGCGAATTTACTAGAAGATTCGCTATCATTATCAATAGCGCGTCATTAATGCGAGGTATCAGTTCAGTGGCATATACATCAGCTGCCCTTAAGGCCGAACTTAATGAGCGCGGGTGGCGCATGACTCCCCAGCGTGAAATTATTCTTGAAACGTTTCAGAACTTGCCCAAAGGGGAGCATCTGAGTGCAGAAGATCTGCGAGAGGTTCTCAGGGGCGAAGGTGAGCAGGTGAGCCTGTCTACTATCTATCGAAATTTGAAGCTCATGGCTCGCATGGGAATTTTGCGAGAGCTAGAGTTAGCCGAAGGGCAGAAGCGCTACGAGATCAATCAGCCCTCTCCCCACCACCACCATCATTTGATCTGCGTTCGCTGCAATAAAACCATTGAATTTAAGAACGATTCAGTCCTCAAAGTCGGTGCCAAGACCGCGAAGAAGTCCGGCTATCATCTGCTGGATTGCCAACTCACCATTCATGCGGTTTGTCCAACCTGTCAGCGATCGCTCATGCCTGTGTAAGTTAGGGCAGCCAGGTTGGCAAGGTGCCCTCTGAGGGTAATATTTGAGGAGCTGTCTGTGTGGGTATGGCCAATAGACGCTGATCCGTTGTCTCAAAGAGAGGAAGTAGCAGTGTTTGCTCCACTTCCGTTGCCGTAGTGACATCGTCTGGAGTCATCAGAGCAACTTCCACCAACGCCGCCAGTCCGTCAGGGGAAATATCCATTGAGACACGGGATTGAGGTGGTAGTGTCAGCAGATTAACAGACTCTTGGGTTTCCAAATTAATCGCGGTCACATAAGGCTGCTCCTGATAGGCTTCTCTAGGCAGAAGTTCGCTAGCCAGGACGTAGAGGATACGATCCGTAGGATCAAATTCAGCCGCCAGAATAGAGCCTGTCGCGTTCAAGATTTCTGTTTCCTCACCTTGATTGGTTACAACAACTAAAGTTTCTGTGAAGCGACGCTCAGGGTCATTCTGGTTGAAATCCACCATGGCTGCAGAGGAGCCGTCATGACTAATGTCAAAGACTCGACCAAACTCAGGGAGAAAATCTAACGGGGCTACCGCGCCGGCGTTCTCTGCATCGGATGCTAATGGAATAACAGCGGTTCCCTGTCCTTGCAGCAGCAGCAGCGACTGACTGTCGGGGCCAATGAGGAATTCCCCACCCGGTTCAGTTTCTAAAGGATAGGGCGCTGCTGCTTCGGGTACTATCCAAGGACCAAAGTCCGCCGGATCGGTAGTGCTGACTCGCTGAACAACAATAAGCTTGCCGTCAGGAGACAGATCAAAGGCCAAATTTTGATACTGCTCGCTTTCCAGGACCGGAGTAATAACACCCACTTCATCCGGCTGTTGAGACAGAAAGGCTGCTTCAGCGGTCACCGATAGCTCCGGTGGGTTAGGGGTTAGGCCGGTTGCAACAGTGTATAAAGCGGGTGCCAAAACTCCATCGGTTTGCTCCGCCTGCTGGACCGCTGAAAAGAGAACGCGATCGCCTAGGGGATAGGGCTCAAAATCAAGCACGGTCAGCCCAGGAGGCGTCAAGAGAACAGACTCTCCTCCTTGAGAAAAGTTGACCATGACCAAACGTCCAGTCTGATCCGCTGTGGTACCAATGTAAATCATGGCTCGATCGCGACTTTGGAACGTTCCTTCAAAGGTTTCAAACTCACCATTTTCAGTTCCTTCCGAAAAGCGATCGCGGGCCTCCGGAATCTGCACACTGTAGGATTCGCCATAGGGGACAGGAACGTCCAAGGTGTAAGCCATCCGTCGCCCAGCCCAGCTAACCCGTCCGGGAAGATGAGGCGTGATTTGCAAATTAGCTTCAACGCTTTGCGTATCCATTGGACGGCTAAAGGTCATGACAAAAGCAGGATTGTCTGCTCCAACCGTGCGTTCCTGCCAAGAAAACTTTTGCACCTTGGCGGTAGCGTGATCGCCGAGTACGACCAGCAGAATAGAGGCTACAATTAGCCCTGCCATCAAGCCAAACGACAGTGTGTCTAAGGGTTTTTTTGAGGATGCCTGAGGGCGCGATCGCCTAAAACTCATAAGGATTATCGGGTTCGGGAATTGAGATGATTTCGTCAGGCTGAATGAGCAGCCGGCGCTGACCGTCGATGGTTTCGGTCGTCATTTTGCCGCGAACGGAAATCCAGCTATCCGCCGGGAATTCGTTGCCGTGATCGCCCGTTAACTCAACGGGTAGCCCCACTGGGTAAGCATCAGCAGCGCAACAGGTGAGCACAAACCGCGCCACCATCAGATAGTCATCCCAATCGGGGGGATGGATTACAAAGCCTGTAACGCTAACCGGATCGTCCGTATAGGCATCCGGTTCAGGATAGACATTGAGGGTGCGTATCCAGTCGATGAGGGAACGTTCTTCTGGAGGGGTGCTGCGAACGAAGCGTCGGGGTTGTGAGCGCGTCAGGGCGACTGGGTCAGCAATCCCTCGCGCCAGGGCTGCATCACTGGCAAAGGGACGAGGCACATAAATGATGCCAAACACGGCAACGGCTAGCAAGATTGCCAAACTCCACTGACGCGGCATCAGGGCAATGTGCGGTAGGTTGCTGCCTCGACGCTGAGATTTGAACAGGGAAATGCTTCGCCAAATGGCCAAGAAAAGCAGCGTCCATCCGGCCCCAATCGCCAGCCAGTGATAGTCCGGGTGAAGCAACACCGCGAGTCGCCCAGTCCACCAGTACCGCAAAATCATTAGTCCCCACAGCAGCAGGGCTAACACATCCAGGACTATCGACCAGGGAAAAGATTTTTTCATTATTAAAGGCATTACCAGTTCGTGTACAGGTTGACCGCCAGCGTGAAGACAAAGGTGAGCTGCGCGGCTAGGACGAAGAGGTATAGGACGGCCCGCGTCTTGAAAGTAGTCAGCAATAGCGAAATATTTTTCAAGTCGATCATCGGGCCAAAGACGAGAAAAGCCAAAATCGAGCCGCTGGTAAAAATAGAGGCGAAAGACAGGGCGAAGAAGGAATCAACGGTAGAACAGATAGAAACAACCCAGGCTAGCAGCATCATGGCCAGGATGGAGGTGATGGGCCCCTGTCCCAGAGCTAAAATCCACTCGCGAGGAATAGCAACCTGGACTGTGGCAGCGATCGCGCTGCCCATGACCAACACAGCCCCCAATTCTCGAAACTCTTGCAGCATCATCTCCAAGATGGCGCGAGCCTTGGTTGACCAGGATTCTTGCGGCAGCGCTACGGCTCCCAATGTTGCAGCAAGAGGTCGATCCAGTTTGACGGTGCCGGTAGACTGCATGAGGTAGGTGCCGCCAGAAAGCAAAGGACTAACAGCTGCAGCAGAGGGTTTTAGTTCTAGAGACGGCAAATAGCGGGCGATTGTTGGCTGGAGGAAGGGTCGCAGGTCTTTCTGAACGCTGAAGACACAGGCAATGATGACCGAGACCAAAATGGTGAGCCCTACCCGCCAAAAAACCATAGATGGCTGATCGCGAAAGGCAATCCAGGTGGCCCAAAAGACGATGGGATTTACGGTTGGGGCGGCTAGCAAAAACCCGATCGCTAGTGCAGAAGGAGCACCCTGCATCAGCAATCGCCGCGCGACAGGGACGTTGCCACACTCGCAAACGGGAAACAAACAGCCAAACAAACTTCCTGATATCGCTGCTAGCACTGGATTTTTAGGCACCCAGTTGATCAGCTTTCGTTCATCCACCAAAACCGCAAGAATGCTCGAAAACGCCACTCCAAGGAGTAGAAAGGGAGTCGCTTCTACCAGCAAGCTCAGGAATAAGGTTAGCCCTTGGTTAAGTTGAGACATACCTGTAGGTCAGAGCAGCTACTAGACAAGACGATGGAGCCTAGACAAGGGTAGCATCGCCGAATCAAACAATCCTCCTATGATAGTGCGTCGCCATCCTAAGAACCGAACAAACTTTCTATCACCACAACCGAATTTCGCAGATGCTGATGTTGCCCGACAGACAAATATCTACGTCTGCACCCGCATCTCGACGGCGATCGCTATATTTTCCCACGTAGTAAAACAGGTTTCCATCCACTTTATGTTCAGTGGGTAATGGCTGAGTGCAGAGGGGGCAGTCAATCATCTGCGGGTCTGGATCGTTGGGTGTTAAACAGGGGAGGTTCACATTCCAGAAGCGGCCAGCCGTTTGGGTCCGCTGCATCAGTTGATGCAACACTTTGGTTGCAAGCCGCGTGGAGATCTCCCAATCGATAGGGCGTCGATCCTTAATATATTGAGAAATTGCGATACCCGGCACCCGCAGCAGCGTTGCCTCCCTCACTGCCGCCACTGTTCCCGAAACGTAGATATCTGATCCCATATTGCCGCCCGCATTGATGCCCGACAAAACCCATTGAGCCTGTGGGCACAAATAGCTCATTGCAACCCGAGTGCAGTCTGCGGGCGTTCCGGCGATCGCATACTCGTCTTCACCTCGTTGTTGAATTGCGATCGGTCCGCCTCGATTGAGCTGATGGCTACAACCCGACAGCGGTTGATCAGGAGCTACCATAACCGTTTGTTGGTGGGGTAGCGCGGCTTCGAGGGCACGAATACCGGGGGCATCAATACCGTCGTCATTGGTCAGAACAAGGATCATGAAGCAAATCCGAAAGGAATAAGGCATCTCGACTATACAGTCGAACCTGCTGCGTTGGCTGACTGTAAAGTGTAGCTTTAGCCAGCTAAGCTAGTGGTCTGCCAACTTTGCAATTGTGAATGAGTTATCCCTGCAAATGTTGAGGCAGATAACACGTTGCTCTGACCTCGCCGTCTGCCCTAGCGGAACCAGCGACGGCGATCTGTCTTACTTACCTTCCTGACGGCCTAAGGAAATCTTGAAAAATGAGGGTACGGAAGCGTAGACCTTTGAAGAGAACCCAGCGCTTGCATAAAAAAAGTCGGGCTGGAGCAACCTGTCAGAAACCCCAACCCGTTACTCAGAAGCACACGCGAGTCTACAGGATGATTTGATAATGCCCTAACCCCTCAAGTCGCGCTATGGCAAAAAGCTCAGATTAATTCAGGATTTGTTTAGCGAAAGTTCTGGTTTTGTGCAGACAAGACCAGAACTTTCAAAAAGCAGATCTGTCGTTCACTCTGCTACTTTAGAGCGTGCTTCAGCCTTCAGATTGTTTGAACGTCAGGCCATCCAGCGAAGTTGCTGCGTCTTGACTGGAGAAACAAACTCACGGTTTTCGGCTTGCGATCGCCGATATTCTGCTTTTAACTGGTAGTACCATCGAGCCAGAACATCCGAATCCTTGATCAGCCGCAAAATAGGTTCAGACTTTAGCCCGATCTGCTGCTTGATCACGACATCTCTGTCCTGGCCCAAAAATGCTGGAATCAAATAGTGTAGGAACGGTTTGAGTACCCCTCCCCAAGGAATATCCCAGTAGAACTCAAAAGTGACATCGGTCTCGTTTTCAGAGAGGGGAGTCACCGTGGTGAGATTGACGGCTCGATATTTGTTAGTCGTCGTTTCCTCCGTTCTAACCCCTGGCAAATAGAAAATAATTTCATTCTCTGGCACGCCACCAATCAGCCAATAGCCCCGCCCCATCGTGGCAGGCATCGTATGACGCCGCATGGTGAACCCATAGGGTGACGGATCGAACCATTTGATTTCTGGATTCAGTTGGGCACCGCGCCACCACCAAGACCGATGAACAAAGGGTGAGTGAGCCGGATCCATCAGACCTACCACGGCATGATCAATGAAGCAGGGAAACCGCATGGTGTAGGAAATAGCGGGCTTAGCGTCATCCGAGAAACCAGGAACTCTGGGAATATCTAGGTTAGGAGGATGCGCTTTCTTAGGATCCGAGTCCGGAATGTAAATCCACACGTTGCCCTGGACCTCCCTGACGTCGTAGCCCCTGACGTCGAAACGGCTGAGATCCATTTTCTGGTCGTCCATCAGCGAAGGAATTTCGACACACTTGCCCGCTGGGTCAAAGCGCCAACCGTGATAGCAGCACTGTACATCCTCACCGTTGAACCAACCGCAGCTCAAGGGGACTGCTCGATGAGGACAGATATCTTTAATCGCGAAGGGTTTACCAGCTCGGGTGCGACCAAACAAAATCGGCTCGTCCAGTAAGGTTTTGGCCAACATCTTGCCCGGCTTCAGCTCATGACTGGGCATGGCGTGGTACCAGATATTGCGGAGAAAGAACTGATCGTCGGCAGTAAACACCATTGATTTATGTTTCTAACAGGGATTGAATAGCTAAGCGATACATAATCTACCAAACCTGACGTAGCGTTGAGGGGGAATTGAGTGTCCCCTGAGTGACAGAACAATTCCTAGAGCAACCGACACTGCCGTAGGATAAAAGGGCAGCGGCAAGGACTCTTGAGAAGATGGATAAAGTAGCAGAACTCATTCGAATGGCAGAAGATGAGCTAACGCAGTACAGTACTGAAGCTCGAAAGATTGAGAAGCTGCGGCGCAAGTTTAGCTTCCGGGTTCCTTATCCTGAGCAGCAAGCTATTCGGGAACAGGTTGAGGCCGATATTCCAAAGAACTTCTTTGCCAAAATCGTTGAAGGTAATCGCCAGACAGTTGCCCTCCCCTTTTGGGGAATCGGAGGACTAGGTCTACTTTTAGGCATTTCCTTTCGACAACCGCTGGATCTGATTGCGACGGGCATTGGTTTCTATGTTGCCTTTCAAATCCAAAAGTGGGGATGGGATTTAGACGCCAAACGTTTAGTCGTTAAAACATTAGATGACATTGAAGCAGGCGTACAGGCCAGTCGCGCAGAGACTGTTTCTAAATAATGGCGTCTCGGTGCTTTAAGCGAGGGCGAGATAGACCGCGATCGCACCCCCATCTCCGCTAGCAAGACAGATCGTGTTCCTTCGTTAAAAGATGAGACAATCAGAGTTTAACGATTGAAAAACCCTAATAGATCTATGGCTCACATTGAATTTGCTCGCGGTGTTGTCGAAGAAGTTGTCCCTGACGTTCGACTAACGCGATCTCCCGACGGTAGCGATGGTACAGCTACCTTTTACTTTGATAATCCCAAAGCGCTTTCTGAAGACGAAGGCGTTGAGATTACCGGGATGTATATGATCGATGAGGAGGGTGAACTCTCTACCCGCGAGGTCAAAGGCAAATTTTTGGATGGCAGACCCGCTGGCATCGAAGCCTTTTTTGCTATTAAGAGTGAAGCCGAATGGGATCGCTTCATGCGCTTTATGAATCGCTATGCTGAGCAGAACGGTCTTGGGTTTACTAAAAGTTAAAGATAATGCCTCATACGCCCCATTCGGACTCAGCTGCGGTAGCGGTTGATTGCGCCGTATTGACCGTTAGCGACACTCGCACTGTTGATACCGACAAAAGTGGTCAGCTTATCCAGGCAAAACTGCACGCTGCCAAACACCGGGTGGTGGCCCACCAGATTGCTAAAGATGACCCTGAGCAAGTCCGTAGGCTAGTCCAATCTTGGATAACCAATGACCAGATTGCTGTGGTTTTGGTCAATGGTGGGACAGGGATTGCTGCCTTAGTTTCTGGGGTGCCAGAGGACCTCATTTATTCGTGTAAGAGGGCTACTGGCAAAACTGCGCCCAAATAATAACCCCTCAATGCGCTGGGCACTGAGGGGGCTTTTTATAGGAGGCAACCCATAAGGTGTTGAATTAATATAATGTCCCTCTCGGAACGATTTCATCTTGGCTCAGAGACATAGTGATAGGGAAGTGGGAAGAAACTAAGCTTAAGAAAACAGAAGAAATGCCTAGAGGACGATAAATATTTCTTGAAGTGCATTGACGATGTCTGATCTCTTTGAGTAGGCAAAGCCGTTGTCAAATAGCTCATGGTGCTTGTGATACGCCCGATCTCCTGTAGCCGTAGAGCTTCTGAATAACAATTTGTTGAGTTTAAGTATCAATACCTATTTCTTCTGTTTGCATGGGGAGATATACGTTGTACTTATTTGGAAGCCTACTATGCTTTCAGAAACAGAACTCGTAGAGGCGTTTATTGAAGCCTCTATTCATGGTCAAGAGACACTTCTAGCCAATAAGCAATTTTTAGCTGAGAGCCGATTTGGCACCAACCATCTGATGCACAAGCAGACGGGGTTGCTGGCTAAGGTTAACGTCAAACAAGACCCTACGGAGTTTTGGGTGCGCCATGATGCCCCCAACTACGAATGGTTCCAAGACCTGTTGCAGCAGCACCAGTTCTTGAGCACGGGTCAGCATACTGACGATGGTTTGAGCAGTTATCAACATGTGCCATCAAAAGATGGCTATACCCTCAACTGCCAGCCCGCTCGTGCGCTTTGGAAAAATTGGCGGACGCTGTACCGCATGTACGAGAACATGGACAAGGCCCAAAAATTGCTCATTAGGGAGGGGCACGATTGGGAACAGATCCGGAGTATGACCGTTAGCAGCAATGTCCTGTTCATTGAAACTCCAGCGGGTGAAACGTCTTGCAGCATGGATGATGCGATCGCGTGGCTCAGTGAAACAGAGACTGCTGGACCGACTCAGGAGGATGAATCTGCTCAAGCAACCCCGCCAGCCCAGGAAACCCAGCCGGTTGGAGATCCTGGTGGATTTTCGGCAGATGGATTTATCGCTTAACCGCGCATAGCCATACGGCAATCCCCCCAACGATACGTTGCAATACAAGCTAGGAGTTGCCTTCGAACAGTCACTCCTAGCCAATTTATTGAGGTGCTTTCTCGATGTCGCTTCCTCAGTCCGGCTATTATCGGTTTCCCACCATTCACCGAGATCAAGTGGTCTTTGTCTGCGAAGATGACTTGTGGAGCGTGTCTGTCCAGGGTGGTCCGGCGGTAAGGTTGACGGCCAACCTAGGAGCAGTCAGCCATCCTGCCCTTTCCCCTGATGGCACTCAATTGGCCTTTATCGGTCGTGAAGAGGGCGATGCCGAAGTATACGTTATGCCCGCTGAAGGCGGCGTTGCCAAGCGGCTCACCTTTTTGGGAGCGAATACTGCGATCGCAGGCTGGAACACCAACAGCAGCGCCATCATTTTCTCCAGTAACGCAAGTCAACCCTTTCCTCGCCTCACAACGCTTCACCATATTCGTCCTGAGGGTGGTCTCCCAGAGCTGTTGCCCTACGGTATGGCCAATGCGATCGCCTTTGGATCTGGCGGTAGGTGTGTCCTTGGCCGCAATATCGCTGAACCGGCCTACTGGAAACGCTATCGGGGTGGACGTGTGGGGGTGCTTTGGGTCGATGCGACTGGCGATCGACACTTCACAAAACTCCTGAATCTGCCTGGCAATAGGGCTGCGCCGATGTGGATTGGTGAGCGGATCTATTTCATCTCCGATCACGATGGAATCGGCAATCTATACACCTGCACTCCAACGGGCGAGGAGGTGCAGCGGCTCACCGACCACCGTGAGTTTTATGTCCGCCATGCCGCCACTGACGGACAGCGGATTGTCTATCAGGCAGGGGCCAGCTTGTTTTCCCTAGAGGTTGCCTCTGCTAAGGTGCAGGAAATCTCGGTTCAGTTCCGCAGCCCTCAGGTACAGCGCCAGCGCAAATTCATTGATCCAGGCAAGTATCTGGAAGATTACGAGCTGCACCCAGAGGGTCACTCTGTGCTCATTACCAGTCGTGGGCGTAGTCTTTCTTTCGGCAATTGGGAAGGCGCTGTCATCCCCATCGGACAAACTGATGTGGGTCGTTACCGTCTAACCCGCTGGCTCGCTGACGCCATTCGCTTTATCACCGTGTGCGATCGCAGCGGTAGCGAAACATTAGAAATTCATAGCTCCGATGTCGATACACCTCCTACAGTCCTCTTAGGGCTCGACATTGGCCGAGTTGCCAGCCTCAAGGTCTCTCCTGTCGCAGACCAAGTTGTGCTGACAAACCATCGACATGAGCTGATCTGGATTGATGTCACGAACCAAAACATGCGGGTGCTCGACCGTAGTCAATATGGCCGCATCCAAGGCTTCAACTGGTCGCCCGACGGACAGTGGATGGTCTACGGCTTCAGTGAAACCCAAGTGACCACTTCCATTAAGCTGTGTCAGGTCAGCAATGGGCAAACCTATCGTCTGACATCCCCTCGCTTCTGTGACTTTAACCCGACGTTTGACCCTGACGGCAAGTTCATTTATTTCCTATCCGTGCGGGACTTTAACCCGGTTTACGATACCGTTTATTTTGATCTGAATTTTCCACGAGCTACCCGTCCTTTCTTGATTTCTTTACAGGCTGAGACGCCCTCGCCTTTCGTCCCTATTCCCCAACCACTCGACGGCAACGGCGCTGCTAAAGAGGAAACTGCGTCACCTTCTGCCGCCGCCACTGTTTTGCCAGACGCCGACCTTGCTGCACCACCGTCGCTCAGGATTGATTGGGAGGGCATTGAGCAACGTGTGGTTGGCTTTCCGGTACCAGAGGGTCGCTATCACCAGATTGCAGGACTCAAAAACCAGGTCCTGTTTAGCTCGTCTCCTATTAAAGGCAGTCTGGACCGTAAGTGGACCAGCACTAAACCGTCTACCGACGCGAAGATTGAACTCTATGACTTCGCTACGCAAAGCCGTGAGCTTGTCGCCAAAAATGTCACTCATTTCAAGATGGGTCGCGACCACAAAACCTTGATTTATCGATCAGGCGATCGCCTGCGCGTTTGTGCGGCCAAGGCTCAGGCCAAAAATGGGAGCACCCAAAACAAGGGCATAAACGGTGCTGAAAAACCGAACCGCAAGACGGGCTGGCTCGATCTAAAACGGGTCCGTATCACTGTCATCCCCCATCAGGAATGGCAGCAGATGTTCCGCGAAATCTGGCGGCTGCAGCAAGAACAGTTCTGGACTGCCGATCTCTCTGGAGTGGACTGGGACAGAGTTTATGATCGCTATCGTCCGCTGCTGGATCGCGTCTCTACCCGGGCTGAGTTTTCCGATTTGATTTGGGAAATGCAGGGTGAACTTGGCACGTCTCACGCTTACGAAATGGGGGGCGATTATCGAGAGCAGCCTCAATATCACTTGGGCTTTTTGGGTGCTGATTACACCTACGATGAGGCGATGGATGCTTACCGTATCACCCACATTGCTCAAGGTGATACGTGGACAAAGCACGCAGCGCCGCTACAGCAAATTGGCTTGAATGTAAAAGCGGGCGACTATTTGGTGGCGATCGCAGGTCAGCGCCTGAGTCAGCAGCTTGCTCCCCCTGAATTGTTAGTGCACCAAGCGGACTGTCCGGTTCAGATCACGGTCGCGGACAGCGCTGAACACCATCACCGCACCCTGACAGTGCATACACTTAAAGACGAAAGCTTGCTCCGCTATCGAGAGTGGGTAGAGCGCAACCATGAGGTCGTGACCCAAGCAACGGAGGGGCGCGTAGGCTATGTTCATATCCCGGACATGGGTCCAGCGGGCTATGCCGAGTTTCACCGCTACTATTTAGCAGAGGTCGACAAACCGGGATTAGTGGTGGATGTGCGCTTCAATCGTGGCGGACATGTGTCTCAGCTCATTTTAGAAAAACTGGCGCGACAGCGAATCGGCTACGACGTCCCTCGGTGGGAACAGCCAGAACCCTATCCGTTTCATTCACCTGCTGGTCCCGTAGTCGCGGTCACCAATGAACACGCCGGATCCGACGGCGATATCTTTAGCCACTGCTTTAAGCTGATGGGGATTGGCACCTTGATTGGCACTCGCACCTGGGGCGGCGTCATCGGCATTTCACCCCGACAGCGACTCGTTGATCTCAGCATCGTCACTCAACCGGAATTCTCCTTCTGGTTCAAAGATGTTGGCTGGCAGGTGGAAAACTACGGCACCGATCCTGATATCGACATCGATATTCCTCCCCACGATTGGGCCGCTGGCAACGATCCACAACTGGACAAAGCCATTCAACTCGTTCTGCAAGAATTAGAGAAAAGTCCAGTGGAGCGGCCCGACTTTAGCGATCGCCCCCAACTCCACCTACCCACTTAAGGAGATTTCCGACAATAAAAAAACCGGCTGTGGTGTATTACGCTGTGTTGGTGACGCCCTAGCAGCAGTCAATTTTGTCCTAGAGATCCCCTAAATAGCGCTTCAATTCCGTCAACTATAGACCAACACAGGCACTCGCTCGTAGGCTGGAGTTTGCGACTGGGGATCGAGTACATCGGCATCCTGCATTTGCCCCCAAATCCCCCAATTCTGGGGGACTTCGACCTCAGAACCCAAATTTGGGGGGCAGGGGGGCCAAGTCAGGCAACGTCGGGACAACTGCAAGATCTGAGGTCCACCGATCTATAGATATTCTGCGCGAGTTCTAGTTAACCGTTGGGTTTGAGCTAAGGTAGCATTGCCCACCTTCTACGCAAGGCATAGCAGTAAAACCAGCGAGAAAGTAGCGGAGATAACTTCGGTGTTGACCGAAATACTTGTTTTGAGTGGAGTTACGTGCGAATACTCTGTCGTCTTGGCTCATTCGAACCCACTATCTGCAAGCACAACACAGCTAGTCCAAAGCATTTCAGACAGCAGACCTCCTCCTATTGAACCTGTACTGCCCGTGCCGCCGCCTACCCCATCGCTAGAGCTGCCAGAATTACCGCCGCTTGATGACTTACTGCCAGCAGCCCCTACAGAACCTAGGGTGCCTGAAACACTGCCCATAGAGAGTCCTGAGACTATTGTGGTGGAACGCTTTGAAGTTCTAGGCAGCACCATTTTTAGCGATGCAGAGCTAGAGGATGCACTCCGGTCTTACACCCAGCGTCCCATTACCTTTTCTGAACTTTTGGACGCGCGGAGTGTTGTTACTCAGCTTTATCTAGACGCCGGGTATGCCACATCGGGAGCTTTTATTCCTGCTGAGCAAATTGTGAATGATGGAGAAGTCACGATCGCTGTTATAGAAGGAGCGGTAGCTGCAATTGAAATTCAGGGCTTAACCAGGCTGAGAGAAGAGTATGTTGTGCGTCGCATAGAACAGGCAACCGGTGCGCCACTCAACCTGAATCGTTTACTGGAAGCCTTGCAGTTATTACAGCTCGACCCCCGCATTGAGACCATTTCAGCGGACCTGCAAGACGATATCAAGCCTGGACAAAGCTCACTGTTTGTGGAGCTGACGGAAGCCGATACTCTGAGCGCAGACCTATTTTTTGATAACGGACAGTCAGCGAGCGTGGGCAGTTTTCGTCGAGGAGGTCGATTGACAGAGCTAAATCTGACGGGTCGCGGAGACATAGCTAGCACCTCCTACAGCAATACTGAGGGTAGCAATACCCTCAATTTCAGCTACCGCTTTCCTGTCAACAGTCGAGGCGGCAGCATCAACCTGGACTATGAGTACAGCCATAGTCGTCGAGTGGATGATTCAGCCTTTAGCTTTCTGAATCTGGAGACGCGATCGCACCAATTGGCAGTTGGCATTCGCCAACCCATTTTACAAACGCCGCTTCAGGAACTCGCGTTAGGCATTAGCTTAGGCTACGAGATCTCGCGGACAACTGCTCAGCCAGAAGGATTTGAGCGCTTTGGGTTTCCCATTGTGGGGGCACCGGATGGGGAAATTCGGGTGACGACTCTACGATTTTTACAGGAGTGGAACCAGCGAAGCGATGACCGGTTTCTAGGCGTGCGATCGCAATTCAGCTTAGGTACGCCTTGGTTTGGCAGTACTGTGAATGCAGCGAATATACCCGACAGCGAATTCTTGTCTTGGCAAATTCAAGGGCAATGGGTGCAGCAGCTAGCAACAAATACACTGCTAGTTGGGCGAATCTCAGGACAGTGGGCTGATCGAGCACTTTTGCCCACAGAACAATTCCGCGCTGGGGGTATCGGCAGCGTACGGGGATATCAGCAGGATCAATTTCGAGGAGACAACGGCATCTTTGCCTCTTTAGAGACAAGACTCCCCGTCATCACCATTCCCGAGTGGGACAGTCTCATGTCTGTTGCCCCCTTCGTTGACTATGCCTACTTATGGGATAGTGACACCGGCAGCAACACTCAAGAACTCTTTGCTGTTGGGGCTGGCCTAATTTGGCAAATCGATGATTGGGGCACTGCGCGACTAGACTGGGGCATCCCGCTCACTGATTCTGCTCCCGAAGGAAATTCTTGGCAAGAAAACGGTCTGATTTTTTCAATTACCGGTAGTTTTTAGACCTGCAAAAGCTCAGATCGTTTAGGAACGGGAATTTATTGAAGTATCCACTTTGAGCTTTGGATTCACCGGTAGATCAACCATTCAAAATTCAAAATTGAGAACTTAAAATTCACTCATTCCTTAGCAGGAATTGCGCTAAAATATTTCGCTTAATATAGCCGTCACCAATTCCGTTGAGACAAGACAGCAAGCCATTTGACTACGCGCTGAGACCCGGAGGCTATTGAGTGTATAAGTCGGGATAGCTAAAACTGAACCTATAAAAACTTTTGCAGATATTTGATCAGTTTAGGCGCTTCCATCACACCTTTGATGCGACTAGTGAGTTCTCCTTCAACAAAGATCAGGCTGGTTGGAAGAGATTTGATTTCGTAGCGGGAAGCTAGCTGAGGATATTTTTCTGAACTGATTCTGACAATTTTAATGCGATCGCCCATCTGACTTTTTACTTGTCCCAAGATGGGGGCAAACTGCTGACAATAGCCGCACCAATCCGCATAGAAGCTTACCAGGGTAGGTTTATTTCTATCTGCAATGAGGTCTTCAAAGCTGGAAAATTGTTGCCTAATAGCCATAAGCAGCAGCCGAGAATTAAAAAACGAGAACTAAAAGACAAGAACAGGAAACACAACCGGAATTTCGAGAAAGATTGGGTATTCCGTTTTAGGAAAAGTGCGATTTAATTCGTTCAGCCTGACGAGATTTCCCAATGGTCATTGTTTTCTACTGTTACAAAATCAATCTTTATGACGAACTCGCCGACGCTATTTTTTCCTCAACGGTCATGTTTTTTCCAATGCCGCCTCATGAGGGAGAAATTATCCAGGTTCGTTCACTAGGACTCCCGGCGATTATTCGCAAAATTGACCACTGCCACATGCTGATTGAAGCCGTTTCAGTGCCCACCGTTGAAGTCGTGGTGTGATATCAAGTTTGCGGCGTTGTCCCTGTAGGACAAGTTGGGCTAGCCTCTACCTCTTCCACCTTGCGAACGCGACGAATGAGCACGATTTCCTCCTCTCGGCGCACTAGGGTACGCACAGGCGCGACACAAACAATATCGGTTGCCGGATTGCGTTCAAACTGGCTGAAAGACAGCTGATCTAACAAACTGTGATCGCCCGATACAGCCGCCGTAACAAAGACCGGCACAGGGGAATTAGTAGGCTGGGGCTTTGTGGGAGAAGGAGGAACCGAGACCTGAGGCGAAGCGGGGCGATCGCCCCCCAAAGTCACGTTTTGAACAGCGGGTTCCGGCGTTCTTGACGGCGTAACGGGTTCCAGCGTTTTTGACACTGGACTGTAAACAGCCAATCCAGCCCAGCAGCCAAACGGATCCGTAGTAGTGACTAACGTTCCTTTTCCAGTTGCCGTATCAATACGAATCACCTGACCGTTGCTGCCACCCACGCCTTGATAATTGCCTGCAACACCATAGAGAGTATTGTTGATAAACTCCATACTGGCCAAGCCCGGAAAACCAATATCACCAATCAGCCTGACCTCTCCCGTTGTGAGATCGCAGGTTGCCAGATACTTCTTCAAATCAGTATCCAGCAGCGTAATGTAGGCACATCCCTCAGAGTCGAAAGCCAACTCACCGCAGAGACGATCGCGATCGCTCAACGTCACCACCGCCGTTCCCTTCCCCGTCTCCAGGTCAAGCTCAACGATTTGGCTATCTCGGTGAGCCGTGGCATAAAGCTTCTGATTCACCGGATTGCAGGCCAGCCCCACAACGTCGTATCCGGTATCGCCTACCGTTTTCGCCTTTGCCGTTGTTGGGTCAATCGCAATCAGCTTCATTGATTTACGAAAACCAAAATCCTTCTTGTCGAGACCATACAGCGTTTGACCAACAAAGCTGAGATCATAGATCTCCGTCCCAATGCTGCCAATCAGGCGAGTTCTCCCCGTTGCCAACTCCAGAACATACAGCCGACTAGCTCCACTCGTCCTGAAATCCTGCACATAGACCGTACCTGCCGATAGTGTTTGACTCATCGTTTCTCCTAAGCATTTACTCAAAGACTATTGTGATGATGTAGATGCCAAAAACTTGCTTTGTATAGCTTTTCTATCCCACTATTTTTTGCTATCCACCCGCAGCCTGCAGCCGTTGCAACAAGATGCGATTGCCCTGCTGTTGAGCTAACTCAAGCGCCTTTCGAAAATCAGATTGGGCCGCCTCCCGACGTCCAGCACTGTTATTCGCGATACCTCGATTGTGGTAAGCCTCTGCATAGCTGGGACTGAGGGCGATCGCACGACTATAGCTTTCCAGCGCCTGAGAAACCTTTTCCAGTGCTAAATAAGCATTACCGCAATGATTGACCGCCATTGGCTGATTCGGATCAATCGCCAGAGACTGCCCATAATTCTCCAGCGCCTCGTCATAGCGCTTCATCTGATAGAACAGGTGACCGATATTGTTGTAAGCCTCAGTGAACTTCGGATTCAACACCAAAGCCTGGTCAAAATCATCGATCGCCTCCTGATACGCCTTCACTGCAACGTAACAGTTACCCCGATTGTTATAGGCTTCCAAATACTGCGGATTCTGCTCAATTGCCTGCGTGAACGACGCGATTGCCCCCTCAACATCTCCCCCGGCATAACAAGCATTGCCGCGATTGTAATAAGCCCGCGCATAGTCCGGGTGCAAACTCACCGCCCGAGAATAATCCGCGATCGCCTCAGCATACCCACCCAGAGCATAGTAAGCATTCCCCCGATTGTTGTACACATACGCCCAAGCATCATTCGCCGCGATCGCCCGCGTATAGTGCTCCAGAGCCGCCTGATACTCCCCCCGAGCAAAACAACCATTCCCCATCACATACGCATTATCATCCGCAGACCCCTCCACAGCAGACTCATCTCCCACCGATATCCCCTCCAGCGATCGATCCTCCCCTACCCCCCCTTCCTCACACCCATCCCTCATAGACAAACCCATCTGCGCCAACTGCGGATCCTTCCCCCGCCCCAACCACCAACCAACCCCAATCAACCCCAACGTTCCAGCACCCAAAATTACCAAAACCATCCAGACGCCTGTAATCTCCGGCAGTCCTTCCAGCAGCATCCAGTCAACCATCACGCTCACCTAAGCTCAGGCATCCTGCTGAACATCCGTCATCTGAGCCGTATTAATCGGCGTCGTTCCCATTGGACAAGTCGGGCTAGCATCCACCTCTTCTACCTTGCGAACTCGACGCACAATTGTAATTTCCTCCTCCCGACGCACAATCGTACGCACAGGAGCCACACACACAATGCGTTCCCCAATATCCCAAATTCTTGGATCGTCCACTGACAACCCTCCGACAACAGCAGGAACGCGGTCAGGTGCTCCTTTGGGCTGACCTTGAGGGATCTCCGGAGAAGGCTCTGTATAAGGAGGCGCTTGAGGAGGCGCGATCGCCTCTGGAACAGATGACACCGAATCCTCAGCCTTATCCGATACCGAAATCATGCGAGTTGGCGGTTTCACGGTCGGCTTTAATCGCATCGACGTATAGATATTGCAATTCGAGTCGAAGGTATGACGTTCAGCGTGAAATAGGTGCAGTTCGTACTCCTGTCCGACCTCCAGCCGTAAATCGTTATAAGCGTCTCCAGAGCTGATATCCAAGTCATCTCGTAGATTGAGATATAAAACAGAATTCTTGTCGATCGCCCGGTTGTTAGGATTTTGCAGACTTAGATCAATCCGGGCTTTGGCCGGTGCATGGAGGCCACCCAAGTCAATCACCAATTTGCCATCGATAAAGACCCACAAATCATCGTCACCCTGAAATTCAAAAAACTCACGACCCTGATAAACAAACGTCGTCGTGACTTCTTGAGTGAAATGGTAATTGTGAGTCCTGGCCTCGTCACTATCAAAGCGACCCTTAATATCCGCTTCAGTGAGATACTCTCCTGGCCCCTTTTCGATATAGCCCAAACGCTGCTCTGAATCTCGGATATTCTTGGCTACGACGCTCGCTAGCTCACCGTTGCAATAAATCTCGTCATGAAGTGTGCCAAAGCTTGCCGACTGGTCATCTAAAGGAAAGAAGCGATCGCTTTCAAACTTGTACTGGGGCTGACCTTCAGCGGTATAGTCTAGGACCAGTTCCAGGGGCATCCGAAACGTTCGGTTAAGGCCAGGGCGATCGCGATACCACTGGTCAAACGCCTCCTTCCCCGAAGTAGTCTGAGTTCCCTGTTCAGAATCCCCGCGATAAACCGGTTTTTTGTCGCTTCCCAACCGAGCCTGCACAATTCCCTTCTCCGGAAGCGCCAAATCCTGATGTCGATTCCACAAGGTTTGCTGATCGTTCTCAAAGTCGGGATGGTCAGCTCGAAAATCGCGGATAATTGAAGTGAGCGTGATTTTCTCAGGCTGCTGCGTCATAATCTCAGAAATACTCTAGACAACACCAACAAAAACACTGCCAAAAGCAGTAGCAAAATAGCTGCTAAAAGATGCCAAGAAAAACCAGCCTTGGAGTTTTCTAAAACGTTTGGTTGATTATTTTTTGAACTGCCAGTCTCTTCAGCATCAAAAGGGCGAACAGAGACTGGCAGAACAGTCGTCAACCTGTCAGAAGTAACAGCGTCTTCTCAGTTAGAAGTTTGCGCCTGAAAAGCAATACCTTCCTCCTGTTGAACTTGAGTCATCTGAGTCGCGCCAACAGGACAAGTGGGACTAGCATCCACCTCTTCAACCTTACGAACTCTGCGAATCAGAACAATCTCCTCTTCACGCCGCACCATCGTACGAACAGGAGCAACGCACACAATATCGCGGTTTGGATCGCGGCCAAAACTGTCAAAACTCAATGCATCTAGATTGTTCAGCGAAACAATGTTGCCGTTATTTTCAGCCATGGGAGAGAACCTCTTAACCAATTTCAAAACAGAGTAGATTGCAGCGCTTTCTGGCAGTTGAAAGCCTACATCAAACTATCAAGATCAAACTTGATACACAACCATCTATACTCAGGCTTTTGCGATGAGCTTACCTTTCTTACTTTTTATGCTTTTTGTATGTTAAGTCTGATGAAGAATGCACCTTTATCTCACTTTTTATTGCTTTTTAAAGTGATTCCGTGCTGTATTTGTAGGTAAAAATGAACCCTAGAAAGATCGCTATTCTCTGCTGCTAAACCTTGCCTACAATTAGCAAAGTCTAGTCAATTCCTTTAGAGACTAAAGATATGGTTAGTTTCGTGAGTCTGTCTTGTCGCTGCAACCGTTCCCAATCCAGATGGGTTCGAGCGATCGCCCTAGGTGGACTCAGTGCTGTTACCTTTCAAAGCTGGTCGAGTACAGCGATCGCTCAAGTTCAGCCCGATACGACTCTTGGACCAGAGCAGTCAACCATCATTGAAGCACCGGAACGACTACGACTAGAAGGGGGAGCAGCTCGGGGAACAGTCCTATTTCACAGCTTTTCAGACTTTAATGTGGCAGCAGGACAGCAGGTTTACTTTGCCAATCCTGACAGCATCACGGATATCCTGATGCGAGTGACGGGCGATCAAGCGTCTGGCATCTTTGGCACTTTAGGCGTTGAGGGAGCAGCAAACCTAACGCTTATCAATCCTAATGGCATCTTGTTTGGGGAAACAGCTGAGTTGGACCTTGTCGGTTCGTTTGCCGCCACCACAGCCGATTCCGTTTGGGTCGAAGACTATCTTTTCAGCGCTGTTCAGCCCGAGGCGCCGCCGTTGCTAACCCTCAGCGTTGTGCCAGGCATTCAGTTTGGTGCCAATAGCCGCGATCGCACTATCGACAATCGGGCTGCACTTACTGTGGGCGATCAGCAGTCCCTCATTCTGCAAGGCGGCACGCTGAACAACACGGGGATACTGACCGCACCAGGTGGGCAAATAGCGTTAACCGGTGATGTAGTGAATACACCTGGAACTCTCAGGACTGCGAGTTCTGACGGCAATGGGGGAGCCGTTACCGTGTCAGCTCTTGGAGAGACCACCCTAGGCTCTGTAGATAGTCGTGGGTTACGGGGAATTGGAGGCGACATTGATGTCACCAGCCAGAATCGGAGCATGACCGTGAATGGCAATCTCCAAACTGACGGGAACGAGCAAGCTGGCAACATGACTCTGGTAGCTCCGGGGCAAATTGCGATTGACGGCGACCTCACTGCGGATGCCGTCGGTCCAGCGGGCGATATTACGCTTCAGGCTGGAGAAGATTTAGCATTGCGATCGCCCGAACCTCTCTTTAGTAGAGGTAATTTGCGATCCCAAGGATCGGTATCGGGAGCTATTAGCCTATCCAGCGGGGGAACTCTGTCAGCCGATAGCTTTCATGTTCGCGGTCGCACTAGCGGTGACGGAATAGGTGGCGATATTCGTCTGAATGCCCGAAGAATTGAGCTTGACCAAAGCGTTGTTTCCAATCTCACCCGTGATGAGTCACAGCTGCTGCTGGGTTTTGAACAGAATGGCGTGGGCGGCAGTGTTGTCGTAGAGGCGGTAGAAGACATCATTCTGCAAGACAGCGGGCTTTTCGCCAATGCCGACTATGGCACAGCGGACAGTGGTGATCTCACCCTCAATGCCCAACGGTTAGAGATGCGTCGTGACCCAGATTTTACGTTTCCTTTTTTAGGGGGCTTTGGGCTAGCCACCGTTGCTGACCTTGAGAGCACTGGAAATACGGGCGATTTACAAGTGACAGTGACCGATTCCATTCGTCTCACTGGGCCATTTCCAGGGCCGTTCACCCCAACGTTGGAAGAAATTCAGATCCTGATTGATGTGAGTCAGGGACTTTTCCTCGGTTCCCCGATTTACACCATTGCCTTTGGTGGCGGGAACTCAGGTGATCTGACTTTGCAAACGGGACAACTCATTCTGGAAGATGGCGGCGGGGTTGCGACCTCAGCCTTTTTCGGTAGCGGAGGTGAGTTGAGGGTGGAGGCCGACGCTATTACCCTACGAGGATTGGCCTCAATTGGGACAGGTACAAGCGCATTTGGAGAAAGCGCAGGGAATCTAGATATTCGCGCCAATCACCTGACCTTAACCGACGGTGCTGCAATTGCAACATCCTCTTTAGGGGCTGGGCAAGCAGGAAATCTTTCTCTGACGGTTCAACAGTTGAATGTGTTTGAGGGCAGTGCTATCTCTACGGCTACCTTTGGTCGTGGCGATGCGGGGCGGCTGACGGTTGACGCCAGTGACCAAGTGACCATTTTGGGGACAAATGCTGATGGGAGTTTTGCCAGCGCGATCGCGGCCAACTCCTATGGAGAAGGGAATGCTGCTACTCTCGACATCACCACAGATCAATTGGTCGTTCAGGATGGGGGCCGAATTTTGACGACGACGTCAGGCAGCGGCGCAGGGGCCGACATTCGCCTCGACGTCAATACGCTACAGCTTGACCAGGGACAGATTAACGCCTCCAGTACGACGGGTCAACGGGGCGGCGACATTCAGATCCAAGCGCGTGATTCAGTGGAACTGGTTGGCGATGGATCCAACAGAGCGATTCAGCAAGTGGTGGCTCCTGATTTTGGTGACGCGCTCACGATTGAAGATTCTTTTCAAGGAATTTTGACGATTTCAACGAACGACGGAGCGGCAGGTTCTATCCAAATTACGACTCCCCAAATGGTGGCTCGCAACGGTGCTCTAGTCAGCACCACAACGTTTGATCAGGGAACAGGGGGCGACATTGATATTATGAGCAACACGCTGCAACTGGACAACGCTTTTTTGGCGACGGGCACCTTTGGAAATGCCGCTTCTGGAAATATCACATTACAAACCAGACAGCTCCAGGCAAGCGGAGGATCACAAGCCATCACGACAACTTTTGGGTTGGGGCAAGCTGGGAATTTGACGGTTATCGCATCGGAATCCATTGATTTGATCGACCCCAGCGATACGGGTATCGCCAGTGGCCTATTTGCGTCGTCTTTTCAAGTGGCGACCGGCAGCGGGGGAGATATCTCAGTGGCGACCGGAGACTTTCGGATTCTGGACGGAGCCACTGTCACTGTCAGCGGCGAGGGAGAAGGAGATGCTGGGAATGTCGATATCGCGGCGCGATCGCTGCTCCTCGACCGAGGCTTTGTTACCGCCACCAGCGCTTCAGGCGAAGGCGGCAACCTGAACTTTCAAATTGACGACCTGCTGCTATTGCGGAACGGTAGCTTGATTTCTACCACAGCAGGACTGGCAGGAGCTGGGGGAAATGGCGGCAACATCACATTCAGCGATGGGTTTATTGTCGCCATCCCTGAAGAAGACAGTGACATCACTGCCGATGCCTTTGAAGGTCGGGGCGGCAACGTTTCTATTGCAACTGAAGGACTGTTTGGCATTGAGTTTCGCGATCGCCTAACGCCCCTAAGCGATATCACCGCCAGTTCCCGCTTTGGACTCGATGGCGAGGTCACGATTGAGTTGTTTAATCCAGATTTGCAAATTGCGGACCTAGAGTTACCGACCCTAACCCCGACTGAAGCCCTTATTATGGCTCGCTGTGCAGCACCGGCGAACGATGACAGCACTTTTGTCGTTACTGGGCGCGGCGGTTTACCGACCGATCCCCGTCAGACACTATCAGGTCAAGTGATTGTGCAAGACTGGCGACGATCCACTTCAGAGCCATCCTCGGTCACCTCTAACCCACTCCCTGCTGCCGGTGCCGCGACTGAGACCATGCCCGAAACACTCGTCATTGTGGAAGCCCAAGGGTGGCAAACAGATGAGGACGGAAACCTTTGGCTGACAGCCGAGGCTAACCAGTCAGCTATCTCGACGGTAGACTGCGATAACCTCAGTGCTTGGGCGGAATAACATGGGGCGATCGCTGCGCTACGGACTCTTAATGCTGCTGGCCTGGAGTTTTGTCTTGGCTAGCACCGCAACAACGTTTGCCCAATCCTCTCGCCTGGCTGAACCAGAAGCGTTAACCGTCAGCATTGAAGTTACGCAAGCAACCGCACAACTCGATCAGGCCCAGTCCAATCAGGCTCAGTCTAATCAGGTGCAACTGCTGCTGGAACAAGGACAACAGCGATATCAGGCGGAGCAGTTTGTGGCGGCGGTGTCCCTCTGGCAAGAAGCACTACCACTAGCCCGCTCTGAGACTGATCGCATTACGGTCAATAGCTACTTAGCACTGGCTTACCAAGCGTTGGGTCAAGTTTCGGCGGCTGAAGAGTCCCTTGGCTCTGCCCTGAGTCTACTTGGCACTGTCCAAAATCCCCTGTTGACAGCTCAAGTGCTCAATATTCAGGGTAGCCTGCAATTTCATCAGGGTCAGCCGCAAAATGCCTTGGCGATTTGGCAGCAAGCGGAAGAGAACTATCGGGCTGTAGACGACATAGCGGGCATCGTTCTCAGTCGGATTAATCAGATACAGGCCCTGCGATCGCTTGGCTACTATCCCCGAGCCCGCCGTTTGATCGTGGACCTACGTCAAGACATCGAAGCTCAGCCCAATTCTCTACTCAAAGCTCAGGGACTACAAACCATCGGCATCACCCTGAGAACAGTGGGAGAATCGGCGGCCTCCGAAGCGGTTCTCACCGAGAGTTTGACCATTGCCCAGTCATTCAACTCCCCTGAAGCCACAGCTCAAACTTTGTTTCAGCTCGGCAATACGGCTTTGGCAGCGGAGCATCCTGAAGCGGCGCTAGCTTGGTACCAACAGGCCCAGACGGATCTCTCTTCCGATTCTCGCCTCTGGCTCGAAATTGCGTTGAATGAACTGCGACTGCTCGCAAACACCGAACAGTGGGATGCAGTTGAGGTCCAATTACCCACTGTGCGATCGCGGCTCGATACGCTGGCCCCTAGTCGCTGGGGCATCTACGCCCATATCAATCTCGCCACGACCCTAGCATCTCAACGCTCTTCCTCCCTGCCTCAACCCCTACCCCTCCTCACGCGTGCCCTTCAACAGGCTCGCACCATCGAGGATGTGACAGCCGAAGCTTATGCCCTAGGACAGCTCGGCGAACTATATGAACAGGCCCACCAATGGTCAGAGGCACTAGCGTTGACTGATCAGGCGATTCAACTAGCCCAGCAAACGAGAGCCGATGAGATTGCCGCGAGTAACCAGTGGCAGCGGGGGCGGATTCTCAAAGCGTCAGGCAATGCCGATGGAGCCATTGCTGCTTACAATCAAGCCGTGACGCTACTAGAATCCCTCGACCAAGACTTAGTGGCGCTAAATTCTGAGGCTCAGTTCTCCTTTCGACAACAGGTCGAACCGGTCTATCGGCAACTGGTTCAGCTCCTGCTTCAGACTGTGGATACGCTACCGTCCGATCAGCAACAGCAGCGACTAGCGCGATCGCGAGAGGTCATCGAGTCTCTACAACTGGCGGAACTCGAAAACTTTTTTCGCGAAGCCTGCCTGACATATGTTCAACAACCCATTGACGAAATCGACCCGCAAGCTGCGGTGTTCTATCCGATCTTGCTCGGCGATCGCCTAGAGGTCATCCTGTCTTTGCCCGGTCAGCCGCTGCAACATTACGGCAACCCACTGCCACAAGAAACGGGACTCGAAACCTTCCTCGCCCTGCGGCAAGCCCTCAACCCCGCTTTTTTGGCATCAGAAGTCTTGCCCCCGGCCCAACAGTTCTACGACTGGCTGCTTCGTCCAGCAGAAACATCCCTGGAGCAGCAAGGGATTCAGCGTTTGGTGTTTGTTTTGGATGGCTACCTGCGCAGTGTGCCAATGGCTGTCTTGCACGACGGCAACCAGTTCTTAGTAGAACGCTATGGCCTTGCGCTGACGCCTGGACTCCAGCTTTTTGAATCACTCCAATCCAGCAATCAGGCACTCTCGGCCCTCGCCGCAGGCATTACAGTTCCTCGCCAAGGGTTCAATGCGCTGCCCGCTGTGGATACTGAAATTGCCCAAATTCAATCTCAACTCTCAACTCGGGTCTTGCTGAATCAGGACTTTACGGATACTAAGATGGCTGAAACGGTCGTGGAAAATCCGGTTTCTATCGTTCACTTAGCAACCCACGGACAATTCAGTTCCAAAGCTGACGAGACCTTTATCCTGACGTGGAGCGATCGCCTGCAACTGCGGGAACTAGAGGGACTGCTGCAACAGCGAGAACTTCAGACACCGTTAGAACTCCTCGTCTTAAGCGCCTGTCAGACAGCGAAAGGAGACGAACGAGCCGCGTTAGGAATGGCTGGCGTGGCAATTCGCTCCGGTGCGAGAAGCACAGTGGCCTCCCTCTGGTCTGTGCAAGACCAATCCACCGCCGAACTGATGACAGAATTCTATCGACAACTCACCCAGAACGATGTCACCCGGGCTGATGCATTGAGACGGGCCCAACTTTCGGTATTCCAGCGATCAAAATACGCCCATCCTTACTACTGGGCTCCCTTTGTCCTGATTGGTAATTGGTTGTAGATGACTGGTTTAGGGGCGATCGCTGAGTTTGAAGCGGCTCTTTGCCGAGGCATTTGATGTACCGCACAACGCGATGGGTCTAGCAGTGCTCTAGCTTTAGCTATCTAGGCTTGATACCCAATAGCATTGGGGTATCCGTATTGCCAGATGGCTTGCCGTTCTGGCAATACGGAATTGGCAACGGCTCTATAAAATCTTTGAGTAATGTCAAAGATATACGGAGGCTTTACGGTCTTCATCAGGTTTTTACGTAATTACCCTGAAAGGCACCAATAGCCAATGTATGTTGAGAGTGGCTAATGATTGGCGTTGCTGTTGCCAGTAGCTTGTTGTTGCCGCTGCCCCCTATTGCTAATTGAACTATGCATCCGGTGCGCTTTCGGTCTTGCCATTTGGCTTTGCAAACGTTGGCGTGGGTCACTGTCTTGCCCGTAACTAGTATGGCTCAGCAACCCCTAGCGAGTTTAGGGCCAACATCATCAGACGCCAACTCACCCGCTACAGCTTTACAGGATATTGTCTTCAACAGTGATTTTGAGCCACCGGGCACTGGACAACCCCGCGATACATCAGGAGCCGGATCGCGCGACGGCAACCGATGTAGTGCTAGCGAAGATCCTATCCAAGCATTCATGCCCGATCTCAATTTTGGCCTGACCCTGGCAGAGCAACCGACCATTTTTGTCGAGATCCCTGAAACTACTGCACAGCAGGTAGTGCTGACTCTGCGAGATGAGTCTGGGAGTTATTACGAACGCGCTTTCCTACCAATCGCTGAACAAGATGGCATATCCAGTTTTACTTTGCCGGAGCAAACCCCCCCGCTAACACCAGGTCATAATTATCAGTGGCACGTTGTGTTGGTCTGCGGAGAGACTGTCCAACCCGACGATCCGGTGTTGACTGGCTGGGTGCAGCGGGTAGAGTTGACAGCGGATCAAGCGCAAGAGCTGAGCGCACAAACGTCTCTTCTGGAGCAAGCCCAGTGGTATGCCGAAAGGGGATACTGGTACGAATTTGTGGGTGTTTTGGTAGACGAGGCGATCGCCGAACCCACTGATCTTGAACTTCAGAATTTTCTGCAATCACTGCTGTAGTGTAGCTTTAGCCCTCTAGTGGGTCATTTGTTGTTCATATTGCCCGCTTGTAGCCTTGTGCAGCTTGGTCGAGTACATCTCAGTGTCTTAAGGGAGCAGGGAATAGGGAATGGGGGTGCTTGATTCAAATGCATGCCGCTATCGTTCAGAATATCTAGGCAAGCAGCCGTTTTGAGAATGGCAAGGGTCATGCCAAATGCTCCACTAGGCTTGTGCACCCAATAATATCGCCGTCGCCAGTTCCGTCAGGACAAGACGACGGCTATAGTTCACCAAAACACCTCAAGGTGACGCTTTAAGCCACCCCTTCAGCTGAGTTGAGCGTCAAAACAAGGTCGTTGAAGTCAAAGTCTTTCCAGTCTTCAAAACGCCACACGTTTTCGTCTCGTTGGATCATCCCCATCCCCATGGCCGTATCATCAAGGGTGACCAGATTTTCGAGTTCGCCTCGAACCAGCAAGGCAGGTGCATAGTAAGCGCCTCCGGCAAGGACGAGTGTCTCGTCAATACTGGTGTTGGTGGTCTCCACAAAAATGTCGGCTCCATCCAACAGATTGCCGCGAACGGCGTCTTCATATCCCGCTTCGCCTGGCAGCAGGCCCTCAACGCGACCCTGAGCGTCTGTCTGGTAGAACTTCAAGATGTTGTCGAAGGCGGCTTCTCGACTGGTTGTGAGATCCAGCGCAACCTCTCCATCAAAGCCTGTCAGATCGATGAGAACGTCGTTGGTCGTGGCATCCAATAGCGTTGTGGTTACTTGATTGTTGTCGGGATCGGCGCGATAGTTTTTCCCATCGGCAAGCACCGTTGTGAAGGTCTCATTCCCTTCTTCGATGCCATCCGCGATCGCCTCAGACACGAGCGTTGCTTCAGTGGCCCCCTCAGCGATCGTGACGGCAAAGCCAGCGATGATTCCACCGTCCTCAAACTCAGACTCCACAAAGTTTGCCATGTCTTCACCGATAATCTCATGGGCGCGGCGTGTGGGGTGATACTCATCCCAGAAATAAAATTCATCGGGGTCGGGTCCTGCCACGGATTCGATCGGGAAAATGGGCTGATAGGGATCATCAACGTTGCTCAAACCAAATGCTTCAGGATTGTCACGAATGTCATCGCTAATTGCGACATGGTCATACAGCGCAATATCAACCCCAAGGTCTTGACTCAGTTCATCTAAAGCCCCAGGCAATAAAGCATTCACTTCATCGGTAAATGTGGCGGCTTCTGCAACCTGTCCAAACTCAATCACACCTGGCAGAATATCCAGGTCGGAAGAGTTCACGACAAGAAACTTTTCTGCACCCAGATCGGACAGCTGCAATACGCTCTCCGCAATATTTCCAACCGTGTCGACGGCAAGCGCTTCGACTGTGCCCGGCAAACCAAAATCAGCGTATTCAAACAGATCGTTGGCGGAAGCGAAGATGAAGTACAGCGCATCCGGATCGGCAGCTTGACCGGACAGATCCGCCGAAAACTGCTCAATTTGTCCCAAAACGCCCGTGTCTTCGATTGGATCAAGCCAGCTGTAGTAGTTGCCGTTGCCACTTTTACCGCCGCCAACTGCATAGTTGGTTAGACCCACTTCAAGGGTCTCTGACAGTACCTCAACAGCTGTAGGACCATTCGTCCAGCGTCCTTCAGCATCGTAGAGTCCCAGAGTAGGATCGGCTGGCAGAATGAAGGCATCTGGCACCCCGGCATTGACGGCTTCGGTAGAGAGTTCAAGCGATCGCCCATTTTCTGAATAGCTGTCGCCAAAGGCAATAACCCGAGAGATGGAGTCGTCGAACAGCGTCACCAATTCAAAATCAGCAATGTTGCTGCTGCCCTCTACAAAATAGTCAACATCGCCAGGGGCCGGATCTTTGTTCACTGTGATAGGCAGGAACACAGATAGGCCACCTTCTGGAGCAGGGTGATTGAGTGTAAAATTCCAGGTAAAGGTTTCTCCCTCTGCTATCATCACCTCGTCTGGTGCAATACCGACCGTAATAGTAGGTTCGCTGGGCAATAAGGCTGAAAAGACTTCGCTGGCATCAAAATCAATATTGTCGAAGCTGGGATCTAGGGAGACTAAGACGTTAGGAGGAAGTCCTTCAACCGCTTCTGTTTTTCCTTGCGTATCGCCAGGATCTGACTCTGTATCAACGTCAATGTGTAGGGGCGTTTCAGGGGAGAAGTCAGGTTCGCTGAGGTTGATTGCCGCAACTAAATCCCACACCGGATTGGGATCAAGATCGCTTTGAATGACGGCCAAAGCAAAGTCGAGAAATTCAGCCGCAATTAGGCTCTCAGGGGTGTCTGTCGCTAACCACGCTTCATAGTCTTCGCGATCGAATTCAACTTGGTTAGTCGCATCCAGGGGAGTGAGTTGAATTTTTAATCCCTGTTCGCCAAAATCAAAAACGTCTTGGGCTGCAACGGGATCCACCCAGATATTGAATTCTCCCTCCAGATTGGTAGAGAAAGGGGGAAAGGGTAAAACGGGTAGGTTGCCTTCTACAAAAACCGCACCGCCCATCACCTGAACGACTTCAATATTGTCAACAATAGACGGATCCCGACGGAGCGCTTCGGCAATATTAGTCAAAGGCCCCGTTGCCAGAATTGCCACAGGTTCGGGTGAATTGTTGATGGTCTCGATGATCAGATCAACGGCGTCATCACGCACGACAATAGTGGGATCGGCCTCTTCGGGTAGGGTTACAAACGGTGCCCAAAACGTATCTGAACCGTCGCGAATAAAATCAGGAAACTCATTGTTGCCTTCCAAAGGAGTGGCTCTGCCAACGCCAATGGGAATGTCGGTATCTCCCGTACGGGTCAGCATTTTGGCAAGGTTATCAGCAAAAATTTCGGGACGAGCGATGCCTTGAGAAATGGTGATGGCTTGCAGATCGAATTTGGGATTCTCCAGCATGTAGGCAAGCGCGGTCATTCCATCTTGACTACCATCATCATCAAAAATGAGGGGAATAACCGGATTTAATTCTTGATCTGGCATTATTAATCAGCCTTTAACTTAAAATTAACATCGCAAAAATTGCACCCAGACATGGGTAATAGGTGCACAACCTATTGAGACAATTGAAGTGCACAATAATTCAATTGAAATTGAGAAAATCGAAAGTTAGATTAGAGCAATTTCAGCGTTGAAGGAGTTCCATGACACTCACTTCGGTCAAAAATTATGATACTGGAACAATCTCCGTAGAAGGGTAATATTAGTAAGTTGTCTAAGCTAAGTTTTGTAGCAATCTGAACAATAGTGCTGCGTGCTTACACGGCAACTCTTGTTTAAAGAACTCAGTTAGCATTCATTTTATAGAGTCACTGATCTTAGGGCTTTTTACATCGTCAGTGTGAACAAATTGAGCTTTTCAAACCGTGTTAAAGACTTTGCATAGGACGTCGAGAAATTTGGCTTTTGATCTCTTGAAAGATTTTTTCCCTGCATGATGTTATCGGCTTGCTTAGGTAAGAAAAGGTAGAAAAGTTATCTTTTGTCAGGATCGTGATTGATTCAATAATGACCTTGTCGAAGATTCGATTATGATAATGAGACGATTTAGAGCTAGTAGCGAAGGCTGTTTACTAGACAATCGGGTCGAGCCGAGTTGAAATCCGCCAGGCGATCGCCGCAGTTTTTTTCTGATGGATGCAGATAGCCTCGTTCATGCCGTAGAAGAGCTTTTGCAGCGACGTTTAGAGGCGCTTGAGCGGTTCGTTTTGTGTCAGTCCTGGCTGAAGCGTACTTATGCTCAGATGGCGCATGAGTCGAGCTATGGCCCAGAGTATGTCAAGCAGATAGGGTCCAAGCTCTGGTCAGAGATCTCTGTTGCTATGAACGAGACGGTGAGCAAAAAGAATATTCATCTGGTGTTTACCCCATATTTTCAAAATTTATCCAGCAATCAGCAGCCGTCGTCTGTTCAAACAGGTTCACTCACCGCTGTGTCCAAGTCGTCTGATTCCTCTAGTGAAGTCCTCGCTGCTAACGATTATGGCGATTTCACGGTGCCCTCAGGACCAGTGCCCCTGAATTCATCGTTATATATTCAACGGTTGCCTTTGGAAACGATCGCGTTTCACGAACTGGAACAGCCAGGCTGTTTGTTAAAAATCAAGGCTCCCCGTCGTATGGGTAAAAGTTCTTTGCTGAATCGGCTGCTGGCCCATAGCTCGACTCGGGGTCACCGCACTGTGAAGCTGAACTTGCAAGAAGTGGACGAAGCTTGCTTTGCCAGTTTGGATAAGTTCCTACGCTGGTTTTGTGCCAACCTGAGTGGGCAGTTGGGATTGCCGTCTCAAGTGGATGCACTATGGGACGATGACATGGGTAGTAAGGTCAACTGCAAGCTTTACATCGAACGGTGTGTGCTGGCCAACTTGACGGCTCCATTGGTATTGGGAATCGATGAGCTGAACCGTATTTTTGAATATGCCGCGATCGCCAATGACTTTTTGCCTATGGTGAGAGTGTGGTACGAGCAGTCCAAGGATGATTCGCTTTGGCAGAAGCTGCGTCTAGTACTGGTCCACGGCACTGATTTCTACGTGCCTTTGAAAATTAATCAGTCCCCCTTCAATGTAGGCTTGTCCATCGTCCTTCCCTCGTTTACGCTGGCTCAGCTACATGAACTCGCTCATCAATATGGCCTGACCTCGCTAACCCAAGGTCAAGGGCCGTGGCATCTCAAAGCGCTGCATCACTTGACCAACGGTCATCCTTATCTTGCCAGTTTGGTTTTTTATGCATTGCAACAGCCGCAGACCTCTTTGGCAGAGATTTTGGAGACAGCAGCAACACCCATCGGGATTTATCGCCAGCATCTGCAACGCTATTTAGCTACCTTACAAAGCGATCCGGAACTGGCTGATGTCTACTCAAAGGTGGTCAATGCTGAGGAGGGCGTGAGGTTGGATGCGATTGCGGCTTATCGGCTAGAAAGCTTTGGTCTGATTCGCTTTGAAAATGATCTCTTCAAACCTGCCTGTGAGTTGTATCGGCTCTATTTTCAGAATCAACTGGCTGCATCGACTTCATGACTTATGCGATATCAAGTGGGTGGCACCTTGGTTGCCACCGATCCAACTTATGTCGAACGGCAGGCCGATACCGATCTTTATCAAGCCTTGGAAGCTGGTGAGTTTTGTTATGTGCTGAACTCCCGGCAAATGGGCAAATCTTCGCTGATGGTGCGGACGAAGTATCGGCTCCAGCAAGAAGGACACCGCTGCATCACCGTAGACTTGACCAACATTGGCAGTGAAACTGTTACGCCTACTCAGTGGTACAAGGGATTGATAGCTGAGCTATGGTCGGGCTTTCGGCTGTTTGACAAGGTGAATTTTCGCGATTGGTGGCAACAGCATGATGATCTGTCACTGCCACAAAAGCTAAGCCAGTTTATTGCCGATGTTTTACTAGGTCGACATCCCGAAGACCGCTTCTATATCTTTTTTGATGAGGTTGATAGCATTCTAGGGCTGTCCTTCTCAATTGATGACTTTTTTGCCCTCATTCGCTATTGCTACAACCGGCGGGCCGTCGATGCTCGCTATTGCCGGATTGCGTTCGCCATTTTTGGCGTTGCTTCTCCGTCTACGCTCATTCAAGACAAACAGCGAACGCCGTTCAACATTGGCCGAGCCATTTCCCTGAACGGCTTTTCGCTCAGTGAAGCTCAGCCTTTAGCGACAGGACTTCAGAGGGCAGGAGCCGCTCCACAACAGGTATTAGCGACCGTACTCAGATGGACTGGGGGACAACCTTTACTGACGCAAAAACTCTGTTCCCTACTGATTCAGGAGCATCAGTCAGCCTATCTCACCGACCCTGAAAGCCTAGAAGAAGCGATCAGCCCAATTCACAAACCAGCGGTCGAAAGCTGGATTGATCAGGTCGTTGCAACCCACATCATTGCTCATTGGGAGAGCAACGATGAGCCAGAGCATCTACGCACAATTCGCGATCGCATCCTCTATCAGCCCACTATGACCAGTCGCATTTTGGGACTTTATCAGCAGATTCTTACGATCAGAGACGTTCCTTTAGATTCCAGTCCTGAGCAAATCGAGCTGCTGCTTTCAGGACTGGTTGTTTCTCAATCAGGGCAACTTCAAGTCAAAAATCGTATTTATCAGGCCGTCTTCGATGAAAACTGGGTCGCTAAGCAACTCAGTCACCTGCGTCCCTATGCTGAAACATTCAATACTTGGATAGCATCCCGTCAGCAAGATACCCGCTGTCTGCTGGAGGGGCTTGCTCTCAAGGAGGCGATCGCTTGGGCCGATCAGAAACAGCTCAGCGACTTAGATTATCGATTTTTGAGAGCTAGTCAATTGCAAGAACAGCAGCGCGTTGAGGCACGCTTAAACCAAGAACAACAAGAACGCCAGCAAGCCGAATTCGCTTTGTGGGCTGCTAAGGAAGCGAATCAGGTCCTCGCCCATGCGCAGCGTGTCAGTCAACAGCGGGCCAAGCGTCTGCGACCTCACCTCAGGTGGACTGCTGTATTAGGCGGGGCGATCGCCAGTTTGACGTTGCTGCTGCGTCTAACCGGATGGCTAGAGGGAATGGAATGGGCAGTGCTGGATAGGTTTTTTCAGCTGCGCCATGGAGCTGAAACCGTTGATCCTTATATCACCGTAATTACGATCAACGAACCTGATTTGCAACAGATTGGACGTTTCCCGATTCCTGATCAAGTGCTGGCCGAGACTTTGCAATCCTTGAATGCTCAGCAACCGCGCCTGATTGGTCTTGACTTGTATCGTGATTTGCCTGTACAGCCGGGGACCGACCAACTCAACCAGCTATTTGCCGCACTGCCTAACCTTATCGGCATCGAGAAAACGGTCGGCAGTCAGGTTGCTCCGCCCCCCTCATTGGCCGTTAGCGATCGCATCGGTTTTGCTGACTTGGTGCTAGACAGCGATGGAAAAGTGCGTCGGGCATTGCTGTCAGTTCGTAGCGAAGAGGGTGAAACGCAGCAGGGGTTGGGGCTGAGGTTGGCAGTTGCCTATCTAGAGGCTGAAGGGATATTTCCTGAATCGCTGCCAAACCAACCTCATAGCATAAGGCTGGGCCAGTCCACCCTACGGCCTTTTCGTCGGTATGACGGAGGCTACATCCGGGCAGACGACGGAGGCTATCAAATCTTGATGAACTATCGCGGTAACTTGTCCAAATTTCAAACCTTTTCGATTAATCAGGTCCTGGCCGGAGAGGTCCCTGAGGAGGCTGTGCGCGATCGTATTCTTCTCATCGGGTCCACTGCTGAAAGCATCAACGATTTGTTTCGAACACCCTACAGCCGCAGTTGGTTTGGGGCCTCTGAACAGATGGCGGGAGTCACGATTCATGCCAATATCATCAGTCAGCTCTTAGCGGGAGCAATCGACGGGCGTCCTTTACTGAATACCTGGTCAGAACCTGGGGAATGGCTGTGGATTTGGGGATGGACGACAGCGGGTGCCGTTGCCGCTTGGGGGCTAAAGCTGATCAGACGAATTGCGATCGCGAGTCTAGTGGGGGCGATCGTTCTGCTTGTTGTCAGCTATCTCAGCTTTCTGGCAGGCTGGTGGATTCCTGTCGTCCCAGCAGTCCTGGGATGGATTACCGCCTGCTTATCGTTTCCGCTGATCGCCGCTCGGCGCTCAAAACGCATTCAGCTTCAGCAAACCGTTCAACAACTCGGGCTGCTTAGCCGAGAACAACCTGCTGTTGCCCAAATCGCCTTGGAGTTTTTGAAGCAGACGGAAAGCAAAGAAAACCAAGCGACGATTCATGCTTTTTGGGACAATGCTTCAGATTAATAGACAGCTTTCATGGCGATTTCTTTGTTAGAAAATAAAAATACTGGCTGCGGGCATTACGCTGCGCTAACAATACCCAACCAGCGGTCAATGCTTGCATGAAGATCCTTTAAACAACACGAGTAAGGCTGCTGTATGTCGCACTCGACCGGTACATAACGACCCTGTCGATAGGCATGGGCATGGGCTAAACTCGCTTGTCTTACTTTTCTCACGTTGAGGTCTTTGAAAGAGCCTATTTTCATTACTTTTTCCAACTTCGATTGCCGGATCTTTTTTGATATTCTCGGTCAATGTTGGCTTTGCTTAAAAGTCATCATTAGGATTTAGGCCCTGTTTCATGGCCCGAGGACCTTTTGACGCCAGAGGTATAGCCGTCGTCAGTTCTGTTAAGGACATCTAGCGATGTGCTGAGCACCCGTTTGTGTATGAGCCAGAGGGCTGAAGCCATACCACTAGCTTTACGGTGCTGTATGAAGCGGCGGCAGAAAGGACCTAAAGGAAGAGCCTGTCACGAGCAACTAGATGCTTTGAAGTTCTAGGAATCGTCCAGTCAGAAATGCAATTTTTGTGAGTTGATGGTTAACCTGCAAGCTTCTCCCTACATTTGGCGATCGCAGCCGGGCTACTTGAGTGAAAGTGGTTCGGGTTTCGAATCTATTCATATCTTGCTGGGCCGATTTCTGGCTGATCGTCATAGCCCCAGCCCACTCATGCATCGATCTGTGGTGGAGCACAATCCTGAGTTTGCTTGGGGGCAGGGGCAGCCTTTGGAAAAGGTGATCGATTCTCAAGCCGCCTTCGAACAACTATTGATGAATCCACAGCTCTATCGCAATGCGATCGCAGTCATTGAACCTTGGGAGCATGTGGGCCATAACCCGCTGGGTGAACATGTCCGGGCATCTATCAACGTGGCCTATCTAGCGCAAGTCATTGCCGATTGTGACACCGTTTTGTTTCCGCTCTGGTCATCCGGGGTGTTTGATCTCGACAAGCTGACGGCGGTGTTGGCGTCTGGTTTAGCGATCGTGATGGAAGGCGGTGATCCTTCCCTGCGAGACCCGACAACCTTTGCTGGGTCCCGATGCTCGCACGACGATTTGATTGCGGTGACGGAAAGGATTTTGCTGTCGCGATCGCCTACCAGTGCGCCCGCCATCTTTATCTGTTTGGGACATCAGCTTGCAGCTCAAGCCCATATCAGCCTGCTACAAAAAGCGGTTCAAGCAGTGCTGACGTCAGGTCCCCTTGTCGGAGATGCGAAAGGAAAATCGCTGCGATCGCTGCAGCGGGTTTGTGAGCGTATTCAGTCTGTGGGGCAATCGCTTCCCATTTTGAAGAAAACCGGACGGCAGGTAGCTAACGGCTGGACTCATCCAGAATTTGCAGTAGCCAAAAATGAATCGCAGGAAGTGGGCGATCGTCAGCTGTTGCACTATCAGTCTCCTGATGCCGAGACGTCAGCGATTCCTGAAGAGCTGACGACTGCCCATGAAATTACAGCTGATCAACATGAAGGCATCATCGACACGACCATTGAGTACGAACATGAACTCAACATCGCCATGTTCCATTCCGATGAGGTGAACGAAGAGGCAATTCTCTTTGCGAACTGGGCCTATCGGTTGATTCATGATGCCCTGATTCCCTGTCGCCATGTGGTGGCTAATAGCTCGTTATCCTGGCTCATTCGTCTGCCCGATGCGATTGAGATTCTTTGTTCGACAGCAGAGCACGGTGAGGTGGTGACCGAGTGCTCTGCCACTTGCATCAACTACATCGATTTCGAAACGCGGAAAGTGCGGCGATCGTTTACTTGTCAGTTCCATCCTGAACTGCTGTCTGACCTGCGAGTAGTCGGCGTGCGGGAACCACCTACCTACGCAGAGCTGAAGCAAGACGATGGAGCGCGGCTGTTTATGCGACTCCTCTATGCCGGCATGCAGGAGTAACCCCCATTGCTGAAATTCTTTGTTTCCAACGCTTGAAATGAAAGAGTTGAATATGCTCAGCAATCCCACAAAATCCCGCTCCGCACCACTAATGTGATGCCCTTTGTCTTGCAAATCAAGGAGCTTTCAAGTTATGCCTCCGAATCTTTCTGCAGATCGTCAGCATGAGTTTAGAGAAATCTATACCCTATTTGACGCCAACAACGATGGCTATCTGACCGAGCAGGAAATTGCTGACGCGCTAGAGGTCTTAGGACGGGGAATTACGCCTCGGGACCGTAGTCAACTATTGAACAAAGCCAGCGCCGCTGTCCAAGGGGACTTGAGATATTTTTTCAATCAGATTGATGTCAATCAGAGTGGCACCCTATCGGTGCAAGAATTGACCGCACATCTGCGCCAAACGGGACAATTTTCATCTGAGACAGAATTGGCTTATTTGTTTAACTGCATTGATAGAGATGGCAGCGGCGAGATTGACTTTGAAGAGTTTGGCGAGCTGATGCTGCGGCATCGTCGGCTGATGGCTAATTATGAGGAATTTACGACATACTTCTTGCCCATTCATGCTGACGGTGATGATGCGATCAGTCTTAAAGAAATGAATTTGGCTATGCGCAGTGTCGGTGAGGCGCATTTGTCAGAACAGGAATCGGCGCAGCTGAAAGCGCAGATACAATCGTTGCCGCTGACCTGGACTCGCTTTATCGAGATGTTGTTATTGACTTAGCTATGCCTGAACCCTGTGGATACCGAGAGCGCTTTTTCTTCCAGCTTAAGCACAGCCATCCTAACGCTTATGCCATCTATCTTATGATCAGCATCGTCAGTATCTGGAGTGGCAGCTGGTACCTTGCAGACACGTGGGCTAGCGGACAAGATCTACTAGCTCCAGTCTCTGCTGTTGCCCCAGTGGTTGCGGCAAAACATCTGTTTTTGCTTGTGCTGGGCTTAACGATGCTCTACATCGACGATCAGTCGCTTGATGAATTGGTTTTGATGAGAACCAGTCGACTTAAACCAATAGATAGGCGGCGGGGGCAATGGGGTAAAGCAGTTGTCTACCTTAAACGTCACTATCCCAACCTTATTGCTGTCTATACCTACATCGGTATTATCTTGTCTTGGTGTGGTACGTGGGGGCTGCTGTGGGATATTCCCATACAGCCTTTTTGGCGGTCTTGGATGACCATTGCCTTGGGATTTTTGATGCTCTATGTTGATGACTTGAAGCTGACAGAGGTTTAAAGGTGTGACTCACATCAGGAACTACTCGTCATTGCAGACCTCAAATTCCTCACTTTTCTAACCTTGTCTAGGGCTAAACCCCCTGTAATATCAGATTGTTTCTGTCATCTTAAGCGGTTATTCAACCCGCTCCTAGAAGTTTTTAGATGAAACGTCGTCACCTTTTTGAGCAAATTGCTGTTGGCGGTATGGCGGGTGCACTAACAGCCTGCAGCTACCCTCCAGAGCTGACCAGCGAACCAGAGCGATCGCAGCCTGTCGTCAACTGGCGTATGGCAACGAGTTGGCCTCGATTTCTCGACGTCTTCGAAGGACTTGACATTTTATGCCAGAGAGTGAGTGAAATGACCTCTGGGCGCTTTACCATCACTCCCTACGAAGGGGGCGAATTGGCTCCACCACTGGGTGTGTTTGATGCGGTCGCAGCTGGAGAGGTGCCCTGTGCTCATACAGCACTCTATTACTTTGTAGATAAAGACCCAGCTTTGGCGTTTGGCGCATCGATTCCCTTTGGTTTTGACACGCAGCAGCAACACGCCTGGCTCTACAGTGGTGGCGGCATTGCCAATATCCAAAAGCTGCTTGACCCATTTGGCTTAGTCTGGCTTCCAGCAGGTAACACAACGGGACAGATGGGTGGTTGGTTCCGCCAACCTATCAACACCGTCGCTGACTTAGCAGGACTGAAAATGCGAATTCCGGGTCTGGGTGGCCAAGTATTGAGTCGATTGGGGGTTGCCACAACCCCGCTTGCTGCGCAGAATATTGTGCCTGCTTTGCTAGATGGCACCATTGACGCTGTCGAATGGATTGGTCCCAGGGAAGACCGCACCTTGGGGTTACAGAATGCTGCTGCCTATTATTACTATCCCGGATGGTGGGAACCCGCGACTACTTTTGCATTACTCATCAACCAGCAGCAGTGGGCTAATCTTCCCCCGGCCTATCAAACGGTTTTGAAAACGGCATCTGCCGCTGCCAACCTTGCTATGGTTGCTCGCTACAACGCCCGTAATCGGGAAATTCTAGAACGTTTTCGATTAGGAGGAACCACAACCCTGCCCTTTAGCGATGAGATTTTGGCAACGGTTCGTCAGACGGCCTTTGACATGTACGAAGAATTTGCGGCAGATGATAGAACTTTCGACACCCTCTATCGACAATGGTTAGATTTTCGACAAAATCTCTATGCCTGGAATCGAGTGAGTTCTCTGAGTCTTGCCCAATTTGCTTTTAACACCGTTTAGGAGCTAACGGTTCAATGCAGCGCAGACGGCTACTCCAAAATTTGACCCTCGGGGCAACAGGGGCGATCGCCCTTCAACAAACAGCGCAAGCCCAAATCAACTCTGCGGTGACGCCTGCCTCATCAACTGAAATCAAATGGCGCATGGCAACGAGTTGGCCCCGTCGCAACAACATCATCTTTAGCGCTATCAAAATGTTCTGTGAAAAAGTGGCGACAATGACAGCGGGGCAATTTATCATTACTCCCTACGAAGCTGGGGAAATTGTATCGGCGTTAGAGGTGTTCTCTGTCGTGCAGTCGGGTGAGGTTGACTGCGGTCATACCACGAGTGGCTATTACCTCGATCAGGCCCCGGCCCTCGTGTTTGGCACCAGTCTGCCCTTTGGTCTGATGCCCTATCAACAATATGCCTGGCTCTACTACGGCGGCGGTTTAGAGGCGATCCAATCCATCTACAACGATTTGGGATTGGTGGCTTTGATGGCTGGCAGCCCAGGGGTCCAAATGGGAGGCTGGTTCAATAAAACGGTGGACACCGTTGATGACCTAAAGGGACTTAAGATGCGTCTACCCGGTTTTGGGGCACGGGTGATGGAACAACTGGGGGCAGAGCCTGTACTTCTAGGCGTCAATGATATTGCAACAGCACTGGATGAGGGTCAGATTGACGCTGCAGAATGGCAGAATCCTCATGGGGATGAACAACTTCGTCTCTATGAAGTTGCAAGATATTACTACTATCCCGGTTGGTGGGAACCCAGCACAACCTACGAAATTTTGATCAATCAGGAGCAGTGGCAGCAGTTGCCGACGGCGTATCAGCGCATCCTGCAAGCGGCTGCCAGTGAGATGAACCTGACGATTCTGGCAGAGTTTGATGCGGCAAACGGTCGAGCCTTACAAAATCTCATCTTTCGAGGCGTTGAGCTAAGACCCTTTAGCCAAGACATCTTAGAGGCAGCTCACACCGCCACCTTTGAGCTCCTGGAAGAGACGGCTGGCGAGGACTTGAGTTTTCAGCAGTTATACCAGCAGTGGCGTCAGTTTCGGCGTCAAATCTTCCAGTGGAATCAAATTAATGAACTAAGTTTTAACCGTTTTTCTCTCCAGGCTGATGAATCATAAATCCCATCACAATACGCCTAAGCGATCGCACCAGTTAAACCGATTACAGCTGTGGCGTACGCTGCGAAACCTGAAGATTGGCCGCAAGCTGACGTTGGGATTTGGCAGTTTGGTCGCAATTACGCTGTTGGTGGTGGTCTCAAGTTATTTGGCCGGACAGGTAGCCTCATCCAATATCCAGCGCACTCAAGATCTGCGGGTGCCGACAACCCTTGCCTCAGCCAATGCCCAAGAAAACTTGTTGAAAATGCTGTCGAATATCCGGGCCTATTTGGCAACCGGAGAACCAGAATATCGCTACCGATATCAGCAAACCCGTCAAGCCTTTGAGGCGGATTTAGCCCAGTTGGAAAGGTTATTTAGCGATCGCGATGCCTCAGCCCAGTCACGGGAACAACTGGAGGAATTAACAACGAGCTACCGCGATTGGTTAGCGTTACCCGATCAGCTCATCGCCTTACAAAACAATCTAACGGATAACCAACCGGCGTTGAAAATTCTGGACGAGCAGGGCGATGCCAGCGTGATTGTGATTCAGCGAGAGATGGGGCTAATGCTAGAGGAGCAAGAACTGCGATCGCCCTCCCGCGCCAACACAATCTTACTGCGTGACATGGCGGAATTCAGGAATACGTTCTCATTAGCGCTCGCAGCCCTGCAAAGCTATCTCGTGACCCGAGAACCCGCCTTCCGCTTCGAATACAACGCTTTGGCGAGGGCGAACCAACTGGTTTGGGAACAGCTCTTGGAGAATCAGACTGGCCTTACCGACAGTCAGAGAAACCGGATGACGGCAATTGCTAAGCAACGGCAGGCGATCGCCCCCTTGCCAGAGCAGATGTTCGACATTGTTGATAGTGACCAGTACCGTCAGGATTTATTCTTGTTTCAAGAGCAGGCTGAACCGCTGGCCGAGTCGATGCTGAATCAGCTCAAGCAAATTGTGACCGATCAGCAAGTCGACTTAGCCCAAGAATTACAGGCTGGCAGTCGAGGGCTGGCTTTGGCGCAATGGCAGACGTTGTTAGGTGGTTTGCTAGCAGTAGGGGTGGGCCTTGCAATGGTCAAACTGCTACAGCAGCAAATTGCAGAACCCATTAAACGACTCACTGAAGTTACTAGCCGTATTCAAGCGGGAGATTTGGACGCTAAAGCCCCTGAAACCTCTAAAGACGAAGTGGGTGATTTGGCGCGATCGTTCAACAGCATGGCAGCTCAACTTAAAGAGTCTTTGGAAACATTAGAAGACCGGGTAGAAGAACGCACTGCCGAACTCGCTAGCGCCAATGAGCAAATTCTGGCATTGAATGAGCGGCTCAAGGCAGAGAACCTGCGGATGGGGGCCGAACTCGACGTAGCCCGCCAGATTCAACAGATGATCTTGCCCAAAGCAGAAGAATTAGAAAATGTTGAAGGTCTGGACATTGCAGGCTACATGGAACCCGCTGATGAAGTTGGGGGTGACTACTATGACGTGTTGCAGACCGAAGGCATCGTCACTTTGGGTATTGGAGATGTGACTGGCCACGGGTTAGAGAGTGGCCTGCTGATGCTGATGACCCAAACCGCCGTCCGCACTCTACAGGAAATTCGCGAGTATGACCTGGTGCGATTTTTAGACACCCTCAACCGCACGATTTATCGTAATGTGCAGCGGATGAATAGCGATCGCAACTTGACCTTGACTATCCTCAACTACTCTGAAGGTCGGGTGAGTATCAGCGGTCAGCACGAAGAAACGCTAGTGGTGCGAGCCGAGGGTACGGTTGAGCGCATCGATACGATGGATTTAGGCCTCCCCATTGGATTGGATGACGATATTGCAGAATTCATTGATCACGCCATTGTGGAACTGCAACCTGGAGATGGGATTGTCCTTTACACCGATGGGATTCCCGAAGCCTACAATCCCGATAAGCAGCAGTACGGCTTGGAACGACTCTGCGAAATGGTGAGCAAACATTGGCAGAATCCAGCAGAACAGGTCAAACAAGCCATCATTGATGATGTTTGTCAATTTATCGACACCCAGAAGGTGTTTGACGACATCACACTGTTGGTGTTCAAACGGCAAGACGTTACCACAGAGTCTTTACCTGATCCGGCTAACGAAAGTTTTCTCAAGACATTAGCGATGCAATAACTGGATGTTCAGTTGGGTAGATCCCAACGTATTGAAGGCTGATGACGATGGACTATTACCCAATTCCAAAAGGCAACTCAGGTATGGAGAAGACATTTGGCGATTTCATCACAAACTTTCCTCCGGATCACGACTCTCTGGAGCTAAGTTTTACGCCTACCTCTGAGCGGATTCGTCATCTTTGGCGCAATCAGCGGTTATCGGCCCATTTCATCGCGGATTACTTCGTCAATTTTTTGCCGCTCGATAAGGATGATCCGGTTGAAGAGCGGCGGATCAAAGAGGCTAAAGGAGCCATTAGCTACGTCGCTAATGAACTGCTTGAAAATGCCATGAAGTTCAATCTTGAAGATGCTGACTGCAAGGTCAGATTTGGCATTCACTTTTTGGATGGTTCCGACATTATCGCGGTCATGTTTGCCACAAATAGCATCAACCGCTTCGGAGCTGAAAAATTTCAACAGTTCATTCAAGAATTGCTAGAGTCTGATCCAGAAGAATTTTATATTCGTCAGGTAGAAGCCAGCGCCGAAGACCCCGATACCAAAATTTCAGGATTAGGCTTCCTAACGATGATCAATGACTACCAAGCTAAGCTGGGTTGGCAATTTGAACCCGTTGCCCCGGATTCAGAAATTTCTATTGTCACCGCCATGGTTCAAATTGCTCTATAGGAACAGGTTTGCCAAGACGTTCCAAAATAAAACCTAGACCAGTAAGATCACAGAGAATTTATGGGATGCTACATAGGCGATTCTCCATGATCGCCTGGATAAGATCAGCCGCAATATTCAGCTGTTTTACCTTAATACAACTGCTTAAGCTCAGAGGATAGGACTTGTCATGACCGCTCAGGAAATCAAAGGCGAAGACTACACAATTCAATATGACTCAGAAACTCAAACTGTTAAGTTTCAGGGAGAACTAGCGCTGGGAGGCCCTAAAGACTATGACCCGATCAACAGCTTACTAGCAGACGTCATTGATCAGGATCCCACTGAGATGACGCTGGACCTCCGAGAGTTAGCTTTCCTTAACAGTTCTGGCATTAGCATGTTATCTAAATTTGTCTTGGGCCTGAGGAAAAAAAAAGGGACTCAGCTAGTCATTTTGGGGTCTAACGATATGCCGTGGCAGGGTAAGTCTTTAAAGAATTTACAGAAGTTTTTACCTAGCCTCAAACTTGAAATTGAGTGATAGATGATGCAGCAAAACTGACAGTATTTAGAGTAGATTATTTCTGTTGCTTTAGCCTTCTCACCTTTAGAGAAGCTTCTACCTTTCTATTAGCTATCCCATGCTAAATTCACTGCCGATTCATTTACGTGAAACGCTTTATCTTGCAGTTAGCTTAATTGTGACGGTAGTCGGAGCAGCGGGACTGTATGTGATTTTCTTTCGCCTACTGCGATCGCTTTTTCGAAAGTGGGATCGCGACATTGCTCTAGTCACTCTGAATGTTTCGGCTTATCCCGCCCTCTTCTTGTTTGTAGCAACCTGTCTCAAAATTACGGGTCAGCGATCAGAAATATTGGGTTCTGTCCTGTGGTTACAGCGACTGTTACTCGCAGGCATTATCGCGGCATTGGGATATTGGTCACTATGCTTGTTTAAGCAAGTCATTGTCTACTACCTCAAAGACTACGCCGAAACCACTGAAATGATGTGGGATCAGGTGCTCATTCCGTTGCTTGAAGGGGTGATTCCGACACTATTAATTGTGCTGAGTACAGCAGCGATTTTTCAATTTTCTCTAGGGTTGGACTTAAGCGGGATTTGGCTCACTTTGGGAGGAAGTGCCTTTGTCATTGGCTTTGCCGTAAAAGATATCCTAGCGAACTTTTTTAGCGGTATCGTGTTGCTGCTTGATAGCCCTTTTCAATTTGGCGATGTGTTGCGTATTGATGGTAATCAAGACGGAGGAGAACTGGGAATCTTGCGAAAGATTGGTGTGCGGGTCACTCACATATACATGTTTGAAACGCATACCGAGGTTTATATTCCCAACAGCGTGATGCAAAGTCAGAGAATTACAAATCTCAGCCGACCCATTGAACCCATTCACTATTCCACTCGAATTCAATTGCGATCGCACTGTGATCAAGAACAGGCTCGACGCATTATGGAAGAAATTCTTCAAGCTCATCCCGATACGTTGGGAGACATCGGCACCAAGCTAGTTCATCTTGAACGGTACTTCAATTGGGAAGAAACCGATAAAAGCTTCCTTAACAAGAAAGAAAATGGACGCCAGCGGTTAGAGGCCGAACATGCCGTTAATGAAAAGTTGGCCGATATTGAGCAAGCCTTAGAGGCCCTGAGTATTACCCTAGGGTTTGTGGAAAAAGGCGGACTTGATCCAGACGATGTAGAAACCATTCAGGAGGAGTTCAACTATGTTTTAGAGTTGATTGGCCTTAAAGTAGTCCAACAAACACCTCGCCCTCGCCGTTCCTTTCTGGGTCTGCAACAACGGCTCATTCGATTTCAGCTTGAAGAAACGCAAGACAGCGATGCGCTGATTAGCCTGGTGCGAGAATGGTATCGAATTTGGCTACGGGATCCTAACGTGGTTCACAAAGACGAATACATCTTGTCAGAGATTTGGGAACGCAAAATTGAACTGCTGAAAAAGCAAGCCTACAAGCTCAACCAAAAGATACTACATCCCTATCGAGAAGAAACGCGGCTGGATGACTATTCGCGAAAGTTTGTGAAATGGCTACGCAACCGCTTTAAGCAGGCTCGGAGTGCTTGGCAGAATCCAGACGTGCGTCTAGAACAAGTTGTGCACGATCGCGAACGCACCTTCTTTGAATTTAGCCTGGAATACTATGTCGATGATATTCGCTTGGAAGATGGCGAGCGGGGCGATCGCATCAACAGCGACATCCACCGCGAAATCTTGCTTCACCTCAAAGATGCTTGTCAGGTGACCGCTTAATCGCCTGCTGGCTGTACCCCTTCTGTAACTTCACCTTAAAAGCCATGCTGTGGCACCTGCTTCCCTATACCGTCGGCACTCGCGCCTTTGTTATCACAGGTTTACTGATAGCAGCGCTTGGTACCAGCCTCCTGTACTTTATTTTGTTCTCGGTGCTGCGATCGCTATTTCGCCGCCTTGAAAACGATTTACCCCTAGTCACGCTGAATGTCTCGGCCTATCCTGCCCTGGCCTGTTTTTTGCTGCTCAGTCTCAAGGTGACGTTTCTTAGGCTCAAAACGATAGATGGCATTGACGATTTCGAACGGTTGCTTACAGCGGGGCTGATCATTGCGCTGAGCTACTGGCTGGTGCAAATCTTTGAGCAGGTAGTCGTCTACTACCTGAAGGAATTTACCCAGCAGTCTGAGGTGATGTGGGATGACGTGTTGCTGCCCCTACTGGAGGCAGTGGTGCCTGTCGTTGTGATTCTCCTGAGTGGAGCGCTAGTGCTGAACTCCTTTGGGCTGGATCTCACTGGCATCTGGGTAACCCTGGGGGGGGCAACCTTTGTCATTGGTTTCGCGGTTAAGGACATTCTGGCAAACTTCTTCAGTGGCGTGGTGCTACTGATTGATACGCCATTTCAATTTGGTGACGTGCTGAAACTAGAGGATGGTTCTGTCGGCATGCTGCGCCGTATCGGCGTACGGGTGACACAGCTTTATATGTTTGATAATCACTGCGACATGTACATTCCCAACAGCGTTTTGCAGGGGCAAAATATCACCAACCTCAGTCGCCCAACGACTTACTATCATTACTCCACGGTGGCAGAAGTGCCTTTTGAGCAGGATCTGGATCAGCTCAAACAAGTGATGCGAGAGATTGCCCTGGCCCACCCCGATACTTTGGGGAATCTCGACGATAAGCTTGAGCTGATGGAGGGGTATTTCCACCCCTCAGAGACAGAACCGCTGCTAGCAGATCAACAGATCATCGGGCGCAAACGGCTGGAAGCTGAAAACGATGTCAACTTCAAGCTAGAAGAGATTGACTTAGAACTGAGTTCCATCGTAGTGACCCTACAATTTGCAGAGAAGGGCGGATTGACTCAGGATGAAATTGAGAATATTCAAATGGAGTATGAAACGGTGCTCCAATCCATTGGTTTAGCCCACACCGAAGAGAGCGGCAGCCGTACTGAAGAGAACTTTGAAGAGACGCAAGAGGATGATACCCTACTTGAACTCATTCGTACTTGGTATCGCATCAGCATCCGCGACCCTAATTTGCTGGACGACGATGAAGATATCATCCCTGAAGACTGGGAGCGGCGTATCACACTTCTGAAGCGACGGGTCCAGCGGCTCTATCAAAAAATTGCTCGACCCGAACGTGAGGAAACTCGGCTGGATGACTATGTGCTGGAGCTGCGGCAATGGCTAAAAGATCGATTCAAAACGCCTCGAAAAAAATGGCAAGAGCCGCAAGTGTTGATCAGCGATTTGCAACATGATGACGAGGGCAATGCTTACCTCACCTTCCGCCTTAATTTCTTTGTCGATGATATTAAGCTCGAAAACGGGAAGCGCGGCGATCGCATCAGCAGCCAAATCTACCAGGAAATGATGCGCTATCTGAAGCAGGCAGATGCAGTAGAAGCCATCCCGGATTCTCCATCACCTATCTCATTCAACGATTTAGCCTGATGATAAACAATGAACGAACAGAGTTAATGCTATTTTACGCCGTCCGCATAAAAACCATTTTCCTCATAGAATTTTCTAAATCCTATTAAGCGTAGATTTGCTTTTCCGGCGATCGCTTCAACATCAAAATTGGACTATTTATGTCTAGACAAAATTTTCGTTTAATCCTTAGAACAGGCGCTAGCATACCTCATTCAAGGTCAACTCTTTAGTCTGTGAGCGATCGATGTGACTCTCCTTAACCTTTTCGTAGTCAACCTTTCCAGACATTAATCATAAACTATTCAAAAATTCTAAAAAGACCCTCGTGATTTACAACCAGCGCCGCTACAATGCAACCAGCGTTCTAATAACACTAAGCTAATTGTTCGAGTCAGGTACTTTAGCATAGAGAGAACTCTTACCTTTGCATATGCCATAGGGCTGTATGAGAACGCGATTTTAACAGTGGAAGAAAAGCGTAGCTTGTTGCTTAAAAACAGTGTTTGAAAATTTACTCCCTCCCCTTAATAACCACAACCTACCCTATCCCGATACCATCCACCCCATTGTGGTGCACTTTGTCATTGCGATGTTCCTGTTTGCCGTGCTCTGCGATGTGATTGCTTATTTCACTAAAAACGTTCGGCTCTACGAGGTGAGCTGGTGGAATATGGTTTTTGCTACAGTTTCCATTTTTATTGCCATCATTTTTGGGCAGCTCGAAGCAGGCTTAGCGACACCCTATGCAGCGGCGGCGGCAGACTTGAATCTTCACACATTACTGGGATGGTCGCTGTCTGGCCTACTGGCGACCATTACAGGCTGGCGCTACATCATCCGATTGAGAAATGCGAACTCCTTGCCGAAAGCCTACCTGGGCCTTAACGCTGTGCTAACCGTTCTTGTCCTGTTCCAGATCTATCTAGGGGATAAACTAGTCTGGGTCTATGGACTCCACACTGAGCCAGTTGTAGAAGCAGGTCGAGGAGGTTTACTGTGAGTTTGATGCCGCTTGTTGAAGGGTCCTGGCTGCCAACATTAGGGGCACAAGCCAATGGATTACCCTACGGCGTGCCGATTCACCCTAACCTTGTGCATTTGACGCTGGGGCTATTTATCGTCGCGATCGCTTTCGACATCGTTGCGGCTCTCTATCCCTTAGAAAAACCCATCTTCAAATTTCTAGCCATCCCTGTCACTAGCTCTGGCTTATATGACGTGGGCTGGTTCAACATGGTCGCTGCCGCTGTGATCACGTTCTTCACAGTTGCCGCTGGATTTTATGAAATCATGCTGGCGGAACCCCCTAACGATGTGATCAGTCCCTGGGGGCTGGGGGCGATGGACACCATGGTCTGGCATGGTGTTGGCGGTGTGGTGTTGCTAGGGCTGATCGTAGCTATGACCGTTTGGCGAGGATTCCAGCGCTACGTTTGGCGAGAAGATCGAGCCCGGCAAGTGCAGTGGAGCTACCTATTAACCGGTTTGGGTATTTTCGTGCTGATGTTTGTCCACGGCACGCTGGGCGCTCACTTAGGATCTGACTTTGGCATTCATGTCAGCGCTGATCGCTTAATTCGCTCCGGCATCAATCCCAACACTCACTTGAATATCCTCATTAAGCACTAGAGGTCATCGCAAATATGACTCGACGCACGATTTTGATTCTGACCGGGCTGGCGATCGCGGACTTCTTTCTTAGCCTCTGGATAGGTCAGCAAGCGTACAACTGGATGCCACCCCAAGCCTCTGCTGAATCTATGCTGGTGGACAATCTGTTCAGCTTTATGACGACCATCGGTAGCTTCATCTTCTTTGGGGTCACGGGCACTCTCGTATACTCCATCCTCTTCCAGCGAGCTGCCAAATATGACTCCAGCGATGGTCCCCCCATTGAGGGCAACGTCAAGCTAGAGGTTGTCTGGACCGCTATTCCGGTGCTGCTCGTCATCTGGATTGGCACCTTCAGCTACCAGACCTACGATCGCATGGCTATCCTGGGTCCAATGGAGCACATGGCGATGGGAATGCCTTCGGCAACGGCAGCTCCCCTAGACGCACCCGACGAACCGGCAAGTCCTATCAAGGTCTATGCTCGTCAGTGGGCATGGGAGTTTCACTATCCCGATCAGAACGTCAGCAGTACGGAACTCCATCTGCCTGTGAACGAGCGGGCGCGACTGCTCCTGTCCTCTGAGGATGTTCTACACGGCTTCTTCGTTCCAGCCTTTCGAGTTAAGCAGGATGTCGTGCCAGGTCGCGAGATCGATTTTGAATTCACGCCCATCCGCGAAGGGCGGTATCGCCTGCGAGACTCTGAATACAGCGGTACCTATTTTGCGGCTAACCAAACGAATGTTGTCGTTGAGTCAGCAGCGGACTATCAGCACTGGTTAGCGGAAGCAGCAGACACTCCACTGGCCCCAGCTCAAAACGTTGCCTATGAGGAGTTCAATCGCGCCAATGAGAACGCGATCGATCTCGGCTGGGAAACCGTCAAACCGGCTCCTGCACCCGTCGTCAATTACGCTAGTTCGGAGGAAGACACTCATGAGTAACGCATCTCTGGAGGTGGCTCAGCCCAGTCTCCAGCCCCAGCCAGGAGCGCCCGATAACTGGCGTCGGTTTTTCACCTTCAGCACTGACCATAAGGTCATTGGCATCCAGTACATCGTCACGGCTTTTATCTTCTTTCTGTTTGGAGGACTCTTGGCCATGGTGATGCGAGGAGAATTGATTACTCCTCCCGCTGATCTGGTCGATCGCACCGTCTATAACGGTTTGTTCACCATGCACGGCACCATCATGCTGTTCATGTGGACCTTTCCAATGCTCAACGGACTAGCGAATTATTTGGTGCCGCTGATGATCGGTGCCCGAGACATGGCCTTCCCCAGACTTAACGCTGCGGCTTTCTGGCTGGTTCCTGTGTTTGGCGTCATCCTAGTGGTCAGCTTCTTTGTTCCGGGTGGTCCATCTCAGTCAGGTTGGTGGGCCTATCCTCCCGTGAGCTTGCAGAATCCGACAGGCAATCTCATTAATGGACAATCCCTTTGGCTGCTGGCCGTTGCTCTGTCTGGGGTGTCCTCCATCATGGGCGCAGTCAATATTGTCACGACCATCTTCCGGATGCGAGCACCGGGTATGGGTTGGTTCAAGATGCCTGCCTTCTGCTGGACTGTGCTATCTGCACAGATGATTCAGCTCTTTGGTCTACCAGCTCTGACGGCAGGCGCAGTGATGCTGCTGTTTGACCTGACTGTAGGAACCAGCTTTTTTAATCCTGAACTGGGCGGCGACCCAATTCTTTATCAGCACTTCTTTTGGTTCTATTCACACCCAGCGGTCTACGTCATCATCCTGCCAATCTTCGGCGTGTTTTCAGAGGTTTTTCCGGTTTATGCCCGTAAGCCGTTGTTTGGCTACCGGGTGGTCGCAGTGTCTTCTCTGATCATTACTGGACTGAGCGGTATCGTCTGGGTTCACCATATGTTCGCTAGCGGCACCCCAGGCTGGATGCGGATGCTGTTTATGTTCACCACGATGATGATCTCTGTGCCGACAGGGATTAAGGTATTTGCCTGGGTTGCCACGGTTTGGGGGGGCAAGCTGCGGCTCAATACGGCCATGCTGTTTGCGCTGGGGGGGTTGACGATGTTCCTCTTTGCCGGCATCACAGGCATTATGCTGGCCTCGGCTCCGTTTGATATTCACGTCAACAACACCTATTTTGTCGTGGGGCACTTCCACTACGTTATCTACGGGGCTGTAGTGATGGGCTTTTATGCGGCCATCTATCACTGGTTCCCCAAAATGACGGGCCGCATGTATTACGAGGGGCTAGGGAAACTGCACTTCGTCCTGACTTTTATTGGCGCTAACCTCAACTTCCTGCCCATGCATCCTGTGGGATTGCAAGGCATGCCTCGCCGGGTAGCGTCCTATGACCCAGAGTTTGCGTTTTGGAATGTCCTCGCCAGTTTGGGTGGCTTTTTATTGGGCGTCTCAACCTTACCGTTCATCCTTAATATGCTGAGTTCCTGGGCACGGGGTAAGGAAGCGGGCGATAATCCTTGGCGGGCGATCGGTCTAGAGTGGCTCGTCTCGTCTCCCCCACCCCACGAAAACTTTGATGAAATTCCCGTTGTTGTCTCGGGTCCCTATGGCTACGGCAGTGATGAACCTTTAGTTGCTAGCGATTCCACCAAGGAGTTAGTCAGTGAGCACAGCTAATCTTGACCCTACTTTGAACACTCAGGCAGTTCACGGTGCAGCAGAACACGAAGAAGAAGATCATCGCATGTTTGGCTTCATCGTCTTTCTGCTATCGGAAAGCGTGATTTTCCTCAGCTTTTTTGTGGGCTACATCGTCTATAAAACCAGCGCAGCTGACTGGTATCCGGCTGGCTTTGAAGGATTGGAAATTCGAGAACCCTTCATCAACACGGTCGTTCTAGTTTCCAGCAGCTTCGTCATCTACTTTGCTGAGCGCTTTCTGCATAAGGACAACCTGTGGGGCTTTCGAGCCTTCTGGTTGCTGACGATGGCAATGGGCAGCTATTTCTTGTACGGGCAGGCGGTGGAATGGATGGCGCTACCGTTCGGCTTCAAGGATGGTGTATTTGGCGGCACGTTCTATTTGTTGACAGGATTTCATGGCCTCCATGTCCTATCCGGGGTACTGCTGCAGGGCATTATGCTGGGGCGATCGTTCATTCCTAATAACTATGAAAGTGGAGAATACGGCGTCGATGCGACCTCTATTTTCTGGCACTTCGTGGATGTCATTTGGATTGTTCTATTTATCCTGATCTATGTCTGGCGATAGGCTATTCATTCTTGATAGCAATCTGACGATGTTATTCCACGCTGGTTTCGGTGGGCAATGCCCACCCTACAAGGCATTTGAGGGGTAGAAGGGTAGGGTGGGCATTGCCCACCACGCAAGTGTTGCATTAACAGAATTGCCCTTTAAACGTCCGAAAGTGAACAGCCCAGGCAATGCCCAACCCTATCTGTATTCTGGGTAAGTCCTAAAAGTGACAATTCTGAGCAAAATCTTTGAAGAAATTGACGCAGGTCATAAACCTAGGTCAACGGACTTTGTGAAACACCACACGCATCACGGGGAACTCCATGATTATTGATGATCAGCATTACGACGTAATCATTGTGGGTACTGGAGCTGGCGGCGGAACTCTAGCCCAGAAGCTCGCTCCTACGGGCAAGCGGATCCTGATTCTAGAAAGGGGATCGGGCATGGCCTTGGACGAGCAAAACCGCGCTGATGTGGATGTCTTCAAAAAAGGACGTTATCGCGCCCCAGAACAGTGGTACGACCAAGCCGGTGAACCGTTTTCACCCCAAACTAACTATGCCGTAGGCGGCAATACCAAAATCTATGCGGCTTCCCTGGTACGGATGCGCGATCGCGATTTTACTGCGGTCACTCATCAAGAAGGCACTGCCCCTGAATGGCTGTTCAACTATGCCGACCTGGAGCCCTACTACACTGCTGTTGAGCAGCTCTATCAGGTCCACGGAGACGTTCAAAACGATCCGACGGAACCCAAACACAGCGGTGACTATCCTTACCCAGCAGTAGACCATGCACCTGTAATGCGGCCCATTGTTGCGGCGATCGCCCAGCAAGGACTCCATCCGACGCCGCTACCGATGAGTCTTACTCGTCAAGCAGATGACCCAACGGGCGATGCTGAGGTCTTTGGGATTGACCTTGCTCTCAAACACACCAATGTCACGCTGAGGACATCGGCCAAAGTGGTTGCCCTCCACACCAATCCTACAGGGACCGAAATTAAGGGCGTTCAAGCCGAGATCGGTGAGCAATCGATGATCTTTAACGCTGATATCGTTGTCTTGGCCTGTGGCGCGGTCAATTCAGCGGCGCTACTCTTGGCCTCTGCTAACGAAAAGCATCCCCATGGTTTGGCGAACAAGTCTGATCAAGTGGGGCGCAACCTAATGAAGCAGCAGATGACGGTGATCGTTGAACGGGGCGCGGCCAACAACGACGGCGTCTTTCCCCGTAGCGTTAGCGTGAATGACTTTTATTGGGGCGATCGCGACTATACCTATCCGATGGGACACATTGAAAACAGTGGCGGCCTGCTGCAAGACGTGATCTTTGCTGAATCGCCGCCGCTGCTCTCCGTATTGGCGCAAATCATGCCCGGTTCGGGGCTAAAGCAACTGGCAAAGCGCTCTGTTGGCTGGTGGGCGCAAACAGGCGTCCTGCCTGACCCAAACAACCGCGTTTACTGGCACAAAAAAGGTAAGTTACGCTACGCCTATGAAGTCAATAACTTTGAAGCCCACGATCGCCTCGTATATCGCTGGCTCGAAGTTCTCAAGACGCTAGAAAGAGATAGTAAAGAGGCCAAGCCCAGTGGCGTGTATCCCCGGGGCGAAGCGCCCATTCAAGTCGTCGGCTATCAGTGCGGTACCTGTCGGATGGGCACCGACCCCAGCACCTCTGTTCTAGACGGCAACTGCCGTACCCATGAAATTGATAATCTCTACGTGGTAGACAGCAGCTTCTTCCCCTCCTGTCCCAGCGTTGGCCCAGCCTTGACGATCATGGCAAATGCATTGCGGGTTGGGGATCGTGTGTGCGATCGGTTAAAAGGGTAGCTGTACGACATAAGACAGAATTAAGTCCTTGCCTGACAAGTTGTCTACGCCCTAGCAATGGAGTTGAATGCTGACTATGTATTGCTAGATGATGCAGATGCTCGTAGCAATTGTATTAGGCGATATATGTGCAGTAGTGGGCAATGCTTTGCCAAATCCTTTAAGAAGACTGCCGAGCAGTCCTTTCAGCAATCATCAGATTTTGTAGCTATCCTCTAGCCTTCGAAAGTACCTTCATAATGCTAAGCATCATCAGCTTGGAGAAGTTTATGGCACCTTCTGAACCCAACACCATTGACGCTAACGGATACCCCAGAACTGACTTCTCGAAAGCGTTTCAAGATGGCTATCAGTTTCAGTACGACTTACCTCATAGCGGGCTGCAAACCGTTGAATTTACTACTCATCAAATTGATGATTTAGTATTGCCGTCAGGCCAGATTGTTGCTTGCGATCCGTCCATCAGCGAAGATTTCGAGTGTACTTTCACGCAAAGTGTGAAGCCAGGATGCTACCCCATCTTTCTGAGTTTGGCAGGGTTCAAGCCCGAACGAGATAGAAGAATTGCCTGTGCTATGTTGCAGTTCAACAAGCAAATGCCGCTTCGATGGGACCTCGCAACTCTAGAGCCGAGCCGGTCCGCAGAGTATCAAAACTATGGAGTTGACTCTGGCACAGGTTGCTTCATGGATGCTGAGGGTGCCAGTGCTCTTCTGCAATTTGAGAATCCGAATTCGGATGTGTACGCCAGAGCTTTGCAAAAAAGCCGAGATGTTGGTTGGGAAGCTAGAAGAGGAACTTTTGACCCATTCTGGCATGAATACTGGGAGGTTGTAATTGAACAAATGGAAAGCAACACCACAGCAGCCGTAAGTGATGAATATCTTTACGATAGAAAAGGGGGCTGGGCAAATTTTTGCATCGATGAGAACACCGGGGCTAATGTGGTTGCTTTCAACTCAGGCTGGGGAGATGGTGGCTATGCATCTTACTGGGGCTACGGTGCTGACGGCGAGATTGCTTGTCTTGTCACCGATTTTGAACTTTTCAGGAGTAACAAAGTTTAATTTCGGGGAGTTGGTTTGTCAGGTAGCCCACCACTGCAGCGAGGGCGATGGTGACAATAATCCACGCAGTTGATGGCATCGGCAGTGAGCGGAGGAGGGCTTTACACTTCAACTACAGTTCTATTCAACAAAGTCTGATTGATTTCGCCAACCTACATGGCCCCTTTCCTTTTTATTGCAGCTGATCCACATTTTCATACAGCTCGGAAATATCGCAGGTGAAGCCAATGCTAGAAAACTCCACGCGATCGCCACTACGAAAAATGTGAGGAACCCAAAGATTATTAGCTTTACGCTGAAAACGCTCGACTAAAATTTGTTTCTGATGAATCAAGACATATTCTTCCAGCAGCGGATTGGACTGGTAATCTGTAAACTTATCCCCTCGGTCGAACGCCTCCGTTGAGTCCGACAAGACCTCTACAACGAGTTGGGGATACAGAATAAAATCTTCGCTAGAGCGGCGATCGCGTTCATCACCGGTCACCGTTAAGTCTGCATAGTAGAAAAGCCCCAACTCTGGCAGCCGCACCTTCAGGTCACTGGCATAGGCGATGCAGCCCAATTCCCGCAAAGGGTTGACCAGCAAGGCCGAGAGATTTCCCGTGATGATGACATGGGCTTTACTTGCTCCCGCCATCGCAACGATTTGCCCTTGCACATACTCGTGTTTGATCGGACTGATCCGCTCAATTTCCAAGTATTCTTCAGGCGTAAATGAGGCATGGTGTTTGCTGACAGTCATGGCTGGATGTGTGGAACGAGGGCGATCGCCTTATCCCAATTCTGACTCATACAGTCGCATTAAATACCTGCTCAACAGTGAGTTGTAAGTCAGGAAAAGTTGTTGAAAGGATGCGATCACTCCCTCGAAACTGACTCAACTCATATTCCCCATCTACCAAAGTACACACCGTTAAAGTCGGCTGTTTGGGAGTACCAATATAGCGTCGTCCACCAATTCCTAAATAATCTGCAATCCAATATTCCTGAACGCCCAGATGTTCATAATCGCCCAATTTGAACAGGTAATCATTTCGCCAGTTTGTCGAAACGACTTCCACAGCAAGTTTAATACTTTGGCCCAGTATGACGATAGATTCGCGTTCCCAACGAGGTTCATGGATAATCTCACTCTGATCCAAAACAATGATGTCCGGTTCATAACCTGTGTCATCGGCAATCTTGATGATGCATTCTTTAGGAATAAAAAATGGACGCTGTGTTTGTCGAATAGCTGAACCCAGGTTGTAGGCTAAATCACCTGCAATTCTAGAATGCTTGCCTCTGGGCTTTGGTATTTCAATGATGACTCCACGCCTTAATTCATAATGATGCTCAGACGCTTCGGGATACCACTCTATAAATTCATCGAATGATAGGAGCGTTTTATCCGATAGGGCGATCATTGCAAGCGTGCCTCCTTAAGGGGTTACCAAAGTCGCCATAGCCACAGTATAGGAGACGAGTCGAAAGCCCTCAGTTGCCAGGGAACTACTGAGGCGTCTGTTTTCAGTGGGTGTTACGGCTGCCAGTTCTGGGGAATCTAGCGTTTGAAAATGTGCTTCGCTTGCGATACTTGGAGCGATCGCCCCGCCGGTCTACATAGTTTGTTTGACCTTGAGTAGATTTCTCGGCAAGTCAACTTTATGTAGTTCTGGAACGACCTGTTTGATGATTAGAAATTTTTTGTCAGTCACTCAGCCTATTCCCTGGCTCAACACAGTTTATATTTCAAGAGTCCTCGCTCGTTATCAAAGCGAGCTAAATGATTCGAGACGAAATCTGTGAGGAGTCAATTGATGTTGAAAAGAGTCTTGCTAGTCTTGCTGACTGTAGCGTGTCTGATTGGCTTGGTTGCCGTGAACGCCAAGGCCGATATTGTGGCGGAACCCGTTGTGTACGAGATAGACGGTCAGCCCTACGAAGGGTATTTCGCAATTAATGAAGGATTTGGTGATGAGCAGCCTATCGTATTGCTCATTCATGATTGGAATGGGATTGGCGATTATGAAAAACGCCGCGTTCAGATGCTAGCGGAACGGGGCTATGCTGCATTCGCAGCCGATTTGTACGGGCAGGGTGTTCGGCCAGCTAATCCGGAGGAATCGCAAGCGGAAAGCAGCAAGCTCTATAGCGATCGCCCCACGATGAGACAGCGCCTGTTTGCAGGACTGTCCGAAGCCCAAAGCATGACTGGTGTGGATCCCAATCGGGTTGTCGCCATGGGGTACTGTTTTGGCGGGGCCGCAGTTCTAGAATTTGCCCGCGCTGGAGCCGAGATCGACGGATTTGTCAGTTTTCACGGCAGTTTGGAAACCCCTGAAGGGCAGACCTACGAGCAGGCTCAAGGGCCAATTCTCATCCTGCATGGTGGCGACGACCCGATCGCACCCATGTCTCAGGTCGCCGCACTAGCTGACGAACTCAATGCTGCGGGCGTCGATTACGACATGGAAATCTATGGTGGTGTGCCCCATTCATTCACGGTGTGGGGCGCTAGCGGTGAAGCCACTCGCTACGATCCGAAGGCCGACACTCAGTCCTGGGACACACTGCTTATGTTTTTAGATCGGCAAATTCGTTAGCAGGTGTTGCACTCATAGCAGGTGGTCGCACTTATCAAGCATGGCTCGGTTAATCAGTTCTCCTGGTTGACCGAGCCATCGTCTTGACTGAATCTCTCCTGAGAGCACAGGGGTTTTCTGCTGAGTTTTTCCAGGCAAAACTCTAAACTCTTCATCAGGACAGCATCAGGCACGTCAGAGAACATGACGATAGATGACTGACTTTTAAGGAATTGTGACTGTGCGACTCTCTTTTATCGCCTATAGCATTCTTGCTGGCGTGACGCCGGCGCTAGTCTTAGCCAACAGCATATTGTCCTCTGGCCCTACACGTCCTGTTCAGCCGCTGTATAAGATGGCACTGACGGATACGCTGATGGATTCTGAACCCAAAACGCTGGTCAGGGCATACAAGCTAATGGACGTCGCATCAGAAAATCCTGCTCAAGCCCAGATTGTTCAAGAAAACGGTCAAACTTTTCTTGAGTTTTATCATTCGCTCAACACACCGGCACAGATGCCAAGATTGATACTCATTCTGGATACTGCTGCGGAACCCGACTCAACTTTTGTTTATCAGAGCGATCGCCATTTAAAGGTCGGAGATCTTGAAAAGAGTTCAGGCCAGCATCGCTATCCTCTGCCGTCCTCGATTGATCTGTATCAATATTCCTCAGTTGTCATCTGGTGCCCTGAGCTAAACACCACAATGGGGTATATGCCTATTGTCAAAAAGGCGTAAACTATTGTTATTCCATAACCACATGAAAAGAAAACTCCAGTCTTAAGGACTGGAGTCATGGTGTGCAGATGACTGATTCAAAAGGAGTTAAGCACACCAAGCTTGATACATTCAAAGTCCATAAAAGAACCGAAATAGTTACTTTATTAGAGTTTCATTCACTATCAGACCAATTTCAATATTGATTATTAGCTTCGAAGTATACTAATCAACTAATAAAACTCAAGTAGCAACGAATTAGCTACGATAAGAAAGCAAGCTATAGCACTGCGACTTCCAAAGCCTTTTAATCAAGTGAAACTTAGAAATTCCTCAAAAATTTAGGCTCCCCGTTACCAGAGAGCCTGCATCACATAGCTGTGACTATAAACTAGAAATCAACAATCAATGACTAGTCTTTGTCTAGATTTTCACGGCGAAGCTCATCAAAGTTTGTTGCATCTTTGTCTAAATTTTCGCGGCGAAGCTCATCAAAATTTACACCACCGGAAACATCTTTTAGCTGATCATCCGAAAGCTGTTCACCTTTTGGATTGGCATCTTTCTTAGCTTGCTCAGTCATCTATATTTTCTCCAAACAAAATACATTTATAAAGATAGGCATACTCATCAAAATTGTCTGCCTGAAAAAATAGCTCTCTAAATTATGATAAAACCCGATTTTATGTATGCTTTGGGATATTCTCTGTTGATGGATCACAGTCAGTAGCGACTTTTGTTGTAGAAGATTGCTTTTTTCATTAGGTTGCGAAACATTCCGCTTTTTACTTCTATACTTGTGCAAGTCACACCCAACTTTATTTGATGACAGATACTTTGCTGCAAGAGTTGAGCAATACAGACTTGGACTGGATGATCACCCATGGGAAGCGATCGCATATTCCAGAAGGTCATCAACTCTTGGATTCCCGTAACGGTACTGATTCAATCTACGTCTTGATAGAAGGAAAGTTTGACTTAAGCTTTGTGCCTTTTGTTGATTCTCATGCCCAAAAGACTTCAATAGGTCAGCTTACTCAGGGTGAAATTGTTGGTATTGGCCCTTTGTTTGGTAGGCCAGAAATTAACTGCATAACAACGGCAGAACCCTCTTTAGTGATGTCGATGTCGGTGAGTGAATTGCAGGCAAAATTGCGGGAAGATATTGCCTTTGCCGCTCACTTTCACCGAGCAATCGCCATTATGCTGTCTGATCGATTGCGCCGCATCTTTGAAGACCCTGAACGGATTCGATTTTGGGGGGAGCGGTCTGTCAAAGAGGTGCTCTCTGTCTTCGGAGAGTTACGGGATAGCGACGTTGATTGGCTGGCTTCGTTTGGTGCGACAGAGGCGATCGCCGCCGACAAAGTGCTTTTGCAGGCAGGACGCCCCGTGGACGCTCTTTATGTTCTACTCGACGGGCAAATGTCGATATCCTCTCCAGGGGGCAAATTCAATCCCCTCTACTTGTGCTTTTCGGGATTAGAAAACAGTACTCGCGACCAGAAAGCTTTTGCCACCCTCTCAAAGGGAAGTATGCCAGGCATTATCTCATTTTTGGACTTTCGCCCCTTGCCTGTGACGATTCGTGCTGTCAAAGAGTCTCTTGTTTACGCGGTTCCTCGTCAGACGCTCGTGACGAAACTACAGGCAGACAATAGCTTTGCGTCTCGGTTCTATCGCCTGATTGCGATCGAGATTCTGGAACTGCTGCACACGGTTAGCACTCGCCTGGTTGACCCTCACTCAGACGCTGGACCTCCAGATATTGAGGAACATGACGAAGAGCTCGACATGGAAGACTTACAGCAAATGTCTGAAGGGGCTAAGAAATTCAACTGGATGCTGTCGCAACTGGGAGTTACGCAAGATGGCTGACGAGAAAGCAAACGATCTGTTCCGTCAGGAATCTCTAGAACGGCTGTCCTCTCCAGAACGGTTAGACGAGTTGATGACCATTGTCAACTTGAGGACTTGGCTGCCCTTGGGCGCATTGTGCCTGTTGCTGGGAATAGGGCTGATCTGGAGTTGGATAGGACGCATTCCCATCACGACAAACGGTCGTGGCATGTTAGTCCAAGACGAGCAAGACACAGGTCATCTAGTGGCCCTTCTACACTTTGACAATCGCTATCGAGGTCAGTTTCGTCCGGGCATGCCTGTCGTTCTCACGCCTGAAACGCTACTGATTTACAACGAGCCGGGACTCCAGGCCGAAATTGTAGAGGTTTTGGAATCGCCTGCGCTAACGCTTGAGCAGGCCCGTCAAGTTGAACTGGAATCAGAAACTCGGGAGGACGGACGACTAGAAGTTTTGGCTCAGCTTTCCCCGATGGACAGCGCCATGCCACCCAACACTATCGTTGCTGGGGTTAGAGTGCAGGGACGCATCACCCTTGAAGAACGCGCTCCCATCGCCTTCGTGTTCCCATTTCTAGACCGTTAAGCCTGGTTTTAGGGTCGCTGTCATGCTGATTTTTCCAAAACAAGCCGTTCGTTCTTCTTCTAAGCGGGTCAAAACGCCCACCGTGCTGCAAATGGAGGCAGTGGAATGTGGGGCAGCGGCATTAGGGACCATCCTGGGCTATCACGGTAGAACCGTACCGCTAGCCCAATTGAGGCAAACTTGTGGAGTATCACGGGATGGGGTTACCGCAGCCAGTCTGCTCAAAGCCGCTCGCAGCTATGGCCTGGATGCTAAGGGGTTTAAAAAGAGCCTAGAGCGGGTCATGTTATTGCCGCCCCCGTTCATTGTGTTCTGGCACTTCAATCACTTTCTAGTCGTCGAGGGGTTTACTCCTCAATGGGTCTACCTGAATGACCCAGCAACGGGGCCGCGTCGGATTACCCATGAAGAGTTTGACGAGGGGTATACAGGTGTCGCCCTCACATTTGAGCCAGAGGCATCATTTCAACCCGGTGGACAGACGGAAAACTTAGTGCGATCGCTCTGGGGTCGTCTGCAAACCTCCAAAGGGGCGTTACTGCTGGCAATCATCGCAGGTCTCTTTCTGGTGCTGCCGGCGCTGGTGCTGCCGGCGCTGAGTCGCGTGTTTGTCGATTCTGTCCTAGTAGGTGGCCGGTTGGAGTGGGTGCCCTATTTGCTGCTGGGTCTGCTAATAATCGCCGTTACTCAGGGCTGGCTGACAGCACTTCAGCGACAATATCTGCGATCGCTACGGGTCAAACTAGCCGTTGGCATGACCAGTCGCTTTGTCTGGCACGTCCTGCGCCTTCCAGTCGGTTTCTATGCCCAGCGGTTTGCTGGAGAAATTGCGAACCGGATTCGCCTGAACGATGAGGTCGCGGCTGTTCTCTCCGGACGACTCACGACAACAGTGATCAGTTTTTTATTATTGCTGTTCTATATGCTGGCAATGGCCCAGTATGACTTGCTGCTGACGGCAATCACCGTTGGGTTTGCCATTGTTAACGTGGTGGTTTTGCAGTGGATTGGTCGCCAACGAACGGATGCCAATCTGCGACTGTCTCAAGATCAGGGTAAGGCCGCAGGGGTAGCGATCGCGGGTCTTCAGAGCATTGAAACGATCAAAGCCTCAGGGTTGGAGTCTGACTTCTTCGCTCGCTGGGCAGGCTACTACACCAAAGCCATCAATGCCCAACAAGCCCTCGGCCTGACCAACCAAACGCTCGGCATTTTGCCCTCCCTCCTCTCCGCCCTCAGTAATTTGGCTCTTTTGGTTGTTGGCGGTTGGCGCGTCATCAACGGTGAACTTAGTATCGGGATGCTTGTCGCCTTTCAACTGCTGATGGTGAGCTTTCAGCGCCCCGTTAATCGCCTCGTCCGGTTTGCCAGTACCCTACAAACCCTGCAGGGTAATCTACAGCGCCTCAACGACGTACTCGCCAACGATGTTGATAGACAGCTTCAGGACCCGAGACAACCGAAAGACAGCTCTGAGGAACCCACGACATCCGAAACCTCAATTCCCACAGCCCTATCCCTTCATCCCTCCGTCCCTCACCGCCTCGTTGGCTCTGTCACCCTCAAGAACATTTCCTTTGGTTACCATCCGCTAGAAGCTCCCTTGATTGAGAATCTCAACCTTTCGATTCAACCTGGGCAGCGAGTGGCGTTTGTGGGCGGCAGTGGTTCCGGCAAGTCTACTTTGGCAAAGGTGATTGCGGGACTGTATGAGCCGCGATCAGGCGACATTTGCTTTGACAATATTCCCCGTAGTCAGATCCCTCGCAACGTATTGACGAACTCCATTGCGGTAATCGAACAGGACATTTTGATTTTCGAAGGTCCAATTCGAGACAATCTGACGCTTTGGGACACAACAATTCCCACTGCCGACATCCATAAAGCAGCTCAGGATGCCGCGATCGCAGATGTCATCGTCGCTCAGCCCAACGGGTATGATGCTCAGCTTTTGGAAGGGGCTTCAAACTTGAGCGGTGGCCAGCGACAGCGGCTTGAGATTGCCCGTGCCCTAGTCGGCAACCCGTCGATTCTGATTCTCGATGAGGCGACGAGTGCTCTCGATACCGAAACGGAAAAGCGTATTGACCAAAATCTACGCCGCCGGGGATGCACCTGCATCATCGTGGCCCACCGTCTCAGCACCATTCGAGACTGCGACGAGATTCTCGTGCTTGACCGGGGAAAAATCGTCCAGCGCGGCACTCACCAAAGCCTGTGGGAAGAAGGGGGACGGTACCAGCAATTGATTCAACAGGGAGGAGGATGACATGCACGTTACTGCGAACCAGCCCCTATTACTCACCCAACCCTCCCAAATGTGGGTGATCGACTCTGGCAAAATGGCGGTCTTTGCCACGACTTTTATAGATGGCAAACCGGCGGGTCGTCGCCGCTTTCTATTTGTAGTAGAGGTCGGCGGTGCCTTGTTCAGCGCTGATGTCTGCCCTAAAACGGGCTTGGGTCTGTTGGCGATCGCCTCCGAACCTTCAGAAGTCACTCCATTCCCCTTAGTCGAAGACGATGAGACGACAGTCCCCACCAACGACCTTAAACAGCTGATCGATCCCTGGATTCATCAGCTCGGACAACTTGATGGCATGCCCCATACGGCTCAGACCGGAGTGACACCGGACATTCACTATATTTCTTTAGTCTCTGGTCAGGTCTGTCGTCCACCTGATGGAGACGTGTCTTGGGTCCGAATGCAGCAGGGAACAGCTTATTGGATGGGAAATCCAGCGCTCTCTCTAGTAGCTGAGCTGGGCTGCTTCCCGCTGGGGCACTGCATGTTTTTGCAAGCACAGGATCACATTGAGTTTTTTATTCGGCCTACGGCTGAGGTCAAGAACCGTAAAATCTTGATTCGAGGGCTGAAGCAACTCCACATCTACTTCTTCATGACGTTGGAGCAGATTGAGACTCTTCGTCAGCGATTGAGTCTGCGGCGCTTTCAGCAGCGGCAACAACTCAATCAAGACGTCACTCAAAATGTGGTCAGCAAGCTAGCTGGCGTTTTGGAGCAGGACGATCCTTGGCGGGATATTGAATCTCCTCTTTTAGCCGCAGCAGGGGCTGTCGGGCATGTCTTGGGCGTCAGGATTGAACCGCCGGCGGCGTCCGAAAATACAGCCCGTGTGAAGGAACCGCTAGAGGCGATTGCCCGTGCTTCTCAGCTACGACTGCGACGAGTTCTCTTACGAGGCCAATGGTGGCAGAAAGACAGTGGTCCCTTAGTGGCCTATACGCGAGAAGATCGTCATCCAGTGGCACTGCTTCCCGCTGGCAATAAGGGCTATGAATTGTTTGATCCGGTCAAGCCTAAGACCAAGGAGTCACTCACAGGGCACAACTTGGTGACGGATGCGATCGCCAACACGCTCGATCCGGTTGCTTTCATCTTCTACCGTCCTCTACCGACTAGCAACCTCAACGCCTGGTCACTATTGACGTTTGCCTTTCGGGGACAGACCAAGGATTGGCTCACTATTGTGCTAACTGGGGTCGCTGCCACGCTGATTGGCATGTTGGTGCCCCAAGCGACGGCGGCACTGGTTGATACTGTTGTGCCTTATGGCGATCGTACTTTGCTGGTACAGATTGGCATTGGGTTACTGGCAGCAGCGTTTGGAGCTGCCGTTTTTCAGCTGGCTCAAGCGATCGCAACTCTACGAGTCGAAACAGCTTCCGATGCTCATTTGCAGGCTGCGGTCTGGGATCGGTTGCTGAAGCTGCGGCCCTCCTTCTACCGCCAATATGCAACAGGAGACCTCAACTCAAGAGTCTCCAGCATCAGTGCTATTCGCCGCAAGCTCAGCGGGTCGGCCCTCCAGGGCATCTTGTCAGGTGCGTTTGCCTTGCTCAACTTGGGCCTTTTGTTTTACTACAGCCCAACTCTTGCCTTAATTGCACTGGTTGTTGCCGTCGTCATTGTGGGTGTCACAGTGTCATCTGGCCTGGTTTTAGTGCGCAAGTACCGTCCGCTGTTGGAAATGCAGGGCAAGCTCTATGGGTTGTTGGTACAGCTCATCAACGGCGTCTCTAAGCTGCGGATTGCGGGAGCTGAGGAACGGGCGTTTGCTACCTGGGGTCAGCAGTATGGGCAACAACTTCGACTCACTCTAAGCACGCAGCAATTGGAAGATTCAGTTGATGTTTTCAACACAGTTCTGCCCATTTTGACGACGCTGATTCTCTTTTGGTTGGCCAGTCAGTTCATCGATCCAACCGTGAATGGGGGGCTATCGACGGGAGAATTTCTGGCGTTTTCAGTTGCCTTCGGTATTTTTATCTCAGGGGCAACCAGCCTCAGCAATACCCTAGTTGAACTGTTAGATATCGTGCCGCTCTGGCAGCGAGCACAGCCCATTCTTCACGCTGAGCCTGAAGTCAATCTATCCAAAAACGACCCAGGTCAGCTGTCGGGATCCCTTCAGGCGGATCGAGTCAGCTTCCGTTATGCTTCAAACGGTCCGCTAATTCTGGACAGTGTTAGCTTTGCCGCTAAACCTGGAGAATTTATCGCGTTAGTCGGTCCGTCGGGGTCAGGAAAATCAACTGCGATGCGGTTGCTGCTGGGATTTGACAGTCCAGAATCCGGCAGCGTGTACTATGACGGACAGGATCTGTCAGGCTTGGATTTAGTCGCTGTCCGTCGCCAGTTTGGAGTTGTGCTGCAAACGAGTCGCCTCAGCGCTGGGTCTATCTTTGAGAACTTGGCAGGCGGTGCGCTAATTTCTTTGGAAAATGCTTGGGATGCAGCAGAAAAAGCCGGATTGGCAGACGATATTCGCGCCATGCCGATGCAGATGCATACGGTGGTCAGCGAGGGCGGCAGCAACCTCTCAGGGGGACAGCGACAAAGGCTCTTGATTGCGCGATCGCTGGCCGTCAATCCCAAGATTATGCTGATGGATGAGGCAACAAGTGCATTGGATAACCGGACACAGGCGATCGTGACGGACAGCCTGAATCATCTCAACGTGACGCGAGTTGTTGTTGCCCACCGTCTCAGCACCATTCGCGACGCTGATCGCATCTACGTCATTGAAGCAGGCCGTTTGGTCCAGCAGGGCAATTTTGAAGAACTGGTTTCTCAGCCCGGTTTGTTTCAACAACTGGCAAAACGGCAACTTGCCTAATCGTTATAGCCGCCGCCAGTTTTGTGAGGACAAGAAGTAACCCATCTGATTATGCGCTAAATAGCCAGGTGCTATTAGGTCCCCAACCTTCTAGCAGAGTGCAAGTCTGTCCCCTGCTCCCTGTTCCCTATCACCTAGTCTGCACCAAACAGTGACGCTAAGCACTACGGCTGCTCAACGCCGATTTTTGAAACTCTTCCCTAAAGAACTGAGTGGATTTTTGGAGCCAGAAACTTCTTTTTTAGGCTTTTGGGAACCGTCGAGATGATACTTAGAGTTCGGGGAAGTCGTGTCAATTCTATCTTCACGATAGTACTGATAATAGCTATAACGTGTTTGGCTCTCTTGTTTGGAGCCATTGGCAACCAGCCCCAATGGGAAAACCTTGGCAACATTGAGTTCATCAAGAGCCATCTGCATTTGAGCAAACTTAATTTCTCCTAACGTCGCAGTCAATAGAACGCCTTGAGTATACGCGGCAAGAACCAGGGCATCGGCGAATCCCAGAATAGGTGGAGTATCGAAGATGACAACGTCAAAGTTGTCTTGAGCAAATGCCAACAGATTTTTCATGCGCTGAGCCGTCAATATTTTGATGGGATCCGGTGGCATGGGACCTGACGACATTAAAAATAGATTTGGATCAATAGGCACATCGGAGATAGCTTCTTTAATCTCAATATCACTAGAAATGTAATTCGAGACCCCAACTTCGTTGGAAACATTGCAGAGCTTATGCAGTGTGGGACGTCTCAAATCGGCATCAATCATTAAAACCCTGCGCCCCGTCGTAGCCATCGCATGAGCAAGGTGGAAAGTGATCGTGCTCTTACCCATGTTTGGAATCGCTGAACTCACCGCGAACGAGGTGATCGGGTTATCTGGACTACTCAACTGAACGTTAGTGCTTAAAATCCTGAAGGCTTCCAAAAAGGGAGTTGAAACGGATTTTTGACCATTGTTACCCTCTCCATTAGAGGAGAAGAAGCGAGTGTTGAATCCTAACTGGCTCAGCTGGCTCAGAGAACTTGCCAGAGAATGCTCTCCTTCTAAAAGCTTCTCATAGGGAATGACAGCTAAAAGCGGAATTCCTGGCCCTACAGCTTCCTTCAGTTCCTCTATCGTATAAATTTTGCCTGCGAAGCGATCGATGATAATTGCAGTACCTGATCCTAAAAGAACACCCAAGACAACGCCTAGCACTAGATTACGCTTAGCGCTTGCTACTGAAGCCTTAGGAGCAGAGGGCGGTGTCAAAATTTCCCAAGGTGTCTGTCTTTGAGCGGCATCAATTCTCAAGGCTTCACGTTTAGTCAAGAACTGATTGAGATTGGTTGAAGCGATATCCAGTTCACGCTGAATACTGCCATATTCACGGGCAGTAGTTGATAAATTCTTAATCTGATTATTGAGAGACCCGATAGTCTCACTCAAAGCTCGATTGCGGTCCTGCAATTCTTGAATATAGTTTGCCAACTGACGCTGTACTCGGATGCCCTCTCGCTGGAGCAACGGCTGAAGGTTTTGACGACGCTCTTCAATCACGTCTATTTCGGGGCTGTCTTCTAAATAGAGGGTCAGCTGATCGGCAAGCTCACTGTCCACTGCCAGAATCTGGTCTAGAAGGGCTTGGTAGCGATCGCTCTCCAACAGCACTGACGTCGCGGCAAACTCCTCACTATTGTTGAGATCTGCCTGCAAATTATTGTAGATATCCTGAGCTTCTTGGATCTGAACTTGCAAATCTAGTTGCTCAGCATTAAATCGGGCAGCCTGTTCCGATAGCTGTTCCCCTTGCACGAGGGGATCGATTAAATTGGCACTTTGCCTCAGCCCTTCAAGCTCTCGCTCCAGTTCTTCCACTCGTTGTCGAGCGACCGGAAGCTGCTCATCAACAAAGTCAATGCCCCGAAAAATCGCATTCTGCCTGTCTTCCAAACTGTAGCTGAGGTAGGCTTCGACAATTATCTCTAAAGCATAAGCAACTTTCTCAGGGTCTGTATTCGTATAATTGACGTGGAGCGTGTTGCCGGTCTGATCAGGCTTAATTGAGAGGTTGCTGGTAACTTGGTTGTACGTTGTATTAGGATAACGCTGCTGAATCTCCACGAGAATTGGATCTATTAAACGAGGGCTTTTAAGAATTTTGAGCTTTGTCTCGTCAACAGCAACGTCAAATAGCTCAGATTGATTACTAAGAGCCTCATCGTTGATAGTTGAGATAATCTGCGTCTCTAGGGTAGTGGGTGGCGTTAACAGTTCAAATCCTGCATTGTAAACAGGTGTATCAGTGATTGCTTTCAGAACGGCTGCTGACGCCGTCAAAGTAGTCACGCCGAGCACAATCAACATACGGCGTTTGATAGCACCCACAAAACGCCCCAACTGCAGCCCACCTTCTTGCTCCGAGGCGGGAACTGCGATTGCTGATTGTGGTAGCGAACTTTCGGAGACCATGCTGGTTTACCCTATGTGATATCTATCTCTAAGAGATTTCGCGTAGAAACACTAATCAAGCCGAGTCAGGAAACAGGACTAATCAAACAGTCGGATAAATGATGTCGGTACTAATCAAACAGTCGGATAAATGATGTCGGTATTGTAAATAGACTGAATACTCTACCCAAAGGTACCACCACTGTGTCTAGAGTGTCGGCAATGCTGGCTGATGTTGATCGATTCACGACAATCACATCATTATTTCGGAGCGTCGGGTTGGTTTCGTCATTGATGCCTGCCGCAAAGTCAACAGGAACAGAACTACGGGTTACTGTCCCATTAGGATTAAGGCGAATTAGGTCAACATCAGTTGTTCTTGCTCGCCGACTGTCAAATCCGCCCGCCGCCAAAATTCCCTGGCTTAGGGGAGTGTTAGGCGGCACCTCAACCACGCCAGGGCTTTCAACTTCACCCACGACGTTGATCCGAATGGTATCTGGAGAAAAGCTAGCTGCCGCTATTTCAGCCAGTTCTTCCGGTGGAATATTTTCTGCTTCCGGGATAAAGACCGTATCCCCCTCTTGCAGCACGATATCTTGAGTAATCTGCCCTTCTGCCAGGAGTTCCCAGAGATTAACACCAATCCGCTGTTCTTCTCCATTACGAGTTCTTCGATAGATTTCCACTCCGCGAATATCGGCATCTGGCTTAATCCCCCCCGCAACCTGAATCGCTCGGGTCACGGTAGGGGGGATGCTAGCACCTCCTGTTCCTCCAGGGACGCCCGCTTCCCCTGTTCGAGCAGTCCCAGTAACGGTATAAGGCCCAGGTCTGAAGACTTCGCCAATAATCACGATATTCAGTGGACGACTTTCATCGGCGGCAAAGCTAGCAGCAGCTAATTGAAGTGACTCATTTGGGTCAAAGGTTTCTCTGGTCGGGATAAAGACCGTGTCGCCATCGCGCAGGTCTAGGTTATAGCGTAGGTCTCCGGTCTGCAAGAACTCCCAGAGGTCAGTGACCAAAACTTCCTCCGTGACGCTGCCCCCTGTCCTCGTCACCACAATTTGCCTTAAATCTGCCGATTGGGTCACACCACCTGCCATTTCCAGCGCCGATATTAATGAGGGAAACTGGGTTCCTTCGCGCTCTAAAACGTATGAGCCCGGATGGGTGACCTCTCCTGCAATGCCGATTCTTAGAGGACGTGGCTCGACGAGTGAGAGATTGATGATGGGTCGTCGGAGCCGCGCTGCGTAGGCTTCAGATATTTTGGCCTGAGCCTGTTGCAAAGTTAACCCAGCAACTGGAACTTGGCCCACCATAGGCAGGCTCAATCGTCCGCTGACTAGGACTTCATACTCGCCGCTGTATTCGGGGATACGGAATACTTCAACGCTCAGACGATCGCCCGCACCAAGCACGTACCCATCGGTGACCGATTCTGTAACGACTGGCTCACTATCAACGACCGGCTCATTATCAATGCTAGGGAATGATCGCTCATCGATAGGAGCCAAATCAGGCAGCGGTGCCGATTGCGACAATCCCGGCAAACAGAGGGCTAGAGCCATCAGTAAGGCGCATGGTAGAGACGCCAAGAAAGATATTTGCAAGCGATTATATAAAAGAGTCATGGGCTAGGCTCAAAGATTGGCTAAGACTCGAACATGACTGACCTCCCACCCGTTTTGAAAGAAGGGTGCTATCCAACCGTATTGCTCTGATATAGAAGGATCGCATAGAGCAAAGATTAATAAAGACCATGATTTTGAAACAGACAGATGACCCATCATTTCGACGGTTTTAGAATTTTTTAGTTAAGGGCAGTTTGGAGTAGACTCAGCCGCTGATGCTTGGTTGCGTATAAAAGCTTCAATAGCGTAGGACTTACGGAGTTGAAGCCGGTCTTGGCCCTTTACCCCAGAATATGGGAAGTCGGATTTAATGTTCTCCAAAATATGGAGATGTAAGAGGGTTTATGCATAAGTCCTATGTAGGTAGAAGACATTTCTGGCATCATGATTTGGCTTTATCGGAGCTACGGATCTAAAGCGAAGAAATACGGTAGACATTTATATTCTGAACGCTAATGCTAATTGGTAATCTAAGGGTACGCATTTTGATGACTCAAATATGAAGTTTATAAAGTTGTTAACAAATTGAATTTTCAATGAAGTCTTCCATGACTTTATGGGACAGACAGATAACGTTTGCTCCCTAGAGCCTACACCCCCAATCATCCATCTTCAGGATGGCTTGACGTTGGTCCGCTTCTTGAACAGATTCTGACTTCGAGTGAAGTTTTCCCCTTAGGGTGTAGGTTGCTAACGCTGCATATTCTCTTAACACAACCCGTGCTTGTTGCAGAGAAAATAGTCCTTTTTCAGAAGGAACGGCATGAGGTGTCACATCAAAGCCAAAACTCTGGAATACCAAATATGCTCTTAGCATATGAGGCTCATCCGTCACTAAAAGAACGTTGGTCTCAGCTTTGGGCTTAAGAGAAGCTTCCGAGAACAGACCATTTTCCCAGGTCGTTTGAGAGCATCGCTCACCGGACAAATAATCCATTTCAACGCCCATTTCATGAAGCACTTTCACAATTTGAGGCGCGTCAGTCATACCGCTCACAAAAACGGGAACCGGCTTGGTTTGAAAAATTTCTGAGGTAGCTAAAGCTCTTTCGGCGCGATCGCTGGGACCTCTACCCAGGACGATGATGGACGCAACCGTTTCGTCTCGACTAGTCGGTAGTAGATTGGCGATCGTCTTCATAGACGCATTAAGAAGCAGCGGAGAGGACAATCCCAACACACCTAAAGCAATAAGCCAAGACTTACCCCAAAATGCTCGCCGGGAAGAACCAAAGGAACGCTGGCAGGTCAGGCAAGTATAAGCCGCTGATACTGAAGAACGATGTTGAGTAACAGCAGAGCTTTTACAGAAAGGACACCGCATGAGACACCTTGGATGAGTTCAATCATAAAATGGACGGAATAAAAACAAATAGCCGAGCAATTCTAGATTCTTTTCAATAACTGATTTGACGTACTTATGTTTTGCCAATATTTCATTTTGGAACTGGTTTGAAATCGTTGAAAGGCGGTTAAGATGAAGCTCGCGTAAAAATTGAGCAAAAAGTCCTGAATCTGATAATATCTTCAATTAATTATGAACTCACTCATATGTCTAAAGCCAAAGTTCAAACAAGTTAGATCCGTTTAGGAATTTATATATAGCTTCAGCCATCTAGGTTCGCGCATTCAATAGCATCTAGGTGCTTGGTCCATAGCTAGATGGCTTACCGTCTTGTCCTAACAGGACTCACGACGGCTGTACAGTCAACTTCCATTTTTATTGACGTTATAGCAACACCAGGTAGGACTTTTAGGTTTTTTGGGCTATGGATGATCTACCCGATTTTACTCATTATGGCTATTCTTTACAGAAAGAACTGGGAGCGAATCGTTCCGGTGGTCGAATTACATATTTAGCGATCGAGATTGAGAAACAAAGAACCGTTGTAATCAAGCAGTTCCAGTTTGCAAAAACTTCATCTAGCTGGTCTGCATATGACGCTCATCAGCGCGAGATTGAGGTTTTGAAGGGCTTGCAGCATTCTGGAATTCCCGCTTACTTGAATTCTTTTCAATTGCCTGACGGCTTTTGCATGGTGCAGGAATATAAACAGGCTCAGCCACTATCCGTCAATCGCAGTTTTAGTGGTGAAGATATCGGGGCGATCGCTACTCAAACATTAGAAATTCTGATCTATCTACAGAATCGGATTCCGCCTATTATTCACAGGGATCTAAAGCCAGACAATATCTTGGTAGATGACAAGCTCAATGTTTATCTAGTTGACTTTGGATTTGCCCGTGTAGGTGATGGCGAGGTCGGTGTTAGCAGCGTCGTCAAAGGAACTTTGGGCTTTATGCCCCCTGAGCAATTATTTAATCGTCAGCTCACTGAAGCTTCAGATTTATATGGTTTAGGCATGACGTTGATTTGCTTATTAACGCAAACTAAGCCAGATGATATTGGCTCCCTTGTTGATATTAGCTACAAAATAAAATTCAGACATTTGGCGCCAAAACTTAGCCTTCCTTGGGTGAAGTGGTTGGAAAAAATGGCGGAGCCGAGAGTCAAAGATCGTTATCCAAATGCACGGGAGGCCCTTAAGTCGCTACCTACAGCATCAATTCACCCGCCAGAAGTGCAGATGAGTCAGGCCAATTTCACAATTCAAGCCAATCGCATTGGAGAAGTCATTACCCGCACAGTTGACGTGACCAATGTTGTTCCTGAGATTCTGCTTTCAGGTCATTGGGAGGTGCAAAAGCATCCTCAAGATCCAAAGATGCCGAATGGGAATCATGCCTGGCTTGAGATTACACCCTCGACTTTTGAGGGTAACCGAGTCCCCTGTCAAATCAGCATTGATACTCGCAAATTGATGGCTGGCGAAACTTATCAACGGACTCTACTTTTGCATACCAATGCGTTTCCCCAAACTTATTCAATTCCGCTTCAAGTTCAAACAGCTAGCATCCCGGTTCAAAATTCTAGCGTCTCTTTTTATCCCATCTTGGCCCTGTTCTTTTTCGTCTTAATGGCCTGTCGGATTCTGCTATGGGCAGCACTGCCAGCCTCTCTTTTGCCCCAGGCTGTTGGGGTAACAAGTTTTGGTTTGCTGCTGGGTACGGTGGGAGGATTACAAGGCTCTGCATGGACTTTGCAGGGAGCCAGAATTTATTTAGGGTCTCAGTTGGCCTCTTTTCTATCCATCTTTCTTGCTGCGGCGACCCTAACAGGTGTGGGGATGGTCATTGACGGTCTAGCGGGTTCCTGGGATACCATTTTGGCAGGGCTTATTCCGGGCACAATTGGCGGTTGGTTATTGGGACTCGGTTTAGGACTCACAACAGAAAAGCTTTTGGAGGCTCATGTTCCCAAAGCAGAGGCGATCGCCCTAGCACTAACCACCCTATTCCTTGCCTTAGCCGTTGCACTGGGCCTGCTGCTTGGATTTGGGCAGTGGCAGATCCTGTTACCCCTGACGGTTTCGGCAATGGTTTTAGGCTCTCTTCTGGTTCATGCTCCTTTGAAGCGAGCTAAGCGGATTGCGGCTTATCGACAGATGGAACGCAATCATATCCGTCCCCGCAATTAAAGAGACATCGCAGATATATATAGATGCTGCCAATTCTGTTAGGACAAGACAGCGAGTCATTTGGCTATGAGCTACGGAGATTTCTAACAATAAAAATACCCAGCTGTAGTGCATTACGCTGCGCTAACGGCACTCTACCAGCTGAGTTTATGATGACTGCTTTTGGCCCCCGCTCCCCAATCTTCCAGTATTAAACAATACCCGGAGTTTAAGCCCTTTGCTCAGAGTTCAGTCAACTTCTAGTACCGCTACGCGGAATTCAAAATACCCTCCGGGAAGGGCAAAGCCCTACAAAATTCAGAATACTCTGCGAGAAGAGCAAAGCTCTACAAAACTAAGATAGATGGGCTTTCCCAATGTTTTGAATAGTAAGCCTATTTCTGCCATAGTGTATTAGTGCCAGCTTCGATTAAGGCCAGTGTCCGCATATCTTCTATGCGTTGCCTGGAAATGTAGTGATTTCTGCATTTGCAAGTAGGGTCAATTCCTGATTAGCGACTTCTAGATTCGTTAGCGCCAAATTCATGCCAGGAATCTCAAAGTTTTTCAGATCAAGCAAGCTACTGACTTGTTCAAGAATAACCGCAGTAAGTTCAGGAGAAATCTCTCGATTATCGAGATATTCAACGTCCTTGAGGTCGACGCGGTTTCCCCTATCGGCAATGTAAGGAGTAGCGCGAAAAGCCATTTGCTCAATTTCGCCTGTGCTTAAATTTTTGAGATGGGCATGAACGGCTACCTTGCCATTTTCAGGAAGTTGAAAAGAGACTTCTTGAGGTGTCATGTGAATAGATTGACCATTGCGATTGATAGTCAAATCCGGCATTTTACTATTCACAAATTGAGAATTGAAGGCAGTATCAATATCTGATTCAGATAGCACCATCTTCACAGAAGAATGGGTTGGCCGTTCCAACGTAATGTTACCGAAAGCAGCCTTCCAGGGATTCACTTTGATGGCGTCCGTCTTGACAGTTAACTGCTTTGTTCTCAGCTCCTCCTGCATGACTAATCCTTCACCTTCAATGGTGACAGAATTGACTTCACCATTCATGAGTGAAGCTGGATCGGCGTCTACATCAACATTCAAAGTCTCCGCTTCGTCGAGCTGAGACTTCATTCCAATTTCAGCTGCTTTGCTGATAGCCTGTCTACCCAAACTCGAATCGTTAGTCACTTTAATTCACCAATATGCTTTTCATAAGCTAAGTGGAGCCATAAGCTGACGCCCTCTACAGGATGGGATATTTTAGCTCTATTAAAAATAAGTCAATAAACCTAGTATTTTCATGTTTCCAAGATGATTCTTACTGAAATATTTTTTAATATTGCTTGTCTGTGCTTGTCATAGCCCATATAGAAAATTGAATTCACAGAAGAGCTAAGTCAGGAAAGGATGTATGAGTGAATTCAACCCTTAGAGGGATAGAGCATTTTTCAGGAATTACGCTACACAGAAATAGCTGTCTCAATGCTCCCGTTATGACTGTTTCACCTCTTCTGGAAACACATCAATCTTTCTGGATAGCGTCAACTTTGCAATCTAGCTATCCGTCACTTTCTCAAGACATCGAAGTAGATGTTGCGATCGTGGGAGCGGGCTTGGCAGGAATTACCACTGCAATGCTTTTGAAAAAGGCCGGTAAGCGTGTTGCTGTCTTGGAGGCAGACCGAGTTGCCGAAGGTGTTTCGGGTCACACCACGGCTAAGGTGACCTCGTTGCATCAGCTGAAATACGACACGCTGATCAAAGAGGTAGGCGTCAACAAGGCTCGTCTTTATGGGGAGTCTAATCAGGCGGCTATCGAGCAGATAGCGGCGTTAGTCAAGGATGAGCAGATTGATTGTGACTTTGAGCGTAAAGACGCCTACACGTTTGCAGAAAGCCAACAAAATTTAACCAAAGTCAAGCAGGAGGTTGAGGCAGCCCAGAAATTAGGGCTACCGGCAACCTTTGAAAAGGACATTCCTTTACCCTTTGCAACATTGGGAGCAGTCAAGTTTAGTCAGCAGGCTCAATTTCATCCTCGTAAATACATTCTGGCTTTGGCCGGCAAAATCGATGGCAACGGGTCCTATGTGTTTGAGCAGACTCGTGTCAAAACGGTGGCAGGCGAAGATCCTTGTCAGGTTCGTACTCAGAATGGCTTTACGGTCACAGCACGAGACGTCGTTATCACCACAAACTTGCCCATTTTGGATCAGGGGTTGTTTTTTGCAAAAACGTTTCCCAAACGCTCTTACCTAATTGGTTTCCAAGTCGAGCCAGACCAAGTTCCTGGAGGCATGTTCATTGGCACCGGCGAGACGTATCGCTCTATTCGCGCTACACCCACTGATGATGGCGGCACGATAGTGTTGGTCGGTGGCGAAGGCCACAAGGTGGGAGAGGCGTCGGATACTCCAGAACGTTTCAATCGACTCGCTGAATATGCTCGCGATCGCTTCGGAGCTACCAACGTTGATTACTATTGGTCCTCTCAGGATATGGTCTCATTTGATAAGCTGCCCTACATCGGCAAGCTTACTCCGGCTAATCAACATACCTATGTGGCAACAGGATTTAGTCTTTGGGGAATGAGCAACAGCACGCTTTCGGCCATGCTGCTAAGGGATCTCATCCTGGGTCAAAAGAACCCCTGGGCTGATCTTTATGAGGCCACTAGAGCAACTCCGTTTATGACTCAAAAGTCGCTGAAGAACAATCTAGATGTGGGCAGCCGTTGGGTCGGCGATCGCCTTAAAGGACTTTTTGATAATCCCAACCAAATCAAACCCAATGAAGGAAAACTTGTCACTGTAGGCACCGACAAGATAGCAGCTTACCGAGATGAATCTGGAACGCTCCATCAAGTCTCCGCAGTTTGTCCCCATTTAGGCTGCATTGTTGATTGGAACCAGGCTGAAAAAAGCTGGGATTGCCCTTGTCATGGATCGCGATTTGACGTAGACGGCAAGATTTTACATGGACCAGCTGTCAATGAACTAAAGCCGAAAGGGTCTTGAGGACTAGCCCCAGTAGTCTATCTGCCGTCATAAGAGTGACATCACCTACTATCCATCTCAGGTTGGAAGCGTTTTCGTTAGCGACGGCTTAAGCTCGTGGGGCTACTTATCTCGGCAGGTATCTCAGTTCATGGGCTATCAACCCATCAGCAATTACGGCATTATTGGCAATATGCGAACCACCGCCCTGGTGGGACTCAACGCCTCAATCGATTGGTACTGTTTTCCAAAACACGATTCTCCCAGTGTGTTTGCAGCCCTTTTGGACGACGAGAAAGGTGGCTTTTTTCAAATTACCTCCAAAACTGAAGACGTCACACACAAACAATTCTATTGGCCTGAAACGAATGTCTTAGTCACTCGGTTTTTGTCTAAGACCGCTGTAGGAGAAGTGGTTGACTTTATGCCGGTGGGCACAGACGCGCCCAAGCAGTGGCTGATCCGCCAGGTCAGGTCACGGCGATGTTCAATGCGGTTTCGCATGACCTGCTATCCTGCCTTCAACTATGGCCGTGATGAGCATCACACCAAGCTCGTTGATGAGGGAGCCATTTTCGTATCGGATAACCTCAACATGGCTTTGGTCACAGACGTGGAGCTGCAACAGGACGATCGCGGCGTCACGGCGGAATTCGTTCTTGAGGAAGGCGAATCAATGGCCTTCATCTTTCGTGGTGTGGACTGCACGGAGGACTGCAATCTTCCCATTTCTCAAGATCATGCGGAAAAGCTGTTTGAGCAAACGGTTTGTTTCTGGCGTAGCTGGCTTTCTCAAAGCGTGTACAGGGGGCTTTGGCGAGGCATGGTGGAGCGCTCGGCATTGGTCTTGAAACTCCTGACTTACGAACCAACTGGTGCAATTATTGCCGCACCTACAACCAGCTTGCCCGAGGACATCGGTGGTGAGCGTAACTGGGATTACCGCTATACCTGGCTGCGAGATGCAGCCTTTACTGTCTATGCTTTGCTCAGGCTGGGGTTCACTCAAGAGGCCCATGCCTTTATGGGATGGATTGAGCGTCGTTGTCATGAGGTGGATGGCAAGATGCTGCAGGTGATTTACACCATTGATGGCAGCCGCGAACTTTCAGAGACTTACTTAGAGCATCTATCCGGTTACAAAAACTCTAAACCTGTCAGACTTGGCAATGGAGCCTATGACCAGCTTCAGCTCGATATTTATGGAGAGCTGATGGACTCGGTTTACCTCTTCAACAAGTACGGCACTCAGATCTCATACGACTTTTGGCAGCATCTACGACGCTTGCTTGATTATGTGTGCGATAACTTCTATCTCTCTGATGATGGGGTGTGGGAATCGCGTGGCGGGCGAGAACATCACGTGTATTCTAAGCTCATGTGTTGGGTTGCTCTTGATCGCGGCTTGCGTTTGGCAGAAAAGCGATCGTTTCCAGCCGATCGCGACACCTGGATTTCTCTGCGCGATCGCATCTACGAAGAGATTTTTGAAAAAGGCTGGAACGAAGAACTGGAATCCTTTGTCCAAATCTATGGCGGCGATACCCTCGATGCAGGCTGTTTGATCATGCCGTTGGTCTTTTTCATGGCTCCTAATGACCCCCGCATGATCAAAACGTTGGAGCGAGTCCAGAAGCCACCGCGAGAAGGGGGACTAACGGTTAATAGCTTGGTCTATCGCTATAATCCCCAAACCTCTAGTGATGGTTTAGAAGGACGAGAAGGCACTTTCAATCTCTGTACCTTTTGGCTGGTCGAAGCCCTGACTCGTGCGGGCAAAACTGATCCTGAACAGCTGGACAAAGCTCGCTTAATCTTTGAGGAAATGCTGAGCTATTCCAACCATCTGGGTCTCTACGCTGAGGAAATGGCTGTTAACGGTGTGGCTCTGGGGAACTTTCCTCAAGCCTTCACTCACATTGCGTTAATCAGCGCCGCCTGGAACCTCAATGAAACGCTGGAAGCTCACAGCAGCAACCCATGTTCTAGTTGAGGCGGGTTGCCCGGAAATTTTTAGGCATCAAAATCTTGCGGAGCGTTCCATCCGATCTCTCGGTTCAGCCAATAGTGTACATTCGCCCCCTCAATCCCCCATTCTGGGAGACTTCTGGAGATTTGGCTCCTCCAGAATGGGGCTGGGGGGCCAAAGCAGTCAGCCTCAACTCGATTGCAAGATCTGGATTGACTCACCATTTTGAGCTTGACGCTGCACTAGCCCAACTGCGGATCAACCTGCCTTACTTACAACGTGACTGGGGATTCCACATATACAGTAGGATCTTGCATGGAGAAGTGAAGGCCGTAGCTCTCCAGACGTTCAGCGATCGTTTCATTAGCTAGTTCCAAAAGACGCTTGCGGAGTTCGATTGAACTTTCGCTGGAGCCAAGAATGAAAAAGGTGACACGGGCACGGCGCATATGCTGATCGGCGCGTCCGTTTTCATTAGCGCTGTGGGGAAACACGATGCTGGTACTGTCGGGATCAACCCCAAAAACTGAGTTAGTACTCTGAGTAATCACTTGTTTGACCAACGCGGCATCTTCATTGGTCAGCCTGCGAGTAAAGTCGAGGTAGAGCATAACCATCACCTTTTTGGCACGGCTGACGTTTTCAATCTCCATGTTCAAGAGGGTTGAGTTTGGCAAGATGAAGAGCGTACTTTTGGCCGCTGTTCGAATTTTCGTCGATCGCAGTCCGATTGATTCGACTCGGCCCAGCTGTCCATCAGACAAGCGAATATACTCCCCTGGAATAAAAGGCCGATCCAGATACAGAACAATGGTGCTGAGCAACTGCTCCAGAATTTTTTGAGCGGCAAAAGCGATCGCCAACCCGCCAATTCCCAAGCTGGCGAACAGTCCAACTAGATTGAAATTCTGACTCTGGGCAAACGCTAGCACTGCAATAAAGCCGATAATCACGTTTGCTACCGTTTCAAACACCAGTAGCATCTCATCAACTTCGCGTCCAACCTTTTTCAGCAGTTCTACGCCATAGATACGAAAAATGCGACCGAACAGACGAGAGGCCAACCAAGCCATTGTGCTAATCAACGCTAAGTCTACAAATGGCTTGAAGAAGTCGTGCAGGCTGCGATAGTCCTCCTGCAGCCAAACCATCGCCAGCGAGACTAACAACATCGTGCCTGCTAACTGAAAAGCTCCACTGATAGGGGCGACTAGGTTTTCGTACAAGTGAGAGACTTGTTCAGGAGAAAAGCGGCGAATGAACAACCGCACAATACGCGGTGTGAAACGGCCAACGGCGATCGCTAACAGCAGCGATACCCCAAAAACCACCAGTGTGGGCGTTTCCTCGAACGTGATTCCCACAATTTCGAGCCAATTCTGTAAATTAAATACCTCAGAATCCATATCAAAATTCAAAATTCAAGACCCAAAACTTAAAACCCAAAACCCAAAACCCATAGACGTAGATGCAATAGGGCTTTCGAAAGGGTTAGGCAAAACTCAAAACTCAATCTTCAAATCGTGATGGGTGAGTCAACGTAAACAATCGGCTCCTCAATATCAAAAGAAATGCCGTAACTTTTCAGTCGCTGAGTCATTTTTTGATTCGCGATATCCAGCAGTTGACGACGAATGTCCATTGAGCTGCCAGTTGCCCCCAAGATGAACAAGGTTGCTTGTACTTGAGTTAGGTTGCCGCTATCAAGGGTGCGGAAGGTAATGTCAGTGCTGCGGGTGTCGATGCCGAAAATGTCGCGGGTGCTTTCCGTGATGACCTGACGGATAAGAGCTTGTTCTTCTTCGCCAACGGCTCGATACAGATTGAGATAGACGATCGCCATTACTTTTTTCGCGCCTGTAAAATTCTCAACTGTGGTTTGAATCAAAGAACTATTGGGCACGATCGCCAGCGTGCCTTTTCCAGAAGTTCGAATTTTGGTAGAGCGCAATCCAATCGTTTCAACTCGACCAAACGTTCCGTCCGGTAGCCCAATATAGTCATCTATCTCGAAGGGACGATCTACATACAGTACGACGCCGCCTAGTAGTTGTTCCAACACCTTTTGAGCGGAGAAAGCGATCGCAATGCCCCCTACGCCTAAACTGGCAAATACCCCGATAATATTAATTTGATGGGTTTGAGCAAAAAGAGTTGTCAGGATAAAAATCAGCCCCAGGTTTGCTAAAAACCGGCTGACCACTAAAAGTTCACTATTGGTCTTGCGACCCTCCTCAACAGCTGCGCCCAGCAAATATTCATCAAAATAAGTTTGGAAACATTGACTCAGGAAAAGGCCTAACGAAAGGGTTAGAGCGAGTGTCAGGCCAAACTCTAAGTTGCGGTACCAAGGCACATACCAGAGTCCTTGTAATAGGATTAGGGCGACGAGATCGAGAATGCCTAAAGCACCTGTTAAGGTGAGGAGCGATCGGTGAGGTTCGACAACCCGACTGTAAAACTGTTTGGTGTCGTCTTGGAAAAAGCGCTTGAGAAGAAGTTGCGTGAATAGAGGCACTGCTTGACTGATTAAAAGCGCAGTTCCTCCGGAGGTGACGGCAAAAATTGCCCAAAAGAGGGCTGGATTTTCAACTGCAAGAGACAAATAGGCGTCCCACATCATGTTTTTAAGCAATAGAGCGTTCAACTAAGCTTGACTTCGCTGATAGAGCGATTTTAGACAAGAATTCCTGTTTCGAGAGAATAAACTTTGACCAGACTTACGCAGTTGAATGGGGCTTCAACGCCTGAATTTATAAAAAGGGGAAGCCGAATTCAACGTTCCCAAGAATTGAGGGATGCAAAAGGCCCTGTGTAAGCCTTATGTGACTAAATACGGTGGCTCATGGGTCGCCACAGTAGTTCTAAATCAGCCCTAAAACAAACCGTTAGAAATAAATAACGTGTCAAATTTCCAATAGAGATGACGCAATTTTTGAACCATGTCCAAGATTGACGGTATCCTTTCCTAGAATTCAACTGTCTCAAGGGGCGCTTGGCATCGACTATGGGAAAGATATTGATTTCGGCAGGTCACGGCGGTCTTGAGGACGGAGCACTCGATATGGGGGTTACGGTGCCGGGTACGTCCGAATCTGCTGAGATGATTCGGATTCGGGATTTGGTGGTGCCAGAGCTGCGATCGCGAGGCTTTGAGGTACTTTCAGTGCCCGACGACCTCAGCCGCGAGCAGACTCTACGATGGATCAACTCTCGCTGCCAACGAGACGACGTCGCACTTGAAATCCATGCCGGAGCAGCCACAAGTCCTGGAGCACGGGGGGCTAGCGTTTTCTACATTGCCAACAACGAAGTTAGAAAATCTCACGCGGAACTTTTGCTGCTGGCCCTACTCCGTCGCGTTCCCCAATTGCCTAGCCGAGGGGCTAAACCTGACACTACAACGGGCGTCGGCAATCTGGATTTCACCCGTCGTTTGGGATGCCCCTCTCTGTTTATGGAGGTAGGCTATCTAACGAACCCCGATGATCTGGGACTCATTCAGAATCGACGCCGAGATATTGCGCTAGGTATTGCCGATGGGGTGGCGTCTTGGAGTCGTGCAGTGGCTGGAAACGCAGCGGAAACGATACGCAGTTTTCCAGAGGTCAATATCAAGGTCAATACCGGTCTTTATGACGAAAAAGGCATCATTATCAACAACAACGCCTATATTCCTATCGATCTGGCTGATCAGCTAGACGTCAATGTGGTTCAGGACCCAGAGGTTCGACGGATTCGATATCGAGGGGTGGTCTACATCAAGGCAATTGATCTGCGGGAGTACAACGTTTCCGTTGGCTGGGATGCAACCACCCGCAGCGTTACGCTCAAAACCATCAATGCCCTACCCATTTGCTCTGATCAGCTTCAGCGCATTATGGGTAAAGGTGTCACCTCTGATATTCAGATGCTGATGTTTCTTAAGGCCAACAACGAAAATGCTGTGCAGCCTTATAAAGATCTGCCTCGTTTTTATCGCGAGGAGGGAGAGACGGAAGGGGTCAACCACGACTTAGCCTTCTGCCAGATGTGTTTGGAGACCTCTTACCTCAGATTTTTGGGCAGCCTACGTCCTGAGAGCAACAACTTTGGGGGAATTGGGGCTGTTTCCGGCGATGACGGTGCCGTCTCGTTTGATACTCAACGGATTGGCGTGCAGGCCCATATTCAACATCTCAAAGCCTATGGCAGTACGGAGCCGCTGGCCCAGCGGGTTGCCGATCCACGATTTCGTCTCGTTCGGCGTGGGGTCGCACCGTTGATCACCGATCTCAGCGGTCGATGGGATGCAGACCCCCTGTACGGGGAGAAAATCATGGCAATATTGCGGCGTTTGTATGAGTCGGCAGGTCTGCTCTAGAGAAAGGGCAGAAAAACGATGGATAGGCCAATAGCGTCTATGGGCAATCTGATTGAGGTTCCTTTGGGATCAAGATGTTTCATGTTCAGCATCCGGTGCTATCTTGGTGTCTGGTTTGGGGTGACAACCGTTTAGGCGCAGGCAGCAAAGCTTTTGGCCTGGCTTAGCAATCTGTGTAAGACAGGTCAACCTCAGGTTTTTATCGGACAGTCGGGATGGTCAGGTGAAGGAGGGTTTGAGTGAAGGTTGACAAAATTTTTGTCTCAAAGTCTTAATTGGCTGATCTGTCTACATCTAGCTGTTGGCTTTAGCCAAGCGAGTCGTTTGTTGCATTGCTTGTTTAGAAGATTCAGATAATGGCCCATTCCCTCGTGAGTTCCAACTCTCTAAATCGGCAAAGCTTGCTTAGGTTTTGGAAATTCCTACCAACAGGCGGACTAGCCCTCTTTTTATGGGTGATTTGGGGACTGCCTGCTCTGGCTCTAGAGCTGCGGGTTGCGATTCGCGAAAATGAACCTCAGGTTCTCGTCGGCACATCCAATACAGGGGTTGTTCGAAATCAGCAGGGGCAGTCCATTGCTCAGGTACCAGAGGGTCGATCGCTCACCATTTCGGCTCAAGGTTCCCAAGTTCAGATTGGCGACACGTTAGGACAATCATTCTGGGTTGAGCCTAGTGCAGGGGGCTTTGTCTTTATTGGCGATCGCTGGTATCGCGGACGTGTGCTGGTGACCGCTAGCGGCAGCGGCGTCACGGCAATCAACTATGTGGATTTGGAATACTACCTGTATAGTGTCGTTGGCGGCGAGATGCCGACCAGTTGGCCGTTGGAAGCCCTAAAGGCGCAGGCTGTTGCGGCTCGTTCTTATGTGCTATATCGGCGTCAGCGGGGGCGTCAACCCCACTACGACGTGGGCACCACCACCACTTGGCAAGTGTATAAGGGGCTAGAAGAAGAAGCCTACAGCACTCAAGCAGCCGTAGACGGAACCCGCCATCAAGTGTTGGTGTATAACGGGCACGTCATTGAAGCGGTTTTCCACTCTTCTTCTGGGGGGCATACCGAAAACGTTGAGGATGTTTGGAGCAGCCCCATTCCCTATCTGCGCGGAGTGCAAGACTATGACTACGGCGCACCTGTGTTTGAGTGGGCACAGTCGTTTTCAGTAGATGAGTTGAGCCTGATGATGCCAGATGTAGGGCGGTTGGTTAGCGCTACGCCACAGCGGACGACGCCCCGAGGACGCATCCAGGAGATTCGCATGGAGGGCGATCGCGGCACCCTGGTGATGACTGGAAATGACCTGCGCAGTGTGCTCAATTTGCGCAGTACACTATTTTCCATAGCCGTTTCAGGCGATCAGGTTCAAATCAACGGACGCGGCTATGGGCATGGTATTGGCATGAGTCAGTGGGGCGCCCACAATATGGCGCAACAGGGCTACTCCTATCGTCAAATTTTGGGCCACTATTATCAAGGCGCTCAGCTAGCCAGCATTGAAGTTCGTTAAGCGCAAACTGCTTGTAGGAGGGGACGTTATGGCGACGATTGTGCGATCGCTCCATGTCGCTTTGCTGGTTCGTGATTTAGAAACCGCCAAGGAATTCTATCGGGATGTTTTAGGTCTAGAGTTGGTGCCGCGATCGCTCAAATTTCCAGGGCTTTGGTTCCAGGTGGGTGACTTTCAAATCCACATCATGCAGTTTGATGATTGGCAAGCCCCTTGTCCCCGCCCTGACAAATGGGGCCGCAATCCTCATCTCGCGTTTCAGGTTGATGATTTAGGCCCCATCAAAGCCCGTCTCAGCGAACGTGGTCATCCCATTCAGATGAGTTCATCCGGTCGAGCTGCCCTGTTTACGCAAGATTCAGACGGCAATATCGTCGAATTGAGCCAAGGCTAGACCACACCACCACAACCGCGTAGCGACGCGATATATCGTGCCCCATAAACAACTCATGCTAGTTAAGGACAGGTTGACCCAAATCAGGGAAAACGTCTTGGACAGCGGGATAGACGATTTTGCCATCAGCGACATTGAGACCTTGCGCCAGGGCCGGATCGTCTTTGAGCGCGTCCAGTCCTTGATTCGCAAGCTTGAGAACGTAAGGCAGGGTACTGTTGTTCAGAGCTTGAGTCGCCGTCCAGGGAGCGGCACCGGGCATGTTGGGAACGCCGAAGTGAACGACTCCGGCCTCAATATAGGTTGGCTTACTGTGAGAGGTAGGGCGGAGGGTTGCGATACAGCCCCCCTGATCAACGGCGACATCGATAATGACCGAACCGGGATGCATTTGCGCTACCAACTCTCGATTCACCAGCGTTGGGGCTTTGCGACCGGGAACCAATACGGCCCCAATCAGCAAGTCGGCCTTGGGAACGACCCGCTCAATTTGCGCGGCTGTGCTGTACAGTAGCTCCGCTCGGGAACCGAAGAGGGTCTCTAGATAGGAGAGGCGATCAACGCTGATGTCCAGGATTTGCACTTGGGCACCCATGCCAATCGCAATACGAGCCGCTTCTGTGCCGACGATGCCGCCTCCTAAAATCACAACTTGACCCGGCTGAACCCCCGGAACGCCACCTAGCAGGACGCCTCTTCCGCCCTGCTGTTTCTCTAAATAGCGAGCACCAAACTGCACTGACAATCGCCCAGCAATGATGCTCATTGGGGTGAGGAGCGGTAGTCGACCATCTGCGGTCATTACGGTTTCATAGGCGATCGCACTCATCCCGCTTTTGAGCAGCGCCTCTGTCAGAGTCCGCTCAGCCGCTAAATGCAGATACGTAAAGAGCAGCAAGTCTTTCCGAAAATAGGCATATTCAGAAGGCTGGGGTTCTTTGACTTTGACTACCAGCTTCTGTGCCCAGGCCGTTTCCGCATCGCCCACTAGAGATGCCCCTACAGCGTCATACTCGTCGTCTGTAAACCCAGCACCTACGCCTGCTCCTTTTTCAACGACCACTTTGTGTCCCTGAGCGCAGAGTGCTTTGACACTGGCAGGGGTCAATCCAACACGAAATTCCTGGTCCTTGATTTCCTTCGGTAGCCCAATGTGCATAGTTGCTTGATACCCTTTGACAAAAAATGATCATCGCCACTGTCTCGATGACCTTTGCTCAGATAGGTCTTAACTGTAATACGGTGCGATCGCCGCTTTCAGACAGTTAAGAGACAGTGCTGCATCAGCAGTTCTCATAAAACATATTAGTCGGAGTCAGGTGACCTCGCTCCGACTCTAACCATCGGTTCTTATCCCTTCCCCAGATCTTCTCGATTGACCGATACGGTTGAGCCATTTGTAAACCATCGGGTCGAAAGGAACGCGACAGCAATGAGTCAGCAGGAAGAATACAGCGGTGATTGTGAGTCTCATCGGCTATTTTCCTGCGATCGCGAAGCGGCCTTATCACTGCTTCAAGCTACCTTTGAGTCCACTGCTGATGGTCTCTTTGTGGTGAATCGCGACGGTCAGGTCTTAGGGTATAACCAAAAATTTCTACACATGTGGAATCTGTCGCCTGAAATGGTAGCACCGGATGCGGAACCCCTCACACGATTTCGGTATCTAGCGAATCAGACAACGGATCCCCAGGGATTTGAAGCCCGTGTTTTGGAGCTGTTTGATCGCACCCCCGACGCGATCGTGTCTGACCAGATTGCGCTGCAAGATGGCCGCATCTTTGAGCGCTATTCCCAACCGCAAAGGCTGAATGGTGCAATCATAGGCCGCGTGTGGAGCTATCGCGACATCACCGAACGGCATCGTGCCGAAGCAGCGCTGCGCCAAAGTGAGGAAAAGTTTCGCCGCATTGTAGAACAGGCCAATCATGCCATCCTTTTAATTGGTCCAATGGGTGACATCCGCTATGCCTCGCCTAACCTCAATAACCTGATCGGATTTCCGCCCCACGAAACCCAAAATCGCCCCTATGCTGCCTTTGTCCATCCCGATGATCTGCTGCTGTGCGATGCCATTTTCTATCAGGTGTTAACCAGTGGACGCCAGCACGATGAGATTGAATTTCGCTCTCGTCACAAAGATGGCCGCTGGGTCTGGCAAAGTGCAAGCCTGGCGCGATCGCACGATAGCAGTGGGGATCCCGTCATTGTCGTCGTGACCCACGCGATCGACGACCGCAAACAGCGCGAACGAGCACTGCAAGAGCTAGTGGCCGGGACAGCGTCCTACACTGGAGAAGAATTTTTTCGGTCCTGTATTGGCCACATTGCAACGCTTCTGAAAGTAGATGGGGTTCTTATTGGCAAATTAAAATCGCCTCAGAACCGTCGGGTTAGCACGCTCTCGTTTTATGTGGACGGGCAGATTCGCGACAATTTTGAGTACGACCTGACAGACACACCCTGCGAGCGGGTCGTTGTCGAAAACGCGATGTTTTTTGCAGAGAATTTAACTGAGCCCTTTCCTGGAGATTCCTCATTAGCGATCGAACAGCTAGATTGCTACTTAGGCGTTCCGCTCACGAGTTCCACCAACGAAGTGATCGGCCTAATCGCCATCCTGAATCGAGATGAATTGAAATTTGATTCTGATCGCGAACTCTTTCTCCACATTTTTGCCGCTCGGATCAGTGCTGAATTGGAACGACAGCAGACCGAGTTAGCCCTACGACAACGAGAAGCGAAGTATCGCACCATTTTCGAGAACTCTCAAGCCGGTATGGGGCGTTCTCGCATTGCTGACGGCCTCATTCTTGAAGCCAATCAGCGGTTTGCTGACATCATGGGCTACGACTCCCCCAACGAACTCATTAACCGAGTATCCAGTCTCTCGTTCTACGTGGACTTGAGCGATCGCAGTCGCGTTGTGAATCAGCTGCGCGATCGCGATGGCGTACACAACTTTGAGCTAGAGCTTTATCACCGAGACGGGCATCGCATCTGGGTTTGGCTTTCACTACAAATCAATGAAAACGAAAGCTGCATTGAGTTTGTCATGACGGATGTCAGTGAACGCAGGCAGACAGAAGAAGCCTTACGACAGCGAGAAAAAGACTATCGTTTGTTGGTTGAAACGGCTAATTCAATCATCGTTAAGTCCGATGTGGAAGGCAACGTTCTGTTCATGAACGATTATGGCCAGCAGTTCTTCGGCTACTCCTTAGAAGAAATGATGGGCTGCCACGTTACTGAAACGTTTATTCCGTCGATTGAAACAACAGGACGAGATCTGAGAGTTTTTCTAGCGAATCTCTTCGTCCATCCCGAAAACTACCTCTTTAATGAAAACGAGGGTCGCTGCAAAGACGGTCGCCGGGTTTGGATCAACTGGTCCAATAAGCCTATTTTGGATGAAGCCGGAGAAACCGTCGGCGTTCTTTCGGTAGGCGTGGATGTTACCAAGCGCCGCCAGCTTGAGAAAAACCTGCTGCAATCTCAACAGTTCCTTCACACGTTTATTGATAATTTGCCCCTGACTGTTTTTAGTAAGAACGTTCAAAACGACTTCCGCTACGAGTTAATCAATAAAAACGCTGAGCGCATCATGGGCTTCTCACCTGCTGCCGGATTGGGAAGAAACGACTATGACTTGCTCCCTCCTGAGATCGCCGATATCCATCGTCAAGATGATTTGGACGTTGTTCAGCAGGGGCAGCTGATTGAAACCTCCAGAGAACTCTTTCGGCCTACCACAGGTGAGCACCTCTTCATTCGCAGTATCAAAATGCCTTTGCGAGACGGACAAGGTAACATCACTCATCTGTTGGGAATTGGAGAAGATTTTACAGACCGCAAAAGAGCCGAACGGTTGTTGAGCAGCCAAACCCAAATTTTGGAATTAATTGCCGCCGATGGCCCCCTCGACGAAACACTAACTTTGCTAATCAGCACCTTCGAACAATTGGCGCACTGTAGCGGAGCCTCCATCTTGTTTCTGGACGAAACCGAACAACGGCTGTACAACGCTATTGCGCCGAGCCTGCCAGAAAGCTACACGCGGGCCTTGAACGGTCTCGAAATTGGGCCTTTTTCGGCTAGCTGTGGCGCTGCGGCCTATCACAAGGTTCCCGTCATTGTGACTGACACGCTGACCGATCCGCTTTGGGCTAATATTCGGCAAATTGCTCAAGAATGCAATATTCGTAGCTGCTGGTCAACGCCCATTTTGGCCTCTCAGGGCGCTGTGTTGGGGACATTTGCTATGACCTTTGATCGCGCTAAATCTCCCTCTACTGAAGACTGGCAGATTTTTGGCACGGCTGCTCATTTGGCAGGCATCGCGATCGAGCGGCAGCGCACCGCCACCGAGCTTTACCAGGCAAAAGAAGCGGCAGAAACGGCTAACCGGGCCAAGAGTCAGTTTTTGGCCAACATGAGCCATGAGTTACGAACCCCAATGAATGCCATTTTGGGGTTCACTCAGCTTATGGTCCGAGACGATGGACTCTCGGCACAGCAGCAGCAGGCTCTGAACGTTATCAACACCAGCGGCAAACATCTTTTGGACTTAATTAACGATGTTTTGGAGATGTCCAAGATTGAAGCTGGTTCCATTACGCTGAACAATAAACCCTTTGACTTCCATGATCTGTTGAATACCCTGCAGAGCATGTTTCAGATTCAAGCTGTTAGCAAAGGGCTAGCGCTGTCCTTTGAAATTGCTGACAACGTCCCTCACTACATCGCGTGCGATGAAGGCAAGCTGCGGCAGGTCCTCATCAACCTGCTTGGAAATGCGATTAAATTTACTCAAACAGGACAAGTCAGTCTCTCGGTAGACCTGGATTCTCCAGCCGTGGATGCAGCAGCTCACTTCGCTGCCGCGACAAAAATTAGATTCGCGATCGCCGATACGGGTCCCGGTATCCCTGACGACATGGTGCCGTTCCTCTTCCAGCCCTTCGTGCAGGCTCTCCATCATGTTCCGGGTGAAGGCGGCAGTGGTTTGGGGCTTGCCATTACCCATCAGTTTGTTCAGCTCATGGGTGGCAACATCGACGTCCTTACTGCCGTTGGCGAGGGCACAACGTTTACCTTTGCCCTAGACGTCCAAATCACTAATCCCTCAGAAAGCAGCTTCTTCTCAGCCCATCAAACAATCCAGCGCCTAGCTCCTGACCAGCCTCAATATCGTGTTCTCGTTGTTGATGATCGCCCTGAAAATCGCGCCCCCCTGATTCAACTGCTCCAATCCGTCGGCTTCGAAACCCACGCCGCCATCAATGGACAGGATGCCTTAACCCAATGGCAAACCTGGCAACCCCATCTGATCTGGATGGACATGCGAATGCCCGTTATGGACGGCTACGAAGCAACGCGCAGAATTCGCGCATTAGAAGCCGACCCAAGCCAGACGTCAGCAGTTAGGAGACAGGAGGGGGCCGAAACGCAAACCCCATTCTCCCATTCCCCTACTCCCTCACTCTCCTCTACCAAAATCATCGCCCTCACGGCCAGTGCCTTCGAGGATCAGCACCAGAACATACTGGCTGCCGGATGTGACGATTTTGTACACAAGCCGTTCTATGCAGCTGAGATTTTTCGTAAAATGGCAGACCATCTGGGTGTGCAGTTCGAGGTGACGGCTCCTGTTCAAGACCATGATTCACCAGCACCGGTGGACAGTCGTTTGCTTGCAGTAGATGACCTTCAAGATCTGCCGGATGATTGGAAACGGACCTTTCATCAGGGAGCAATTCAGGCGGATGCTGACTGGCTGCGATCGCTCTTAGCCCAGCTACCAGAGAACCAAGACATGCTCAAGCAGCAGCTTAACCGTCTGATTACGCAGCTTGACTTTGATACCCTAATTAACCTGACGGAGACTTCCTGCGGTGACTGATTCAGCAGCTAGACCCTATCGGGCCGATATCTTGGCGATTGACGATACACCCGAAAACCTGCAACTACTTTCTCAGTTACTGACGGATCGTCACTACAAAGTCCGTAGTGTCACTAAGGGAACAACGGCCATTCGAGCGGCTCAAGCAGCACCCCCCGACCTGATTTTGCTGGATATCAACATGCCAGAAATGGGGGGATACGAGGTCTGCGAAAGGCTGAGAGCAGATGAGCGCACGCGCGAAATTCCGGTCATCTTTATCAGTGCATCAGGTGAAACGGTTGACAAGATCAAGGCTTTTGAAGTCGGCGGAGTGGACTTTGTGACCAAGCCTTTTCAAGTCGAAGAGGTTCTCGCTCGAATTAAAACGCACTTACAGCTACGTGCTCTGCGGCAACAGTTACAAACTCAAAATGAACAGCTTCAGCAAGAGATTCGCGATCGCCTCAAGGCTGAGCAGGCATTAGAGCAGGAACGAGAAAAATCGGAAAAGCTGTTGCTCAACATCCTACCCCAGCCGATTGCAGAGCAGCTTAAGCAAAACCATCGGGCGATCGCCTATCGATTTGAGGCAGCCACCATCTTGTTTGCGGATATTGTCGATTTTACGGGACTGTCTGCGGCGATTCCCCCTACCAAGCTGGTCGATCTGTTAAATCTGATCTTTTCTGAATTTGACCAGCTAGTTGAGAAACATCAGCTGGAAAAGATTAAAACCATTGGTGATGCCTACATGGTTGTGGGCGGTTTGCCTAATCCGATGACAGATCCCGTAGCGGCTGTTGCTGACATGGCTCTGGATATGCAGCAGACAATTCGCCGCTATCATCGCGACGACGGCAGTCCTTTCAGTCTCCGCATCGGTGTCGATACTGGGCCCGTTGTGGCGGGGGTCATTGGAATTAAAAAATTCTCCTACGATCTATGGGGTGATGCAGTAAACCTCGCCAGCCGCATGGAATCTCAGGGCGAACCCGGGCGGATTCAGGTCACTGAAGCGCTGCATCAACACCTGCATGATCGCTACCGCTTCACACCCCGGGGACCCATTCGCATCAAAGGTCGAACGGAAATGCGAACCTACTGGCTAGAGGGACGCCTACAATTATGATGGACAGGCCACGAACTTACCAAGCGGATATTCTGGCGATCGACGATACGCCAGAGAATTTGCAGCTCCTGTCTCAGCTGCTAACGGATCGGCACTACAAGGTCCGCAGTGTCACTAAAGGAAAGACTGCGCTGCGGGCTGCCCAGGCGGCACCGCCGGACCTAATTTTGTTAGACATCAACATGCCCGAAATGGGGGGGTACGAAGTCTGCGAACGACTCAAGGCTGAAGACATCACCCGTGACATCCCCGTCATTTTCATTAGCGCTCTAGGTGAAACGCTCGATAAAGTCCGAGCCTTTAAAGTCGGCGGGGTTGACTTTGTCACTAAACCGTTTCAGGTGGAGGAGGTTATTGCCCGCATTGAAACGCATCTGCAAATCTGCCGCTTGCGCCGTCAACTTCAGGCCCAAAACGTGCGCCTAGAGCAGGAAATTCGCGATCGCCGACAAGCTCAAGAAACCTTCAGCAAGGCCTTTCGGTCTAGCCCTAGTCCCATCACCATCACGACCTTAGAGGGTGGGCGATTCCTAGAAGTCAACCCCAGCTTTCTGAAACTTAGCGGTTACAGTCGGGGTGAAGTCATTGGGTTTCGAGTGGACGAACTCAATCTCGGACTGGATATGAATCGCTATCGCGAGAGGCGGGAGCGGCTAGAACAGTCAGGCGCACTTCACAACTGGGAATTTGATCTGCGGACTAAATCGGGCCATGTGCGAACGGTTCTTCTTTCGGTTGAGGAAATCGAGCTACAGGGCTATCGATGTGCCTTAGCGATCGCCAACGACATTACCGAACGCAAGCGCCTTGAAAATGAGTTCATTTCCCTCGTTAGCCATGAACTCAAAACCCCCATGAACTCCATGATTGGTGCTTTGGATCTGCTTGGTACTGGGCAACTCGGCAGCCTCACTGCTCAGGGGCAGCAGATGATCGACATGGCTATCAACAATGCTGAACGCCTGGTCCGTTTGGTCAACGACATCCTCGATCTGGAGCGGATGAAGTCCGGTACCCTTACCCTCCAGCCTAAGCTCTGTGACCTGCCCTATTTATTTCAACAGGCCAAAACCGTCATGCAAACCATGGCTCAAGCAGCCCAAGTGACGCTTATTGTTGAGCCTGCCGATGTCCAGTTGTGGGTGGATGGCGATCGCATTCAGCAACTACTCACCAACCTCCTCAGCAACGCTATCAAGTTCTCATCTGCTGGAGGCACAGTCTACATGAGTGCACAGCTGGAAAACGTTGAGGACCATCAGACCGTAGAAGGTCAACCCCAAATCCCAAACCCCCAGCTTCACCGATCGACCGACCCCTCTTCTACTCTGCACATCACGGTTCGAGATCAGGGTCGCGGCATTCCAGCAGAAAAACTAACTCTGATCTTTGAGCGCTTCCAACAAGTCGATACGTCAGATGCTCGGGCAAAAGGCGGAACGGGGCTAGGGCTAGCGATTTGCCGTCAGATCGTCCAGCAGCACCAAGGACAAATTTGGGCCGAAAGTGTAGTCGGCGGCGGCAGCACCTTCCATGTCGTCCTGCCGTTAATGTCTGCCCTAAACGAGGGCAGTATCGCAATTGACGACGCTACTTCTGACTAAGCTTGGACGTATATTGCTGATTTCAATCATTAAATTTTTGTCGAAACTCTTGGGGATAAAGCGCTCGACGAATCGAGTTACCCAAAACCGCAGCTTTGATTGCTTAAACCAACCCAGTATCCTTAAAAAATTTCTTGTATATTCAAACTCTTCAACGCTATCCGTCGAATATTCTAAGGGCGGTTAATCCCCTAATAAACGTATGGTCTTATCAGAATCTAGCCGCTCGAACGCGCAACCAACCTCCGATTCCGTTGTTCGTATCGTCGAGGTGAGCGCAATTGATGTCCCTGAAACTGGCGAATTCAAGTACAAGTGCCGAGTAACCATCTATGGTGAAGGCAGGCTGAGGCTAGACAAGAACCTCATGACCCGGCTGCAGCCCAACTGGTTAGTAGATATCAAACATTCTGGGGACTGCACCATTGCGCTAACGCTACTTTATCGCCAGGGAGGACTTGGGGAACCTTGGCAAGAGGCTGACACTGTTGAATTTTCCACCGCCGGACTGTTTAGGGATGAGCGCAGTATTGATGTTGAATGCCCTATCACCACCTGGGCAATAGCCCCGAATCTAAAGCTGAAGGCTCGCCTGACCCAAAGCAGTTCCGCTATTCAAAACGAAGCGGTTTCTTTGAGTTTGGCGACCACGCAGACGAACCGTAAGCGCCCCCCACTCAGTGTTGAAGACGATGTTCCGGTGAAACTGCCCGAAGCGATTCCTCTTTCTATGCCAGAAGCCGTCATTGTCAAGGACGTGTGGAACAAACTGCGAGCTTGGAAAGAACTGCAGATGGAGACGTTCTTCAAACGTCTTCTGTTGGAGGTCCCCGAGCTAGAATCTCTGCTTGGTGAGGCGCTCAATACCATACCAGACTACTTTTTTGAGCTGTTTGACTGCTGTGTGCGGCAGCTCTGTCCACACACCGAAGCTGTTGTGTGGGAGCCGATGATGGGAGTGCCTATTGAAAAAGGGGACAGCTTCGATACGGTGGAAGACTATGGCAACCTCTTTGCGGACATTGGCCTGAAGCCGCGCCACTGGCTGAAGGCGCGGCAGGTGTGGATGTGGATGCTACCCCAGATCCCCTATCTGGAGGACTACGATCGCGATAATCTCGCCAAGGGGGAGGGATCGGCTCTCTACAAGTTTTTCAATACCCATGTGATCACAGGTATGGTGGCGGCGCGCGATCGCTACGATGCCGCCCTTTCTCCAGACATCGTTCAGCGTATGGCGGCGTCCTGGCAGTACATTGGCGATCGCAAGAATGAGATGGGGATAGAGTTCTATCAAACGCTTTTTGCAAAGTATCCTCAGGTGTTGCCCATCTTTGGTCGGGCCGATATGAATTACCTATCGACCCATCTACTACAGTCCCTAGAATTTCTCTTTATCTGTCTGTCTGAAGGGGATGCTGAGCGCCTACTCATCGAGCTACGGCATCTGGGGCGTATCCACGGGAACGCGGGCGTGCCGTCCTTTGCTTACGGTGCTATCTCTGACGTGATGCTGATCCTGTTTGAAAAGTATGTGCCTGACTTTGACGATGATCTGCGGCAGGCATGGCGAACGCTGATCGACCGAGTCAGCAATGTAATTAAGCTACCCAAGCTGAATGAAGAACGGCTGCTGAAGAAGGCCAAAGAATTCTTAACCACGATCTCTGATGAGCAAGCTTGGGAAGAGTCTGATCGAGAACAGCGCTGGCAGGACATTCAAGCGGAAGTGCAGGCCACGGGCACCTACACTCACACCTACGAGGAACTGGCCTATGGAGCACAGGTCTCCTGGCGCAACGCTTCCAAATGCGTAGGGCGGATCCAGTGGCAGAACTTAGTGGTGCGCGACTGTCGGCATATCACTGACCCTGACGATATGTTCCGGGAATTGGAAGAACACTTACGACTGGCTACTAACGGCGGCAACATCCAGATCACCATGACCGCCTTTCGACCCAAACTGCCTCAAGAACGCTGGGGACCCCGCATCTGGAATCCGCAGCTGATTCGTTATGCCGCCTACGAAATGCCCGACGGCAGCATTCTAGGGGACGCCGCCAACTTGGGAGTGACCCAAGCAATCACTGAAAAAATGGGCTGGCAGCCGCCGGAACCTCGCACCCCGTACGACATTCTGCCCTTGGTGATTGAGGTGCCCGGAAAAGAACCAAAGCTCTACGAGTTTCAAAAAGAGGACATTCTAGAAGTCGAAATCGAGCACCCTACCTTAGCTGGCTTTAAGGACTTGGGTCTACGCTGGTATGCTGTTCCCGCTATCAGCAACTTCCGCATGGACATTGGCGGCATCACCTATGCCTGCATTCCTTTCAATGGCTGGTACATGGGCACCGAAATTGCCCGTGATTTTCTGGAGGAGTGGCGCTACGACAAAATGGAAGACGTTGCCAAGCTGCTGGGCTTGGACACCAGCACTGAAGCAACCTTGTGGCGCGATCGCGTCGCCTTAGAAATGAACGTAGCGGTGATTCACTCGTTCCAGAAAGCGAAGGTGACGATGGTCGATCACCAGTCCGCCGCGCAGCAGTTTCTTACCCACGACTTGCGAGAGAAGAAGTCTGGGCGCGAGTGCCCCGCTGATTATGGCTGGGTCATGCCCCCGGCAGGCGGCAGTGCCTGTCCGGTTTGGCATCACCAAATGCGTGATTTTTATCTGGAGCCAGCCTATCACCACGCTGCTGATCGCTGGGCCGTAGAAGCTGACCTCGACTTAGAGCAGTTTATTCAGGCGGCGGATGAGAATGAGGACCGCAGCGATCGCATTCTGATTCTCTACGGCTCTGAAACGGGAACCGCCGAAGGGTTTGCTCGCCGTGCTGCCCGCCAATTCGTGGCCTATCGCCCTAAAGTCATGGGCTTAGATGAATACAACACTGCTCATTTGGCTTCAGAAAAGCTGTTGCTAGTCGTCACCTCGACCTTTGGAAATGGGGATATGCCCGGCAACGCTAAGTCATTTATGCAATGGCTGAAACAGCAGCCACGGGGTGCCTTACAAGGACTCAACTATTCTGTTCTCGGCATTGGCAGTACGATTTACGAACACTTCTGCGCCGCAGGCGTTGCCCTAGACAAAGCCCTAGCCAAAGCTGGAGCGAATCCCATTGTTCCGCTGCACAAAGGCGACGAGATCAAAGGTCAAGCCGATACCTTCAAGCAGTGGTCAGGCTTGGTCTCCCGCGTTTTGGGAGCCGATGATACTAGCGCTAGTCCCCAATCTCTTCCAAAGCTTACCGTTACGTATCTGGACGCTCAGCCCCCTAGTGCCCCAAACTCCCATCGTCCTATTGCCGTTCCCCTCCTCTCCAATCGTGAACTGCTCAAAGAAGTCATTCCGGGCAGTCGCTCTACCCGTTGTCTGATGTTCGACATTGCCAATGCTGAGCTGCAGTACGAGACTGGCGACCATGTAGCTGTGCATCCTAACAATCCAGCAGATCTAGTAGTGCGGCTATGTCGTCGTCTTGGCGTTGACCCGGAAGCAGTTTTTACTGCTCGGTATGTGATGCCAGACGGCACAGAACTGGAAGACGAACCTCCCGTCGCGGGACCGACAACGGTGCGTCAGGTGCTAACTGAAGTTATTGATTTAGCGCTGCATGACCCCTTCCGTGACTTGCTGACGGCTCTGCATGGAGCGGCAACCAGTACCGCAGACAAAGTGCGTCTGGCGACCTGGTTGGAAATTCTTGCGCTGGAGAGCGATCGCGCCGAAAACGTTGCCCTTCGCAAAAAGCTCCAGGACTGCTTCATGACCATCGTCGATCTCTTCGAGGAGTTTCCCTCAGCCCAAATCACTCTAGAAATGCTGCTGGAATTATTGCCCCGGCTCAAGCCCCGTCTCTATTCCATTTCTTCCTGCCCGCAACTGCACCCCGGCAAAATTCAAATTACTGTCGGGGTGCTCCAAATCAAAACTGATACTGGTAAAACTCGGCAGGGGTTGTGTTCTAACTATTTGGCAGGGCTGACAGCGGGCGATCGCGTTTGCCTTGATACCCGCACCTCTGACTTTCGTCCCCCAACTGACCCCACAGCACCGTTGCTAATGGTTGGTCCGGGCACGGGCATCTCTCCCTTGCTCGCCTTTCTTCAGCACCGGGAGCATTTGCAAAACATGGGTGTCCAGCTGGGTGACGCCACACTTTACTTTGGCTGCCGCAACCACAGCGACTTCCTCTACGAAGCGCAGCTCAAGTCTTGGCTAGAACAAGGCGTACTCAGTAATCTGCAGGTGGCTTTCTCACGTCTGACCGAGCAAAAGGTGTATGTGCAGACCCTAATGCAGCAGCAGGCAGCAGTCCTCTGGCAGCAGCTCAGCCATCCACAATGTCACTACTACGTTTGCGGCGATGCCCGCATGGCAGATAACGTGTTTGATGTATTTATGCAGATTGCCAAAACTGAAGGCGGACTCTCCCACGTTGAGGCGGTTGAATTCTTTGATCGCATGAAGCAAGAAAAGCGCTTCTCTACGGATGTCTGGGGTGTCACTCTAAACTTCGAACAGGCCATCAAGCAGGTTAAGAAAGACAACTATGCTCGTGCTGAAAAATGGCTAGCCAATCTCTAGATGGAGGGTGTCGTATAACGTCAAGTCAGCATACCCGCTTGGATACAGCTTTAGCTGTTTAAGCTTGTAGGCTTGCGTATCCAATAACATCCAGGTCCTTGCCCATAGCCAGATGCCTTCCCGTCTTGTCCTAACGGAACTGGCAACGGCTACAGGGCCAACAAAACCAAGAGCAGCGACGAAATACTGTATTGAATACGACTTTTGAGCAAGACGGGCGATCGCAACAGCTCGTTTCACAATTTTGCAAGCTAGATGTTGCGGTCTGCATTTGAGTCCAATCAAAATGCTAAAGGTACGACCTGAGCAAACTGATAGTTGCTTGCCCAGTATTTTCCCAGCTGAATTGAGCGGAGCGCTTCAAACCGGCTTCGCTGAGTTGGTCCCAAAGTGTGCGATCGCGGGCGACCTGTGCCATTGCATCCGTCATCTCATCAGGCGATGTCGGAGAAACCAAGAGCGCTGCTTCTCCCGTCACCTCTGGAATGGATGAGATATTGGAAGCGATCACTGGAGTGCCACAAGCCATCGCTTCGAGTACGGGGAGACCAAACCCTTCCCATAAACTCGGAAAAATGAGCGCCAATGCCTGATTGAGCAAGATGGGCAGCTGCTCATAGGCCACATAATCTAGAAATCTCACCTGGTCCACAATCCCCAATGCCTCTGCTTGTCGCTGTAGTTCTGGGGTATATCGCTTATCAGACGGGCCGGCTATCCACAGCTCATAGTGACTAGGGTTGGGAAGCTGGGCAAAGGCTTGGAGGGCGATCGCGACATTTTTATAGGGTGCATGGCGTCCCAATATCAGAAAGTAATTCTGACGCTCCAACGCTAAGGGCCGAAAGTGCTCTGCATCGTGGGCCAGTGGAATCGGCGCTATCTTGCGGCTACTCAATCCATAAAACGCCATCACATCATCCGCTGTGGCCTGAGAATTACAGATGACATGTGCCGCTGCTCGCAAAACCTGGGGCACATAGACCCGATGCAGCCCAGTGAGCGATCGGGAAATGTCAGGAAACCGCAGCGGAATCAAATCGTGAATCGTCACAATGAAGCGACAGTTTGAGAAAAGCGGTGCTTCTGCGATTGGGGAAAACAGCAGTGGGGCTGCTGCGCCCTGCCTCGTTTGCTGACGATAAATCCGTGGCAGCTGAAACTGGGTCCATAACAGCCGCCGCAGGTGCCCCTTCATACCCAACTCAGCCGTCATGTTATCTGCTACAGGATAATACTCAGTTAGCCCACTCGCTTCAGTCGCCAAAAAGCAAGGATCCAACTGAGATAAAAAAGGCAGCAGGTTCAGCGCATAGTTGGTGGTCCCTGTAGGCTTGTGAAGCAGGTAGGCCAGATTTACGAGCATGGACTCTGAGTTTGGTGCTGCGGAAACCTTCAAACCCTAACAGAAGACACACGCTGTTTTTACAGTCGGTAAAGTTGTGCAGCGGCAGGGGGAGCGGCGATCGCTCAGCTATGCTAGGGTAGGCAATGACTACAGCGGGATGTAGCGCAGCTTGGTAGCGCACTTCGTTCGGGACGAAGGGGCCGGAGGTTCGAATCCTCTCATCCCGATTCTTCTAAACTCTACTGCTGAAGCGCCTTGTGGCTTACGCATCAACCTTTTGATGATGCTTTCACAATGACTGTTGCACCTATAAGTTGCAGTATTTGCAGCGCTGTTTGGTTCTTTGATTCTTAAAGAAGCAGATGGTTTGCCGTAACCTTACAAATCGCCTTTCAGAATCGTTTCTACGGTTAGCCTAAGTTCAGGAAAGGTGGGCGACTGTACGCTATCACTGCGGCTAAATTCAGTCGCGTCATACCAGCCTTCAGTGAGTATGAGTACAGTAACTTTTGCAGAAAGTGGGTCAACTATCCAGTATTCAGGGATATCAAGAACGCTATACTCAGCTCGCTTAGCACGATAGTCGACTCCCTTGGTGGACTCGCTGACGACTTCTACAACCAGTAATGGTGGAGGCTCATTGAGTTGGATAACGGCTTCACGGTTTTGCAGCTCTTTCCACTGATTCAGAGGCAAGACAACCACATCGGGAATGCGAACGGTGTCCCATCGATCGCCTCGTGGAGATTGAATGCCAATGACCATTTGCTTGGAAACCCAATCTCGCCCTAGCCGCTTGATTTCATTACGAAAGCAGGTATTGATAAAATCGGCAATCTCACCATGCAGTCCCATGCCAAGGGTTATCGGGACAAGCTCTCCGTTGACGAGTTCATACGTCGTGTCGGTACCGTCGTCATAAGTTAGGTAGTCATTGAGAGTCAGCCGCTGAGTTGTCGTAGGCATCTTGGGTCAGCAGATTGAGATATTGATTATCTTAACGGACAGCTAAATGTCTGATTTGGCATCGCCGGTGCTGCTTTTTTAATTCTTTTTGACGGTGTCTAAAGTTCAGTAGACCCATCTGAGACGAAGAAATGGTAGACCGGACCAGGTATTTGGCAGGAATCTGGTAGAGCGCCCTATTGAGAATCGCTATAATTGAGGCGCAGTGGGGATTAGCAGAACTTCTGAACTTCGTTCGGGACGAAGGGGCCGGAGGTTCGAATCCTTTCATCCCAATTCTTTTAAGATCATGGCGCAAGGTCATTTTTGACGAAAGCCTATTGATTGCCTTTGGCATTATTAAGGCAGCAACCTGCGGATTATCTCTATGTCTACACCCTTTGATGCGGCTCCAACGGCAGCTAGAATTAGGCGGTTTTGGTAACTTGGCGTTAGTTTTGGGATGGAGCGCAACGCTTACCATAACTATCTTAATGAGCTTGTCAGCGATCGCTATGCGCTCGTAAATGGTCTGCAACTGTTACGGGACGAATTACAGTTGCCGCCTTTAGCAAAACGGATATGAAGACCTGTGGGGCCGACATGAGTTTGCCCAGTGCGATCGCCCGCATTCAATCCCAACAGCCGGAGCGAGGCATTCAAGTTGGCGCGCTGGTTTATGAGTCAGGTGAAGCTGCTGTATGCAGAGGGTGACTCGGTAGACGGAGCCCTAGAGTCGGTTTATATGAAGCTGATTCAGCTTTCGCGGGTGCGAGGGTGGCTGCGGGCAAAGGATGTCCGCAATTATGAGCGCAGCTTACGGAAGGCGAGTGCGGAGGTGATTCGATCGCACTTTCGAGAGTTAGAGGCGATGGGGTATGGGGAGACCTGTGGGGTGGGAAATCGGTTGCAGTGGCGAGCGACGGTAGACGCGGTAGACAGATCTGAGGCAACGGTAGACAGGGTGTCTACCGCTGAAAGCATTGACGGTTATGGGCTATAGGGAAACGGTAGACAAGTAGACAAGTTTTAACTCTGGAGAGCCTCTAGAAAGTTTCTACTTGTCTACCGAAATGCTTGAAAAGCTTACAGGTTATGGATTTTGGGCAGTAGGTTGGCTGTCCACCAAGCGTCTACCGTTGTCTACCGTGTCTACTGAAGCGGTAGGGGAAATAAGAGCAAGGCGTCAAGATTCGGATATGGCGTGACGTAGTTGCAGGTTTTCTCTAATTTGATTCATTGCGATGGGACCTTCTAAAACTTCTTCCCGTTGAACAGCCTCCTGTCCGATTTGAGCATCCTGCTGAAGTTCCATCAGTCGCCCTTCGTAAATGCCGTCTTGTTGTTCGAGCAGGTGCAAGCCAGCGGTGATGACCTCTAAGGCAGACTGATATTTCCCCATGGCAATTTGATGGTGGATGAGTTGTTCAAGCTCTGGCGTGAGAAACACTTGCATGACGGCCTGAAAAAAGTGAATTTTCTTGCCTCTCATTCTAAGACGCAGGCTCGACCCAAGGAGCGTTGCCTCTGAAGCCACAGTCCTCATCGAGCTGCGTGAGCTGCGGCAGTTATGGGCTGAAAAAGGATGGATTAGAATGACAGCAGATTGATGTCCCTTTCTGTGCCCAGGTGGCCAGATGGGTTGATAGGCTGACGCCACTACGGACTGATCGAAAATGCCATGATGATTCCGGCTGTCACGCGAGACCTCACGTTTGAAACGTTCATTGACGTTGAGGATGGCAATGAACTGAATGAATTTGAACTGGTCGATGGGAGGCTGGTGCTCATGCCGGAGCCGGATGATTGGCATGAAGAGATTTTAGAATTCCTCTCGTTTATGTTTGAACTGCAGTATCGGCGCATGAAGCTGCGGTACTCGGTGCGAAAGCGGAATGCGTTGATGATTGACAACACGAGGGGCCGCCGCCCTGATGTGGCGGTGATTGACCGGCCTGCAACCCGACGGGAGGATCGACAACCAGGGATTCGCAGCGTGCCTCGAATGATCGTGGAGATTGCCTCTGGCAACTGGAGTACGGACTTGGTGGAGAAGCAGGAGGAGTATGAGGCGCTACAGGTGCCGGAGTTCTGGATTGTGGATTACCGGGGGCAGATTCCAGCGAAGTATTGTCAGCGGGGGAAGGGGAAGAAGGTGATTGTGCTGATGCTGGAGGATGGGGTTTATCGGAAGGCAGAATATGTGGAGGGGGAGACGGTACCGTGTCTGACGTTTCCGGAGTTGGAGTTGACGGTGGAGCAGGTTTTAGCGGCTGAAGAAGCTTAGCAAAATCCATTGAGATACCGAAGCATTACTAACTGGTTCTAGCTTTTAGAAACACTCTAAAGTGTTTGCTCGCAACGGATCGCTCTCTCATTCAGAAAATTACTAAATAAGGATTAGAGAAATCTCAGTTTCTGCGGCTGTATGTCACTTATAGGTGCAAAGCAGCTTTGAGGAAGTGCGGTACCTCCATTGAAAAGCTGATTGACTGGGGAAAACTTTGTGGTAATTGCTTTCCAGAAAATTGAAACAGGCTAAAAATTGATAGATCCTGCCGCGCTAAAATTATGGATAGGTACCTAAAATGAAATTAGCAGCGACGACGACAATTTCCAACCCGCTGAAAGTAGCTCAATAATGACTACTGTCTTTGACAAGCTGTAGGTTGAGGTTCTTGGTCAGCAACACTCATAGCAAACTCTGGATATATTCGCACAGCATGAAAGCCTTCGTCTGGGCTACCAAACATCGCGTGGTCTGCATAAGGTGATAGTTGTTCGATTTGTGGAACAAAAGTTTGCGAGCCGTTAGATCGGGAATCAAGGTGAAGGTGAGCGCGGATATAAATAGATTGGTCTGGTGCAAGGTTAACAGGAAGATTACTGTTTACTTCAAATGGTTTCTCATAATCGTTGATTTCAGAGATTAACTGCCGATGAAGTAAATTGCCTTGAGGCGTTATGAGTTCCACCCAATCTGTACGCTGTTCACAGCCAACGTCGGGACTTTTAACTGTTAAATTCAATCTGTATTGATTTGAATCGAGCTTGGAAACGACTGCGTCTAGAACTACTGCCCCAGGAATCAAATTTGGATTTTTCTTTTCTGCCCACAATACTAGAACATCGTCATAGTCAAACCAAGTCGGTCCTGTTATTAATGTTCTCATGGTACTTTGCCAGTAATCTAATCGAGCAAATCCAATGGCAACCTCCCTAATAATGTAATAGAGATTATGTTCTCGAACTAACTCTAGCGAGTAATTCAATAGCCTTTTTGTATTCTCTGAAGAATGTCCTAGCCTACCAATAGCGTCCACAATGTCCTCAGCTGCATAAGCTTTTTGCTTATTACTAGACATGGATTCGGCAATGAAAAGTGTTTGCTCAAGAATTTGCTCAGCTACTTCCACATTTTCTACCCGGCCAGCTACATATGCGATACGACTTAAAGCATAGGATTTTTCCCGCTCATCAGTGATATGAGTAGTAGCTGATAAAGTTTTTAAGAGAACATTTTGAAGTACTTCTACATCTTTTATTAGTGCAGCCGTATCTGTGATTGAATTCAAAGCATACGATGTTCGCCAAGCTTCCTCCGTGTTGGCTTCGTCTTCGTTGATAGATTCAATAGTATCTATTGCTTGTGAAAGAGCTTGCTGAGCTATTTCTTTGTCTTCTAGTTGCCCCGCTGTGCTGGCGACATTACCTAAAGTATTAGCCTTTTGCACATTCTCTTCAATTGACTCAGTGACCGCCATAGCCTTCAAGAGAGCCTGTTGAGCTATTTCCCTATCTTCTAGTTGCCCCGCTATGCTAGCGACATTACCTAAAGTATTAGCCTTTTGCACATTCTCTTCAATTGACTCAGTGACCGCTATAGCCTTCGAGAGAGCCTGCTGAGCTATTTCCCTATCTTCTAGTTGCCCTGCTATGTTGGCAATATTGCTTAATGTAATGGCTTTTGATTTGCTTTCTGTAATTGCCTCTGCATAGTGAAGTATTCTTTGTAAGACTAGTTGAGACTGGCTTGTTTCTAACCTTGGGGCAATAAGACTAACTTCTTTGAGGAAATCAGCTTTGACCGCCTCACTACGAATATTTTGATCAGCTACCCTCAAAGCTCTTGACCAGTTACCGTCTTTTCCAATTGCCAAACCGATGTTTGCAATATATTCATCCGATGCCTGAGTCAATGCTAAGGATAAAACCCAACGTACAACTTGAATTTGGCCCTGGGGAACAAATAGAAGCCAGTTCAATGCCAACAGTAGCGCTACGAATGAAGTAGTTATAAAAATTCCAAATCGACGAAGTCTTTGGCGACTCAAGCGTATTAGTTTCTCCTTCTGTAAGCGCTTTGCTCCAAAAATGACATAAGAACGATTCCTAGCAAGCAAGCGCAGTTCTGACCAATTTAATAGATATCTAGAGGAACAATTACTGCCAAGCCATTCATTAACCCTACGATCTAAAAGTCTCCTTGCTTTGTCTGCTGAGGTAAGTTCTTGTCCTATCTGCCTCATAAGAGCGGGTATAAGCCTCTCATGAGCAAGTTCATATCCATACTGTTGCTGACGCTCAACAGGAGTAATCAATCTCACACTGCTGAGAACAAGCCAGTGGACAGCATCCTCAACATCTTGAGCCTTTACATCACCTTGGAGTTGCCTTTGTAAATCAGGCAGAGTTTGAACCTCCGCTCGAACTTGACGCTCTAAATCGGTTAGCTGAAGTAAAACTTTTACAACTGCCTGACGTTTGGCAGGCAATGCTAATGTCGCCAGAGTACGATCTAAATAGCGAGTTAAGAGTCCTTCGACTCCTCCAAATTTTTGAAACGCTTCTCGATTAAATGCTCTCATCTCAGAAGTCTTCTGACGCTCAATCATCCAAGCTAGGATTTGCAAATCAACTGGAGAGATTAGACCACCTTCTGAATTTACTAATTCTTCAGTTGCTAAATCAACTACAAAGCGACGATCAAAGCGGAGATTTTCCGTTTCTGCGATAACTTCTAGTATGTGAACGGCTGCTTCAGGTTCGAACTTCTCAAGATGCACTATGTCCTGTGGCCCCAAAGAGTAACCTAATGCCTCCTGTACTTCGTAAAGTTGGTAGTACAAATCAGAGCGAATGCTCACCAAAATTTTGACGGCGAGGGATTTGGGATACTGATACCAGGCTGCCAAAGCCTGAATAAACTCAGCTCGATCAGGCTTTCGGGGAAAATGTGCAAAGAATTGCTCAAATTGATCAAAAATCAGCAGAACAGGCATTTCAGTTGCCTCTGTTGCTTGCTGTAGGATCGTTAAAATCTCGCGAGAACCTGAAGACATTGAGACTAGCCAATCCATTGGAATCTCTAGCTGTTCTGAGATAGAACGTCTGATAGTTTCAATCGGTTCTTGATCGGAAAAGCGAACATAGATTCCTCGATAACTTTTCGAAACTTGATTTAATTGAGGTAGAAGTCCAGCTTGCAGAAACGAAGTCTTACCGGAACCGGACTCACCTATTAAAACGCCAATCCGGAAATGAGGGCTAGTGATTGCTTCCAGACACTCTCTCAGAGCATGATTGCGCTGTAATCGCCTGAAAATCTCAGCGTCTTCCTCATTAAAAGGTCGTAAGCCTTTAATTGCTTTACGCTCTACTACTTCAACAGTATTATGTCGAATACGTCGTGGCATCGTTACAACTGCCACAATCAATGCTCCAGTGAACATCAGGATGGCAATAAGACTTACACTTGCCCAAATTGAATCTTGTTGTTCTTCTGGAAGCCAGTGGCTTAAAGTTTCACGAAAGAATAGTCCCGCTAAGCTCAACACGACTCCTGTAAGCACTAGCAGCATGAACAAGTTGCGCTGGCGGATCAGCTCTGCTATCCAGCGGATAAAGTTGGCAACTGCCTCAGTAGTTTGTTTAACTGTCTCGCCTGAGATAGGATTTGGTGATTCAGAACTCATCGCATTCAGATCCTGGGATTCTGCTCTATTAAAACCGAACCTCATCAAAATCACCTAGAGGCAACGAAATATTGTGAGCATCGATGCCTTAAAAATTTGGGTTAGGCAGGTAGTAACACAACCCCAGCTGCTTTTAGAGATACTAAACAGGGTAGATTAGATCCGCTCGTGATCACGCCTCAACAAACTAAACGCCTCTTCCTGCTCGGGAATGAGCCCAACCCCTGTCATTGGAAAATGCAATTGTAGTGTGCGCTAAACACGCTCAGTATGCAGGTTGCACATTGGCTACCCCTTTAACCGCTTCTGCATCGTTTCCAACTTCCTTAAATCCGCTGCTCGCTTCCGCCTTTGATACCGATCCTTCGCCATCCCATTCACCACCTTCATCGCCTTGGGATGCTCCACGAGATACTGATACGCCGCTTCAAACCACACCTCCTTGGTGATCTTCTCATCCATGCAGAGAGGCAGCAGCGCTTCATTAATATCCGCTTCCAACCGCGTGGTCGTGCACACCAACTGCGTAGATCCGACCCTTCATCTTGACTCGTAAACATGCTGACGTCAACACCTCCAGGCTTGACCAGAGATACTCTATCCTGATGTCACTGCTGCATCTTGATCCGGTTGATGAGGATTTGTTTTCGGGCAAATCCCTAAGCACCTTTCCGTGTTCTGGGATAATCAAAATCTTCTCCGGTATTCTGACTCGCTGTTCCACTATTTGCCGTATTCTCTGGCGATCTGATCAAGATTTCCGGCTTCAGGGTTCATCATTCGGTTCTTCTTATGGGGGGATAGCATTCAAAACAGCCACCTTCACCTGTTGGGCCAAGTCAAGGGCCTCAGATGCGGTTTCCTGATCGGGAAAAAACTCCAAATCATAGCGTGATTCCACCGCATAGGGCATGAGTTCCGCTAGGTTATCGACCTTCACCAACCAGGTTTTGGCAGCATTGACACAAAGTTGATTCAGTTCCAGCAAGTCATGGATGCGAGGTATCGCCATACCTCTATATGCAAGAAACCCTTTTAAGTACTTTTCAGCGGCTTGTTGAGCGTGGTAGCAAGCAGTGTCATAAGGCCCATCTGAGGCCAACACAAGTTGGGCTGTCGTCAAATCGCTATCGCCCTTACGAAACCAGCCTGTCGCTAAATCACGCTGGTTTTTCATATAAAACTTTGCCTTCTCTCAAAGCAGTCGTGATGAAAGCATTGGGCACCGCTGACCATTCTTGAATTTCAGTCGGTGTCCAGACAGTAATATCTTTGTTGGGAAAGACACCCATGAGAGCTTTGTAGTAGCGTGGCGATCGCTTAAAGCGCGGCAAATCTGACTCTTCCACAACTAATAAGTCTAAGTCGCTTTCAGCATGGGTGTCACCTCTGGCCTGAGATCCAAACAGAACAACTTTGAGTGGATCTCCAGTTGCCCGAATACGGCTCACCACTTCTGCTAGAAGTGCTTGACTGACAGCTGGATATTTGCTCTCTGACGTCATTCCCCTTTCCGATTGGTAAAAGTAGCAAGGGCTAATGTGCTTAACTCATGCCCGTCATTACTCAATATCCTACAACTATGGGCACGCTTCGCTTTGCCTCTCCTAAGTTTTAATCCAGCGAGGAATAGTTCTAAGGGATTGGTAGCTCCTCTGAGGCGACTACGTCAATGACCACCCTCCTCCTTACTCTAAACACCACTCTCTACTCTGGCGTGATCAATATTCATAACTCCGGAGTCGCGATCGCCTAACTCCATATATGGCCTGCTCCGCATACTGGCACTTTAGAGCAGCGGAAAAACTACCGATGGCTTGTGAAATCAAGGCTTCAGTAAAAAAACTAGCAGCTCCATAAGAGAATGCGAATCTGTTGAGTTGAGCTTACCAAGCTTTTTGATCACCACATCTTCCTGAATCGTGGTGATGACAGGTTTAATCACAGACAGCTTTAATAACCCCGCTCCTTGCCAGTCAGAAATCATCATTTCCCTGAATAACAGAGGTGTTTTTACTTGACTCGTCACAGCAATCAGAATCAGGTCCGGACGAGATACGTTGTACTCACTTGAGCTGATGACGACCGAGGGCCGTTTCTTCTGAGTATTTTGGTGGGTGAAAGGAAACGGAACCTACTACTTCGCCAAACTCACAGGTCATCATAGGCATCATCCTCTGGGTTATTCCAGACTAAAGCAAAAGAAGGTTCAGAAACTTTCGCCGCAGATGTCACTAGCGAGCTGTCTTGATAGTCTGGTTGCTCAATGGCTTCGGGCATCTTGGCCTCGGCCCACTGGAGCAGACGCGCCGCTAGATGAAACTGCTCTTGCCAACTCAAACGTTGAGCCTCTTGCATTAGCTCTTGTAGCGTCATCTTGCTCATCTCCTCAAAAGTCTCATTCTATTGTGGCATCAGAGGTTGGACTTCAGGCAGGATGGCTAACACGTCTGATCTCCTTCGAAACCTAGTCCTAACCTATTACCGACAGATTTCGCGCCTCAACAACCAAAACATCTTGCCTTGCTCTGGCATAATCAACTGCGAGGAACTGCTAGCCCTCTAACAACATAGACGGAACCAAGTCAGGGGAACTAATGGGTATCGGATCCTCAACGTCAGCTTATACATCTGAATTTCCGTTTGCGATCGCTATGCTCGCTTGATATGACCGTTTTTGTGAACATCCACGCCCTTTAGTAGGGTTTCTTTCTCCTCATCCAATTCCTCTTGGTGCATGGTTTCGCGCATTAGGGCTTCTCTCAAAGACCAACAGGTTGCCATATAAATAATCCACAGAAAGTTGATTAAATAGGTCATCAAGCTTTCGGTGTAGTTGTTGACATACATGATGGTGAAGAAGGCGATCGGCCAAATGCTTGCAGCACTGTCGGAGACGTACGCCAGCTTAAACGCTCTAACCCAAGCCTGAATTGAACTCAGTCCGTAGAAAAAGAGCCCGATAAATCCTACGTCTAGGACGAGGTCATACCAACCGTTATGAGCGTGGGTGGGGACAAAATTGATGCTGCCCACAAAGACGGCAATGGCGGCCTCGGAAGTCCAAAATGCACTTCTGCCATACCCTAATAGAGCCTTGTTGGGAATAAAGGACTGTCTCAACACGTCCCAAATCAGGGTGCGACCTGAAAGGGTTGGATCTCGACCAATGCCAATGAAAATTTGATCCCATGCGGTATACACAAACAGGATGCTACAGGTTGCGACCACCACGCCGAGATAGAGAATCAGTAGTGTTTTCATCCCCCGCCAGCGATAGCGACGGTAGAGAAACACAAAAGAGATGACCATGATTAAAAGCACCTGCCCCGTTTTAGAGGTGGACAGGAACAGGAGTGCAACGCATAAGCCTAGTAAAGCTAAGATCCACGGCTTTCGCTCTTTGGAATCAAGCACCTGCACCAGGCAAACGGCTGAACACGTCGTCATCCCAGTGGAAAAATAGTTCTTGTGTCCGAAGATGCCTTTCCAAGCGCCTGCGTGGGTGACGTCTTGGTGAATGCCGATGGAGGGAACCCCGATCGCAAAGGCCAAACTAATTAGAGCTGTAATGCCCATCGCTACTGTGATCAGCCGCACCTGTTGTGCCAGCGAAAACCGGGTTGCTAGGAATAGCGCAATCAAAACTCCCTGAATGTATTCGCTTCGCAGGCCCAAGATCGTGAGTTGTGGATTGATGGACCAGGCGAAGGAGACGAAGACGATCGCGTGAAAAATCAGCAGGAAGATATCTGACTGCAAAACGCGAACGGTTGCTTTGTAACGAGCTGCTAGACGAAAGGCGATCATGACGGGCAGCAGATATCGAATCAAGGTTTCTGCTACACCCGGAATGCCAACGCCTGAAAAGAAGCTGGACAAAGTTGCCGTGGAGTGCAGGATCCCCAGGACCGCGATCGCTCTGTCGATTAGACCTGGATCGAGGAGTGCTTGATAGCTGGGGGAAGGAGCAGGGGGAGCAGATAACGTTTTTGAAAACTGCTGACTTGTTTGCATAGAGGTAAATCAGTTGCTTCTGGAGACCAGAACCCGTTCATGGCAAATGGCTTTCGTCCGTAAAAATTCTGACGGTGCTAGCTGCCAGTTGTTTCCTTTACTGATGCTTCCCTTACCACAGCATAAATGCTCAAATTAGTTTTGAGTTTTCCATTTTGAGTTGTGAATGTCAGAAAACTTACGCAACAGGCCGGTCAACTGCTCTAAAACTGTAGATCTGACAGCTGCATGAGCACGATATCCTGCACTTACTCCCTCAGAATCTATCTGTTAGGCAGAAATCGGTCAAAGTCTCAGTGGCACTGTTGGGGTGGCGTTTCAGAAAGCTTAATCTACCCAGCCAATCTCTTCGTTAGTCAGCATTCGGTTCCTCTGCTCTCCATGATCGATCGCGTATTCAGGTACCTTTTTGTAAGCAGGTAACCGTCTACCGCGATAGATATCGTTACTGCCACCGGGTCTCATCTTGACGGCGAGAGCCGGTTTGGGTTCGGGTTCTGGCTCGGGTTCGGGTTCGGGTTCTGGAGTTTGCTCCGCAGCTTCGGTCATTTTTAAGATGACCTGTTTCGCTTCATCCAGTTCTTGGGTGACTTTTTTGAGCTTATCCGCATCGGCTTTGGCTGCTTTCTCAGCCTGTTCCAGAGAGTCTTTAAGTTCAAACAGGCGCTCCTGATGGTCTTTGAGGTCTGCTTGCAGCCCCTGTACCTGTTTTTCGAAATCAGCTTCTTTGGCTTGCGATGCTTCTAAGTCACTTTTGAGCTGTGCGACCTGCTTTTCGAGGTCGGCTTTCGTGACGCTGCGGCTGCTACGGGATCCTGCACTTTTGGTGACTGTTCTGGTGGCAGCCGTAGTCGGTTTGGTGTCCGTTGATTTATTGCTGTTGGTAGACGTCTTTCTAGAGCGACTCGCTGTTTTGCGAGTGGGAATTTTCTTCTCGGTTGCCGACTTTGCTGGAGAGGATTTCCGGCCAGATTTCTGAGGGGGTGTTGAAGTCTCTTCTGAGGGGGTGACCTCTTCTTTCAGCAGGTCAGATAGGTTTTTCTTAGTCATGGTTTGCTCCAATCTAGCTGTACTTCGTCGGCGACGCGATAATAGTCGGCTCTCGCTTCCTTAACATTGGCTCCTCGCCACTGAGTGATGGGAACCCCTTCGAGGGCAGCCCGTTCATGGGCTTTGTAGGTACGAATAACGGTTTTGCAAGCGGGAATATTCAGGCTGTCAAGGGTTTGCTGTGCCTCGATCGCCTCAGGCAAACTACGAGAATCGACTTTGGTCAACAAAACCCGATGGGCTACACCAGACGGAGCGATCGCTACCTTGATCGTCGTGATTAGGGCTGACAGGTCCATTGGAGCGGGCGGTGTGGGCAGCAAAATGTAATCCGCAACCGGAATGACGGCGGCTAGTGCTGTTGAATTAAGGGCCGGAGGGGTGTCCACCACAATCAAAGAATACTCATCCACACTCTTTAGTTTGCCTAGAAGGGCCGCGTCTGTCTCCTGAGTGATATCAAACGTCACGGGCTGGGCATTGTGAGTCACCCACCAGCTGGCAGACGCTTGCGGATCAGTATCTACTAACAACACAGAATGCGACTCAGACAGAACGGCTGCCAGATTGATGGCGGTAGTGGTTTTGCCGACTCCTCCTTTGCCGTTGAGGATAGCGAGGATTTTGGGAGGTAAGCCCTTGCGACTTGCTGCCAAGGCAAGACTCCTTTGCTGAATTTGGGGAGTCCTCGGCAACGATGATAAATGCCGGACTCATGACAGGTTGACTATATCGCATCTGCGATCGCTCGCAACGCTTTTGGATCATCTGCTAACTGATCAGGATTGGCAGCTACCAATGCGGTTCGGCTATTGAAGCCCCACGTGACTGAAACGGCTTGCACTGCCGCAGAGCGGGCTGCCGCAATATCTCGGACTTCATCACCGACATAAGCGGTTTCAGTGGAAAGGAGCTGATGACGTTCTAAACACTGGGCGATGAGTCGGCCTTTGCGAAACAACGTGCCACCCCCATCGACGCTGGCAAAACAGTGTTCGAGTCCATAGGTAGCCAGAAACGCCCAAACGACTTCGGGTGTGTTGGAGGTCACGATGGCTAAGAAATGCCCATCTTGGCGCAGCTGCTGAATCACTTCAGGCATGCCTGAGCATGGGGGAATTTGAATACTCTGCTGCCGCAATTCCTGCCTGAGGCGTCGCAGCAGCGCCGGAATTTTGAGAACCGGAATGCCGGAATAGCGAATGAGTTGACGAGGTGTTAGCCCCTTCAAAGCATCAACTTCGGCCAATGGCGTAGGTCGATAGCCAAACTCAGGGGCTAATTGATTGGTGATGGCCACAATTACGGATAAGCTGTCCGCGATCGTGCCATCAAAGTCAAACAAGAGGTTGGACAAAGCTGCTTTACCAAGGACGCCAGTCTTCCCAATCTTCGTTGAAGATAGAGGTGCCCGGGAACTGAGTCGGGTTACCACTCGCCTCGATTTCCCGTCTCAACTCGTACATCAGCGGGTCCAAAGTGGGGAGATTATCCACCAAATCATAGGGCAAGATGCCATTGCGAAGTGCAAAGTCTGCGGTGGCGGCTGCCCCGACTCCAACTGACCACTCATAGGAGTGAACTCGATAGGCTGCTGCTGCAATAGTGCTCATCGCCAGTCCCTTGCCGGTGACCAACAGATTGTCTACACCCTGAGGAATGAGTGCCCGTAGCGGAATTTGAGTGGGATAGGCCTGACCATGGGCCTGACGAACACCCGGACGTTCAATATTGCCCGGTTTCTCTGGTGGATTCTCCAGCATGCAGGGATGAAAATCGATCGCATACTGAGCAATGCCAATGGAATCGGGGTAAATGCGGGCTCGACGGCGCTGAGGAATATCTTCAGCCGGGGTTTCATTGAGCACGGCACTGGTCGCACCTTGTCCGGCCACTTCGATCCGCAGCGCCTCATAGGTTTCGGGGTCAAGGTTGTTTTGATAAAACGGATCGCTGAAGTCGATCCAAGTGAAGTCAACCTCGTTGATTTCAAAACCGTCTTCGTAGCCGAAGGACGGACGCCCCACAATACGCCGACCTTCCCGAATGTAGGGGAATTTTGAGAGTCCGTGGGCAGTGCCCATGGGGGAATCATACCCCTGCAACAGGCGACTGTTTGGCGTGGGTTCCTTAAGGCTGTCGTCGAGCTGTGAGTCGGTAGCGCCGATGAGGAACCAGTAGTAGAAGCTCAGCGCATTTTCTTCGCCGCGCCTCAAGGACTCCTGACGGAGGCCACCCATCCAGCCGCCCGGGTCCAACTGGCCTCGCTCCGCTAGCTGCTCAGCGGTATAGATTAAATTGTCCTCAGGATTACCGGGACGATAGTCATTGCCCCAAGTCCAGTTCTGCATGGAGATATCGCCGGGACGGGGACGCGGCACCCCAGCAATTCTTTCATCACGCTCCGGATCGGCGGCATATAGACGCCGATAGGTGAAGACGTAATCGTAGTAGTCCTGAGCGTTGTAGTCGCGGGTCTGCTCCCAGCTGAAGTACGGCTCGTATTGCAGGTAATAGCTGGGGATGAGCTGCGGCTGCGGCGACTCCGTCTTTTCCATCGCAAAGGTGTAGGTGAATCCCTGAGTGCAGTAAGGATCATTGTCCGTGACGGGAGAGGACGGATTGAGATAGGTTTTGGGATCTAGCCCGAGGCGATAGGGCACCCCCGACATGGCGATGAGTTCACCCGTTTCGGTAGCCTCAATGACGTACCAGTCTGTTGGGCCTTCCGGAGCATCAGCGGGGGGCACAAACTGAATGATCGTTTTGTCGAACCGTGCCGAATCTTCGTAGCGATAGGCGTCTGCAATGGTGGCAGATAGCGGTTCAGTGTTGAGGGGAGGAGCACCGGATGCAGGACTGTGCTGAATGCTGACAACGCTGGTGATTTGGCGACCGTCGGCGCTAAATTCCAAGTCTTTCGGTACCGTGGAGGGGAACCACTTCAATTCACCATCCCCTTGATCCGCTGCATCTTCTAACATGTCGAATAAGAGGGCGTGGGCATCGTAGGGCATAAAGCAGGAGGCACTGACCCAGCAACGACCGGGATTGAGTTCCCCGTATTTTTCCATGACGCGATCGCGCAGCTCTCGGTATCCCTCTGAATAGAACAGGAGCTGCCGCTGTCGCCGCGACTCGTCTAGGGCAGTTGTTCCCTGGGAGGAAATTTGTCCTCCTACCCAGTCAGTTAATTCTGTTAAGCAAACGGTATGGCCCGCTTTGAGACTTTGATAAGCGGCAGCCGTGCCCGATAGACCACCCCCCACAATCAACACATCACATTCCACAACCTCATCGGGTGTTCGCGGCAGGGCAGCCAAGAACTGAGATGACTCCTGAGCGATCGCGGTGAGCTCTACAAAAGCAGGAGAAACAAGGGCGATTGAGGTTCCTAGCAGAACTCCAACCCGACCCAAGCGACGTAATCCAGGCATCGGTGATTCCTTAACGACGTTTCTCCAAAAAGCTTAAGAGAAATTTGACGCAATTTGGGCAAATAATCGCCGGAATACAGAAAAATAGCTTTAGTCTCTAGGCTTTTGTACCCATTAGCATCTGGGGACTTAGTGCATCGCCAGATGACTCGCCGCCTGTCTTCACGGAACTGGCGACGGCTATAGGGCAGGTGGAACCGGCAGCAAGGAAAGGGATGGCAGCACTCATATCGTCATCCTCAATCTGAGTGCTGAGCTTAGGTTTTAGCGTTCTCTGTCGCTGGATTGCGTTGGCGATACTGAGGCTACGGAGTTTCGGCCAGGTTCCGGAGGCGATCGCTGCGACGGGCCGCAACAATATTGTCGGATTCGGCTTCCAAATCGGCCAGATCGAGCAGCATGTCCTGCCGAAATTGCTCTTCTTCGAGGGAGTCAGCGTTGTAGACAATCGCGAGGGCGTCGTACCAATAGCCGGCAGCAGCGTAGGCGATCGCATCTTGAAGAGTTAGGTCATCGCCTGAGACGGCCTGAACGGCATCGGCGGGAGGGTCGGCAATGGTGATATCGGCAGAAATCCATTTCCCAGGCATGGTTTTATCGTCGTCGCAGTAGAGAATCGCCTGCCAGGTGTAGGTTTCCCCGACCGTCAAGTCTTCACCGTCCGGGAGCGTATAAGCAATGTAGCCCGCTTGGGTTTCAACTTCTTCGCTCACAATTAGCGTACTTTCGCCATCAGCTTGAGACGAGAGATAGAACTCCAGTGTCCCCACAGGTTCAGGGTTCATGTACCAAACAAAGGTGGGACGGGACGAGAAGGATTGCCCGGTGCCGCTAAATTGAGGGGCGATCGCAATCATTTCGCCACCGCAGCCTCGGGTACCGCCCTGAGTGCCACTTCCCGATATTTGAGAGCCGGGTGGGGGTTCATAGGCTCGACTTTTGACCGCGCTGCTGAGGCTAGTGCCCGAATACCGAGTGGCTTGGCTGACGGAACTATTCGCCAGACTGGGGGTTCCCAGAATAAGCAATAGGATCGTGCCGCTACCCAGACGAGAGACCTGCCGCTTTAAACGAGAAAAGTAAAAACGCTTATCAGATTTTTTTAGAGTCATGGCTAACCTCTGAACGAGTACATCACGGCAGAAACATGCTCACCATTCAGAATGCTAGGAAAGCCCATCTGCCTTAGTTTTAAGTTTTGAGTTTTGAGTTCTGTGTAGCGGTATTAGCTTACTGAACATTGGCGAGATACAAAGCGGATCAAGCGGAAGGTCCAATACAGTATTGTGGCCGTTAGTAAGATCATACTGACCCACTGCAACCAGGGCAGACTGACGCCTATCCGACTCAGTCCAAAGAGCAAGGCATCATCTAGAAAATTCAATAAAAACGGAAACCCTTTCTGAAAACCGATTTGAAGGAGGTCCAATAGCGTACTTTTCATCTGTAGACTCTCTGCTGCTGGGGATTGATTTCACAATAAGGACATTCGATTTGAGAAACAGCCGATGTTTGAGACAGCGAGATTGCGGTTAAGGGTTGAGCCGGTTACCGTTTTCAGCAAAGGGGAAAAGCGTCTAGCGTTTCCACCAGAACTGACGGCGTAGGGGCCAGCGAAGTTCGCAGTGGGTGCCGTTTTTTTCGAAGCTGCGCTGAAATGTGCCGCCAAGGCGATGGGCCAGGTCTTGGGCCTGCTGGGTGCCGCGACCACCTGTGGCGGAAGCGGTTGATTGTGGCAGGGGGAGATTATCGGGATTACCTTTGCCATTGTCTTCTACACGAACAATGTTGTCCGTTTCGGTCGTGCCGCAAAAAATGGTCAATCGCTTGGGATTGACCGCGTGTTTCCCGATGTTGCAGAGCATTTCTTCCAAAAGGCGACAAATGGCGCGACGATCGCCCGGAGTCAGTTTGGTTTCTGTCAGGGGTTCAAATTTGATGACCTTGAACTTGAGACTGTCGAAGCCGGGAAAGTCTCGCTTTAGGGTTTCGACGTAGACTTCATAGAGAACTTCATGTAGAGCATTGCGTAAGTCCACCACTTGCTGACTGCCGAGCTGAAGCTGATCGTCTTGGGGCAGGGATTCTTGCTGTAAGCGGTTGTAGACGGTTCTGAGTTCTTTGTTCAAGTCGGCGAGCTGGGTGTTGACTTGAGGATCTAACGTTTCTTTTTGCCGGAGCAAGAGGGCCAGCGTTTGGAGGGGACCATTGTGAATAGCGTCGTAGGTTTCTTCGATGACGCGCTGCCGTTCGGTGATGCGCGATCGCAAGGTCTGGTCATAAAGATAGAAGCCGGGCAGTACCAGTCCGTTGAGGGTGAATCCAATCAGAGTCGGGATAACGGGAATCCACCAGCCAAACCACCACAGCAGCAGCAGGCTCAGCCCGACTAGCCCCAGCGCAATCACCCCGACTGAGAGCAGGTACCAGGCTGGCTGGGTGAGGAAACGAATCAGCACCATGCCGACAATCCCCCACAGCACTATCCATAGATATTCCCAGACCTCAGCCCAGCCCACAATTAAGGGGCGATCGTCCAGCACGGCACTGAGAATTTGGCTCGTGATATGGGCGTGCATCTCAACGCCGTAAAGCTGTCGTGGATTAAGCGTGTTGGCGGCAGCAGAGTTGATTTGGTCTTTGACGCTGAGGGCTGTTACGCCGACTAAAACGATGCGATCGCGAATCAGCGCCTCATCCACCTGTCCTGACAACACGTCGGTCATCGAGACTTGCTCAAAGGGGGAGGGACCGCTCCGCACATTGACCAGCATTTGGATGCCGGTGGCGTTGACGCCGACATAGCTGCCGGAGTTGGCAGAGAACCGAATCAGCTCAGTGTCACCAAACTGCATGTTCTCTGGATTCCGTTGACCGTTGGTGAGAAAGAGATCTTGTTGAGCCAGGTACGCCTCAGCCAGGACGAGCGGAAAAGCTACCCGAAACTCGTCAGCCGTGGGATGCCCGACAGGGGGAAAGGCTCCTAAATAGGCGCGGCGAACAAAGCCATCGGCATCGATTGGAAAATCGTTAAAGCCGACCTGTTCAGGCGGCAGTGGCGGCGGTGGAGCCACGGTGTCGCTGAGGATAGCTTCAATGCCGAAGACCTGTGAAGACTCGGCCAGGATTTCAGTGAGGTCTGCGTGGCCGGGTTCGACGGGAAAATCTCGATAGATATCGATGCCGATCGCATAGGGGCGAGCTTCCTTGAGCCGAGTAATCAGTGCTGCCAAGTTGGCATCGGGAATGGGATACGTGCCGACGGCCTGAATGTCTTGCTCATCAATGCCGACAATCAGCAGTCGCTTATCGGTCGGTTCGGCGGGACGCCATCGTAAAAAGCTATCGAGGGCTTTCCACTCAAGCTCTTGGAAAGCCCCCAAAGCACGCAGCGCCAGCATCAGCACAATAACGGTGACGCCTGGCAGGATGCGACGTTGCCAACTTGCTCTAGAAATGGTCTGCCAGATTTGGGAAGAGTTGTTGGAGTTTGTCACATAGTCTCCTTAATTCATCCGTCATCCTTGGCTAGTCAATTAGTCCTTCATCCCGCGCCCGGATTTCGGTCTGAATGCGAATGTTTTTGCCCGCTTCTGGATACACCTCCAGGGCATCCTGTACTTTGGTCCAGTAGTGGCGTACGGTTCTTTCGGCTACGTTCATCTTCTCGGCGATCGCCTTATCCTGCAATCCTTCTTTAAAGGCCAGTCGCAGCACTTCCAACCATTCCGGCTTCACTTCAATGCCGGCTCGCATGTCACGCGGGGTGTAGATCAGTCCTTTGAGGGCCCAATCGACTTTGGTGAGCATTTCTTTCATGGGCAGGTTTTTGTCGGCAATGGTGAAACCTGCTTGATGAGCATCAATGGCGGGTTTGAGGCGTACCAGCGATCGCACATGGGCACTTTGCACCACAATATTGAGATCGGGATAAGTCTCTAGGATTGATCGCAATAGCTCAATTCCCGCTTCAATTTCTGACGTTGTGCCGGGGGTTTGAGGAATCGACAAGTCCATCATGAGCAGATCAGGAGCACCGTAGCCCAGTTCCTCTTGGGCGGCCTGAGCGGTGGCTGCCGTGCGGATGGTGGCTTGCGGATACTCTTTCTCTAAGGTCATGACGGTGCCGCCTAAAACAGCTTCATGATCATCGACAACAAGGAGCTTTAAGGGGTCATTGGGGGAAGTCATGGATCTATCGCTCTATGAATCAGCTAGTACAGGAATGGCCCAGGATAATTTTAGGGACAACGAATCAGGCTGGACCACCTCCTGACAGTCGCCTTGGGTAAAAAGCTGAAAAGTCTGTAGAAAGGGACTGAGCGATCGCCGGAGGGATGGCCAAAAAGATGGCGGGCGTAAGGTCGCGTAGTCTGCCGATAGGGTCAAACATTTGACGTTGCCTTGCTCCTCTAAACTCAGGGTCAGGGTTTGTGGTAATTCCTCCGCTTCTAGCAGTTGCTGAAGCAGCGTTTTCACCAGCAGCACTAGGAGCCGCGTGTGCTCAACTTGCTCCAAACTCCAAACGCTGGGTAGTTCAAGGTTTAGGTTTAGCCGATCTTGCCAAGGCTGGATCACATGCTGTAATGCCAGTGGCAGAGACTCTTGCAGATAAGGGGACTGTAGGCGATCGCAAAAATCTTCCACCAAAGCATAGAACCGATTGATAGCCGCTAAGTGAGCTTCGCAGTCCACCTCGGATTGGGATTGAGCCTGACAGTCAATCTCCAAGCGGCGACGGAGCGCGATAATCTCTTGCAGCAGACCATTGCGAATGAAGTCAGTTTCCTGATTCAGCATCTGTGCCTGATATTGATGCCACCAACGCAGTAGGTTGGTGGGATGCGATCGTTCGGTCCCCAAGTTAAGATCTCCTGCCATAGCTGCCTTGTATATCAGATTACTTAACCCAGCCGCCTGAGGTTATCGCAGTTTACCGACAGTCTTATTTCATGTCTAAGCAAATCTGTTGGCGCAAAGCTGTCAGCTGACGCTGAGGAGGGGTGAAGGCGTTTTCGAATATCATCCTTTGGCGGTTAGCAGACTTTCCAGAAAAACCGTTACTATGAATACAACAAAGTAAAGTTTTGTGAAAATTGGACTGAATTATGACATCCCTGGATCTTGAAAACATTTCTACACAGCTGGAGAGCGAGAGTTCTAGAGACCGCATGTTGGCACTGGCTATGCTGCGGAACGTTGAGGCTGAGACAGCAGCTCCTCTCGTGAGAAAAGTGATCAATGATTCCAATCTGCAGGTGCGATCGATGGCTGTGTTTGCGATGGGGCTAAAGCCGGACGAGGAAACTTACGACATTCTCGTGAAGCTGGTTGAAACTGATCCCGACTATGGTATTCGGGCGGATGCAGCGGGTGCTTTGGGCTATTTGGAAGATCCCCGGGCGTTTGAAGTCCTTGTGCGGGCCTTTTATGAGGATACGGATTGGCTGGTGCGCTTCAGTGCCGCAGTGGCGCTGGGCAATCTCAAGGACCCCCGTGCCCATGACGTCCTCGTAGAAGCTTTGCAGTGTGAGGAGGTCGTCATTCAGCAGGCCGCGATCGCCGCGATCGGTGAGATTGGCGACGTTAGCGCTGTGGAAGATATTCTCAACTTTGCCCAGTCTGAAGATTGGCTGGTGCGTCAACGATTGGCGGAAGCGTTGGGCCATCTGCCTGCTCCTAAGACTGAATCGGCCCTGCGCTTTTTAGAGCGAGATGCCCACCCCCAAGTTGCTCAAGCCGCTCGCATTTCTCTGCAACGCCTCCACGATCACGATCGCTAAGCTCAACCCCACCGCGTCAAGGCACAATTGAAGCATCTTCATCCCCAACCCCTTGATGTTTCAAACAACTCGCAGACGCTTAGCCCTCTGGTACACAACGGTAACCGCGGTGGTGCTGTTGGTGTTTGCCAGCGGGGTTTACTGGTACGTTCGCACGACGCTGGTGGAGCGAGTGGATGACACCCTCAACCACGTGGTGGAGATTGTGCAGCGATCGCTAGTCATCGAACCAGGTGGGGCGGTGGGCGATCGTGTGCTGACGGCCATCGGCATGGTAGAGCCGCCGATGCGGGTCAATATTGAAGCTAGCTTTCGAGACAGCGCCCCCACGAACGAAGACGACCACATTGATTTGGAATGGTTCAGTCCAACGGGAAAGCTGCTGTGGTCTACACTTTCAGAGCCGCTTGATCTAGCCATTAAGGTTAATCCTTCGGGGGAAACGGTGCATGTCAGTGATCAGCAGGTGGTGCGTCAGGTCACGGAACGAGTGGTGGCGGGCAACCAGATTTTGGGCTATTTGCGGGTCAGTCATCCCTGGTTTGAGGTGACGAAACCCAGTCGTCAGCTACTGCAAGACCTGTCGTTGGGCATCAGTCTGATGGTGGCAGCCGTGGCGACGGTGGGCTGGCTGCTGTCGGGCATTGCGATCGCCCCGGTACGGGACTCTTACCATCAGCTTAAGCAGTTCACAGCGGACGCCTCCCATGAGTTAAGGAATCCCATTGCGGTCATTCAGACCAATGTGCAGGTGGCGCTGGCGGAACTGGACACGGACGAGGAGGCTCAACAGCAGCATCTCCACGTGATTGAGCGGCTGACTCGTCGTCTGGGTCGGTTGGTTGATGATTTGCTGTTCTTAGCTCGGCAGGAGGGGGGGTTAGCCCCTCTGAAGGAAGAACCCGTCGATTTGCCGCTGCTGCTAGCAGACGTGATTGAGGAGCAGAGTGCCATTGCTGATAACAAGGCGATCTCGCTCACATGCCAAGCCTGCGAGAACGTCCTGCTGGCCCTAGTCGATGATCCGGGAACAGCAACGGCACAGGCCACCTGGACTGTGTTGGGAGATGCCGATCAGCTGACCCGTCTATTCACCAATCTAATTAGCAACAGTCTGCAATATACCCCCGACCACGGTGACGTTGTGGTCAGCTTTGCTGAAGGCCGTCTCCAGAGTCTGCCAGCGATCCAGATTAAGGTGAAGGACAACGGGATGGGGATTGCCAAGGAAGCGCTGCCCCACGTGTTCGATCGCTTCTATCGGGCTGACCCGGCTCGCCAGCGTTCCGCCGCCACCGGATCGGGATTGGGGTTGGCGATCGCTAAAGTCATCGTCGAGAACCACCACGGCGACATTCACCTCCAGAGCACTCCCAACCAAGGCACCGAGGTCACCGTCGTTTTACCCGTCAAACCGGAGTTATTGCTTTAGTCCTCTAAGGCGTCATCAATCAATATTTTCCTCCAGTCCCCGCTTTAACGAAGCCGAGCAATTGCCTTGTATTCCATTGCAAACAGCAGTCAGAAGCCTTGTCAACTGACGCTTAGACCGACTGTTGCCTAAGGGATCAGACATTGAGGGACTGCGACCTCAATGGCACATTTTTTTAATATCTCCATCGCGTTATGCGGCTGACCGTCTCCGTAACTTCACCTATGATGGACGGAGAAAAGCGTCCTGCCTTCATGGGCCTCCATTATCCATGCCTGCAAAAGCCAGAAACAACAAGGGCGATCGCGCTGAGCGGCTGCGGCTCTATCGGGCTTTGCAGGGGCTACCTGCGGCTCATTTTGACGAAATCCTCTTTGCGCTGAATCCTCCAGCGGGCATTGTCTCTCCCGCTCAAACACAACAGGGAACGCGCACGGGGGAGCTGCTAGGTTGGGCCGAAGGGCAGGGCGGTTGTGGTTTGGTGGCGGTTTATGAGCTGCTAGTGGACTACGTTCCGGACCTGCCGCGTCCTTCAGCATCGGATAAAGATCCGGTTCCTGTCAGCAGCATAGAGACTTCGCTAGGCCGTCTTGTGATCAGCTACAAGCGAGAAATGGAACCAGATGAACCCCTGGCGCTGTCTCTGCGTGAGGCGTTGGGTGAGCAATACACCGTGTTCATTGATCAGCAGATGACGGTGGGGGCGAACTGGGTGGAGCAGATTCGCAACGAAATTCAGCAGGCAGAAGCGCTAATTGTGCTGCTGTCGGAACCCGCCGTGAGCAGCGAGATGGTGCAGCGGGAAGTGCAGATGGCCCACGAGTTTGCCCGGACTCACGGCCATCCCCAAATTCTGCCCGTGCGGCTAGCTTACCGAGAGCCGTTCCAGTATCCCCTCAGCGTGTATCTCGATCCGATTCAGTGGGCCTTTTGGGAATCCCCGGCGGACACGCCGCGTCTTTTAGAGGAGCTTCGGCAGGCCCTCACAGGCGGCACCCTGCCCCTGGCAACGCCTGCCGACAAAGCCCAAATTATTCAGGCTCCTAAACCCGTCGCCGTGCCGCGCCCGACCCCCTCGGCTCAACCCCGGTCCTCGCGTCAGGCGCTGCCGCTAGAGCTACCGGAGGGGACGATGGCTCCGGAGTCTCAGTTTTATGTGGCGCGATCGTTTGACCAGATTGCCCAGAGCACGATTCAGCAGCAGGGCGTCACCATTACCATCAAAGGGCCTCGGCAGATGGGCAAGAGTTCCTTGCTCAATCAGGTGATGAGCACAGCCCATGAGCAGGGGAAACGGGTGGCCTTTCTGGACTTTCAACTGTTTGATCAGGCCTCGCTGACCGACCCCGACACGTTTTTCCCCGAGTTCTGTGCCTGGCTCACGGATGAGCTGGACTTGGAGGATCAGGTGGATGAGTACTGGAAACGGCGTCTCAGCAACACCCAGCGCTGCACTCGCTACGTTGGCAGGTACCTGCTGCCCACCCTAGCGGCTCCCCTCGTGCTAGCGATGGACGAAGTGGAGACCATGTTTGACACGGAGTTTCGGTCCGATTTCTTTGGCATGTTGCGGAGCTGGCACAACAACCGCGCTACTAAACCCGCCTGGAAACAGCTTGACCTCGCCCTGGTGACCTCCACCGAACCCTACCAGCTGATCGACAACCTCAACCAGTCCCCCTTTAATGTGGGACAAATCATCGAACTCACCGATTTTGACTTTGCTCAGGTGGCTGACCTCAACCAGCGCCACGGCGATCCCCTCACTGCGTCGGAACTTCAGCGCCTGATGGATCTTGTCAATGGACATCCCTACCTAGTCCGCAAAGCCCTTTACCTGGTGGTCACCGGAACCCTGAGCACCCACGACCTGTTTGATCAGGCCGACAAAGAGCGCGGTCCCTTCGGCGATCATTTGCGCTATCACCTCTTTCGCATGTACGACAAACCCGAACTGGTGCAGGGCTTCCTCCAGGTCATCCACACCCACACCTGCGCCGACGAGCGCGTCTTTTTCCGGCTCCGAGGCGCAGGACTCGTCCAGCGCAGCAGCAGCAACGGCGTTGAAGTTTTACCCCGGTGTCAGCTCTATGAGCAATATTTTCAGCAGCATTTAGGCTGAGGAATTTTGGGTTACAGATATGAACGATCAATTCGAAGGCTATGCGCAAGTAAAGAAGTTCTCAGTTCTTAGTTTTGAGTTCTCAGTTTTGAGTTCTCAACTTTAAGGAATTCAAAACTCAAAACTCAAAATTCAAAACTCCATCATCCCATCACCCAACCACCCCCTAACCCCCCATGGCACAGCAAAGCATCTACACCGTCGGCGGTACCGTGCAAGCCGGCAGCGGCCTTTACATTCCTCGGCAGGCGGATCAGCAACTGCTAGAGCTTTGTCGCAGCCGCACCTTTGCCTATGTGCTGACGCCGCGACAGATGGGGAAGTCCAGCCTGATGGTGCGAACGGCGGAGCAGTTGCGGGACGAGGATGTTTGTACGGCGATCGTTGACCTCCAGCCCATTGGCGCTAGCGTTTCTCAAGAAGAATGGTACTTGGGGCTGCTCACCGAGATCGAAGAACAGCTCGATCTGGATACCGACCTGCTGGACTGGTGGGAAGACCGCGCCCATCTGGGGTTTGCCCAACGCCTCACTCGCTTTTTCAAAGAGGTGGTGCTGACCGAAATCGACGGCCCCGTGGTGGTCTTTATTGACGAAATTGACACCACCCTCAGCCTCGACTTCACCGACGACTTCTTTATCGCCCTGCGCTACTTCTACACAGACCGCGCCCAAAATCCCGAATTCCATCGCTTGTCCTTCGTCCTCATCGGCGTCGCCACCCCCGCTGACCTGATCCGCGATTCTCGCCGCACCCCCTTCAACGTCGGCCAGCGAGTAGATCTTACCGACTTCACCCCCCAAGACGCCGCCCCCCTCGCCGCTGGCCTCGGCCTACCCGACCCCGACGCCCAACAGGTCCTGACCCAAATATTGCAGTGGACCAGCGGTCACCCCTACTTAACCCAGCGCCTGTGCCAAGCCGTCACCGAAGACATCAGAAACCAGGGGCTGGAAGTTAGAAATCAGAAATCGGCAGAAACCCATAACCTACAGCCTATAACCCATAACGAACGACGAATAACCAACAACGATATTGACCACATCGTTGCCGCCACCTTCTTCGGTACGATGGCCAACCGCGACAACAACTTGCAGTTTGTCCGCGATATGCTCACCCAGCGGGCGCCCGACCTTTACGCCGTGCTGACGACCTATAGAGATATTTGGCGAAAACGTCGGCTGATTGAGGATGAGGAGCAATCGCCGATCAAATCGCACCTGAAGCTGTCGGGCATTGTGAAGCAGGATGCGGATCGGACGCTGCGGGTACGGAACGACATCTATGCCACGGTGTTTGATGGGGAATGGATTCGGGAGAATTTACCCGTTAACTGGCGTAAGCGGATTAAGCGCTTGCAGGGAGCCATTGCCGCCAGCGTTGTACTGATGGGGTTAATGGGGGGGCTGATGACTTGGGCGCTGTGGGAGCGGGGACGGGCGACTGCTGCGTTAGAGGATGTTGAGGAGGAGCGCGATCGGGCTGAGGGCGAAGCTGCAAGAGCTGAAGCTGAAGCCCAAAGAGCTGAAGCAGAGGCTCGCAATGCGGAAGTAGCTTTAGACGAAGCTGAGAAACAGCAGCAGCTTGCAGAACAGCGGCAGCAGGAAGCTGAGATAGCAACACAACAGGCTGAGGAACAGCGACAACAAGCCGAAGCCCAGCAACAGCAGGCAGAAATAGCCCGTCTTTCAGAGGCGGAACAGAGACGAATTGCGGAACAGCAGCGGCTTGGTGCGGAGCAGGCCCGACTAGCAGAGGCAGCGGCTAGGAAAGATGCAGAGGAGGGGCGTATTGTTGCTGAAGCAGCTACCGAAAGCGCGGAAAAAGCAACCCTGCGCGCTGAGAAGCAGCAGCAAATCGCCTTAGCAAGACAGTTAGCAGCTCAGGCAGACTCTACTCGACGTCTGAGAGGCAACTTACTACCTGCCAGTATTCTTTTAGCAGTGGAGGCAATTCAACGTTTTCTGGCTGTTGAGGAAACGATTTCTATAGGGAGTGCAGATGCTGCATTGAGACACTATACTCTGCTAGCTCCTCAACTAGCTCTTTATAAAGATGCTTCTTCCATAACGTTCAGTCCTGATGGTCGTTACCTAGCTATGGGTAACGATGACGGGACCATCACTCTACAGAATTTGAGAACCGAAGAGACTCGTCTCATCTATAACCATGCTAGTAATGTCAATACTTTGAAGTTTAGTGCTGATAGCTCAGCAGTGGTTTCAATCAGTAACGATGGTCTAGCGGTTGTGCAAAGGTTAGCCGATATTGCTGCTAATCCACTCACTATTCAGCAGTTTTCAGGTCAACTGGAGACAAGTCAATACCTGGATCAACACGTCGAAAATAAACTATCAGATGAAACTCTATCTGAAGAGCGGTATTTTGCCATTCACAAGTTATTCGGGGAGGCTGGGCAACGGATATTCATTAAGCTTAAAAGCAATGATTTCGATACATATCTCTATTTGTTAAACGAAGAGGGGCAGCTTATAGCCTCAGATGACGATGGGTTAGATGGTTGGAATTCAGGTGCGAATATTGTTTTACCTACTACTGGTGACTATGAAATTGTTGTTAGTTCGTACAAAGCACAAGAAATTGGTCGCTATGAATTGAGTATTCAACTGGGAACCCAGGGAATTGCTTTGGGAGAACACACCTCTGAAGTGCGAGCGATCGCCTTCAGCCCTGATGGAGAGCGAGTAGCTACTGCTAGTTGGGACGCCACAGCGCGGATATGGAATTCTGTCAACGGTATAGAACTGGCTCGTCTTAACCATGAGAAAGCTGTCCAATCGGTTGCCTTCAGCCCTGATGGAGAGCGAGTAGCTACTGCTAGTGGAGATGCTACGGCGCGGATATGGGATGCTACTGATGGAACAGAACTAGCTCGTCTTAGCCATGGTAGCGCTGTCCAATCGGTTGCCTTCAGCCCTGATGGAGAGCAAGTAGCTACTGCTAGTGGAGATGCTACGGCGCGGATATGGGATGCTACTGATGGGACAGAACTAGCTCGTCTTAACCACGGTAGCGCCGTCCAATCGGTTGCCTTCAGCCCTAATGGAGAACGAGTAGCTACTACCAGTCTTGATAATACAGCACGGGTATGGAACGTTGTCAGTGGTGCAGAACTGGTCCGCCTCAACCATGATGGTATTGTTCAATCGGTTGTCTTTAGCCTTGACGGAGAGCGAGTAGCTACTGCTAGTGGGGACGCTACAGCACGAGTCTGGAACGCCGTCATTGGTACGGAATTGGCTCGCCTCAACCATGGCAGTGCTGTTCAAGCAGTGACCTTTAGCCCTGATGGCGAGCAAGTTGCCACTGCCAGTTTCGATGACACTGCACGGGTCTGGAACGCTAATAGTAGTACTGAAATGGCTCGTCTAGATCATGATAGCGTTGTCCAGGCAGTGACCTTTAGCCCCAATGGCGAGCAAGTTGCCACTGCCAGTTTCGATGACACTGCACGGGTCTGGAACGCTAATAGTGACACAGAACTAGTTCGTCTAAATCATGATAGCGTTGTCCAGGCGGTGGCCTTTAGCCCCGATGGCGAGCGGGTAGCCACTGCTAGTGGTGACGCTACAGCAAGGATTTGGGATGCGGCCAGTGGTACAGAACTGGCTCGCTTAAATCATGATAGTTTTGTCCAAGCAGTGACCTTTAGCCCCGATGGAGAACGAGTGGTCACTGCCAGTTTGGATGATACAGCGCGGGTATGGGATGCGTTTAGCGGTACAGAATTGGCTCGTCTTAACCATGATTTTGATGTCCAAGCAGTGGCCTTTAGTCCTGATGGAAAGCAGGTAGCTACTGCCAGTCTTGATAAAACTGCACGGCTATGGGATGCCTTCAATGGTATGGAACTGGCCCGCCTTAACCACGATGACGTTGTCCAAGCAGTGACCTTTAGCCCCAATGGTGAGCGTGTAGCCACTGCTAGTGGTGACGCTACAGCAAGGATTTGGGACGTCGACAGCGGTGTGGAACTGGTTCGTCTAAATCATGATAGCGGTGTTCAATCAGTGGCCTTTAGCCCCGATGGTGAGCGGGTAGCCACTGCCAGTTTTGATGCTACGGCGCGGGTATGGGATGTGGCCAGTGGTACAGAAGTGGCCCGCCTCAACCATGATGACGTTGTCCAATCAGTGACCTTTAGTCCCGATGGCGAGCGGGTAGCTACTGCCAGTCTCGATGCTGCGGCGCGGGTATGGGACGCCGACAGCGGTGTGGAACTGGCTCGTCTAAATCATGATAGCGGTGTTCAATCAGTGGCCTTTAGCCCCGATGGCAAGCGGGTAGCAACCGCCAGTTGGGATGCTACGGCCCAAGTTCGCTATACATATCCTGAAGATCTGATTGCTCAGGCATGCCAACGACTCACTCGTAATCTCACTATTTTGGAATGGCAGCGCTATTTGGGTGATGAGTCATACCGTCGTACCTGCTCGAATTTACCCTATCCTGACGACTACGAAGATTTTCTGGAGCAGCAGAGTAGTAGCGAGGAAGTCAGTGGGCTGAGGCCCTCTTTTCAGGAAGTAGGACAGACTCTTTTGGGTAAAGAGTGATAGGAAATGGGTCATTATCAATAGTCGTGTAGAGGGACACTGCTTTTTTGTCGAGCATGAATCTGTACTGCCGGTTTGGGGATCTTCACCCTATCAACCTCTTCTAAGATGACTTACCTTGTTAGCCTTTCCCTGGAGGACCTACCCTGTTAGCCCCTCCCTGGAGGGGAAAGTAATGTTGGTGGGCGACTACGGTTGAACTCCTGCCCGGCTTCTTGTAGGGTGTAGCTTGCGGGGAATGGTTTCAGGCGGGGAAGAGAGAGGGTGCGACCTCTCAAATCCCCTGAACATCCCGAACTTAAGCTAGGTAAGTCGAGACGCCTGGAGTCATTGTATTCCGACTGTCTTGTCCTACCGCTACACGAGGTAATTTGCCAACTGCATTGGAGTCTGCACTATGCAGGCTTGCTGTAGTTGTGTGGAATTCTACTAGGGTCATCGAAGCCCGTTCTAGCGGGCGTTGGCGGCGCTGTAGGAAATCCTGGGCAACTTATTCTCATAGGGAGCTGGAGTGTTCCCCGTTTTCCTAAGACGAAAACGGAGATAACCCGTCATGTTTCAATCGAATGCTGGTGAAGAGGCTCCGGTCTCTTCTGCGTTTAACCTGCCGTCTTTTAATCAAGAGACGGTGCGGCACATTCTACTGGGCGACTACGCCGCTCTCATTGCGGTGATGATGCGTTTGGCAGCGCTGGGGTATTGCGATAGAACGGCTTGGAGCGATCCTTTGCCCACAGGCCGCAGCGGTGAGTACATTAGCGTCATGACCCGCAGACGGACCTTGCCGTAACGTTCAAAGACAGCCATAGCCATCTGACTATGGCTGTCTAACGCTAAAGAAAAACCCGTTTCCCCTCCGGGGAGGGTTTAAACCCTCGAAAAGGCCCGCCCCGTCCTACGAACTCCGGCGGAGGGGGTTTAGCCCTTAAACGCTTCTGTTACGCCCTTGATAGTCTGATCCCGAACTCGGGTTAATTTAGCCCTGGGCGGAGGGGCAGAGGTCGGCGAGTTGGCAGCGATCGCACGCGGGTTTGCGAGCATTACAGACGGCTCGTCCGTGATAGATCAGCCGGATGGACCAGTTTTCCCAGTCGGGCTGGGGCAGCAGCTTCATTAGGTCGGGTTCAATTTTGCGCGGGTCGGTATGTTGAGTGAAGCCTAAACGATTGCTCAGGCGTTTGACGTGGGTATCGACGGTGACGCCAGCATTGATGCCAAAGGCGTGAGCAAGTACCACGTTGGCGGTTTTGCGGGCGGCTCCTGGCAGGCTGGTCAGCTCCTCCATCGTTTGCGGCACCTCACCCCCGAAGTCTGTCACAATCTTGCGGCAGGCTCCCTGAATATTCTTCGCCTTGTTGCGGAAAAAGCCTGTTGACTTCACCAGCGCTTCGATGTCCGCCACGTCTGCCTCCGCAAACGATGGAGCATCTGGAAACCGCGCGAACAGGGCCGGTGTCACCTTGTTGACTCGCTCATCAGTGCACTGGGCTGACAAAATGGTTGCCACTAATAGCTGTACAGGGGTTTCATAGTCCAGCGAGCAAGTAGCGTCGGGATATAGGTTTTTTAGGCGGGCCAGAACTTCCAAGGCCCGCTTCTTAGTCGGCGGCAGCTTACGGCGCGGACTCACTGCAGCAGATCCTGAAAGATTTCCAGCTGAGAGGTATCTCGCACGATTAGAAAGACGCCCAAGCCCAGCAGCAGCACGAGTCCTGTCTGCATGACGTTTTCCTGCAAGCGCTCTGGCAGCGGTCTGCCTCGCAGGGCTTCAATCAGCAAAAAGGCCAGCTGACCACCGTCCAAGGCCGGCAGCGGCAGGATGTTGATGATGGCGAGGTTGATGCTGATGATGGCGGTGAAGGGAAACAGCGTCGCCGCGTTGGAGGAAGCCAGGTCGGCTCCCTGCTCGACGATTCTCACCGGTCCGGCAACCTGACTCGCCATCTGAGAGAAGTTGGTGATCAGCGCCGCAAACCCTTGCACGGTCTGTATGAACATGCCCTGAAACTCTTGAGCGGCTAAGCCAAATATTTCAAAGACGGTGTTGGCGCGGCGATACTGTAATTCGCCATTGCGCTGGAGCTGAACGCCGATAACGGACTTACCGTTGGGTGCCAGTTCAGGAGTCACCGTTAGATCCAATAGTTCATCGTTGCGCTGAACCATCAAATCGATGGGGCGCTCAGGATTGTTCTGAATCAGGTCGACTAAATCTTGAACCGTGTTTTCCTCGGCGTTGAAGTCGAGGCTATCAGCAGACAAAATGACGTCTCCGGGACGAATGCCCGCCTCAGCTGCTGGAGAACTCTCGGAAATGATTTGTGGGATGAGAATGCCCGGCTCTGGATTGAAGGCTTGGGGCACGCCAACGGATGCAAACTGAGCCACAAACACTAGATAGGCAAACAGCAGGTTCGCAATGACGCCCGCACTAATAACGATCGCCCGATCCAAAACAGGCCGATTTTTCAATAAATCGGGGTCTTGTGGTGGAATGTCGCTTTCTGGATCGTCGTCAGGAAACCCAACAAAGCCCCCCAGCGGAATCGCTCTCAGGGCATATTCTGTCTCGGGTCCCTGATATTTCCAAAGAATCGGCCCAAAACCGATGGAGAAGCGGTTGACGTGGATTCCTTGGAAACGAGCCGCCAGGAAATGACCGGACTCGTGAACAAAGATGAGTAGGGCTATGACAGCGATCGCGGCCAGAACGGACATAAAATTTAAGGGTTTGTGAAACAAATAGGTTTTCCTATTCTATCTGGCTGACCTCGATATCACAGGGAAAATTGTTTCGGTCGCAGGACGGAGATTACGAATCGACCGCAAACGCTTTATTTATGGCGGTAGTGAGCGATCGCGTCTTTGATGAGGGAGATTTGTTGGAGCAGGCGATCGCTCTGCAAGAGGCCCTTAGCTTTATCGATGCCTTGTTCCAAACTGTCTGCTACGCCGCTATGCCAAAGGTAGAAGCCGCCGTTCCAGAGGGCAATGGGTGTGAGGGGCGTGGTGGTGCCGGATAGGGTTTCTTGCAGCAGGGTTAGGTAGTCCAATTCGGAGTCTAGGTCGACTTCTTTGCTGTCGCCCAAACCATAGTCGCGGGCGTGAAGAATGAGACGTTCTTCGCTATCCGGACCGAATACGCCAATGATGGCGGCCCGAGCACGAGGCAGATCGGGGCTGCCTTCCAGTCCTTTAACGGTGCTGAAGTGGGGTACGCCAATAGTGGTTAAGGCTCCTTTTGCCAGATTCTCCGTGGGGGGATGAACGTAGCCCACCATGACGCGGCAGTCCCCTCCATAAGGACACCACATCAGTTCTAGGGTCGCCTGGGGTGGACGTTTGCCAATCTGCTCGCGATAGGGCACCAGCGTTTGAGCGGACGGAAAATGGTCGGGCAGGTGCAGATAGCCCTGGTAGGTTTGCTGAAAGATGGACTGAATGGCTTCTAGGGATAGTCCAGTCCAGTCGATTCCCAAAGATTGCCAAATGGCAATTAGGGGCAGGCCATATTTGGTGGGCATTCGTTCGCCGCCGTGGAGCAGCACTGGGCAGCCCATGGCTGAAAGCATTAGCGCTACGAGCGGTTGGGCAGGGGCGGTGCGCGATCGGCCATCATAGGGCAGTCCAAACACGATCGCCGGATAATCGGCGGCGATGGGGCGCAGCAGTGGCCCGACTTTGGCATAGGTATCTAAGAAGCCTGCTAGCTCTGTGAAATGGGGACGTTTGATGCGATGGGCAATCATAAAGGCTCCGATTTGAGCCGGAGTCGCTTCTTCAGACAGCATCAATCGAGCAGCCTCAGCAGCCTCTTCACGGGTCAAAACGGCTGAGGTGTGCTGTCCACTGCCGACTTTTTTAAGGAGTGCTCGAAATGCTTGGCTCATTGGAATTAGATGCTTTTGGCAGATAGAAGTTCAGGGAGATCGCGATGGGGCAAAAAGACGGCACCTCGTTCTAAAACAAGCTGGCAAAAGCTTTTGATGACAGGAATATTTAAGCGATCTGACGTGGTGACTAGTACGACCCTGCGTGTGAGGCTGGGGGCTTCTGTGGGTCGGATGGCTAGGGTTGGATCGTTGAAGCTTTCGGCGAGAGCTGATTGGGGCAGCAACGCCGTCAAGTTTCCTTCACGAACAACGCCCCGGAAGGCATCCAGCGTATTCAATTCCACAGCGGTTTGCAGCTCTCCGCCACTGCGCTCAAACTGGGTCTGCACTAAGCGCTGCATCCCATAGCCGTCTTTAAACATTACCTGGGGATAGTGTGCTAGCTCGGCCCACGGCACCTGTTCAAACTGAGTGAGCGGATGATTGGCTGCCATCAAAACCTCGACGGGTTCTTCATACAGCGGCTGGACAGCCATGTCAGGGCTGGCAGTGAGGCGCTCATTGTCCATCACGATCGCCACGTCAACGAGTCCGTCTCGCAGGACTTTCAGGGAGCGATCGCTCCCCAGGGCTGTGACCCGCAACTGCACGTGGGAATAGTTTTGGCAAAACTGCTTCAGCACGGGCGGCAGCAAGTATGAGCAGACCGACTGAATCGCCGCGACGCAAAGTTCGGGCTGCTTGCCAGCCATCAGGTCGGCAATGTCTCGGGTGGCCTGGCGCCAGTCCTGGCAGATGCGGCGGGCCTTAGGCAGCAAAGCTTCGCCCGCCACGGTGAGTTTAACCTGTGCCGCTCGGTGCAATAAGGGCGCATCCAGTTCAGCCTCTAATGCTTGAATCTGGCGGCTGATGGTGGATTGCGTGACACCACACCGTTTGGCAGCCTGTTGGAAGCTTCCCGTCTCGGAAACCAATAAGAATGATTCAAGCTGTTCTACCCGCATTCGCCTTCAACGTATCGGAGCTGTGTATTCTAAACCCGTTCAAAACTCTGAGCACTTCCGCAGACTGTGCTGTAAGTACAGCAGGCATCCGCATAGGATGGGCAGGCCCATCTCACGCTAGCTCTAGGAGACTAGAGACCTGTTTGCGTAAGCCTCTTATTGTCGGTTTATGAATAAGTAGCAGATACAGTGACGTAGCTTAGTATCAAGCATTGCTAAATATCAATCCTATCGACTGAGTCAGTCTTAGGAAGTGTCGGGGGACTAGAATCCTAGACCCCTAAATAAATCAACTGCTATAGAAGTTTTTGGAAGTTGGGATTGGCACCCAGGGCTTTAACTGCTTTTTTAATATCTTGAGTACGGCTTTTGTGGACAACCAGCGTGGCTTTGCCATCGCGCACCACAACCACGTCTTCTAGACCAATGGTGACCACGACCTCATCCTCGTCCGAGGTGTAGATTACGCTGCCTGTGGTGCCTAAGCCCAAGTGCTGCGCCATCTCTACGTTGGGTTGTTCTGGTGACTTCAGCAGACGCTCAACGGCATTCCAATCGCCCAAGTCGTCCCAGCCAAAGGAAACAGGCATGACGCAGGCTTTGTCCGTTTTCTCCATCACGGCATAGTCGATGCTGAGCTTATTTAATGATGAATAGGCATCCACCCCTTTGGCTCTGAGGGGCACCATGATTTCTGAAGCATGGGTATCTAGCTCTTGCAGCATAATCGCGGCAGGAAAGATGAACATGCCGCTGTTCCAGCTGAAGCGACCGCTCGCGATGAAGTCTTGTGCTGTGGTTTGATCGGGCTTCTCAGTAAACCGAGCCACTGTGTAAGCGGGGAGATTGCCAAAGCTGCCAATAGCATCGCCCTGCTCAATGTAGCCATAGCCGGTCGCTGGAAACGTGGGGGTAATTCCCAGGGTGGCGATCGCCGATTTCTCAATGGCTAACTCAGCAGCGGCTTTCAGCGTATCGCGGTAGGCGTCCTCATCGGCAATCCAATGATCGGCGGGAAAAAAACCTGCGATCGCTGAGTCGCCATGCCGTTTTGCGACTTCTAATGTAGCCCAAGCTACTGCGGGAGCGGTATCTTTTCCTTCAGGCTCAATAAGCAAATTGCTGTCAGGCAGTTGTGGCAGTTGCGATCGGATACCGTCTGCTAAATGAGCTGCGGTAATGACCCAAAGCGACTCCCAATTTCCTGCCAGAGGAAGGAGACGTTTTGCTGTGGACTGTAATAAGCTGAGGCCGCTACCGTCCAAACATAAAAATTGTTTAGGGTGCTGACGACGGCTGACAGGCCAAAATCGTTCGCCTTTTCCGCCTGCCAAAATGACTGGAATTACCGTTTGGGACATGGGGCTGACACTCCAAATACTGTCCGCCTTATCGTACCCAAAGCTTGAGAAAAGCAAGATATAATCGCCGTAATCTTTTGTTTATATTCGCAAAAACCCGTTTGGAGAGTGTCGTTTTTGGGCTTCCTACATGGGAGTGCAAAATGAGACCTACCATCCCCAGGAACCGTCTTATGTCGTGTGAGGATACATGTCGCCGTCTGTAGAACCCCCACCTAATAAGTTTCGCTCTGCACCTCTTGAGCAGACGGCTACTCAGTCTACTCCAATCAATGCTCCTCAAACGCCAAACGGGTTCTCGAATCAGGTCATGCCTTGGCTGCGCCGCCTGGGCTGGACAGTCGCTTTTACAGGAACTGCGATCGCCTCAGCCTTGGGCGGTGCTCTGTTTGCGACCTCAGTTCCTCTGCCGGGATGGCTTGCTCACAAAGCAGCTGAGCCTCTCAATCTGGGTGAACTCTGGCAGTCCGGTTTTCGCTATCAGGTGACCCGCCCTGTCAATATCTTAGTCATGGGCGTCGATATTCCTGAACCGGGTGATGAGGACGCCGACACCCTGTTTTCTGGTCGCTCTGACACGATTCTGATAGTGCGAATTAACCCAGAAGACAGCACGGTCAACTTACTGTCTATTCCACGAGACACCCAGGTCGATATTCCGGGTGAGGGCGTAGCGAAGATTAATCACGCCAACTTGGCGGGTGGCCCGGAGCTGGTGGCTCAGACGATTCAGACCAATCTGGGACCGGTTCCTATTGACCGCTACGTGCGTGTCAGCACCGGTGCGCTACGGGAACTGGTGGATTTGCTGGGCGGCGTCGAGGTCAGGGTGCCTCACCGCATGGTCTACACGGATGAAACTCAAGGTCTCAACATTAATTTGGACGAGGGCTGGCAAACGCTGAATGGCGATCAGGCCGAACAGTTTGCTCGCTATCGGGGTGACAGCATTGGCGACATTGGCCGAGTGCAGCGCCAGCAAATTCTCATGAAGGCTCTCCGAGAACGGCTGACGCATCCGACGGTGATTCCTCGCTTACCGCAGGTCATGCGAGTCATGATGCAGTATGTCGATACGAATTTGACTCTGGAAGAAACGTTAGCTTTGGCAAATATGGGAATGGAGATTGAACCCAATGATCTACAGATGGTGATGCTGCCAGGGCGTTTTAGCACGCCAGATGAGTACATTGCTAGCTACTGGGTTCTAGATCCTAGTGCAACGCAAGGCATCATGAATCGCTTTTTCCAACTTGACGACGTGGCTTTGCTGACCAGTCGTGATGATCAAACGATCACCAGCATTCCCATCGCGGTTCAAAATGCTTCCGGTGAGCCGCAGGTTGCCGGTGACGTTGCCCAATATCTGCGCCAGGAAGGGTTTCAAAACGTGTATACCATTTCTGACTGGTCAAGTGAAATTCAGCGAACTCAGGTTGTTGCCCAGCGTGGGGATCTGCGCAGTGCAGGCATTGTCGCGTCTATTCTAGAAGTTGGACGGGTGGTCGCTGATTCCACGGGTGATCTGCAATCAGAGCTAACCATTCGAGTTGGACGAGACTGGCTGATCGTCGCTCCTGAAGAGGACTAGGGAACGGGAACTTATTTAAGTATCAACGTTGAGCTTTGGATTCGCCAATGACTCAATCATTCAAAACTCAAAAGTGAGAACTTAAAATTCATGCATTCCTAAACCGTTAGCGATCGCGTAGGTGAGAGCCGAAGGCAGCAGAATGAAGCAACCATACGGGAGGATTATCAAGCTTGCAGGTGCGCTAGTGCTAGCGGCGATCTGGCTGCTCCTCATGACCGACCCCGCGATCGCCTCAGTGCCTTAACCACTGCCCTCTAGATTCATACATCCAACAGCATCCGGATGCTCACGCATAGCCAGATCGCTCGCCGTCTTGATCCAGCAAAACTAGCGACGGTCATAGTCGCGCGCCAGTAAACAAGCACCCTTACTCCTCACTCCCTCTTCCCCATTGCCCAGACCGTACTCAAGCAAAACAACTAACGCTGAATGACAAAGTAGCTTCTAAATTCCCCCCACCCGTCCGTCCGTTTGCCTTTCACTACAGCCAGTCCTGAAACGTTTGCCAGCACGTGACCTCTTCCAGCAGTGAGCGATAACCCAGAACGTTGGGGTGCAGGCCATCGGTTGAGATGCGCGATCGCCACCAGGCATCTCCTCGACTAAGCCACAAATCAAAAATGTCTAGATAAGGGATGTTCTTTTGCCGACATAGCTGTCTCGTCGCTTCTTTATATCGATACTGATCGAGATGGCGGTAATGCAGGACCTCTGCGAACGGCATCCGCTCTTCCAAGACAGGGGTCATGCCGATGAAGGCGACAGGGCACAGCGCAGAAGCGGCGTCCAACAGCTCCAGCATCTCCTCTTGAAACGTATCGAAGTCTGTGAGATGACGGCCTGTTGGCTTGCCGACTCTAGCCGCGTCATTCATGCCGACCGATAAAAACAGACGATCAGGAACACGATTTCTGAATTCTCCGCGCGTCTGAAACTCTTGCACCAGCCGCAGAGAAACGCGCTGTACCGTGTCTCCACGAACACCCAAATTATAGATGGCGTGACCGGGTGTCTCGGGCTGCAGCCAGCGACGACGTAATCGCTCTACCCAGCCGCCACCTTCAGGGTCACCGTATCCGTATACCAAGCTATCTCCGATCGCAACTACTCGCTGTTCTACCCGCTCTTCTTTGAGGGCTCGCGATCGCGTCAGAGGAGATGCCGCTACCATGAATAATTTCTCGCTCACATCACTATTCGAAACAGTGGAAGTGGGTTCATTTCCACGGGTTACTAGGCGAATTTATCATTCTAAAGATATCTTTTCAAACTTTCATACCTAGCGATATCGAGAATTCATTCGCTGGCCTACATCCGTGAATTGTTGTTGAGGAAATTTGTGGTATTCTAGGAGACCGTGTGTTTAGCCTCAGAAGTAAGACAAAGCCTCAGCTTTTCAGGTGATGAATTGCGATGAGACTGGGTTTTAGAACATGTGCACCGAAAGCTGATTGCTGTCGAGACGCGATTTCTTTATTTTGCCAGCGTCCTATCTGGGTTTGAATCTTTGGGAGCAGGTCAAGCAGGCGCTGCTAGCCTAGATGGAGATAGTCGTACTTTCTCAGCAGGACTCTGAAGGTTGGGGGAACACGCTGAGAAAAGTTGAGATTGGCTTTCTAGGCTGACTCAGTTTAGGTTGTTGATATTTCGGAGAGTTGTGGGGCGATCGCATGGCGAAGAAAGAAGCTGAGAAAAAGGACACTAAGGGCAGCAACCGTGAGGCGTCGTCGACTCAGTCTGCCTCTAATGTGAATGCGGTTGCTTTCTTAAAAGGAACCAAGGAAGAGTTGGCTAAGGTTGTTTGGCCCTCTCGGCAGCAGCTGATTAGCGAGTCAGCGGCGGTGATCTTGATGGTAAGTCTTTCGGCAACGCTGATCTATTTGATTGATCAGCTATTTGGCTGGGCGTCTAGACAGGTGTTTTAGATGATTTCGGAAGCAGAGTTTCAGTCTGACGATAATTTAGGCTCGGCGGATGACCAAAATGATCAGCCGAAGAAGTCTTCTGCACGATGGTATACCGTGCAGGTTGCTTCGGGCTGTGAGAAAAAGGTGAAAGCTAGCCTAGAGCAGCGCTTGCAGACCTTGGATGTGGCAGACCGAGTGCTGCAAATTGAGATTCCTCAGACCCCGGTCAAGAAGGTCCGCAAAGACGGCACTCACCAGAACGTCGAAGAGAAGGTCTTTCCAGGCTACGTCTTGATTCGCATGATCATGGATGACGAAGCTTGGCAGGTCATCAAAAACACCCCTCACGTGATCAACTTTGTGGGGGCTGAGCAGCGCCGTGCCTATGGACGGGGACGAGGGCACGTTAAACCGATGCCGCTAAGTCATGCCGAAGTCGAGCGCATCTTTAAGCAGACGCAAGAGCAGCAGCCCGTCATCAAGGTCGATATGGAAGCGGGCGATCGTATCACCGTTTTGTCGGGTCCCTTCAAAGATTTTGAGGGTGAGGTTATCGAGGTTAGCCCTGAGCGTAGTAAGCTGAAAGCTTTGCTATCCATCTTTGGGCGAGATACCCCGGTAGAGTTGGAGTTTAATCAGGTACAGAAAGAGAGTTAATCGATGGCAAAGAAGGTTGTTGCGCTGATTAAGTTGGCGATCCCTGCGGGGAAAGCCAACCCAGCACCGCCGATTGGCCCTGCTTTGGGCCAGCATGGCGTGAATATCATGGCGTTCTGCAAGGAATACAACGCTAGAACTGCTGATAAAGCCGGTCTAGTGGTTCCAGTAGAAATTTCGGTTTTTGAGGACCGAAGCTTTACGTTCATCCTCAAGACGCCGCCCGCGTCCGTCCTCATTAAAAAAGCAATTGGCATTGAGAAAGGTTCGGGACAGCCTAACCGAGAAAAGGTGGGTACCATTACTCGCGACCAAATTAAAGAGATTGCTGAGACGAAAATGCCTGACCTCAATGCAAACGATATTGAGGCAGCGATGCGGATTGTTGAGGGCACTGCCCGCAATATGGGTGTAACAGTCGCTGACTAATCGCTTGATTATCCGTTTGTTCAAGTTCACTGAGTGGGGAAGAAGTTTGGCTTCGCTAGCACCCCAAGGAGATTACGTTTAATGTCTAAGAAAGTATCGAAGCGGTTGAAAGAGCTGCAAGAGAAGGTTGCTGACAAAACTTACGAACCGTTAGAGGCGCTGTCGCTACTTAAAGAGACGGCAACTGCAAAGTTTGAGGAATCTGCCGAGGCTCATATTCGTTTGGGTATTGACCCCAAATATACGGATCAGCAGTTGAGAACAACGGTGATTCTGCCTAAGGGTACGGGACAAGACGTTCGAGTTGCCGTGATTGCTCGGGGTGAGCGGGTTTCAGAAGCGTCTAATGCTGGAGCCGATCTCGTCGGTTCAGAAGAATTAATCGACGAGATTCAGAAAGGCATGATGGACTTCGACGTTCTGATTGCTACGCCAGACATGATGCCTAAGATTGCCAAGTTAGGTCGTCTGCTGGGGCCTCGTGGTCTCATGCCTTCGCCAAAGGGGGGGACCGTCACCACTGATCTACCCACTGCGATCGATGAGTTTAAGGCCGGTAAGCTGGAGTTTCGAGCGGATAAAGCTGGAATTGTCCATGTCCTGTTTGGCAAGACCAAGTTCGACGCTCAGGATTTGCTAGTCAACCTCAAAGCTTTGCAAGAGTGTGTTGACCGCAATAAGCCTTCGGGCGCTAAGGGACGCTACTGGCGGACTATGTATGTTTCTGCTACAATGGGGCCTTCGATTGAAGTCGATATTAGTGCTTTGCGCGACTATCAGGTGGCGGAAGCAGTTTAAGTTTTTTGTTGTCACTGGGGAAACGCCTCGGATACTCAAATCAACCCCCAATTGAATTAGTAACCGAAGACAGCAGGCATTGATAAGTCCTGCCGAGGTTCAGACGCTTTTTGAAGCACTTGCTTGTCTCTGTTGATACAAGCTGTGTTTTAAGGCCTGAAGCCTCGGCATTGCCGGGGCTTTTTAGCTGCCTGCTCCAGCGACCATCAAGCTTGCTTAGGAGTGGATCCTAACCCAAGAGGAGGTGAGACCGAATATGGGTAGAACACTAGAAAATAAGCGGGAGATCGTTACAGAGCTGAAAGAGTTGCTCAGCGAATCTCAACTCGCCCTTGTGATTGACTACAAGGGCTTATCTGTGGCTGACATCACAGATTTGCGCAATCGCCTGCGCGAGAAAGGGGCTATCTGCAAAGTGACCAAAAACACGCTGATGCGGATTGCCGTCGAAGAGGACGACAACTGGAAGCCCATGACGCAGTTCCTCAAGGACTCGTCAGCTTTCTTGCTCGTCAAAGAGGACTTGGGTGGCGCGATCAAAGCCTACAAAGGTTTTCAGAAAGACACCAAGAAGACTGAGCTTCGCGGTGGCGTGATGGAGGGACGAGCGCTTAACAACGACGACCTCGAAGCCATCACCAACCTGCCAACCAAAGAAGAGCTTATTGCTCGGATTGCTGGAGCAATCAATGCGATTCCGACCAAGCTGGCTGTAGGCACTAACGCTGTACCCACCAAGCTGGCTGTGGGTATCAAGGAAGTTCCCGCATCGTTAGTACGCGCCGTCAAAGCCGTATCCGAAAAGGAGCAGGATGCTGCTTAGTCCTGCTGACATCTTTTTTCCAACCCGTTTTGTAATTTGTACATAGGAGAGACCCCATGTCTGAGAAGACCGATCAAATTCTAGAAGAACTGAAAACGCTGTCTTTGCTAGAAGCATCTGAATTGGTTAAGCAGATTGAAGACGCTTTTGGCGTTGATGCGTCGGCATCTGGCGGTGGCGGCATGATGATGATGCCCGGCATGATGCCGGGTGCGGCTCCTGGTGCTGAAGCTGAGCCTGAAGAAGAGAAGACTGAATTCGACGTCGTTCTGGAAGAGTTCCCGGCTGACAAGAAGATTGCCATCCTTAAGGTAGTCCGTGGTCTGACTGGTTTGGGTCTGAAGGAAGCAAAGGAGATCGTAGAATCCACTCCTAAAGCTATCAAGGAAAGCGTTTCCAAAGACGATGCAGAAGATGCTAAGAAGCAGCTAGAAGATGCTGGCGCTAAGGTCAGCCTCAAGTAACCTCTGCTTCTAGTATTTTTCGTGATTCCAACTCCCCTGGTCGGTTCGCCGACTGGGGGTTTCTTTGATTTCCCTAACCGTTATATACGATATACAAGCTACTGATAATTCTTTGAATGTGCTTTATGACCACCGTCATCGTTGCGACTGGAAACCCCGGCAAGCTCCACGAGATGCAGACCTACTTAACTGATTTGGATTGGGAGTTAGCGCTAAAGCCTGCTGAAATTGATGTGGAGGAAACGGGCACGACTTTTTTGGAGAATGCCTGTTTGAAGGCCTCTGAGGTAGCAAAGGCAACTGGAGAATGGGCGATCGCCGATGACTCTGGCTTGATGGTAGATGCCCTCAACGGTGCTCCTGGTCTCTACACTGCTCGCTATGGACGGACAGATGTCGAGCGTATTGAGCGCCTCTTGCGAGAACTATCAGAGGTATCGAATCGAGCTGCTCAGTTTGTGTGCGCGATCGCCCTATCGCAACCAGACGGTACGATTGCTCTGCAAACCGAAGGGACCTGTCCCGGTGAGATTGCCGACCAGCCCAGCGGCACTGGGGGATTTGGCTACGACCCAGTTTTTTACGTGCCATCCGTAGGCAAGACTTTTGCTGAGATGAGTCGTGAGGAGAAAGATCGGCTCAGTCATCGAGGCGTGGCATTTGCCCAGCTCATGCCGAAATTGCGATCGCTGAAACTATCATCGTGACTGTCCATTAAACTGTCCACTCATGGACAGAGGTTGAGTCGACTTTAAAGGGGCAGTTTTTCTTAAAAGATTGTCTATTAGGACTGACGCAGGGTTCCTGACATTCCTCAATTGTGGGACCGTTGAATCCAGCTTCCCCCAATTTGAGGGTTAAGGGCCGAAGCCGGATTCAACGGCATCAGTCCGCTCTATCTTGACCAAACTGTTAAGGTTCGCTGATCAGCCAAGCGACGATACTGACGACCACTGCGGCCACTAGCCAAAGTGGAGTGGGAGGCAAGAGATAGCCGACTAGATGCGGCAGCCCATCAATAACGGCTGTCACTAAGTAGGCGATCGCAATCAGAATCAGCGTAAAGATCAAACTCATTTTTGTTTCGCTTGCTTCAGATAAACAGGGGCGCTCGGTGGTACTGGGACGATTTCTGTCAACTTGGTGACACTTTACAATGTGACTGATACAGAGGCCCGTCTGCCAACACTTACACCACCATAGAGAGGTCGAGGGACAGGCTAGACGTTCTGTTCCCTCCTGAGTACGGTTGTGGCCATTGGGTAGGACAATCAAGGACGTTAGATTTGTGCCCGTTAGGGATTAACTCTGCTGTCTGTTTCTATCTTTCTACCTTTTGCTACACATTTTCTGACAAACACGCGAGGGTTATGACGATGATTACTCAACTCAACTCCATGCTTCGTCGCCCCCTATCTATTCTGGGCGGCATGGCAATGCTTTTAGGGGCTTCTTCAGCGTTGGCTCAATCCGCCAACTTCGAAGGCATTACTCTATCGGCGTATCCCCCAGCCGGAGCTAGTGTAGACGGCAGTATTGTCGGGTCTTTTTCACTCTCCAGCATTGCCAATAGTGACAGCCAAGGCAATCTTTGTGCTGGTTTTGCTGACACTAATCCCGATCACATTCTCACTTTGGAAAGCGATTTTCCGACCCTAACGGTGACTGTAGATAGTGGCGAAGACACAACGCTACTCATCCAAGGCCCGACTGACAACGCTATCCGCTGTGGTCAAGACATCAGTCGCAGCAATATGGATGCTCGGATTAGTGGTCAGAATTGGCCTGCAGGGACTTATCGGGTCTGGGTTGGTGCTCACAACCAAGGGCAGCGATTCAACTACACGCTGACCGTGGAAGAATAGGGTTTATCGTTATGCAAAGATATGGGCGTAGACTGGAGTCACTCTTCTATCTTTGTCCTTTTGCCTCTGTCATAACGGGATGCCATCTTACCTATGATTGAAGTCGATCACTTGCACAAGGTCTATGGATCTACAGTCGCTCTGAAGGATGTTTCCTTTAGAGCGGAACCGGGAGAGATTCTAGGCTTTCTGGGACCCAATGGCGCAGGCAAAACCACCACTATGCGGATTCTGACCGGGTATTTGCCTGCCACGAGCGGTACTGCCAAAGTCGCTAACTATGACGTTCATACCGAGTCTATGGCCGTCCGTCAGCACATTGGTTATTTGCCGGAACGTCCACCGCTCTATCCCGATATGACCGTTGAGGGCTTCCTAAACTTTGTCGGGCGGATCAAAGGCGTGGCGGCAGGCGATCGCCCCGAGCGCATCAGCCATTCTATTCGGCGCTGCGGCTTAGACGAAAAGCGGTCAGTCCTGATTCGCAAGCTGTCTAAAGGATTTCGTCAGCGGGTCGGCATTGCCCAAGCGATCGTGCATGATCCAGACGTGATTGTGCTGGATGAGCCGACTTCAGGACTTGATCCCCGACAGAACAGTGAAGTCCGAGAACTGGTTCGTAGCCTGGCTGGGGATCACACGATTATTCTTTCGACGCACATCCTGCCGGAAGTCGATGCGACTTGCGATCGCGTTGCCATTATCAACAAAGGGCACCTCGTAGCGGCAGGCAAGTTGAATACGCTGATGAGTCAGCTGACAGGCACCAGCAGCTATGGTTACAGCGTGGAGGTGCGTGGTGCTCCTGCTAATGTGCAAGGTACCCTTAAAGCCATCCCTGGCGTTAATTCAGTGGAGTTAGAAACGTCTAAGTCCCAGAAAGATTCTCGCTATCAGTTCATCGTGACGGCAACTCGAAAGGATCATGGTGAGGCGATCGCGGCGGCGATCGTTCAGGCTGGGTTTGGCCTCTGTGAACTACGCCGCCATCGGGTCAGTCTTGAAGATGTGTTCCTCAATCTAACGACCGAAGAGTCGATAGACGAATCTGCGGCTGAATCAGAAACCCCGACGGAATCTCGGGTGGAAGGGAGTGGCGAGCCTGCGGCAACAGATGCTTAGGAGATTTCTGACGATAAAAATGCCCGGCTGTGGTGCATGACGCTGCGCTAATGAGACCTACCAGCAGTCAATTCTTTCCTAGAAATCCCCCCAGCAGTCGCGTTGTTGTACAGGTAGAGCCTGATCCCGCTATCGCACTGCTTCTATCAGACGCGAGAAATAGAACTGAGTTTTAGTCATCGCTCTGCGTTCGATTGTCCAGCCCAAGGATTCTAGAACGCCAACAACGTCCTTTTCTGCATGGAGATAAGCGCGAGTTGCTTTGCTTGGTCCAGGAAAAAAGCTTCCAACCTTTTTGAGCAGGCTGTAGAAGGGCGTTTTAGGGGCAAAGCTCAAAATGACGCGAGAGTCTGCCAGAGATGAAAGATGCTTGATCATGTCGCCCGCTTTACTCTGGGGATAATGAATCAACACATCCAGGCAGATAACCGTGTGATACCGACCGGATAGCGACTCTAAATCAGACGCCTGAAAGTTGGGCATTCGGTCAGCTGGCAAAACGGCTTGGGCTCGCTCTTGGGCCTCACCTACCATCTTCTGCGAGATATCGCTGGCATTGACGATCGCCCCTGCTTGTGCCAGAGGAATACTCAAGCTGCCTACGCCACATCCCGCATCACAGATTGAGAGTCCCTGCAAGTTGCCCTCTGCTCGCAACCAATCCATCAGGGTGTCAATGGTTTGCTGATGCCCTTTACGGATATCAAGCTGCACCTTATTAACTTTGCCATCGCCATAGATCCGTCGCCACCGATCAAATCCCGTGGCGTTGAAGTACTCACGAACGACCGTTTTATCGTCTATAGCGTTAGTCATGATTGCGAGGATAGATTTTGCTCTACGCGAAAGTAATCACAGCTTCACATTCTATTACTTTCTGCAACGTTCCTGAGGAAAAAAGGAGAAAGGGAGAACGGTAAAAT
>NZ_JAQMUB010000066.1 GCF_028330965.1 Oscillatoria sp. CS-180 | reverse complement strand
GGCGGCAGTAACAACGTCTTCAAGCTTGGTCTTCGTACGACTGAAGGCGTTGTTGAGTATGAGTCGGCTGCGGACGTACAGACAACTGATTGGCAGCAGGTGGTGATGACCTGGCAGAGTGGCAGCCCTGTCCAGTTTTACATCGATGGAGAACTGGACAATCCAACCGCTGCGGTCCCGGCTCTAGGCGGCAGCATCAGTGGCGTCACCGACCTCTTCCTCGGACGAGGGCAGAAGGTCAGCACCAGTTGGGACGGCTTGATTGATGACTTCCGCATCTATGGACGCGCCCTTGATGCCGATGAAGTAGCGCAGCTTTACGAAGACAATCTTATCGAAGACAATTCACCGCTGAGCGCTACTCTTTCTAATACCAGTATTCAGAGACAAGAGAAGACCGGCATCATAGGTTCGCCCGACAATGACACACTGATTGGTGATGCTCAGGCCAACGTATTCCAAGGGTTAGCTGGGAACGACGTGCTGACAGGAAACGGTGGTGCTGACGAATTTATACACGATACCCGATTAGGCGGTGTTGACCAGATTACCGACTTTGATGCGGACGATCGCGTTCGATTGCTTGCCACTGACTTAGCTGTGGATTTCACCAACGGATTTAGCTTCATCAGCGACGTCGATCCTAGGGCTACGAGTACGAAATTTACGGTTCTGTACGATAGCAACAGCGGTAGCCTCAGCTACGATCCAGATGGCATTGGAGCTGCTTCACAAATTGACTTTATACAATTAGATGGGGCTCCTAATTTGGCGGTTAATCAGTTGGTTGTGACTTAGGAATGAATGAATTTCAAGTTCTCAGTTTTGAGTTTTGAATGATTGAGTCATCGGCGAATCCAAAGCTCAAAGTTGATACTTAAATAAGTTCCCGTGACTTAACTAAATGTCAGAACTGAGGTGTCAACACTGATGCCGCCGTGGAATAGTGGCGCTGTGGGCTTGCAACACGAAGTTGCTCAGCGTGAGTGAAGGCTATTTTTTCATCGCATCTTTATCTGAATCCCCTTCCTCGGCTACTCTGTTTCCAGATCAGCCACTCACCCTGCTGCCCGCCCGCAGCAAGCCATTTTCCGTTGGGACTCCAAACAACGGTAGAGAACCCCTGGGGTGCTCCCTCTAAAATCTGGGCAACTTGTTGAGCCTTTTTCCAGAGGCAGAGTTGGCCATCTTCAGCGGCGGAGGCGAGCAGGGTACCACCAGGTTGAAAGGCGATCGCGTTCACCCGCTGCTCATGCAGGTCGAGGACTTGGGCATCCCAACCGGCGCTGGCATCACTCTTCTTGCGCCAGACAACGACATCTGGGCCGCTGGCAGAAGCGAGGAGGTGTGCTTGCCTAACGGTGAATTCAGACCAGGCGAGTTGTCGCACTTTACCGGGAAAACCCCGCATCTGCCAGGGAAAGTCACTGTCAAAGGGCCACACTAGCAAAGTCCGATCTAGGTTACCTGAGGCCAGGTATTGACCATCTGGGGAAAGGGCGATCGCCACACTGGCAGCGGCGATTTCTCGTACTGTGGGATCGGCATCCCAGTCATCACTGGACCAAATTTTGACGCCCTGATGCCCGCTAACAATTAGATGACTGCCCTGGGGATGCCAAACTAAATCGAGGATCGACGAGTTCTCAAACTGGAGTGTGGTAACAATTTCTGCCGTTGCAGCATCCCAGACTTGGGCATAACGACCAAGGCTAAAGGCAAGTTCATTGCGGGTGGGGTTCCAGATGAGGCGATCCAGCCACGTGCGGGGGTGAGGCAGAACCACGGGTGGATGGGTCGGGGATTGGATGGGCCAGATCAAGAGTTGGCCAGATTGACCTCCAGCGGCAAGGTAATGACCATCGGCAGAAAAGGCCAGACAATCAATGGATTGACTGTTGGCTTCTTGGAGGATGATTTCGGCCTGGGTTCCAGGATTGACCAAGAGGATTTCGCCGGCAGCAGAGGCGATCGCTAAGGAATGGTCGGGAGACCAGGCGATCGCCGTCACATAGTCGTCAAGACAACCTTGCTGGTAAACCTCCAAAAGCGTTTGGGTTAGACCAGGCACGCGCGAAAGTCCTCTCGCAGCTGGACTTCATCCAGGTTACGCCCGATAAAGACCAGCTCGTTCTTACGATCTTCAGTCGGCTTCCAGGGGCGATCGACCCGACCATCAAACAACATGTGAACGCCCTGAAACACAAACCGCTGATCTTCCCCAGCAATGTTGAGAATGCCCTTTGTTCGAAAGATGTCCGGGCCCCGGGTTTGCAGCAATTCGCTGAGCCAGACGTTGAGTTTTTCGCCATCTAGCTCCCCCGCTTCCACCAGGGCAATGGAGCCGACCGTCTCGTCGTGTTCGTGGGCATCTTCGCCTAAAAAGTCAGGGTCAACTTCCAAAGCTCGATTCAGGTCAAAGGCATTGACGCCGAGAATGGTGTCCATCTCAACAGCAGCATCACGGGTACGATACACCTTGGCCATCGCGTTCATCGAGTGAATCCGGGCTTCCAGAGCTTCCAGATCAGCCTCACTGACTAGATCGGTCTTGTTTAGCAAAATCACATCGGCAAAGGCAATTTGCTCCTGGGCTTCGTCGGCCTCCCAGTGATCATGGATGTGTTTGGCATCGACCACAGTCACCACTGCATCCAGGTTGAGCTGCCCCTGCATGTCTTCGTCCACAAAGAAGGTCTGGATAACGGGGGCTGGGTCAGCTAGGCCGGTGGTCTCAATCACCAGGTGATCAAATTTGTCACGTCGCTTCATTAGATTGCCAATGATGCGAATCAGGTCACCCCGAACCGTACAACAAATGCAACCGTTATTCATTTCAAAGATTTCTTCGTCGGCATCGATCACAAGCTGGTTGTCGATACCGACTTCCCCAAACTCATTGACGATCACCGCCACCTTTTTGCCGTGTTCGTAGGTGAGGATGCGGTTCAGCAAAGTGGTTTTGCCTGCGCCTAAGTAGCCTGTCAGGACGGTTACTGGCACGGTGTCAATTGCGGTACTAGCCATAGCAAATTACCAAACAGAATGATAATCATTCCTAGTCTAAGACAAGATCAACAGGACTTACGCAGTTGCATCCGGCTTTGGCCCCTTAATCCCCAAATATGGGGAAGCCGGATGCAACGTCTTCCAAAATTGGGGGATGCAAGGGGGCCGTGCGTAAGTCCTAATCAAGTCAGTCGAGATGTCTTGCCCGGGTTTGATCAGGTTAAGTATTTTGTTGCTGCAAGGGTTCCCATCAGAGTCACTCTTAAGTGGAGAACTTTAGCTGCTCATGGAATGCCTCTTTCAACTCCTTGTCTTATGGGGAGATCCCCTCAATCACAGTACTTTCAGACTTTTTTGCGCTATTAAGCATTAAAAACTATTGATGAGTTCAACCAATTAGTATCTACCAAAATCATCAGAACTGTAGAAAAAATCAATAGACTTTTGAAATTTAAACAGCTTTAATCGGAAAGCAGCAATTCAGACTATCTTTCAAAATCATCTAAAAGTTGCGATCGCTTAGACTACTCTTTTGCAACTTTGATTCTTACTTTTTTGCCAGCAAGATATTTTGATGCTTGCTAGCTGGAGAGAATGCTTTGATGCAACGACTCATTGGTTTTCTCGGGACGATCATTTTAGTTATCTTCAGCACCGTCCTTTGGTTTCTATGGTGCGTTGCATCTGCAGTGAATTTTCCTCCGTTGAAGCGAAAACAAACTCAGGTTAGATCCGACGCTGATAGCATAGCAGCAGACGACATTTACTCCGCTTTGTCACCGCAGCGTCCGAAAAGAGTCACGGGTTTTGCTGAAACTTGCCCTGCCCTTGAATGGACGGAAACCACAATTTCAGCGCTTGTGAATGAACGAGTTGCCATCACTCATCCAAAAGATGCCAAGGCGAATGCCATGTTTCCCATTAGTCCGGCATGGCGCACTAAGCTGGTGACTATTCAGAATATTCCCTGGCAAGAAGCCGTCCAAAGAGTCTTCACTCCCCCAATCGATGCTCCCCCAGCACGGTTTATCTATAGGTCAAAAGTAACATCAAAGAACGATACAGGGCCTACAGAGAAACCGCTTTGGCGTGATCTTCCTGCAAAACCAGCGGCATGGTATCGAAGCATTTGGTTTCAAAGCCGTGGAGCCGTTACTCCCTTTCACTACGACACCCGCCATGCAACCCTGACGGTACTGTACGGTTGCAAACGATTTATTCTATATCCGCCACTTCAAGGACTTTCGGAACTGTCTCCCTTCAAAGTGGGATCTATGAAGGGTTGTTTCGCCAGCTCAATTGGATTTCACGCTCAGGATGATCCGCGTGAACTACGATTCTTATCTACCGAGTCACCAGCGCCTTACGAAATTGTCCTGCAACCCGGAGAAACGCTCTATATTCCACCTTATTGGTGGCATCATGTTAACTGCCTAGAAAACTCAATTACCCTTCAGCATTTTCGGCCTTTACGCCTGTTTGAGCGAGCTCATCCATTGATGGCCCGGGTTTTTATTGATCTAATCATGATTAATCTGGCATCATTGAGTCGATTTCTGTGGCAGAGAATTTTACTGAAAAAGGATTATTAAAGGAAACCTAGAAAAAGCTAATTATTGCTCCTTTCTAGACGGAATGCGCGGTAGCACCCTATTCTATCTTGTCCTTTTTTAGCGTCTTCTTGACAGTTTATCTAAAGCTTATAGCCCTGTCCAGCTTGGTCAAGTACATCTCAGTGTCTTAACGAAGCAGGGAATAGGGGTACTTGATGCAAGTGCATGCCGCTATAAATTGTCGCGAATGTCAAGCCCCTACTCTCCATGACGCTTGTGTAAGAGCGTAAGTTCTAAGAGCCTTTCGTATAAAAGGAAATTCACGAATAAAACTAATAAAACCAATGTTTAAGTATTTAATCAAAAAGGGTAAAGGTCTTAAAAAATCAACAAACAACACAACACGGACTTGATCTGAATCATTCCAAGCTTCATGATTCCAAGTGTCATCAAATATGATACTTTTCCCTTCTTCCCAATGGCGATTTTGATCACCTACACGTATCCGACAGCTTTTTCTATCTGAGGGTATAATTAACCCCAAATGATATCTCAGTATTCCATTAAAGGGACCTCGATGAGGTGGGATATGCTTATGCGGATAAATAATAGAAAAAAACGCTGTCTTAATATTGGGAATTTTTTCTAACGCCTCGACGGTTCTAGGGCACTTAACACAATTTCCTTCGATCTTGTGGCCATTGGCATACATAAGGAATGCTTTCCACTTATCGTCTTGAGTTAATGCTTCTTGCCCTTTTGAAATATCTTGGAAATTAGGAATGTTGTCATGATTAATAATATTGTCTAGTTCTTCACGAATAAAGCTGAATTGATTTTCTACTTCATAAACCCAAGAGAAATGATCCAACTCAAAAAAACAATGATTTCCTACTAACGAAAACTTCTTGTTAAACCATTCCAAAAGAGAAAAAACAGAAAATGCTAATGAACCAATCAGTTGTTCCAAAAAACCATATGTTTTCAGCATAATATATACCTGATTTTCTTGATAAATATTTTAACTTAGCCTATTAATCTATAGCAATGCTAGGCAGACTCATTACTGTGCAACACTGCAACTATATTTTGCTCTTAAGTCGTATTAAAGTTTGTCTTAAATTCAAGCGAGGTTTATTTTAGGATAGCAGAATTCAATAATTCACAAGTCAAAGAATAAGCCTTTTTTTGGCTTTCAAGAAGCTTGTCTGCCCAGGTCAAGCCAGCTTCTATCTCGCTGCTGTATCTTTCGCCTATAGCGGCTAGTACTCGCTTTCTTTCTTGTTTAGAGAATGGTCTTTGAGCAGTCGATGATATTCCAATTTTACTCAGCCCGGATTGTAAGGCAGTTGGTTTTGAATAGGTAGAAAACAATTGACTATTGACAATCTGCTCAATATCTTGAGGCGAGAAATTGAGCGAAAAGAACTTTACGATCGCATCCAAGGCTTGCTCAGGCTGCTTCAAAAAAGTATCAAACGATAGTGAGCGAAGGTCTCCCTCAGTCTGCTGACAAGCATCAAGATAGGCAGACATTTGTCCAACCCAAACATAGGCAGCCGCAGTGGCATCACTCAAAGATTCAGTATCAACATCTCTCAAAATCTGATTGTTAGCCAGCTTACGGACGTTCTTCAAAGCCCCTCTCACCCAGTGACGACGGCCCGACGACTTGAGCGTAGAGCACAAAAATGATTGCAGGTCAGAGTAAAGAAACAGCCCACGAAATTCAAAAGGATCGATCGCTCTTAGATCTGCGATCGCGGTTGTGCAGAGATAACTCGGCTTTACCAAGGCACTTTCTGCCGGATCAAACGTTTTAGAGAGCAGGGATCTTGTTAATGAAAGTAAACGCTGCCAGGATATGCCCAAGGTACTTACCTCATCCGGCCAATCTAATTTGGCTAAGCATAATTGGGACAGCGCTAAAGGTTCTTTATACGATAAACAGTAGCCGGGTTGATCTAAACAGTTTGCCAATAGCGTTGATCCACAAAAGGCAGAATTGAATAGATATTTCACAGGCTTAGCCGCAGCTAGAACTTCAGGCTCAAGCTGAATTAATGGCTCAACAGTCAGAGTTTGTTTTCTATGAGAGCTAGGTTTAATACGATGATCCAGATGTAAGGAAGTACCGTAATTGCTGCGTTCCATCGGCACAAACACGGCTTTGATAGACGATTTTTTCTGAGGTCTGGAAAACAAGTTCTTTTGGGGTTCGCTCTTAAAGCAGTGCAGAAGAATTTTGGGATCGGTGGCAATTTCAGAGGAGGAAGCTGTCTTAAAGCGAGGACGCATTGTAAGTGCCATGACATTTCTAAATCATTGTTTTTACAGAGTGCTGAAATAGTTTTCTAACTGCTGAGCTAGCGTTTTGACGTGAGGATTGTGCATGAGGGTGTAGTGGTCACCAGGTGTATCATGAACAGTGACGCCTTCTGTTATTAATGCTCCCCAACCCCGAGTCGGGTCTGAACTAGCCGTTTGAGTTGAGGCGTCTCCAAAAAATAGGGCCGCTTTTCCTGAATACGGTTGGGGGCTATAACTCGCTGCTGCCAAGAAGTTCTGTTTGAACACCTCAAACAGGCGCTGCATCTGAGGAAAATCAATATTGCTGGGGATAATACCCAGACTTTGGGCCTGCTCAAACCCTTGCAACCATTGCTGCTCAGTCTGGAGCGAAATGTCTTCCAATTCAGGAGGTAGGGCTTGATTAGACAGACCTGCTAGGTCCTGCACCATGACTTTCAGTAGCAGTTCAGTATCTGCCGAAGATGGGAGTCTTTCGGGCGAGGGTGGTAGACAATCGATCAGCGCTAAGAGGGCAACCGGCTGCCCTGACGCTTGTAATTGTCGGGCCATCTCGAAAGCAACAATGCCACCCAATGACCAGCCGCCCAAATAGTACGGACCTTCGGGTTGCACCGATCGCAGTTTATCCAAGTAGTACGTGGCCATTGATGGTAAATCGTCTAGAGACGACGGTTGTTCTTCTGTTAGACCCGGCGATTGAAAAACATAAAATGGCTGATCTGGCGATAAGTGCGTGGCTAAATCGGCATAGCAGATGCTGTTACCGCCCACAGGATGAATACAAAAGAAGGGCGATCGCGCTCCTTGACGTTGAATAGGCACGAGTACTGAATCTGCCAGTTTCGCCGTCATGAGATCTTGACCCGATTGCTGAGTCAAATCCGCGAGTCGAGCGATCGTAGGATTCTGCAGTAAACCGGTTAACGGCAAGTTTTTATGAAACCGCTGCTGAATCTGAGCTAAAAGGCTAAGTGCCAGCAAGGAATGACCGCCCAGGTCAAAGAAGCTATCGTGAATGCCGACTCGTTCCACCCCTAAAAGCTGCTGCCAAATTTCTGCCAAGGCTTTATGAGTGGGCGTTTGAGGAGCTACATAAGGGGTCAATAAGGTAGGTCTATCGTGAGTGGTCGCAACCTCTGTTGATGACGACGGTGATGACGACGATACGGGAAGGTCAAGGGATTTCAGTTGAATCCATTGACTCACGCGAGTTAGCAAATCTCCGGTTGAGATAACGACCCGAGGCTCTAAAGTACGGGTCAGGAGCCGCTGGAGCGCCTGTATCCCTTCATCAGGAGACAGAGGCAGATTAGCTAGGGTTGAGTTGCTGTCGGCAGGACGACTATCTCCGCGCCAAGCCTCAAGATTTAAGCTAAGCCAGGGCAGCGAAGAGCACGACTCAGCTTCATAAACAAAGGCATCCATAAAGGCATTTGCCGCTGCATAAGCAGTAAAGCCAATTCCTCCTAAAATGGGGGATAAGGACGATAGCAACCAGCAGAAATCTGGTTGGTAAGGCTGAATGCTTTGTGCTAGTACTCTCAGTCCAGTGACCTTGGGAGCAAACTGCCGATTACATTCGTCAGGAGTCAGCTGAGAGATGGGCTTGAATGCATCGCGCTCAGTAATGCCAGCTGCGTGAATTACGCCGTGGAGTTCTCCGTAACGGGCGTCGATTTGCGTTACTAATGCTGTCATTTCGGCCATGTCAGCTACATTGACTTGAGCAGTCCAAACCTCTCCTCCCTGGGCTTCCACGGCTTGCAAAGACTGAATCTTCTGACTGATGGAATCATCTTTAGGGTGAGTATCGAGCCAGTGTGACCACTCAGCCTTGGCCGGAAACATCGATCTCCCCGTGAGAATCAGCCGGGGACGCGCCATCTGCGCTAACCCTTGGGCGATCGCCAACCCCACATTGCCTAATCCACCTGTAATCAAATAGACGCCGTTTTCGCGTAGGCGTGGCGGTTGGACGGAGTCTGCGGCGGGCAAAGAAACGGGTTCAAAGGTTTGTATCCAGCGACGGTTACTCCGATAAGCCACCACTGGATCAAGATGGGGACTTCTCAGCTCGGCAATCAGCTGATCGATCCTGGAACGCGATCGCGGATCAGCTAAATTTATAGAATCTCTATCCACATCAATACTACGGCAGCGAATATGGGGATATTCCTGTGGAATCACTTTGAGCGGGCCGACCATCAGGGCGTTATCTGCGCAGACAGTTTCTTCGCCCGTCACGGACTGCAATTGGTTCGAAATGATGGTCAGTTGCAGCGTCTCCGTAGTGGCGCATTTCTCTAACGCTTGTGCCAGCCACAGCACACTATAAAATCCTCGCTGTTGTGGATCTGGGGTTTGAGAACTGGGGTCAGTCGCATCCGTCAGACTCCAGCAGTGCACGATGGATTGGGGAAACGTATCCGTGGCCTGTAGTGCAGCAAGAAGCTGATAGTACTGATCTGGACATTGAATATCCAGACCGTAAGTCTGATTATCCAATTGAGCAAAAGCGTCTGCTGGTTGAGCCGTAATGACGGTCGTTCCCAACCTCTGAAGCTGACGAGCAATGTGCGCCCCCATTCCCTGTGAATCTAATAACACAAGATAAGAGCGGGACTCCGTTGCCGCAGGAATCCTCGTCAGGGGAACAGAAGTCCACGACGGAACGTAAAACCAGTCGCGAATGGCTGGCTTTTTCTGAACTTTTTGCAAAAGCCCTGAGGGAGAAGGGGTCGCTTCGGCGGTAGTCGCTGGAATTGCTTGACGAGGCTCAATCCAGTATCGCTGGCGCTCAAAAGGATAGGTGGGCAAGGGAATACGCTGGCGGCATTCCTGACGGTAGAACCCTGACCAGTCAACAGCCGCTCCCAATAACCAGAGCTGTCCTAACGTTTGCAAGATCATCTGCTGATCGGATTGAGTCTCATAGCTATCTCGCAGCGAGGCCAGCACTTGCATTGGCTGCTCAACATCTGTCAAACTGCCCATCGCCAAGCTGCCCAATGTTTGGCCTGGTCCCACCTCTAATAAAATGGGGCGATCGCGCTGCCAAAGGGCCTGAACGCCTGCCGCAAACTGAACGGGTTCACACAGGTGACGCGCCCAATAACTAGGATCCGTTGCTTGCTCAGCGGTGATCCAGGTGCCCGTAACGTTAGACAGATAGGGTATTTTCGGAGGGTGAAGCGGAAGGGTCTTAACGACTTCCGTGAGCGCCGCTTGCAGTGGCTGCATCATGTGGGAATGAAACGCATGCGATGTTTGCAGCCGCCGACAGGCTAGCCCCGCGTCGATCAAACGATTTTCTAAGGTTGCGATAGCTTCTAAAGAACCCGCGACTACGCCAAGGTTAGGTCCATTGATTGCAGATATAGAAAGAGACTCATCCAGGTAAGCCGCTATTTTGTCCGCCGAAACGGGCACTGCCAACATGGCGCCAGAGGGTAGCGATTGAATTAGCATTGCCCGCTTAGCTACCAAGAACAAAGCGTCTTCTAAGGAAAGAACTCCGGCCAGGGTCGCTGCGACGTATTCTCCCAGGCTGTAGCCCAGCAGAGCCGTGGGTTCAATGCCCCAAGACCGCCAAAGCTGAGCCAGCGCATATTCGACCACGAACATCGCGGGTTGTGTTAACTGGGTTTGGTTCAGCGCTTCAGTCGCCGCATCTGGAACTGTCGCATCTCGTCCCAGCAGCTTACGCAAATCAATCCCTGTATTGTTCGCTACTGTATCGCTAGGGTCATCCGTATCGCTAGGGTCATCCGTTTTGGGATATAGAATCGTTCTTAGATCTTGATTGAGCAGCGGTTGCAATTGTTTACAGCAGTCATCCACATGGTGTCGAAACACGGCCTCTTGCTGATACAGTTCTTGCCCCATGCCGACGTAGTGACTCCCCAATCCCGTAAAGAGAAAGGCAACGGGACGGCGTTCAGCCGTTTGATGAGCCTGCAAGCAGCGCTGAGGCGTTTGCAGGGAGGCGATCGCCTCAGCCCGGTCTTGACAGACAACAGCGAGTCGATGAGGGAATGCCTGACGACCCACCTGCAACGTATAGGCAACATCCGCTAACAAAACGTGGGGCTGCTCCTCCAGGTAGGTGGCTAAATTATCAGCCATTTGAGTCAGGGCAGATGGGGTTTTAGCCGACAATAAAAGCGTTTGCCAAGGTCGAGATGGTGAGGACTCAATAGGGGGAGGAGCCTCTTCCAGCACGAGATGAGCATTGGTGCCGCCAATGCCAAAGGAACTGACACCCGCCCGCCGAGGCGTTCCATTGGCGGGCCAAGGCGATAGGGTTGCGTTGACATAGAAAGGACTATTGGCTAGGTCAAGCTGGGGATTGGGCTGCTCATAATGCAGGCTGGAAGGCAGTTGCCGGTGCTTGAGCGCCAGAACAGTTTTAATTAAGCCTGCTATTCCCGCAGCGGCATCTAGATGTCCTAAGTTAGTTTTAACTGAGCCGATACCGCACGAGGCACGTTTCTGACCCGCCGACTGAAAGACTTGAGTCAGCGCTGCGAGTTCGACCGGATCGCCTAAAGGCGTCGCCGTGCCATGGGCTTCTATGTAAGTTATTGTTTCTGGCTCTACTCCAGCAATAGCTTGGGCTTCAGCGATAACGGCAGCTTGTCCCTCTACGCTGGGGGCCGTAAAGCCAACTTTCAGCGACCCATCGTTATTGATCGCCGTGCCGCGAATAACCGCATGAATCGTGTCGCGATCGGCGATCGCGTCCGTCAGGCGTTTCAACACCACAACTCCAACACCGCTGCCGCTTACTGTGCCTTGACCTTTCGCATCAAAAGCTCGGCAGTGGCCATCCGGGGATGTAATGCCATCCGGTTGATAAGCATATCCGCTGACCTGAGGAATGCCGAGAGAGGCTCCCCCGGCCATCGCCATATCGCATTCTCCATTGAGTAAACTTTGACACGCTAGGTGAGTCGCAACGAGAGAAGTCGAGCAAGCCGTTTGTACATTGACACTAGGCCCCCTGAGATTGAGCTTGTAAGACACTCGGGTCGGCAGAAAATCCTTATTGTTCCCCAGGATGATCGACAAACTCCCCATTGAATTCAGCAACTCTGAATGAGGCGCGAGGTGCTTGAGAAAGTAATCATTGCTAGTTGCTCCGCCGAATACGCCAATCAATCCTCCGAAGGTATGAGGACTGTAGCCCGCAGACTCTAGGGCTTCCCAGGCACATTCTAAAAACAGTCGATGTTGGGGATCGATAATTTCCGCCTCACGAGGACTGTAGCCAAAAAAGGAGGCGTCAAAGTAGTCGATATTATCCACGATCGCCCGCGCCTTGACATAGTTAGGCTGGTTTAACCAAGCGCTAGGAACTCCCGCCGCCTGAAGCTCTTCATCCGAAAAGAAAGAGATCGCTTCGAGGCCATCTCGTAAATTCTGCCAAAAAGACTCGACGGAAGCTGCTTGAGGAAATCGGCAAGCCATGCCGACAATCGCAATGGAAAGATTGGAATCAGCGCTGTTTAAATCAGTCATCTTATGAAGTCCCTAAACTGAGGGGGCCAATACCCTAAATTTTTATCGCGAGCAACCGACCAAAACGGATTTATGAGAAAAGGCTTTTGATCATTTAGGCATTAATAGAATGTAGTTCTACTGGATAGTTGCTGGAGGCGAAAAAGCTTTTTTGACAATGTTCTTTGGGAAAACTTATTCAAAATCCAAATGGAATCGCGTGGAATCGCGATGTCACTGATCCAATCTCCAGCTAATAGCCTAATGCAGCATGTCATGATATTCACCGAATAATTTTTCAAAGAAGTAACAGAGTCGAAAGCTTGTGACGATGAGAACAAATAACCTCAACCGGCCTTAAGGATTCAATTGGGGCAATGTAGTGCTAACTGTCATGTAGTTCGGGTAGGGTTGAGGTTGCATCGTTTCATTCAATAGAAGAGTCAAACCATCTTGTTTTTTAACTTCCCTAAAGCCGGCAAATTTATAGGTGATATACATCATCCGATTGCGATCATTCGCGGCAAATTCAGCATATAGCTTTACCTGATTGGCAACGGCTTGGGCAATAATGTGGTTAAGCACAATGCTTCCCACACCTCGCGACATCACCCGGCAAGACATTAGCAAGAGCTTAATAATCCAGGCATTTTCCTGACATTCCAAAAGCGCCAAACCAATTTTCCCGTAGCTGCCAAATCGATCTTCTAAAGTTGCCATGAGCAATTGATGACGATTAGATTGCCGAAAATACTCCAATTCTTCGTAGGAATAGGAATAGCCCGTGGTGTTGAGTTGGTGAGTACGGACGGTCAACTCCTCTGCCCGTCGTAGGTCAACCGATTGAGCTGGTGCAATCGTGAGATGCATGTTTAAGGTTGCCAAAAACGCTGCCTCAGGGCCAATGAATGTTTCTTCAGCCTGCTGACGTGCCCTATTGCTGAGATACATCTGCCGTCTAGATTGGGCATCTGGAGTGACAAACGGCGGATTGAAATCAGGTTTATCGACGAGTTTCTCCATATCTTCGGCATGAAAACACCGCACTTCAGTCAGCGAAAAATTTACCTCTTCGAGTTCGAAGGGTTGATCATCGATAAAGGCGATCGCGTCGGTTCCAATATTCAAATGGACAGCAATTTCCTGGATGCTGTGAACTTTAGAATTCCAGCTAATTTGGGGATATAAAAAATAATCTTGAAGACCTAGTCTTCGCAGTTGTTGCAGGGCGACCTCAGGATCATTTTTACTGGCCACTGACTGGAGAATCCCCCGGCTATCCAGGGTTTGAATCACCTGAAGTGCGCCATCTCGCAAGATGATTTCATCATTTTCTAATAGCACCCCTTGCCAGAGCGTATTGTCCAAATCCCAAACTAGACACTTAACGATATTGGTAGCTGTATTCGTACTTTGAAGGGGGGGCATTTGCATGAGGATCTCCTTTGCGCGGAAGTCAAAAGTCGGAAATCAGAACCCGGACAGATAAGCCTTTCAAGCTTCTTGAATAGTTGCGTTGCTGGTGCCCTCTAGCACTAGTCATGACACGCTGCGTCTCTTGAACTTATGATGGCGATCGCAATGTTGCCGTTGATAGAACAGGATCTGCGGGCTTGCCATGTGATTTTGATGAGGTATCCTGCTGCGCAACAGAGTCTTGATAGCCGTAGGCCGCCAGCGTCATTTGCTGAATTTGGGTACTGCCTTCGATAATTTCCATAATTTTGGCGTCCCTAAAATAGCGTTCCACGGGATAGTCACCACTACAGCCATTTCCTCCATGAATTTGGACGGCATCGTTCGCGATTTGACTGGCCGCAGTAGAGGCGAAATACTTCGCTATTGAGGTTTCCATAATTGATCGGGAATCCCCTGCAACCCTCAGTTTTGCAGCTTGATAGCACAGCGCGCGCGCCGCTCTAACATTCACCAGCATGTTGGTAATCATTTGCTGAATCAGCTGATGCTCCTTGAGATAGTGGCCAAACTGTTGTCGTTGGCTGGTATAGAGCAAGCAGGCATCGAGGCAGGCCTGGGCAATACCGACACACCCCCAAGCAACGCTGTAGCGTCCCCAGTCCAATGCTGTAGAGGCCACGTGAGACAAGCCCAACCCCTGCCGACAGACCAAATTTGCTTGAGGAATGACACAATCCTCAAAGCGCAGTTCAGCCAGCATCGAGGCTCTAACCCCTAGCAAACCGGACATCGGTTGGATCGAGAGATTGGGGCAGGAACGCTCCACCAAGAATGCCGACATCTGGCCTTGCCATTGGGCAAAAACAAGCAATAAGTCTGCAACCTGACCATAGGTAATCCATCGTTTATGACCATTCAAAACAATGCGATCGCCCACCGCAACCGCCGTTGTTTCTACCGCTTGGGCATCACTTCCCACATTCGGTTCGCTGAGACCAAAGGCGGCGATGGTGTCCCCCGTCGCCAATCGCGGTAGCCAATACTCTTTCTGGTCGCGACTCCCCCATCTCAGGAGTGCTTGGGACACCATGCAGTGGACGGTCAGCAGACTGCGCAACGACGAGCAGACCCGTCCGATTTCCTCATTCAAGAGGCCGAAGGTGAGTGCATCCATTGCCTGTCCGCCGTAGAGGGTAGGCAGCGTCGCCCCCAAATATCCCTGCTGAGCCAAGGCGGCGATCGCGTTGGGAGACGTGGACTCTTCGCGATCCCATTGAGATGCATAAGGGGAAACAGTTTCTGCCACAAAAGTTCGAAACTTTGCCTGAGCGGATTGTTGCTGATCGGTGAGATCTATCGTCATAACGCCACCTGTCAGATGAGGAAGGACTATTAAGCAGATTTACGAGCAAGAAAATCTGACATTGCTTGAATACTTCGAAAATTGTCAAGATCAAGATCCTCATTTTCAATAGTGATTAGAAACTCCTTTTCCAGAAACATGACAAGCTGCATGGCGAACATAGAGTTTACAAACCCTAGGGCAAAAATATCGTCAGTATCTTGCCATTCTTGATGAGTAATAAATTTAGATAAAAAGTTCCTTATTTTATCTTTGGTTTCAATTGCCGTCAGCATTTCTCCAACCCTCCTGAATGATAAGTATAAAAACCCTGGCCGCTTTTACGACCTAACAAGCCCGCATCAACCATCTTTTGTAATAAGGGACAAGGTCGATATTTGCTATCTCTAAAACTCTCATATAGAACTTCGATCGAGAGTAAAATGGTGTCCAGTCCAATAAGATCAGCCGTCTCAAGCGGCCCCATTTTATGGCCAAAACATGCTTTAAATATCTGATCAATATCCGCCGCTGCCGCCACATCATCTTGTAGACAGAATATGGCTTCATTAACAGTCAGCATCAGAATTCGATTAGAAACAAAGCCTGGCGAATCATTGACCAAAATCCACTGTTTTCCCATCTTTGTGAGCAAACTTTGAGCGATCGCTAGGGTTTGCTCTGAGGTGTGGTAGCCCCGAATCATTTCAACCGTTTTTTTCATCGGTACCGGATTCATGAAATGGATGCCCAGTACCTGAGAAGGACGTTGCGTTGCAGCTGCGATCCGAGTAATTGGAATGGCAGAGGTATTCGCTGCAAAAACAGTTTTCGGCGGACAGATGGCATCAATTTTTTGATAAATATTCTGTTTAAGGGACCATTTCTCAGGCACATTTTCAATGACAAAGTCTGTATTTTCCAACATCGTATAGTCGGTAGAAAAGGTAATCCTGTCTAATAGATCAGGTAGATCAGGCGACTTCTGATCAGCTCCGTTTTTTTGAAATAGCGTCTGAAAACGTATGCTGTTTTGAATCTGCTCTTTTGCCTTTTCGAGAATGGCGTCAGTGACATCAAGTAACAGCACCTGATGCCCAGTTTGGGCTAGTGCATGGGCGACACCAACCCCCATCACTCCGGCTCCGATAACGCTGATTTGTGAGGTATTTTGCATAGTTGTTGTCTTCTCCAAAGGAGCAATCTTCTTCCTGTGGCAATTTTTAGTCGCTAGCCGCACGATGGTGCCGCCGCTGCTGTCGCTGTTGCTGTACGGCTAATTGACGACGGCTGCGTAAGGTTTCCTTTTCTCGATTGGGCGGTAAAGCGGAATGACTCGTTTGGCCACTTAAGTATTGAGCCAGGGTATGCACCGTTGGATAGGTAAACAGATCGACGATGGAGACTGCCGCCCCAAACTGTTCTTGCAGACGACCGTGCAGTTGGATAGCTAGCAGCGAATGGCCCCCCAGGTCAAAAAAGTTGTTATGGATCCCGACTCTTTCGATCCCGAGCACCGTGCTCCAAAGCGTGCAGAGGGTTTGCTCTATGTTCGTTGAAGGGGCAACAAAGGCCGTCTCATCCGAGCATGACATCGGTTCAAGTCTTGGTAGCTGACGCCGATCAACCTTGCCATTCGGAGTTAAGGGTAATTGCTCCAAGAAAATGACGACAGTCGGAATCATGTAGTCTGGCAGCGTTGCCTTAAGAAATGTCTGCACGTCTGCGATCGCGGGTGCCGTGTCCACAGCGACGCCATAGGCTGCAAGGGCCTGATGGCCAGGAGAAGCTTCGAAGGGTTGCACAAAGGCATTTTGAATTTGAGGGTGCCGGATCAGCGCCGCCTTAATCTCACTGGGTTCGATGCGGAATCCACGAATTTTGACCTGCTGGTCAATACGTCCCAGAAACTCCAGACACCCATCGGAGCGATACCGGACGAGATCTCCTGTTCGATAAAGACGCGCTCCGGGGCATGGACTAAAAGGATGGGGAACGAAGGCCGTGGCCGTCAGTGCTGGCTGGCGATGATATCCCCGCGCTAACCCGTGGCCGCCGACATAGAGTTCTCCGGGTACGCCAATGGGAACAGGTTGAAGCTGAGCGTTGAGGACGTAGGCTTGCGTTTGATTGATAGGAGTGCCAATGGGGACTGGAGCAGACGGGTTGATCGGGTCCGTCAGCTCATAGCAACAGCTAAACGTGGTGTTTTCGGTGGGACCATATCCATTGATAATTTTGGTCCCAGAGAGCTGCTGCTGGGCCTGTTGTAGATGCGTTGTTGAGAGTACATCGCCCCCCGCGAGCAAGTATCGTAATGGCGATAAGGCCGTCAACTGCTGCTCTACCATGAGGTGAAACAGCCCCGCAGTCAGCCACAGGATCGTGATTTGTTGAGTCTGTAAGATCGATGCCAGCGTGGTCAGGGCTGGTAGACCGGGCGGCATCATCACTAACCTGGCCCCGTTCAAGAGGGATCCCCAGATCTCAAAGGTGGAGGCATCAAACGCCAAGGGAGCGGCCTGCAGAACGATATCTCTAGCGTTGAGTTCTACATAGTTGGGAGTTGTAACCAGCCGGACGATAGCCCTATGGGCAACACTCACCCCCTTGGGACGCCCTGTCGAACCCGACGTGTACATCAAATAGGCTAAGTGTTCGGGCATTAGTGCGTTAGTCGGTTCTGTTTTGGGCGCACAGGCGATCGCGGCAGCCTCTGCCTCTAGGCAAACGAAGGAAAAGCTCTCCAGCAGCTGCGACTTGACAGACGAGTGGGTTAGCACCAGAGCAACGTCGGCATCCTCAACTAAGACCCGCAGGCGCTCAGTTGGATAATTGGGATCGAGAGGGACATAGGCTCCTCCCGCTTTGAGAATCGCCAGAACCGCGATAACCATCTCCGGTGAGCGTTCAAGACACAGCCCAACGCGGACTTCGCAACCGACTGAATGGGTTTGCTGGAGCCAGTGAGCCAGTTGATTGCTGCGGCGATTGAGTTCTCGATAGGTCAACTGCTGTGAGGCAAACTCAAGGGCGATCGCGTCTGGGGTCTGAGCGACCTGAGCGACAAAGTGTTCAGGGAGTGTGCGATCGCTCAATTGAGGCGATGCCGCTCTGCTCCACTGCATCAGCTGGTCATACTCAGGGGGTGTCAGCAGCGAGATATCCGCCAGAGAACGATAGGGGTCGTCAGCAATTCCCTCTAATAACGTTTGAAGCTGCCCCAGTAAACGGGCGATCTCATCCGTTTCAAATCGCTCAGTGTCATATTGCAGTCGGATAGACAGCGACTCGCCAGGCGCGACCACTAAGGAGAGCGGCAAATTGTCCCGCTCCAAACAACGAACATCACCAATCTCCAATGCCTCCGGCTGCGGGCTATTCTCTTCTGCTAAAGCTGACGCGAGTGGATAGTTCTCAAACACCAGAATGCTTTCAAATAGGGGGAGCGTGCCTGGGACATCGCTCCATCGATGAATGTCAACTAAGGGGCTGTAAGCATACTGTTCGCGCTCAATTTGATTGGCGTGCAGTTGCTGTAGCCAGGGAATTAAGGCATCTTGTTCATCCACCCGCACTCGTACAGGTAATGTGTTGATAAACAGCCCTATCATGGATTCCACCCCTATTAATGCATGAGGACGTCCATTGACTGTCACCCCAAAAAGAACGTCTTTTTCACCGCTGTAAGTGCTCAAAAGCCAAGCCCACACCCCTTGGAGCAAAGTGCTTAAGGTCAAATGCTGTTGCTGAACTAGGCTTGTGAGCGCTTGAGTAATTTCGGCAGATAAGACAACCTGGGCTTCAGCAAATGTGGGCGTTCCTCCTTGCCGATGTCGAGACTTTGCTCCCATTGGGGTCGGTGCCACAAAATCAGCGAGTGCCTGTTTCCAAAAGGCTTCTGCCTGAGAGTGATCCTGCTGCTGCAACCAAGCAATGTAGTCTCGATAAGGTCGAGGATGCGGTAAAGCAAGGGTTTGCTGTTGCTGATGCGCCAGGTAGATCACCGTCACGTCGTTGAGCAATCTTGCTAAGCACCAGCCGTCAAACAAGAGATGATGAAAACTCCAAACAAACTGAAATAGCTGATCGTGCAGCTGAATGAGGAAAAACCGCATGAGGGGGGCCTGCTGCAGGACAAAGCCCTGACTGCGATCGCTCTGCAACAAGGCTTCTAACTGCAAAGCTTGCTCAGATGCTGAGTGCGATCGCCAGTCCAAGACTTGCCAGGGTAGAGAAATCTCCTGCCGCACGATCTGCAACGGCTCGTCCAATCCTTGCCAAAGAAAATGGGTGCGTAGTACCGAATGACGCACCGCTAGCTGCTGCCAAGCCCGTTGAAAATTCTCAACATCAAGACTGCCCCGTAGCGTACAGGTGAATTGCTCAAAATATATCCCAGCCTTAGGGGCGTACAGGGTATGAAAGAGCATGCCCTGCTGCATTGGCGATAGCGGATAGATGTCTTCGACGTTTTTCATGGGGGTGTTATTTACTCGGCATCGTTACTGAGGGAAACAGGCCATTCCGAAAAAGAGCTAGTCGCTGTGGGGTCGGGTGTGGGAGCGGGCGAGTCAGCTTCCGCCATCAGACTAGATAGCTGCTGCAAGGATTGTTCGTTGAGACCGGCTAGCGGAAAGTCAGAAGGCGTGTATCCTCCAGCTTCAGCAGACAAACAGTGGTGAATTAAATTTTCTAGCGCGTGTAGATAGCGATCGGCTAACTGTTGAATCGTCGTTTGTTCGTGAATCGCTCGACTGTAGTTCCAGTTCAACTGCAACTGATGGGCCACAATGTAGCCGCTTACTGACAGCAGATAAGGACGTTGACCTAAAGGACTCTGACTAGGTCCACTCGATTCTGTGGCTAAGCCCCAATCGTCGGGGGCCGACACTTGCTCTAGCTGTCCTAGATAGTTAAAGTTAATTTGAGGAGAAATGGAGGGCAATCGGTCAGGATGATGCTGTCTTAAAAGCCCATAACCCATTCCTCGGTGCGGAATCTGCCTCAACTGCTCTTTGATGGACCGCAGGGCCGCACCCAGGTCATCCGTGTCTTCCAGGCTCAAGCAAATCGGAAACAGACTGGTAAACCAGCCGACAGTGCGAGACAAATCGATTCCGTCAGTTAAGTCTTCGCGGCCATGACTTTCCAGCGCAATCAGTGCAGAACGGGTCTGAGTCCATGCCGCTAAACTTTGCGTCAAAGCCGTTAGCAACACGTCGTTGATTTGAGTGTGGTAAGCGGCAGGAACGTGCTGAAGCAACGCCTGAGTCAGGGGTTCGCTGAGTTGTACTGACACCTGAGCGGAAAATTGTTCCGTATTGATGTCTGGCGTTTCCGGCAGGTCAACCGGCAGTGCTTTAGACGGATGCTGCTGTTGCCAATAGGGTATTTCCTGAAGCACCGCTTCGGAATGGGCATAGGTTTGCAAATAGGTTGCCCATTGCTGTAACGAGGTTGTCTTGGGAGGTAGGTGAAGCGGTTGCGCTTGTTCGAGTTGCGTATAGGCAAAGGCTAAATCTTCTATCAAAATGCGCCAGGAAACCCCATCGATAACCAAGTGATGGCTTACGGCCAGCAATCGTGCGGGTTGTCCAGCCCTAAGGCGGATCAGCGCTAGCCGAATCAACGGCCCTTGCCCAATGTCGAGGCTTTTCTGAAAGCGATGAGCCGCCGCAGTAATTGCGCCTGACTGCTGGGACGGGGGCAGATGCCCTAAATCTAAAACCGTCAGTACCGTCTCATTTTCAGGGGGGGCAATGGCGGCTTGCCAGCCCTCAGCAGCCTGCGTAAAGCGTAGCCGCAGCGCATCGTGATGTTTCAGCAGCCGTAGCAAGGCTTCCTCTAGCCAATGGGGCTGAATATCAGGCGGGAGTTGCAGCAGCAACGCCTGATTGAAGTATTGAGGTTCAGGCAGATCTAGCTTGAAAAACCAATCTTGAATTGGAGTCAGGGGCAGCGGTCCAGTCACTGGCCCTTGTTCAGCGATGGAGGCTGAGACGATGCCCACGACTGTGGATAGCTCAGCGATCGTTTGGTACTGAAAGACGTGTTTGGGGGTCACGCTCAACCCCATTTGCCGGGCCCGGGCTACCATTTGCAAGGTCAGGATTGAATCTCCGCCAAGTTCAAAGAAATTGTCGTAAACGCTGATGCGCTCTCGCCCCAACACCTGCTGCCAAATCTCCTGAAGACTGCGCTCAATGGGAGAGGTGGGTGCGACGAAAGCGGCGGTGGATGCCTCAGGATAGTCCGGTCGGGGGAGTTGCTGCCGGTCAACTTTGCCATTGGCGGTCAGGGGAAAGGTCTCTAAAAGCGCGATCGCAGCAGGCACCATGTGCTCTGGCAATTTCGTTTTGAGAAAAGTGCGTAGCTCAGCGACGGTCGGCGGGTGTTCTAGATCCACCACGCCATAGGCCACTAAGGCTGGTGCCCCTGAGGCAGATTCAATAGGCATCACCAAGGCATTCTGCACCTGGGGATGCTGACTAAGCGCAGCCTCAATTTCCCCCAACTCGATACGGAAGCCGTTCAGTTTCACCTGTCGGTCTAGCCGTCCCAAAAACTCTAGACAGCCATCCGAGCGATAGCGGGCGACATCTCCCGTCCGATACAAACGGGCACCTGGGCGTGAGGTGAACGGGTGAGGGACAAAAGCGGCTGCGGTTAGTGCCGGTTGCTGATGATATCCCCTGGCTAAGCCCTGCCCGCCGACATAGAGTTCGCCAGGCACGCCAATGGGGACCGGCTGAAGAGAAGTATCCAACACATAGACTTGGGTTTGGCGAATGGGGGTGCCAATGGGAACCGAGGACTGTAAGGTCTGTGCGTCTGTGATGTCATAGCAGCAGGTGAAGGTGGTGTTTTCAGTCGGACCATAGCCGTTGATGAGGTGACCCGAGAGGTGTGGCTGCGATCGCTGTAAATGACGCACAGAGAGAACATCGCCACCCGCAATCAGATAGCGCAGCGACTGTAGGCTTTCTAACTGCTGGTCTACCATCAAGTGAAACAGTCCTGCCGTGAGCCAGAGGAGAGTAATCTGTTGACGCTGCAAGACCTCAGCCAGAGCTGCCAGGGAGGGCAATCCAGGCGGCATGATGACTAAGCGAGAGCCGTTGAGCAGCGCCCCCCAGATTTCAAATGTGGAGGCATCAAAAGCGATCGGGGCAAACTGTAGGACGATATCGCGAGCATTGAGGTCAACATAGTTGGGGTCAACCGCCAGCCGGACAACGCCTCGATGGGGAACACAGACCCCCTTGGGCTGTCCAGTTGAGCCTGAGGTGTACATCAAGTAGGCCAGATGCTCTGAGGTGAGGGTGCAGGGGGGAGATGTCTCAGGGGCTTGCGAAATTGCAGTCTCGACCTCTAAGCACAAGTGAACCGTATCTTTAGGTAGTTTCTCCCTAAACGCAGTGTGGGTCATCACCAAAGAGACGTTGGCATCTTGGATTAAGTACCGGAGCCGTTCAGGGGGATAGTCAGGATCAAGTGGAACGTAGACTCCGCCAGCTTTGAGAATTGCCAGCATCGCGATGATGACTTCTGGAGAGCGCTCTAGATATAGCCCGACCCTGACCTCAGATTTCACTCGATGGTGTTGCTGGAGCCAGTGAGCCAACTGATTTGACCGTCGGTTGAGTTCTTGATAGCTCAGCTGCTGGGCCTCGAACTCAAGGGCGATCGCATCCGGTGTTCGATCAGCCTGGGCAGCAAACAGTGACGTTAAGGTCTCTAGGTCCTCATGCGCTGCAAGACCAGACCACTCTTCTAAAAGCTGATGTTGCTCCTCAGCACCCAACAGTGGCAACTCGTTAACCGGTTGCTCAGGAAAAGCCACCCCATTTTGCAGCAGAGTGGCAAACTGACGAGCCATGCGATCAATAGTGTCGCCCGTGAATAAATCGCAGTTGTATTCCCAACTCGTCACTAGACCCACGTCGCTACGGTAGCAAGTCAGCGTGATGTCAAACTTGGTCGTGTTGGAAGGAGCGGCTAAATAGTTGAGCTGCAAGCCCGGTAGCTCAAGGGCCGCAGGAGGCGTGTTTTGCAACACCAGCATGACTTGAAACAGTGGACTATGACTTAAGGAACGCTCGGGCTGCAAAGCATCCACCAGTTTTTCGAAGGGTAAGTCTTGATGGGCATACGCCTCCAGGGCAACGGTTTGAACGCGCTGCAGCAATGTGGTGAAACTAGGATTACCGCTGGTGTCCACACGTAGAGCCAGGGTATTCACAAAGAAGCCAATGAGTGATTCGAGATCCTTGCGATTGCGATTGGCAATGGGGGTGCCGATGACGAGATCAGACTGCCGACTATAGCGCGACAGCAGCACAGCGTAGGCTGCTAGCAGAGCCATAAATAGGGTCGTGCCGGTTTGTTGTGCGATCGCCTCAATGGCCTCCGTCAGATCAAGCGGGAGACACATTTGATGAGTGCGGCCACTGAAGGTTTGACTGACGGGTCGGGGGGAATCCGTAGGCAACTCCAGCAAAGGAGGGGCCGCCGCCAGCTGTTGACGCCAATAGGCAAGCTGTTGCTCTAGCCGTTCACCGCTGAGCCACTTTCGTTGCCAGTGGGCAAAATCGGCGTACTGGAACGGCAGCGGGGGGAGCATCGGCGACTCGCCCTGACAACACTGATGGAACAGGGTCGAGACCTCATGCATCAAGATCCCCATTGACCATGCATCGGCAATAATGTGATGCAACGTCATCAGCAAGACGTGCTCCGTATGGGTGAGCCGCAGCAACGTGAGGCGAAACAGAGGGCCTTGGCTGAGAGCGAAGGGACGCTGGGCGTCTTCAGCTAAGAGTTTTTCGACTGCGCTCGATTGCGCTGCTGGCGGCAGAAGCTGCAAGTCCACCTGAGACAGCACTTTGGGTAGGTTCGGAACAATCACCTGAACGGGCACACCCTCTACCACCTGAAAGTGAGTCCGTAGAACCTCATGACGTTGAACTAGGGCAGTCACCGCCTGCTCAAGCGCTACTACAGACAGCGTTCCGGCCAATCGGATGCCAGTAGAAATGTTATAGGCTGGACTGGCACCTTCTAGCTGATCGATGAGCCAGAGCCGCTCTTGAGCGAAGGACAAACCCAACCTCTGCTCTCTAGAAATGGGTAAAATCGGTGCTACCTGCGCGATCGCCTGCGGCTGTAGAGTTGCCATCAGATCACTTAATTCGGCGATCGTAGGCGACTCAAACAGGTGTCGTAGGGGAACGTCTACGGCGAGCGTGGACAGTATCTGGGAAATGACCTGAGTCGCGAGGAGCGAATGGCCTCCCAGTTCAAAGAAATTGTCGTGAATACTAATCTCTGCAATGCCTAATACCTGGCTCCAGATGTTCGCCAAAGTCTGCTCGACATCACTGCGGGGAGCCTCATACTTGGCGCTACGCATTAGGGTTTCGGTCTCAGGAACCGGCAGCGCAGCGCGATCGACCTTACCGTTAGGCATTTTGGGCAGTGCCGCTAAGGTCACAAACGCTGAAGGCACCATATAGTCGGGCAAGTGCTGTTTGAGAAAACGGCGTAGAGTCGCAGGCGTTGGCGGTGGGGAAGATGCGCTGGCGACATACGCCACTAATCGCTGATGACCTGCCAGATCTTTGGAACAGACCACTACGCTCTCCTGGACTTGAGGATCGCGATGCAGCCAAGCCTCAATTTCCCCAGGTTCAATGCGGAATCCGCGAATCTTAGCTTGGTCATCCACGCGCCCGAGAAACTTGATGTTGCCTTCAGGCTGATAGCAAGCAAGATCGCCTGTTCTGTAAAGTCGATGACCTAGCTCCACACTGAAGGGGTTGGGAATGAACCTGTCGGCGGTCAGCGCTGGACGGTTGAGATACCCCCGGGCAAGCCCCTCTCCGCCAATGTAGAGTTCACCGGGAACTCCTACAGGCACGGGATTTAGATAGCTATCAAGGATGTAAATTTGAGTATTGGCGATCGCTTGCCCAATGGTTAAAGGCCGTTCGCCATCGATCACCTCCGCTACGGTGGCGCAGACGGTTGATTCAGTTGGGCCATAGGCATTAAAAAAGTGTCTATTTGAGGACCATTGGGTGGCCAGTTTAGAGGAACAGGCTTCACCGGCCACGATGAGGGTTTTTAGCGTGGGCAGGGGCTCTGTCGGCATCACCGCCAAAGCTGACGGAGGCAAGGTGACGTGGGTAATGGAGTGTTGCTGGAGTTGCCGCCGCAGTGTCGCTCCCGGCAGTAGGCTATCAGCAGTCCCGATACAGAGTTTTGCCCCCGAGCACAGGGCCATGGCAATTTCCCAAATTGATGCGTCAAAGTTCAGAGAAGCGAACTGTAGGATGCAACTTTGGGGGGTGAGGTCAAACGAGTGCTGTTGAGCGATCGCTAGATTGGACAATCCTTGATGGGTCAGTAGAACCCCCTTGGGTGTGCCAGTAGACCCCGATGTATAGATCACATAGGCGAGGTGACTGGCCCTAATTGGGAGGTTCGGATTACTGCGGCGATAACGGCTGATGGTGGCCCAATCGTCGTCAAGGCAAACGAACTGAGCTGCACTGGGGGGCAGTTTTGGGGCGGTGGATTGGTGAGTCACCACAATAGACAGTTGCGTATCCGCCAGAATAAAGGCCAGGCGATCGCTGGGATAATCGGGATCGAGCGGAACATACGCTCCACCGGCTTTTAAGATCCCCAGCAGGCCTACGACCATGGCGAGCGATCGCTCTACACAAAGACCCACCAGCACCTCTGGCCCAACGCCCCGCCTTTGCAGGCAATGGGCGAGTTGATTCGCCGCTTCGTTCAGGGCTTGATACGTCAATTGCTGGTTTTCAAACACGAGAGCGACAGCATCGGGAGTACGCTCAGCCTGCGCTTCCAATCGCTGGTGGAGGTATTGCGGTGAGGGAGTTTTCACCGTCGTATCGTTCCACGCCACCAACAGCTGCTGGCGTTCAGAGGTGCTCAAGAACGGCAGGTCTGAAATCAATTGGGTAGGCTGAGCGACGATCGCCTCTAGCAGCGATTGGAAATGATCTGCCATTCGTTGAATCGTGCTGGCTTCGAACAGATCTCGGTCGTATTCCCATACCCCGCTCAGGGCCGTCTCGGTTTCGTGCATCAAGAGCACTAGGTCAAACCGAGTATGGATGTTAGGCGTTTCTAGCGGTGCGAAGGATAGCCCTGGTGACTCTAGCTGACCCATAGGCGTATTTTGCAATGTCAGCGCCACTTGGAAGAGCGGTGCGTGATCTAGAGAGCGCTCAGGTCGCAAGGCTTCTACCACTTGCTCAAAGGGAACATCCTGATGCGCATAGGCTGCTAACGCGACCTCTCGAACACGACTTAAGAGAGTTTGAAATTCGGGATTCCCTTGTAAATCAATCCGGAGGGCCAGGGTGTTAACGAATACGCCGATCAGTGACTCAAGCTCAGGACGATTGCGATTCGCGATCGGAGCCCCAATCACCAAGTCGGTTTGCCTGCTGTAGCGAGAAAGGAGGACCGCAAATGCGGCCAACAGCGTCATAAATAGCGTGGCTTCTGAACGCTGCCCCAGCACTTTTAACCTATCTGTCAATTCTTTAGGCAGCGCAAAAGCGTGCCAGGCACCGCGCAACTTTTGTACAGCAGGTCGGGGATGATCCGTGGGCAGGGTCAATAGAGGGGGAGCACCCGCAAGTTGCTGCTGCCAGTAGTGCAGATGGGATTTAAGACGTTCCTCCTGCAGCCACTGTTGTTGCCAGTAGGCAAAATCGGCATATTGAATCTTTAATTCGGGCAATGGCGACGATCGCCCACTCAACAGGGCTCCATAGAAGTACTTCACTTCTCGCACCAGTATCCCCGTTGACCACCCATCAGAAACGATATGGTGCGTTGCTAAAACCAACACGTGCAGCTCTGCCTCTAGCTTGATGAGCAGGACTCGCAGCAGCGGATCGCACGAAAGGTCAAAGGGGCGATCAACCTCCGCAGCGACTAATCGCTGCATTTGGCTAGACTTCACAGGGTCGGCCAATCCCTGCAAATCAATCACGGATAGAGGAACGATCGCATGGGGAGCGATCACCTGCATGGGTGAACCCTTGACCGACTTGAAATTAGTTCGCAGGATTTCGTGCCGCTGTGCCACCGCCATCAAGCTCCGATGGAGCAGGGAGATTTGCAGATCGCCACCAATCGTCAGGGCAAGCGATTCGTTATAGGTTGTTCCTGTCGATAGCTGATCTAAAAACCACAGACGCTGCTGAGAGAAAGACAGCGGCAGCGCAGTCTTCTGTCGATCAACCGGCAGAATCGGTAGCGTAGCGAGGTCTATGCCTGCCTGCTGTAGCCGCTTGAGGAAGACACTCCGCTTTTGAACCGGCAGGTCGGCCAGTTTTTGAGCGATCGCTTGCTGTTTAAGATGAGCGCTATCTACCATCACTCCGGTCTCCGCATCTGATAACCCATTTCCACTCGATTCGCCGATATCACCCTTCACTGAGGGCACTGACCTCCTCTTCAGAGAGCGCTTCCACCTGCTCCAAAATGTCGCTGATCGCGTCAAGCTCAGAGAGCGTTGATTCCGATTGAGGCTGCTGCTTTTGCTGAATAATGGCCGCCAGGTGCGCAATGGTGGGGGAATCAAAAATCGCGACAATTGGCAGGTCAACGGCAAATGTCTGTCTGAGGTTGGTCACCAGTCGCATGCCAACGAGAGAATCTCCCCCCAGATCGAAAAAGCTATCGTTGATGCCTATCTGGTCAATCCCCAGCAGAGATTGGAAAATGGCGGCGATGTTGGCTTCTATTTGGTTACGAGGCGCCTGGTAATTGGGTAACCCTTCTCGGCTGGCTGCTGCCGTTGACACTGAGCGCTGGGTAGCCCGCTGACTCATTTTTATCCATTTATCGATACGGGATTTCAATGGCGTGGCCGAGATCAATACCTGGGGGGTAATCTGACTCGCCAACACGGCGTCAAAGGCTTGAATTCCTTCTTGGGGGGCGATCGCCAGTGCCGCTAGCTCATCTCCCGCACCGGACTGGGAGGGTTCGCCCCCCTGACGCTGCTGCCAGCCGTCCCAGTTGAGGCTGAGCCAATTGCTGCCGCAAAGCTGGTTATGCCGTCGCACAAACGTATCCAAAAAGCTATTGGCCGCCGTGTAGGAGACATAGCCCAATCCACCCAAAACGGACGCCAGAGAGGATGTCAAAACGCAGAAGTCTAGGGCGTAATTTTTAAGTAGATTACTCAAAACGAGAGTCCCTTGAACTTTGGGCTGAAACTGCTTTTGGCACTGCTCAGGGGTGATGTGGTTGATGGCATTGAACGTTTCACCCCAGGTCAAGACAGCAGCGGCATGGATGACCCCGTTGAGGGGACCAAAATGGGTATGAGTTTTTTCCAGCACCGCTGCCATCTGGATAGCATCAGAAACATCCGCTTGTAGACTCAGGACCTCAGCACCTAACGCCTCTAATCGCTGGACTTTCTCAATTTTCTGCCGAATGGAAGCCTGAGCTGAATCTGGTTCTGACTCTGACGAGGAGAGGTATTGAGGCCAGTCTTGCCGTGAGGGGAGCGCCTGACGACTCACTAAAACGAGCCGTGCTTGCACCTGCTGGGCCAAATGCTCCGCGAGTAAATAGCCCACATTGCCCAGTCCACCTGTGATTAGATAGACCCCTTGATGTCGTAGTCCCAGTGGAACGGGATGCTTAGGAGGGTGTTCTTGAAGCGGTAAGGGAAAGGGTTCGAAGCCCTGAACCCAACGCTGATTACCTCGATAGGCAATGGCCCGATCTGGAACGCTAGCCTGCACCTCCTTAATCAGGGTTTCCATTAAGGACGATGGGCTTGACTCAATCGCCGAGGGCAAAATATCGACACAGCGACAGGTCAGGCTGAGGTTTTCTTGAGGAATGGTCAAAACTGGCCCTAATAACAGCGCTTGGAAGGGATCTAAAGCCTCTTCGCCGGTGACGCTTTGTAGATTTTGCGCGATCGTGATGATGTCGCAGGTTTGCGTAAACACCTGCTGTCCCCAAGCTTGCGCAAAAAAGAGGAGGCTGTAAAAGCCAAGCAGTTGAGATGACTCAAAGCAAGACAGACTCAGACTGTCTGCGGACGGGGCATCTGCGGCAAGTGGCCATAGATGCAGCACTTTGTCCGGCAGCTGCTCCTGGGATTGCAAGGTTTGTATTAGGTGGTCGTAGTCCTCTCGCTGCTGGGGATTGAGCTGGTAGCAATGGTCATCAACGATGCTGAAGGCATCATCAACCCGAACCTGAATCACGGTGAAATCTAGCCGTGTGAACCGGTCAATTAGGGCATTGGCCCAGTCAGAGCCATCGGAGAAGATCAAGATAGTTTGAGCGCGATCGCGCTCCGTTGGGAGCGGCAGCGGCAACTGTCTCCAAGACGGGAGATAAAACCACTCGGATACCGGCGTCTTTTGATCAACACGTTTTGGATCAGCATATGCCGTCAGGGAAGAATCGACCCAATATCGCTGACGCTCAAAGGGATAGGTGGGTAACGGTAGCCGATGGCGGCGTTCATGGGCATAGACGGCTGACCAGTCGATGGCGACGCCATTCAGCCAAAGCTGCCCTAGAGCTGTCAGCAACGTCGCAACGTCGGATTTAGTTTCCTGCGGATGCCGTAAGCAGGTAATGGCTACACCCTCTTGACTTGCAGGATTGCGCCGTACCAAGGTACTGAGGGTCCGCCCTGGCCCAACTTCCAACCAAATGGGCGGACGATCAACCTCTCGACACAGTTGGTCAAGGCCCGCCGCAAACTGTACAGGACGGCGTAGGTGTTGCACCCAATAGTCCGGATCGGTCGGCTGCTCGGTCGTGACCCAGGTGCCCGTGAGATTGGAAATATAGGGCAGTGTCGGTGGATGCAGGCTAATCTGCTGACAGCGCTGCCGAAACGGGTCCAAAATGGGTTCCATCATCGGCGAATGAAAGGCATGGGAGGTATGCAGACGACGAAACTCGATGGCTTGGTCGGTCAACGTTTGCGCAAAGGCCGCGATCGCCTCGGGAGTTCCCGAAACCACACATCGATGAGGTTCATTGAGGGCTGCGATCGCCAATGGGTCTGTCCCATTGGCGTCTTGATGTAGGAGTGGCTCGATCTCAGCGGCTGACAGAGGAACAGCGAGCATGGCCCCTGCTGGCAACGACTGCATCATCTGGCCCCGCGTCGCGACTAGACCCAAACCGTCTTCTAGGCTGAACACCCCAGCTAGACAGGCTGCCACATATTCCCCAATGCTGTGTCCTATCATGGCCGTGGGCGTGATGCCCCAAGATAACCAAAGCTGGGCTAAGGCATACTCCACGACAAATAGAGTCGGCTGAGCGATCGCGGTTTCTTGCAAGCGTGCTTCTGCAGCAGATCGGTCAACAGATTTTGGATAGAGAAGCTGACGCAAATCCAGTTGAAGTTGAGGCCGAAGCCACTCAGCGCAGTAATCAATCTGTTCTCGAAATAGAGGCTCGTCTTCATAAAGCTGCCGCCCCATATTGACATACTGAGATCCTTGCCCCGGAAACAAAAAGACGACCGGACTGACTTCACGACTGATGGATCGGGGGTTCACCCCGGTGGTCTCAAAGGCCGTTAACGTCTGAACAGCCTGAGCAGTATCCTGACAAACCAGCATCCGCCGATAGTCAAACGCTTGACGCCCACAACTCAGCGTATAAGAGACATCAGCTAAATTCGCTGCTGGCTGTTGCTGTAGATGTCGAGCCAGATTGGCCGTTGCTGTTTCCAGAGCGGAGGCCGTTTTGGCCGATAACAGCAATAGCTGATGAGGGCGCGAGGGACCAGAAGGTTCTCTTGGTGGAGCTTCTTCTACAATGATGTGAGCGTTCGTGCCGCCAATGCCGAAGGAACTCACGCCAGCTCGTCGGGGAACAGTGCTACTCGGCCAATCGGTCAATTGATGGTTGACATAGAAAGGACTATTGGCGAAGTCGATTCTAGGATTAGGCGCTTCGAAGTTGAGGCTGGGAGGAAGTTTCTGATGCTTGAGCGAGAGTGCCGTTTTGATGAGGCCAGCCGCTCCCGCCGCCGTATCCATATGGCCTAGATTGGTTTTGAGCGAACCGATCGCGCAGAAATGTCGTTGATCCGTCCGCCGCCGAAAGACCTGATTCAGCGCCGCCACCTCGATTGGATCCCCCAGTTCTGTTCCCGTGCCGTGGGCCTCAATGTAGCTAATGCTGTCGGCCTCTACCTCAGCGACGGTCAGCGCCTCTGCAATCACGGCTGCCTGACCTTCGACCCCAGGAGCGGTGTAGCTCATTTTGAAGGAACCATCATTGTTGATGGCAGATCCTTTGATGACGGCATAGCACTCATCTCCATCGGCGATCGCATCCTGTAGCCGCTTGAGCAATACGATCGCGGTGCCGCTGCCGCCGACGGTGCCCTGCGCTTTGGCATCAAAGGCACGGCAATGACCATCGGGAGACATGATCATCCCCTCTTGATAAAAATAGCCGCCCATATGGGGAATACGAATTGTCGCTCCCCCAGCCAGAACCATATCGGTTTCTCCGTTCAGAAGACTCTGACAGGCAAGATGAATCGCGACTAAAGAGCTGGAACAGGCCGTTTGAACACCCACTGCCGCACCGGTGAGATTGAGCTTGTAGGCAACTCGACTGGGCAAAAAGTCCTTATCGCTATTCAGCAATAGTTGATAGAACCCGATCGCCTCCATCAGCTCTGGGTGCTGACTCAAGTTGTAGAGCAAGTACCGATTGATCCCGACGCCCGCATACACTCCAATGACGCCTGGATAGCGCTGTGGATCATACCCAGCCAGCTCAAGCGCTTCCCACGAACACTCCAAAAACAGTCGCTGCTGTGGATCTAAGACCTCTGCCTCACGCGGAGAGATGTCGAAAAAATTCGCATCAAACTGCTCAATGTTTTCTAAGACCGTATTGGCCTTGACGTAATTCGGATTTTGCAGAACAGCAGCATCGATGCCAGCTTCTAGCAGCTCCTCATCTGAGAAGAAGGTCACCGACTCTATCCCAGCAGCTAAGTTTTGCCAAAACTGATCAATGGTTTCGGCTCCTGGAAACCGACCCGACATTGCCACAATCGCAATATCGGCACTGATATCTTGGGTTGTCTCCTCAACGTTGCTCTGATCGTGTGTGTGCATGAGTGTTTGCGGCTCCCTCTTCAAAGATTCAGGCGACTGTGCTGACGTAGCTGATGCTGGCGCTGTCTGACTGTTCGGATTTGGGTCCGACTGGCACGCGACTTTCTCGTTCGCTCTGCAGGCTGAACATCCTGCTGAATGGCTCGTTTCGAGAGATAGTCGCTCAAAGCCCTCAGAGTGGGATAGGCAAATAAATCTGCCACAGAAAGCGAGACGCTCAACTTTTCCTGCAGGGCATAGTGCATCTGAATAAGCAGCATGGAGTTGCCGCCCAAGTCAAAGAAACTGTCGTAAACCCCGACCTGAGCTACCGGCAATAGCGACTGCCAGATATCGGCCAACTGCTTCTCCAGCGCACTTTCAGGCTTCACAAACTGAGTTGTTGTCCTAGCGATGGACTGATCTACAGCGGGAAGTGCCTGGCGATCAACCTTGCCGTTCGGCAGTAGCGGTAAAGCAGCCAGAGGCACAAACACGCTGGGCACCATATAGTCCGGCAGATGCTGTCTCAGGAATGCTTTGAGGGCACCGCTGTCTAATTCCGTATTGCTTTCCGTATCGCTTTCCGTATCGCTCACCACATACGCAGCCAGATATTTGGTCTCGCTGGAGACTGCGCAAGCGATCACGGCACAGTGCTGCACAAGTTCGTGACGGTTGAGAACCGCTTCAATCTCGCCCAGTTCGATGCGGAAGCCCCGGATTTTGATCTGATGATCGAGGCGACCCCCAAAATCAATTGTGCCGTCGGGCAGATAGCGAGCTGAATCTCCCGTTTTGTAGAGCCGTCCGCTGCCAAACGGGTTAGCCACAAATTTCTCCGCCGTGAGTGCTGGGCGGTTTAGATAGGCCCGAGCGACCCCCGCCCCACCGATATAGAGCTCTCCTATGACGCCTATCGGGACAGGCTGTAACTGTCTATTTAGGATATAAACCTGTGTGTTGGCGATCGCCCGACCAATGCTCAGTGATTGTGCTTCTGGATGAACCGGCGATATGGTGGCACACACCGTTCCCTCAGTCGGACCATAGGCGTTCCAAACCTGATAGACCTCGGACCAACGATGGGCTAGGTCAATGGGACAAGCTTCGCCGGCCACAATCACGTGCCTCAGCGCCGGTAATGCTTCGAGATTGAGCAGAGCGAGAGCAGACGGTGGCAGGGTGATGTGAGAGATGCGCTGGGTGCTTAGGGTGCGTCTCAAATCCTCGCCTGGCATCAGCGCTGCAGGACTGGCTAAGACCAGCGACGCCCCTGACCCCAATGCCATAACAATCTCCCAAACGGATGCATCGAAATTCAGTGACGCAAACTGGAGGATGCGACTGTCTGATCCCACTGCAAACAGTTCGGTCTGGGTAGCGGCCAGATTGCACAGCCCGCCATGATTGAGAAGAACCCCTTTCGGCGTTCCGGTTGAGCCAGAGGTATAAATGACATAAGCCAGCTGCTCCGGTTGAACAGGGTGTTCAGGTGAGCTGACAGGCTGCTGACTGATGATTGACCCGTCTCGATCGAGACAGACAACTGAACTCTGACCTGCGGGTAAACTCTCCAACACATGAGCTTGAGTCAAAATGACGGACGGCTGAGCATCTTCGAGAATGAAGGCTAAACGCTCTGGGGGATAGTCAGGATCTATGGGAACATAAGCCCCCCCAGCTTTGAGAATGCCCAGCAGACCAATCACCATGTCAAGAGAACGGTCTACCGAAAGTCCTACTAGGTCCTCTGGTCCAACGCCTAAGTCACGAAGATGGTGGGCAAGCTGATTAGCGCGGGCGTCGAGAGCTTGGTAGGTGAGACACTGCTGCTCAAAAACGACTGCGATCGCCTCTGGAGTCCGTTCAGCATGGGTTTCAAACTGCTGATGAATACTCTGGTAAGGCGGATAGTTGCGCTGGGTTTGATTCCACTGCACCAAAATTTGCTGCCGCTCCGCTGGACTCAAGAGCGTGAAGTCTGACAGACTCCGGTCCGGATGCGTCGCGATGGCCTCCAGTAGCGACTGAAAATGAGTGGCCATCCGTTCCAGGGTTGCACTCGCAAACAGATCGCGATCGTACTCCCACACTCCGCTGAGGCCGGCTTCCGTCTCCCGCATCGACAGCAACAGATCGAGTTTGGTGTGGACGTTGGGTTTTTCTAAGGGAGCAAACGTTAATCCGGGTGACTGTAGGCGATCGATAGGCGCATTTTGCAAGGCAAACGCCACTTGAAAAAGGGGGGCATGGCTCAGCGATCGCTCAGGCTGCATCGCCTCAACCACCTGCTCGAAGGGCAAATCCTGATGGGCGTAGGCGTCCAAGGTGACGTGTCGCACCTGCCTGAGCAGCGCCTGAAAACTCAACGTCTCTTGCAGCCGGATTCGAAGCGCCAGGGTGTTGATAAAGAAGCCAATAAGAGGCTCAATTTCAGGTCGGTTCCGATTGGCAATTGGCGTGCCGATAACGAGGTCATCCTGACCGCTATACCGTTGGAGTAAGACCCCAAAAGCCGCCAGCAGGGTCATAAATAAGGTGACGTCTGACTGTTGGCTCAAAGTTTGCAGCCGATTGGCCAATTCCTGAGGCAAGGCAAACGCAAGTCGTGCCCCCCGAAACTTTTGAACGGCTGGACGAGCATAATCGGTTGGCAGTGTCAGCCGCTGGGGCGCTCCCCTAAGCTGCTGCTGCCAGTAGGTCAAATGCTTTTGCAGAACTTCACCTTGCAGCCACTGCCGCTGCCAGTAGGCAAAATCCGCATACTGAATGGGCAGCTCTGGCAACGGGGAAGGCTGCCCCGCTAAGACGGCCTCGTAGAGTCCGCTGACTTCTCGAACCAGAACGCCAATAGACCATCCATCAGAGACGATATGGTGCATGGTTAACACCAAGACCTGTCGGTCAGCCTCTAGCTGAATCAGCAGGAACCTCAACAGCCGATCATTGGAGAGATCGAAAGGACGGTCTGCTTCTTCCGCCGCCAGACGAGGCATCAACACCGACTGGATTGACTCAGGTACGGCCTGTAAATCAACAACGGACAGCGGGACCTGAGGCATTGAAGCAATCACCTGAACGGGTGAACCATTCACCACTTTGAAGTTCGTCCGCAGCACTTCATGTCGCTGCATCACGGTCATCAAGCTTTTTTGCAGAACGGAGACCTGCAAATGGCCCACGATTTCGAGCGCTAGCGATTCGTTATACGTCGTTCTTCCTGCCGAGAGCTGGTCTAAGAACCAGAGCCGCTGCTGGGCAAAGGATAGGGGCAGATCAATATCTCTCGGAGCTGGCGCAATGGGATTCGATGCCTGCTCTAGCGTCCGTTGGGCTTGCTGCAAAAAGGTCCGGATTTCGTCCTTGCGATCGCTCAGCTCAGACTTCAAATCTGAAGACAATACGCCCTTCGGCGCTCGATAGCGCAGCTTTTCCTCTTCAACCCAAAGCTTGACGCCTAAATGGCGCGTATGGGACAACAGCTGATCGAGGCTTCTCATAATTCTCCCACCTCCTCCTCTGCGGCATTCCCATCATCCAGCGGGGTTTTCATGTCCTGAGCGGCCCAGCGCAGGGTATCAATTTTCTCGGCAAGTTCGGCCACGGTCGTCGTATCAAAGAGGCTCCGCAGCGGAATCTCCATGCCAAAGGCTGACCGTAACCGAGAGATTGCCTGGGTTGCCATCAGCGAATGGCCTCCGAGGTCAAAGAAATTATCGTGGACGCCAATCTGATCAACGCCCAACACATCGGCCCAAATGCTCACCAGAATTTTTTCGGTTTCGGTGCGGGGAGCAACAAACTGAGTCGTGAGATCACTGCGAGATAAATCAGGAGCAGGCAGGGCGCGGCGGTCAATCTTGCCGCTGGGCGTTAACGGCAGAGAAGCGAGAAATACAAACGTAGACGGCACCATATATTCGGGCAGTTTTTCTCGCAAAAACTGACGAGTTTGAGCGATCAGTTCCTGACTCCAGTTACCTTGCAGGGGATTGTTGCCATAGCTCGACCAGAGTCGGGGAGATGCCGTCGTTTCTGGAAACACGATCGCTTGAGAATGAGACTGATGTTGAAAAATCACATCGTAAGCCCCATCGGGGTGCCCTGCGGCCCAACTGATGTGAACCTGATAGGGCAGGACTTGACTCAAATCCCATAGCGCCTGAGGGTCCACGCCCGGTATCGGCGAGTCAGCGATCGCGGCTCGTAATTGTCCAACTGTTTGCAGCTCACCAGGCGTCCTCAAATAGTGCAGGACTCCTGGTTCGGTAGCCAGCCGCTGATTGGCAACATTTCGAATACCGACAAACGAGGGGTGATCTGTCATCAAGTGCTGAGTAATTTGGGGCATCTCCCAATCTGTTGACCAATCGATCCAGGGAATTTCCGGCGCATGAGCCTTCTTGTCCGTCGTTGCCGTTGCCTCACCGATCTCTAAGACCACCTGGTAACGAAACCGAGTCAATTCGTTATGACAATGACCGCCTTGGGGCTGAATGTGGACCCGCTGAATGGCCGGAAACGTCTGCTGCAGGGCCATAAAGAACGCGGGGTCGATGACAAGTTCCTTCTCCTTTTCTAAGCCTTGCTGCACTCGCTGATGGAGCTGTTTTAGCGGCAGAGAGTCGGCAGCCTGATGAAACTGCACAGAAGCATGAAACGCCGATAGTAGCGGCAAATGTCGCACGTCACCCACGAAGATGCACCCGCCCGGTTTCACAACCCGGATAGCCCCTTCTAAAACTTTGAGCAGGTATTCGATGCTGGGGAAGTACTGCACCGTTGAGTTGAGGACGATGGTGTCAAAGTAAGCTGATTCGATCCCCTCAAAGTTGTCGGCCAAACGATGCCGCAGCTCAACATGCCCCAACTCCGGCTGCGTCTGCTGTAACTGTCGAATATGGCGGAGCGCCGTTTCAGAAAAATCTGTGCCCCAGTAGCGATCGCACTCAGGCGCAATTCGAGCCAGCAGCAGTCCTGTGCCACAACCAATTTCCAACACGGCTTTGGGCTGCTGTTGACGGATTTGGGTCACAGCCTGCTCTACCCATTCCTGCATTTCCTCAACGGGAATCGGGGACTGGGTATAGCTACTATTCCATCCCGCCAAATTTAGCGTTTGTTCCCATGGGACAGCGTCTTCACCGTAGGTTTGTTCATAGAGTTCCAGCCAATGGGTGATGAATTCCTGTTGAGAAGCCTCTGTTGTAGTGCGCGGGTCTTCAGGGCTGGCCTCCAGCGGAACAACATAGGCCACTAAACAGGTATTGTCTGTAGCATCCTGCTGAGGCACAACCGCCGCACCTTTGACCTGAGGATGCTTTAAGAGAACGGCCTCTACTTCACCAGGTTCAATACGAAATCCTCGGACTTTAACCTGCAAATCGATACGGCCCTGAAACTCCAGGTTGCCGTCCGGCAAATAGCGAACCGTATCTCCTGTTTTGTACAGACGAGCACCCGGCGTTGAGCTGAAGGGATGAGGAATAAAGGTTTGGGCGGTCAAGTCAGGGCGATTGAGGTATCCCCGAGCAAGGCCATCTCCGCCTACATACAGTTCGCCAGGAACGCCAATGGGCACCATCTGGAGTGATGAATTCAATACGTAGATTTCACTATTCGTAATAGCCGCTCCAATGGGCAAAGTCGTGGCGTCAGGCGGAACGGAGTCTATAGCGTAACTAGAGGAAAAAGTGGTATTTTCAGTCGGCCCATAACAGTGGGTCAGTTGTTCAGGCGATCCGGCTTCCATCACCGCTCGAACCCATTTGGGATCAACCGCTTCCCCTCCAAACAAGACATAACGAAGGTGCTGAAAGGCTTCAGGCACCGCTCGCGCTATCTGATTGAACAATGCCGTCGTGAGAAATAGGGTCGTGATTTTGTGCTGGTTCAGATGAGCCGAACAGTCGTGCGGCGACAGGAGAACATCTCTCGGCATGATCACGAGCTGGGCACCGTTCAGCAGCGCTCCCCAAATTTCAAACGTAGCGGCATCAAACGAAATACTAGAAGCCTGAGCGATGCGATCGCGTGACGTCAGCGTTACGTAGTGGGTGTTGAGTACCAGGCGATTGATGGCCCGGTGATCTATCGCGACGCCTTTGGGTTGCTTCGTCGAGCCTGAGGTGTAGATAAGATAGGCCAGATTGGTTGAGATCGTGTCACCCTCAGGATTCTCAACACTCTCGTTTTCAAACTGCTCCCAATCAGCATCCAAACACAGCGTTTGCGCCCAGTGTGCCGGCAATTCATCCAGCCAACGTTCTTGCGTCAAGATAACCGGTGGTTGAGCGTCTTGCAGCATTGTAGACAGCCGCTCAAAAGGATACGTTGGGTCAAGCGGCAGATAGGCACCTCCCGCTTTAAGAATGCCTAGAAGCCCTACAACCATCTCCAAGGAACGCCCGACGCTCAGTCCTACACATGTTTCGGGACCGACACCCAGCGATCGCAAATAGTGGGCCAGTTGATTGGCGCGACGGTTTAGTTCGGCATAGGTGAGAGACTGATCTTCGTGCACCACCGCAATCGCATCAGGAGTTTGGGCTACCTGAGCTTCGAATACTTGATGAACACACCGAGCCGAATAGTCAGCCTTGCAACCCCTCCAGTCGCCGCGCAGTTGCACCTGTTCTGACGGCGTCAGCAGCGGCAGGTCAACGAGCCGACTCTCAGGAGCGGCAACGATTCCCTCCAGCAAAGTTCGGAAATGCCCCAACAAGCGGGCGATCGTGTCAGGGTGAAAACAATTTGCGTAATAGCCGACTCGCACTGATAGGTTGTGGCGCAATCCTGCCAAAACCTTGAGCGGATAGTTGACTAGCGTAAACCCTCGAAGACTATCGATTTCTAGATTGGGCTGATTAGCTAAAGTCAATCCTCGAAAACTATCAATTTTTAGATCATCGCTCCACTTAAAGACAGAGGTATCAAGTGGGTAGTTCTGAAATCCCAAAATGCTTTCAAACAGAGGCAAGCTTCGCGGTACGTCGCTCCACCCTTGAATATCAACCAACTGACTATACACATATTGTTCGCGTTCAACCTGCCGGGCCTGTAGCTGTTGCAGCCAGGGGATCAGCTTTGTCTTCCACGACACCGATATCCTCACCGGCAGCGTATTGACAAACAAACCAATCATGGATTCGATTCCCGGCAGCGACGGTGGACGGCCATTGACCGTTGCGCCAAAAACAACCTCTGGGTTGCCGCTGTAATGACTCAGTAGAAGTCCCCAAACGCCTTGAACAAGGGTATTGGGAGTCAGGTGATGTTGCAGCAACAGTGCTCTTAGAGCAGCTGTATTGTCCTCAGACAACTGGAAAGATTGCTCTTCGTAAGTCCGATAATCATGTTGCTGAGGCAAGGGACCTAGCCCAGCAGAGCCAACGTTAAGGGGTGTCGGAGACGACATTCCGCGCAGCTCCTGCCGCCAAAATTTCTCTGCTTGAGCGGGGTCTTGCTGTTGTAGCCAGGTGATGTAATCGCGATAGGAATGAGGCGTCTCTAAACTGATTGGTTGCCCGCGCTTATTGGCCTCATAGAGGGCCACAACTTCTCGCATGACCAAAGACAAACACCAGCCATCCATCAGTAGATGATGAAAGCTCCAAACAAAATATTGAGTCGTATCGCTCAAGTGGATGAGCGTACAGCGCATCAGGGGTGCCTGCTTTAGGTCAAATGCCTGATCTCGATCTGCCTGAAGCAGCGCTTGCAGCCGCGTTTGCTGTACCTCAGCAGGCTCTCCCGCAAGCGTGTGTTCGACCCAGGGCAATTCAACCTGATAACGCACAACCTGAAGCAACTTCGCGCGATTTTCCCAGACAAAGAAAGTGCGTAGGATGGAGTGCCGATCAACAACTTGCTGCCAAGCCTTGCGAAACATTGGAACGTTCAAATTTCCATGCAGCATACAGCCCAACTGCTCAAAATACAGGCCCGATTCTGGAGCATCTAGGGCATGAAAAAGTAGACCCTGCTGCATAGGTGACAGCGGATAAATGGATTCAATATTCTTTCGCTTATTTTGCGATTGAACGTTTGTCATAACTACACCTACCTCTACAGCTTTTCCTAAGCTCTTTTTCTAAGCCACTTACCAGTTCTAAATCCCAGCTTGCTTTGTTTAATTACTCCAGCGATCGCCCTAAATATCGCCCTAAATTTGGCAGAAACTTGACTTCAACACGGGCAAAACAGACTATAAGCTTTCCAGTCTACTGAGCGACTCATTTCGCCTAATTCATGCACTTAGCACAATAGTCATTGACCAAGAGCTTTTTACACAGACACATTCAAAACAATAACTAGAGCCAAATCCGGTCATCCTATGACAATTGACGAACGAAACAGTCAACCTGACCAACAATCAACATCAAAAGAAAATATCCAAAAAATACTACGGCGATATTTTTTAAGGCTCTTATTGCTCATGTTAGCATCCTTTTTTTGAAATTTTTCCTGCTTAACAGCGATTAACAAAGACGGCGTTATCCCTTTGAATTTCTACCTAGAAAAAGCGCATCATTGCGGCCTACTCTAAAACAATTTCTTTTTGAGCAAATAAGCGTTCCGCAAGTATTTCTCGCCGTCTACACGCTTCGATCAACCGTTTAGATTCGACAATAGGTAAAGCCTCCTCGTTGTATTGAGAAGGCTGCATATAGCTCAACCAGGGTTCATAGCCAAGGGCATAGACATAAACCAATTTAGGATTAAATTGATTCACTACATCTAAAGCTTGTTGATAATTAGCGCCGTTCAAATGTCGAGAGCGATCGATGCTTCTAGACAAAGGTTGAGTTAAGAGAGGACCATACGCCCAAGTTAGGGGAGCTTCTGCACACTGCAATCCAATAAATACAACATCGACATTGCCAATTGATCGATGGATGTGTTCATAAGTTTTGGTTTCAAAATTATTAGCATCGGCCATCACTAAAATTGTTTTTGATTTCAAGGAGATAGCGTATGTTAGCTTGCTATGGATATTGAGATCGGCGTGTTCTCCAAAGAAAGGGAGTCCTGTAATCGTCCCTGCTTCAGTCCAGATCGCTTCCATTTCGTCAATTTCGACAATCTGATTAAATCCAGTATTCTTGAGAGCCAGTTTTATGGAAGGGTCAGACAAGACACCATTACTACTTTTAGGTAAAACGATTGTTTTGATTTTGTGGCGGAGCTGCAATAGCGTCTCAAATACACAGTGATCGTGATGTTGATGCGTGATTAAGGCATAATCAATCGAATCAGGTAAGTCAGCATAAGAGTAGCGAGGAATTCCAGACTCGTGACGATAGCTAATTAAGGGATCGCATAAAATACTGATGCCTTTTGTTTCAATTAATAGACAGGCATGACCAAAGTAGCGAATTCGAACTGATTCTTCTTCATAATCCAATCGTTTAGGGGGTTCGTTCTCAGTGAAAAATGATTTAAACCGTTCAGTGTCTTTGACATTTAGAGCTGCATGAATAAATTCGAAAGAACCGGGCTCAGATCTCATCTTAAAGAGCTGATCTAATGCCAAATAATTGAAGGGGATAGGTAAATTTAGAGACTGTTGTTCTTCTAACTTAGGCGTGCTGAAAATGAAAGGACGCTCATCGTGATGAATTAGGGATAGCGAAATACTCTGCGCTGTCAAATCATAATAGTCGCTTTGATATAGGAGTCCTTCAATGAATCGAACTGAGGGTTGGTTTTTTAGATCGTATGTCAACTCTACATAGCCTTGAAGTGCCTCAGGAATCTTCTGATAAAGCTCTTTTAATGAATGTCCATCCGCCTCATTTTTTAGCAAATCATCCAGAGCCTTGATGGCCTCGGCCAACTGCACCATATGAGCTTGTCTTTGAGCAGTCTCCTGAAGTAATGTTTCAATCTCATTGACTCGGCTTTCGTCATAGTTGATAAACGGTCCCCCTAGGAGTTTTGGATTTTTGTGGGCGGCGATATGGACCTTCGGAGCAGATATGAAAGATTGCATAATCTTCAAATGAGAATTCGCAATATACATCGCTGCCGTTGTGGGAGCAATCAAATAAGTCCAGGCATACCACTGATTTACGAGAGGTTCGAGAATTACGTTGGGTTTGAGGTAGACGGATTGATTATGCATAGGTTCTGAACAACTAAATCAATTGTTGACAATAGGGAGAAAGCGAAAGTTGCTACTGATTGAAAGAGCATTGGAAATGTCAATCTGCGCCCGCAGACTGACTCCATTTGCGCTCAGTCGATAACCTCAAGTAGCTCATCTAGCTCAACCTGACTCAGCCCAGCTTCTGGAAAATCAGAAGGTGTAAAGCCCCCGGCTTCGGGTGATTGACAGTGAGCAATCAACGTTTTCAGCCGGTCCATGTAGGTCTGTAGCAAATCATCCATCGTGGTTTTGGTGTGGATTTCTGGACTGTAGACCCATCGCATTTGCAGCTGCCCCGCTGCGATATAGCTGCTAATGCCTAACAAATGACTGCGTTGGCCTTGCCGATGGTGAAGAGGGCCGACCGATTCGATCGCGAGTTTCCATGAGGCCGTTTCCACAAATCCGCGCTCCAACTGTCCTAGATAGTTAAAACTGATCTGAGGTGGCGTTAGCTCAGCCAACGTTTGACGAGTAACAGCAGCGGGACTGAGATATCGCAGGACGCCGTAGCCAATTCCCCGGTTTGGAATTTGACGCAACTGCTCTTTGACCTGCTTCAGAGCGTCTCCCGGGGCACGGTGGCTTTCTACGAACAATTGGATAGGGTACAGACTGGTGAACCATCCAACAGTGCGTGAAACATCGATGCCTTCGAACAAATCTTCGCGTCCGTGACTCTCCAAATCGATACAGACAGCAGGATGGCCTGTCCATTGAACCATCGTCTGGGCTAACGCCGTGAGCAAGACATCATTGATTTGGGTGTTGTAGGCAGCGGGAACCTCTTCTAAAAGTATGCAAGTTTGCTCGGCATCGAGAACAGCCGTTACCTGAGCGCTATTGCTTGATTGGGGCATCAGATCGCTATCCTCATCAGCGGGTAAACAGGTTCCAGAAAGCGACTGCCAGAACCTAGTTTCGGTCTTCAACGTTTCCGTTTGGGCATACGTCTGAAGCTGTTCCACCCATTGCTTCATCGGTGTCGTCTTGAGCGGTAGCTGTATCGGACTGCCCTCGCGAAGTTGGGTATACATCAGGGCTAAGTCTTCGAGCAGAATGCGCCAAGACACTCCATCAATAACCAGGTGGTGAATGATGAACAACAGGCGAGCGGGTTGATCGGCCCCCAAATACAAGAAAGCCCCTCTGAGCAATGGACCCTCCGCTAGATTCAGGCTCGGCTGCAAAGAGGCTGCGATCGCTTCTAACGCCCTGGTTTGTTGAATGCCAGACAGGAGGCTGAGGTCGTAGGTGGCAAATGGAGTCTCCCCCTTTGCGGCGATGTCTTGCTGCCAACCCGTTCCTGTCTCGGTGAAGCGACTGCGCAGGACATCATGGTAGTTCAGCAGGTGTTGGGTTGCCGCCAATAAAAACGTTACCTGAGTATCTGCGGGCACCTCTAGCATCACGGCCTGATTAAAGTGGTGCGGTCTTGGCAGTGACCGTTCAAAGAACCAATGCTGAATAGGAGAGAGGGGTACCGGCCCAGTGATGAGTCCTTGCTCAGCCTGGGGAAGCGTGGCAGTTTCTGCGATCGCGGCTAGGGTGGCCACCGTTTGATGCTGAAATAAATGCTTTGGACTTAATTGATAGCCCCTTTGATGAGCCCGGGCAATGACTTGAATAGCGAGAATTGAGTCTCCCCCTAGCTCGAAGAAATTATCGTGAATGCCCACCTGTTCTCGCTTCAGGACTCGCTTCCAGATATCGCAGAGCGCTCGCTCGACAGAGGTAGATGGGGTACTGAAGTCGCCTACGGTCGGTCGCGCGACGGATGTCGGTAACGGTAACTGTTGTCGGTCTAGTTTGCCATTAGCGGTTAGCGGAAAATCGTCCAGCAGCACAAAATCAGCCGGAATCATGTAGTCAGGGAGTTTGTGCTTGAGGGAAGACCGCAAGTCATTGATCAATCGATTAGGACTACTCCATGTGTGCTTTAAAGGAGGGTGAGTTGGTCTCTGAGTCGATTGAGAAAGTCCATTATTTTCGGCTGGCGATCGCTTTGCATACACAGTATATAAGTCAGTATTTTCTAATAGCTTTTCCTGTTCAACTGCGAGATCATAACCCTGTTTATCAAGGAGTTTCATCGTCAGATTTAACTGATTGCCAATATCATGGACCTCTATAACCAGTTGTTTGATCTTGGGCCAATCTTCATCTTTAATGCCTAGTAATATATTGAATTCACTTTTTTCGACATCTATTTTCAGCACATCGATCTGTTCAATCTTATGTTCAGATATCACCTCAGAGATGGTTTTCAATTGACAAGTGAATTGCTGGCTAGTCAGGAGTTCTGTAGTGAACTCATCAACCGCTTTATCAGATAAATCTTGATGTGTTGCGATTGAAGATGATTCAGTATGGCCCTCCTGCTGCTTATTCATCAGGAAAGCTTGCAAGGTTTCTCGATCTTCGGTTAGATCCGCAAAATAGCCCGAAGCAACGGAATTATTTGGATAATAAGTAAAGCGTTCTTGTCCTGAATGATCAGATAGCCCATAGTCAAACAATCGAATATTCAAGCCCTGTAGTGTTGCGTTGAGTTGTAATAACTCAAAAATAGGTGGACTGGGTTCGAATGCATAAATCTCAGCATTTTCACAAACACTCTCTACAAAAAGACTGAAGAGGCCAATATTTGCACCAACGTCAAAAACGACATCGCCTTCATTTAACGTAATGCCGTGTCTAAGATATTGGCGCTCCTCAAAAATCTCCCGATAAACAAAGTCTGTTTCACTTTTATTGACGTGAACCACGACGATACCGTTGGGTAATTCATAGTGCGATCGCCCAGCTAGCAAACCCTCTTTTTCTAGACGCAATAGCTGCCGAACGGCACCTGCTTGCTCTGCACGTGGAACGACATACGCAACCAGGCGCTTATCTTCCAGATCCTTTCCCCGTACGATGACGATAGAGTCTTGCACGGCAGGATGCTGGGTCAAAACCGCTTCGATTTCGCCGGGTTCAATTCGGAAACCACGGATTTTGATTTGAGTGTCAACGCGCCCCAGAAATTCCAGTTCTCCATTAGGGCAGTATCGAACGAGGTCACCTGTACGATAGAGCCGCTTTCCAACACCATCGCTAAACGGATGAGGAATCAAGCGATCGCCGGTCAATCCAGGCTGATGCCAATAGTTTCGAGCCAGTCCTGCGCCACCAATGTAGAGTTCGCCTGGGAAGCCAACTGGCAATAGTTCCCAATCCGGGCCGAGGACGAATGCCTGTAAATCTTGAAGGGGGTAACCGATGGGTGTTCCCTGGTCAAATTGGAGATCTTGAAGGCTCAGAGCATGATGAGTGGCATGCACAGTCGTTTCGGTAATGCCATACATGTTGACCAACTGAGGATGTTGGTCACCGTAGCGCTCAAACCAGCGTTTAACACTACTTTTGTCTAGAGCTTCTCCTCCAAAAATTATCCAGCGGAGAGCCGGTGGTGGCGTTTCTGTCAGCAGATTGGACCCATGCAGCCATTGACGAAAGGCAGACGGGGTTTGATTTAAGACGGTTACCTGCTGAGCAATAAGAAGCTGGTGAAATTCTTGGGGCGATCGCGAAACCCAAAAGGGCACCACCACTAATCGTCCGCCATGCAACAACGCCCCCCAAGTTTCCCAAACGGAAAAATCGAACGCGGAGGCGTGGAATTGCGTCCAGATGTCTTGGGGGGCGAACTGAAATTGATCTTGGGTAGCGGTGAATAGCCGACAAACATTACGGTGCGGAATGGCAACCCCCTTCGGCTTTCCGGTTGAGCCTGAAGTGTAGATGACATAAGCCAGACAATCTGCGGTTGCTTGGCTGACAGGGGGCGTTGACGGGCACTGAGCAATCATGTCCCAGTCTTTGTCGAAACAAAGATAGGACTGCGACTCTGACCCGTGCGGTAATTGCTCCAGCAGCGATGCTTGAGTGATCACCAGTGTGACCTTGGTGGCATCGAGGATGTAGGACAGTCGGTCTGGGGGGTTGGCCGGATCGAGGGGAATGTAGGCTCCACCAGCTTTTAGGACGCCCAGTATGCTGACGATATTTTCAATGGAACGTTCTAGGCAGATCCCGACGCCCACCTCTGGACCGACCTGGTTCGATTGCAGCCAGTGAGCCAGCTGATTAGCGTGCTGATTGAGCGCCTGATACGTGAGCTGCTTAGAGCCACAGACCACGGCGATCGCATCAGGTGTTCTAGCCGCCTGAGCTTCAAACAGCTGCGACAGCGTGGATGTGATATTGACTGGCTCAACAGCGGGCGGCTGCCATCCTGCAACCCTGTGCTGCCGCATCTCGTCACTGATGAGAGACAGCTGCGACAGACACTGCTCAGGGTCAGTTGCAATCATATTCAACACGGCTGCCAGATGGTCCACCATGACGGCGGCGGCCATGTCCTGCATTTGCTGTGTGTCAACAGTGAGGGTGATAGTTGCAGGACTTTTAAGGCTGAGAGAGACCTGCACGGCGACTGCCGGGGAGGCTGTGGAGGAGAGGGGCTGACCAAGCACTCCGGCCTCGTGCATGGATTCAAGGTCTTCGAGCGGAGCAATACCGCTCTTGAATAAGGAAATATCTGCCGGTGTATCACAGACTTGACCAATCTCGGTAAGGGACAGGTGTCCATATTGTTGGAACTGCTGAAGCTGATGGTGCAATCCCTGAAGCCAACGGACAACTGGAAGATCGGGGGGAACCTTAACCCGTAACGGCAACATAGTCCGTAATGGGCCAATAACAGGGCTACATCCACCCGTTTGGGGTCTGAAGCTGCTGCCCATGAGGACGTCTGTGGTGTCGCCGTATCGACTGAGGACGTAAGCCCAGGCTCCGTGCAGCAGCGTCGGCCAATCTAGGGCCTCTTGAACAATTAGGGTCTGTAACTGTTTCTGAGTGGCGGGTGACAGCGTTAAGGACTGTTTGACATATGAGGAGGCTCCCTGCGCCTCGGTAGACCGCTCTAGAATCAAACCTGTAGGCTCGACGCCCATTAGCTCCTGACGCCAATGGGCCTTAATTGAGGCGATATCCTGTTGCTTCAGCCAGTGCAGATAGTGGCTGTAGGGAGCCAGCGAGGGTTGCGATCGCGGTTCCTTGCCCTGGCACATGTCAGCGTAAACCTTCATTGTTTGGTTCACAATGCCCTGCACGCTGTCCGCATCGACGGCCATTACGTGATAAGTCACCAGGAGCCGCCATTGCTTTTCACTGAGCTGACACAGCGTCAATCGCACCAGTGGTGCTTGCGTTAACTCAAAGCCCTTCTGGCTATCCTGCTGTAACCGATCAGCCCACCGCTCTGCCTGTACATCAGGAGACAGCGATTGCCACATCAAGATCTCGATTTGAGCGCTCAGATGCTTTTGCACCACCTGACGAGGGGTTTCAGTTTGGGTCATGAAAAAAGTTCGCAGACTAGCGCAATGCTGAACTACTCGCTGCCAGGCCGCGTTGAACCGAGCAACATCTATGGCCTCTAGCAACTCCCAGGCCATGTGATTGCAGTATTTTCCGGGCACGGACGCATCGAGGCTTTTTACCAGAACATCCTGCTGGTGTGCCGAAAGCGGATAGATTGCTTCAACGTTTTGAATATCCATAGGACGATCTTTTTAACAACGATGGGCGTGAGTCTGGACAGTGGAGAATGCGAGCAATATCAGTTGGTTTTGGAATGAGCGACGTTATTCCGGTTCTGGTAAGCGGCTAATAGCGATCAGAAAATCTTCTAACTCGGCTGGGCTCAGGTCTGCGTCCAAAAAGCTATCTGGATTAAGACCTTGGGCTTCCTGGTCATTCAGCAGCCGTAAATCGTGAATGCATTGATCAGGCTTGGCAGCTACCTGCTCTAGCAAGGACTGAAACCGACGGATCATCTCAGCGATCGTGGTCGCGTCAAAAAGATCCGTGGCGTAGAGCACTTTGCCGCTCAGCATCGTAGGGTGATCTGTCATCGCCAGAACCAGGTCAAACGGCATCCGCAACCGGTCCACGGCAACCGGCGCTATTTGAACATGAGGGAGTTCCAAGACTTCAGCCGTCGCTTGCTGTAGGGTAAATGCCACTTGAAACAAGGGATGGTAAGTTGGGTGGCGTTCAATTTGTAGGTCTTTAACCAGTTTTTCGAACGGTAGATCTTGATGGGCGTAGGCCCCTAAAACGACCTGCCGCACGTGCTCTAGAAACGCTCGAAAAGTCGCATTGCGGTTAATCTGTAGCCGTAGACTCAACATGTTCAGGAAAAACCCAATCAAGGATTCCACTTCCGATCGATCGCGATTGGCAATAGGGGCACCAACCACCAAATCGGTCTGACCACTCCAGCGATGAAGCAGCATCGAAAAGGCCGCCAAGAGGGTCATGAATAAAGTCGTTCCAGCCTGTTGACCAATCTGACGAAGCTGCTGAGTCAGCTCAGGGGAGAGAACAAATTCTTCGTAATGGCTGGAAAAACTAGGTTCAGCAGGACGTAGGCGATCGCTAAACAATTGCAGCAGTGGTGGTGCTCCCGCCAGTTGCTGCTGCCAGTAAGCCAATTGGGTCGTCAGGACATCTCCCTGTAGATACTGTCGCTGCCAATACGCAAAGTCAGCGTATTGCACAGGCAGGTCAGGCAGTTGAGGCGAAACACCTTGTAAATAGGCTTGATAATGGGCCGTCACCTCCTGTACGAGCAGTCCCATCGACCAGGCATCGGCGACGATGTGATGAATCACGGTCACCAAGCGATAATCTGCTGCTGCAAGCTGGACTAGGATCACCCTCAATAACGGCCCCTGCTCTAAATCAAATGGACGTAGGGCCAGTGCCGAGGTCAGTTGTGGCCATAGGAAAGTCTGCTGCTCTGAGGTGAGCGATCGCCAGTCAACTGTGGTCAACGCCGCTAATGGCTTCGGGGCAATGGTTTGTCTCAGCTCATCATCAACCCACTTGAACGTCGTGCGAAGAACGTCGTGCCGCTGTTGAATAGCCTGCACTGTACGAGCCAGAACAGCTACCTGTAGCGGGCCACTCAGGTGTAAGCTGCGGGTCAGATTGTAGTTTGTGCTTTGCCCTTGCATCTGATCCAGTACCCACAGCCGCTGTTGCGCAAAAGAGGGGGGTAACGTCCCTGTACGAGCAATCGGGACGAGAGCAATCGCACCGTCTTCTAGAGAACGCCTCGTCGCGATCGCCGCTGCCAGTTTTTCTACAGTGGGATAATCAAACAGATCTCGCAGCGAAACTTGGACATTCAACGTCGTTCGCAGACGAGAGATGACCTGAATCGCTAACAGTGAGTGTCCACCCAGATCAAAGAAGGTGTCATCGACGCTAACCAGTTCATGCTTGAGAACCTGCTGCCAAATGTCAGCAATGCTGGCCTCAGTTGGGTTGCGAGGACTGACATAGGGCCGAGTCGGACATGCGGCTTGAACGGCTTTTGCCCGAAGCGCAGCCTGGTCGATTTTGCCATTGGTTGTGAGCGGCAAGGTCTCCAAACTGACAAATGCAGTCGGCACCATATAGTCAGGCAGGCGATCGCTCAAAAACTGGCGTAGTTCCGTAGAGTCGGGACGTGGGTTCGCCACGATACAGGCCACCCAGTCAAGGGCTGAGTCAGAATCCGTTGGTCTCAGCACAACCGCCTGCTCTACCTCAGGATGCTGAGTCAGCACCGACTCAATTTCGCCCAGCTCTACCCGAAAGCCTCGTAGCTTCACTTGGTTGTCCTGTCGTCCCAAAAATTCCACCGTGCCATCAGTTCGGTAGCGCACCCGATCTCCGGTTTTATAGAGCCGTGCACCTGGGTCGCTGCTGAAGGGATCTGGGACGAAATTGGTCGCTGTCAGATCGGGACGGTGCCGATAGCCCCGCGCGACGCTAGCCCCACCGATATACAGTTCTCCTGGTATCCCGATGGGAACGAGCCGCATCTGAGCGTTCAAGATATAACCCCGGACCTGGGCTAGCGGCTTGCCAATGGGAACACCAGATGTCTGTGCAGACTGTTCCGGGACTGAATGCGTGAACGCGCCGACACAGGTCTCTGTCGGGCCATAGTGGTTCAAAAGGGCAACTGGCGATCTTGCTCGCATCTGCTTGACCAGCTGCCAGGAGAGCTGTTCACCACCCAACACCAGCTGACGGCAGGGCAGCCTCCAGTCAGGGCGGGCCTGCATAAGGGCTGATAAATGAGACGGGGTCAGCTTCAGACAATCAACCTGTTGCTGCTGACAGTAGTCGGCCAACGCCTCCGGATCGGTGGCCTGATCTCGCTCGATTAGGTGCAGCGTCCCGCCTCGACTCAAAGGGACAAACAAAGCAGTATTGCCTAAGTCTGCAGCTACGGTGGTGACGCTGGCAAAACGAGCCTCCACAGGCAGATCGAGCTGAGGTGCAATGCCCGTTAGGTAAGCCATTAAGTGTCGGTGCTCCACCATTACCCCTTTGGGTGAACCGGTCGAACCTGAGGTAAAGATGGTGTATATCAGGTTCGCTGGCGTCACTTGACTGGCGGGATTATCTGACGACATCAGATCAAGAGGTGGCCCCCCCTCATCCAGACAAACAGTCACCGTAGGAACCGTCGAAAGAGCGGTCATTAAAGATGACTGGCTGATTAATCCTGCGGCTTGAGCGTTCCGTAGTAGCGTCTCAGCCCGCATGGGCGGCAACGCGGGATCTAGCGGAATGTAGGCTCCTCCTGCTTTAAGGATGGCTAGCAGCGCCACTATCAAATCGACCGATCGCTCCAGATATAGCCCCACTAAATCATCGGGACCGATGCCCTGCTGCTGCAAATAGTGAGCGAGGCGGTTGGCGCGGTGGTTCAGTTCCCCATATGTCAGCGTTTGCCCCGCGCAAGCGATCGCGATCTGCTCTGGCACGGATGCCGCCTGTCGCTCGAACTGGTGGTGAAAGCAGACAGTCGATTGAGACAGCGGTTTGGACTCGATGTGTAAAAGCTGATGACGCTCTTCATTGCTCAATAAATCGAGGTGCGTAATGGCAACAGTGGGCTGTTCACAAACGCGATCTAAAAGCTGTCTGAGCTGTCTTATCCAGCGTTCGACCCCTTCAGCCTGAAGGATCTGTCCATCGTAATCAATGTCTAGCGTCAGCCCTTCATGGTGTTGTCGGCAGGTTAGCTTGAGCTTGAAGCGATCGCCATAACTGCAATAGCGATTTATCGACAGCTGGAGCTGACCAGATATTGGCTGATAGGGCTGCGACAGCCACTCAAACTTGATTGGCAACTCTGATGAACTCGATGAACGAGGCGTGGATGCCGCTGTATTGGAAACCCCATTCTCATATCCGTTTTGCCAGGTGTAGGCCGCTTGCATCCGCTGGTGGCACTGCATCAGAGTCTCGCTGAAGGGGGCATGGGCAGGACAGTCCAGCGTAACGGGTAGACATTGACTGTAGGGGCCGATGGCTTGCTGTAATTCCTCATAATGGCGGCTGTCGACTGCCAATCCCAGCGTCAGTTCACGTTGCTGAGTTAGCAATCCCAAGAAATGGCCCAAGGCGGCTAACCATACTGCGGCGGGAGAGGTGTGATGGGTCTGAGCGATCGCGGCAACGGCCCGTTCTGTCGCTGCCGGGATGGCCACGCTGAACTGCTCTGGTCGAAACGGGTCGGTCGTATCGGGGGTGCATTCATCAGGCAGCGATTGCGACACTATCCGCTGTTGCTGCCAGTACGCTCTAGCCGCATCGGCATCGGCGGTTTGGAACAGCTCGTATTGCCATTCAGCATAGTCAGCGTACTGTAGGGGCTGATCTGCGATCGCGGTTCCTGCCAGGGTTGCCTGATAGTGCCGTGCGATCGCCTCCGTCAGCAGGGCCAGGGTTGCCCCATCGGCACATAGAGCCGACAAGCTGAGCACTAGCCGATGGCGATCGGAGGAAAGCTGAATCAGCCAGGCCCGTAGCGGTGTTTCGGGTGACTCTGTCAAGGCCTGCTGCCAGAGGGCCTCAATCTGAACGCATTGCTGCTGGGGCGATACATCCCCTAGCTGATGCAGAGGCAGGTCAATGGGTTGGGGTGGATCTATGACCTGTAAAGGTTGAGTCATCTCGGGCAATCGCTGAAAGCGAGTCCTGAGGATCTCATGCTGCTCCACAATCTGATTGAGCACCGTGGTCAGGGTGGTTGTACAGACTGGCCCCTCAAAATTCAGAACTCCCTGAACTCGATAAACCGAGCACTGTTCTGACTGTAGCCATTGCCATCGCTGTTCTTGTTGCGTCGAGAGACGAAACCCCTCAATAGCCGCCTGAGTGAGTGTATGGGTTATGACCATGATGCTTGCCTCCCCTGTGAGTGCTCAACTATGTCGGCCATGCTCACCACGACCTGTCGCGGACCTTGGAAGGGAAGACGTCCATGGGCAACCCGCATGTTGTCTAGCAGTAAGACATCGCCGGCTTGCCAGGAGAATATCTGCTGATGCTGGTCATAGGCCTGCCAAATCGCCGCCAAATCGCCTGGGTCAATGGCCGATCCGTCTCCATAAAAGGCATGGCGTGGCAGATCCTCTGGCGCAAACTGGGTGAGCAGTAACTGCTGCTCCTCCGCCCCTAACGCCGAGAAGTGAAAGAGATGGGCCTGGTTAAACCACACCAGTTCACCGGTTTGAGGATGGGTCGCGATCGCCGGACACACCTGACGAGTTCTCAAGCGATCGCCCGTTTTCCACTCGTAGGCAATCCCCGCCGCCCGGCAATACGTCTCGACTTGAGCGCGAGACTCAGTTTGAAATACCGTTTGCCAGGACAAATCAACGCCATCGCCATAATTCCGGACGTACATGACCTGCCTTTGTTGAAATCGCGCTTGCACCGCCTGCGGAATGCTTGCTAGTACGGCTCGACTGTCTGCAATAGGGGTGGCGCCGCCCTGAGCAGCGGGCTGTAGACAGCAGAAGGCAATCTTTAACGGCCAGCAGTTGGTGTAGGCCATTTCGTTGTGAAGGGGAATGGTCAGCTCAGCGGGATATTCCGTCGAGGTGTAGACCTTGCCGCTGATTTCAGTCCGAGGCGTTGAGCGATAGGAATAATCCAGCAGTGATTCGCAAATAGCCCGCATCAGCTGCTCAAATGAGTCCACCGTATGGATAGCAAACCCCCTCAGGAGAATGCCGCCGGTCTCGGTCAGGGTTTGTAAGAGCTGGGAGCGATGGTGGCTAGCCCAGGCGATCGCATCGACACCTGAAACCGTGGGTTGAATGAGTTGAGGCAGCGACTGTCCCGCTTGCAGCGATCGCTGGGTCACTAGCGTTTGCCTAGACACCCGTACGGCCCGTCGTCGAGAGCGTGAGAGCGGTGTGAACGGAGAAGATGAAAGTGGCAAAGACTGACTCTTGGAGTTATCCACGGGGAGACCTCCGTCGAATGGTTTTCAAGGTTTGCCGACTCACGGCATCAAAGGCCTCGGCCTGGCTATTTTGCTGAGCTTGCCGACGCTGGTGTAAGGCTTGCCGCCACTCAGCCAGAGTGCCTTCCGGCTGAGTGAGGAAGGCGGTAAACAAAATTTCGAAGTCAGCCTTGAGCTGATTAACCGTGGTCGCCGTCAGGCGATTTTGGTCATACAGCACGGTCAAAGACAGCCCATTGCTCGGACCAAATCGCAGGGTCAGCGGAAAGTGGTTCCAAATCATCGATTCCACATCACTCAAAGCAATGTCTTGGTCTGTCAGGGCTAGGGCTGGGCCGGTTGGGTAGTTCTCAAACACGACGACGCTTTCAAACAGCGGCATCCCTCTCGGAATGTCGCTCCACCCTTGAATCTCGACAAGGGGCGTGTAGGCGTATTGGCTTTGTTCAACCGAGTTTGCCTGGAGCTGTTGCAGCCAGGCGAGTAAAGACTGATCAGCCGATATCGCAATCCGTAGCGGCAGCGTATTGATAAACAGCCCGATCATCGTTTCAACACCTGACAGCGTGGGGGGCCGACCCGCTACCGTAACGCCAAACGTGACATCCGCACGATCGCTATAGTCTCCCAGCAGTACAGCCCAAGCTCCCTGAATCAAGGTGTTGAGGGTGAGATGATGCGATCGCGCCATCGCCATCAGTTGCTTCACCAACGACGGATCGAATGTGCTGCGATCCGTCGTAAACTGACCTGTCTGCGCTGGAGTGGGTATTTGCGAGTTGGGCAATGGAGTGGCGATCGTAAGCCCTCGCAGCATCCGCCGCCAGAAGGTTTCGGAAGGATTCATGTCCTGCTGCTGGAGCCAAACGACATAGTCTCGATAAGAACGAGGACGTGGCCAGTGAAGGGATTTTCCTTGCCGCAGAGCGGTATACGCAGCGACCACCTCTCCCAGCACTTGAGGCAAACTCCACCCATCTATCAACAAATGGTGAAAGCTCCAGATAAATCGATAGGTTTCCTCTGACAACTGAATGAGCGTACAGCGCATCAGAGGGGCCTGATTGAGAACAAATGTGGCCTGCTGATCCGCTTGGAGACACGCTGTCAGCCGTCGCTGTTGTTCTGTTGACGGTAGAGAACGCCAGTCGTGGTAGTGCCAGGGCAGACGAGCATTTCGATGAACGGCCTGTAGTGGACTTTCTAACGCTTCCCAGTGAAAGCTAGTCCGCAGGGCGGCATGTCGATCAACCACTTGCTGCCATGCTTGCTGAAAGGCACCTACGTTGAGTGCACCTCGAAGGGTGCAGTTAATCTGATTGACATAGGTGCCGGCCTCTGGCGTATAGATAGCGTGAAACAGAAGCCCCAGCTGCATCGGCGCTAGGGGATAGAGGTCTACCAGTTGCGGCAGAGCCGCAGACAACCAATCCAGCGACGCCTGCGTGAGCGGTGCGAGGGGAAAATCCGAGGGGGTAAAGCCTCCCGCCTGCGGCAATAGGCAATGCTCAATCAGCTCAGTCAGGGCGGCAATAAACGTATTTGATAGGTGCTCAATTGTCTGACGTCGATGGCGTGTCGGACTGTAGCGCCATTTCAGGTGCAGCCGTCCGCCTGAGATATAGCCACTGATCTCCAACCCATAGAGTCGGCGCTGTCTAGGATTCTGCAAGGATCCGATCTTTTCAGGCGCAAGGCTCCACGGCGCTGAGCCCGATAGCCCCCGATCCAATTGCCCCAAGTAGTTAAAGCTGATTGATGACGAGACGGCTGAAGTCTCCGTCTGCCCATCCTGGTCCGCCGCAAGATAGCGCCATACGCCATAGCCCACACCGCGCTTAGGAACCTGTCGTAACTGCTCTTTGATGGCCTTCAGAGTCGCGATCGGTGAGCTGTCAATATCGACATGCAGTCCAAGGGGATAAAGGCTGGTGAACCAACCGACCGTGCGAGACACATCCATCTCAGTTCCCACCGTTTCTCGTCCATGGCCTTCCATATCCAAACGAACGGTATCGGTTTGCAGCCAAGGAGCCAGCGATCGCGCTAGGGCCGTGAGCAAAATATCCGTAATTTGAGTGTTATAGACGGCTGGGACACGCTGTAGGAGGGCATGGGTGGTTGCCTCATCCAGTTGCCCAGTCACCTCCGCCGTATTGGCCACAGTCGGATGACTGCTGGGACTGCCTCCGGCGATATCGACAGGTAGCTCGGCGGATATCTGTTCTTGCTGTTGCCAAAAGGGAATTTCGGCCTTTAAGGAGGCCCCTTGAGCGTAGATCCATAGCTGCTCTGACCAGGTCTTAAAAGCAGTCGTCTTAGGCGGCAGTCCAATGGGATTCCCCTGACTCAGTTGCCCGTAGATCGTTGCCAAATCCTCTAGCAAGATTCGCCAGGAAACCCCGTCTACCACCAGATGATGCAAAATTATCAGCAGCCGCTGACCCCGATCGCCCCCTAGCTGAAATAGCGCTATTCGTAGGAGCGGTCCTGCTGCTAAGTTCAGGCTGGCTTGTAGCTGAGCGGCGGTGGCTTCCAATGCTGAAACCTGCTCAGCAGTTTGCAAGTTGCTGAGGTCTAGGCACGTTAGAACGTTGTCAGCGGGAGGCGTGTATGCTTGTCGCCATTTGCCAGCCGTTGTTGTGAACCGCAGTCGTAGGCTGTCGTGGTGGTGTGTCAGATAGGCGATCGCCCGTTGCAGCAAACCAGCATCTACGTCTACCGGCACTTGTAAAAGAACGGCTTGATTAAAGTGGTGAGGACACGAAAGCTGTTGCTGAAAAAACCAGCATTGAATCGGCGTGAGCGGCACCTCACCGCTCACCAGCCCCTGCTCTGCTTGACTGTGAGAGACGGTATCGACAACTGGGGCAAGTTCCGCGATCGTCTGATAAAGAAACAGATCTTGAGGAGTCAACCGATAGCCGCGCTGAGTCGCCCGAGCCACCCCCTGAATCGCCAGGATCGAATCCCCTCCTAGCTCAAAGAAATTGTCATGGATGCCAACAGACGCGATCCCGAGTAATTCCTGCCAAATCTCACACAGGGTCTGTTCGACAGGAGACGTTGGCGCAACAAACGGGGTTTCTGACGGAGTGGCCGCTGTGGGTGAGGGGAGTTGCCGCCGATCAACTTTGCCATTGGGAGTGAGCGGCAGCTGATCCAGCAACAGAATGATGCTAGGCACAAGATAGTCAGGCAAAGAGGATTTGAGGAAGGCTCGCAGTTCCGCCACGCTAGGGGCTTCTCCAGGCACCGGAACGCCATAGCCCACCAGAGCCTGGACTCCCGGTGAGGCTTCGAAGGGCATCACCAGCGCTTGACGAATCTGGGAATGACGAGCGAGTGCGGCTTCTATTTCGGCAGGCTCGATACGAAAGCCGCGAATTTTAACCTGCTGGTCTCGACGCCCCAAAAACTCAATCGTGCCGTCGTCTTGATATCGGGCCAAATCTCCGGTGCGATACAGTCGTGCGCCGGGTTGGGTGCTGAAAGGATGCGGCACAAAGGCGGCGGCGGTCAGGGCTGGCTGGCGATGATAGCCCCGCGCCAGTCCCGCCCCGCCCGTATAAAGCTCGCCCGGCACACCGACAGGGACCGGCTGCAACTGTGCATCGAGGAGATAAACCTGAGTTTGGGCAACGGGTTGACCAATCGGCACAGACGTATGCAATGCAGCCGCATTCGTCACGGTGTAGCAGCAGGTAAATGTCGTGTTTTCCGTTGGGCCATAGCCATTTACCAAGCGAGTCGTCGGGAGCTGCTGCTGAGCCTGTTGGAGATGTGGAATGGAGAGCACATCACCTCCAGCCAGCAGATATCGCAGCGATCGCACGTCTGTCAAACACTGCTCGACCATCAGGTGAAACAATCCTGCTGATAACCACAGGGTTGTGATGTGCTGACGCTCTAGAACCTCGATCAAGGCCGCCAGAGAAGGGAGACCTGGAGGCATGATCACCAAGCAGGCACCCGTCAGCAACATGCCCCAAATCTCGAAGGTAGAGGCATCAAAGGCTAAGGGCGCTAGCTGTAAACCGCGATCGCTGGGGAGCAATTCAACATAGTTGGGATTGGACACGAGGCGCACAATTCCCGCATGGGTGATACTGACGCCCTTCGGCTGCCCGGTTGAACCTGAGGTGTACATCAAATAGGCCAGGTGATCAGGCGTTAGGCTCATAGCAGGATCGGTCTTGGGCGCCTGGGCGATCGCTGTCTTTGCCTGCTCCCATATCAGCATGGGGATACCTGCCGGCAGCCGCGCTTGCCCAGCAGCTTGAGTCACCACGACGGCCACATCAGCATCCTCGACAAGCCAAGCCAGCCGTTCTGGCGGATAGCTGGGTTCCAACGGAACGTAAGTCCCACCAGCTTTGAGAATCGCGATCGCCCCAATCACCTGTTCTAGGGAACGTTCCAGGCATAAACCAACCCGGACTTCTGGGCCGACCGAGTGATGCATCTGCAGCCAGTGAGCTAGCTGATTGGCCTGTTGGTTCAAAACCCGGTAGCTGAGTTGGCTATCGTCCATCACCGCTGCCACCGCATCGGGACGCTGGGCAACCTGATAGGCAAACAGGTCTAGCACCGTGTCACGAGAAGCCGCGCTATTTTCGTCGCCTGACCACAGCGTCAGCAGCTGCTGACGGTCCTGGGGTTGCAGCAGCGGAATGCAGTCAATGCCCTGGTCAGGCTGAGCCACGATTTCTCGTAGCAGCGTCTGAAATTGCTGTGTCATCCGCGCGATCGTGGCGGATTCAAACAGGTCGGTGCTATATTCCCAACTGCCCGTTAATCCTGCCTCGCTGCGGTTACAGGTCAGCGTTAGGTCGAATTTGGTCGTGGTGTGGGCAAACTCCAGTGAACTTAGCGTGAGTGCCGGTAGCGACCATTCCGCCGAGGGCGCATTTTGCAGCACCAACATGACCTGGAACAGGGGACTATAACTCAGCGATCGCTCGGGTTGGAGTGCCTCCACTACCTGTTCGAAAGGCACGTCCTGATGGGCATATCCACCCAGCGTGACAGCCTTTACCCGCTCTAATAATTGCTGAAAGCTAGGATTGCCCGTGGTCTTGATCGGCAGGGCCAACACATTGACAAAAAAACCGATCAAAGGTTCCAGTTCTTGGCGAGTGCGGTTAGCAACGGGCGTTCCAATGACAAGGAGAGACTGACGACTGTAGCGGGCTAACAGGGTGGCCAATCCGGCCAAGAGCACCATGAATAGGGTTGTTCCGGTGGTGCGACTGAGTTGCTCCAGCGCTTCAGTCAGCGGTCGGTCCAAATGAAAGGATTGAGTTTGGCCGCGAAAGCTCTGGCGAACGGGCCGAGGATGGTCGGTCGGCAGTTCCAGCAGAGCCGGGGCCTCAGCAAGCTGCTGCTGCCAATACTTCAATTGAGTCCTGAGGCGATCGCCGGTCAGCCACTGGCGCTGCCAGCAGGCAAAGTCAGCATACTGTAGGGACAGCTCAGGTAGCGGTATGGGGCGATGCTCTGAGAGGGCGGTATAGATTGCCCCAATCTCTTTGATGAAAATGCCGATAGACCAGCCGTCGGCAATGATGTGATGGAGAACCGCCAATAAGACATGCTGCTGGGCATCTAGCTGAATCAATTGCAGCCGCAGGAGGGGGCCCTCTGCCAGATCAAAGTGTTGAGTGGTGGCGGCCTGCATCAAATGGGCGATCGCCTCAGTTTGTTGGTTTGCAGAGAGTCCTTGCACATCAATGAGGGGCAGAGCTAGGCGTAGGGTTTTGTTGATTTGCTGCTGGGGTATCCCCTCGACCGTGACAAACCGCGTCCGCAAAATGTCATGGCGCTGCACAATGACATCCACAACCTGCTGTAGAACGCTTCGATCTAGCTCGCCCTGAAGTCGAAGCGCACTGGGGATTAGATAGGGCACTTGAGTCCCCTGGAGGTGATCGAGCGTCCACAATCGCTGCTGAGCAAACGATAGGGGAATCTCCTCGTCGGCAGAACGGCGAGAAATTTGAGTCGTTTCAGGTACCTGAATTCCCTTCTGTTGCAGCCGGAGCCTCAGCAACGCCTGCTTCTCAGAAACGGTTAAGGAATGAGTGGTTACATCGATCATGAGCGTTCAAGGAGTACAGGATGCAAGGTGAGCAAGGAAACTAGGAGACTCGGACCAAACTTGGGGGTGCTTGCTAGGGCTGCGAAGGTGCCGGAAAATACTGCGGCTTCAGCAGACGAGGGTTTCTTCGACGGACGGTTGCAGGGGTGTGGTATCTCGATTGACTAAGAAACTAGGTCGGTTTTTGCCCAGGGAAATTGGTGCATTGCGAACGCTGTTGTAGGTAATGATGATGAGGCGGCGATCGTAGGGAGAAATATTGGGAACAGAGCCGTGGACAAGGTTGCAGTGAAAAAATAGGGCTGTCCCTGCCTTGCCTTTTGCTGCAACTAGCCCGTGTTGTTCCACCAAGCGGGTGACTGTTTTCTGGTCTAGGGTGTACTTGAGCTTGGCACTGACGTTAGCGATCCAAGCAGCCGATGCGTCTGCTGCACCAGCAGTGTTGTGAGCATAAGAGTGGTTGTGCGAGCCTGGAATGAAGTAGAGCGGCCCATTGAAGTCATTGCAGTCGTCCAGAAATAAGACAGCATTGACAGCTAAGGGATGGGTCATATCGTCTTCGTGCTGCCAAAAAGCAAAATCTTGGTGCCAGGGCCAGACATCCCCTGTGTAGGCAGCTTTGAGGTTGATTTTGAACTGATAGCAGTACACGTCCCCCTGGAGCAGCAGACGCGCAGGTTCGATGAGTCGCGCAAAGGTAACCAGCCGCTGCAGCATATCGCTCTCTAAATGACAGCCATGCAAAGCCCTCACTGTTTTTTGATCGGTTTCGACAACTCGACTCGGACTCTCGCTCTGCATCAGCCGAGGTAGCGTTGACCGCAGCCTTTCGATTTCTGCCATTGAGAAATAGTGAGGAATCGAGAGCATTCCTGTATCTTCGTAGTCCTGAATTTGCCGAGGGGTAAGCAACATGGGAGGCTCCTGAAGTCTAGAAATGAGCACGATCGCGCCTTACGAATTGGTCTGAGCAGCAGCGAGTGCTGCCTGAATTTCTGCGGGAGTTAGCTGGTCAATTTCAATGGCCGTTTGGGCAATCTCATTGACTAAAGCCGCATCTCCAGCCAAAGCCGCCAAAACCGTTGCCAGTTCAGCAATCGTCGGATGCTCGAAGAGCGATCTCAGGGGCAGCTCTAGCAGAAAAGCCTGACGAACTCGGCTGACGAGCTGGGTGGCTAGCAGGGAATGTCCACCCAAGTCAAAGAAGTTGTCGTAGATGCCGATAGTTTCAAGGTCTAAAACATCACTCCACAGCTGGGCCAGGAGCGTCTCCGTAGCCGTACTGGGAGCCTGATAGGGGCCATCACCTGTGGGCTGGGACTGGAGGGTCGGTAAGCGATGGCGATCGATTTTGCCATTGGGGGTCAAGGGTAGCTGCTGGAGGCAGATCAATCGCTGAGGCACCATGTAGTCCGGCAACTGCTGCTGGAGATACTGACGGATAGCAGTCTCACTTTCTGAGGACAAAGCCCCATTCAGCTCGGCCCGTTCCCCTGACAAGACGCGATTAGCAGGAGCTATTGTCTTCTCCTCCCCACCGTCTGATGCGATCGCTGCCGCCGTTATCGCTGCCGATCTAGGGACCCAGTAAGCTATTAGCCGTTTCTCCTCCGCGTGGCTGCCTTGGACAGCAACTACAGCCTGATGAACCCTGGGATGGTGATTCATGACCGCCTCAATTTCTCCCAACTCGACCCGAAATCCTCGGACCTTGACTTGGTGATCGAGACGGCCTAAAAACTCAATTTGTCCTGTGGCATCGTATCGAGCTAAGTCTCCTGTGGCGTAGAGTCTGGCGCCTGGCTCACGACTATAGGGATGGGGAATAAATTTGCTCGCGGTGAGATCAGGCCGTTGCCAGTAGCCGCGCGACAGGTTAGCCCCACCGATGTAGAGGTCACCTGAAACACCAATTGGGACGGGCTGCATCCGATGATCCAGAATGTAAATCTCAGTCTGGGCGATGGGTGTGCCGATGGCAGGATATCCCGGCCAGTCCTGAGGGGCATCCGTCAAGGTCAATGCCGTCACCACATGGGTTTCCGAGGGACCGTAATGATTGTGAAGCCGACAGTCAGGATGGGCGAGAAAGAAATCTCGAATCGTCTGGTTGATCTGCAACTGCTCTCCCGTCGTGATAATCTCCCGAGGAACCGGCCACTCAGGGCGGAGCGCCATCACCCGAGTCCACTGCTGCAACAGGACAACGGGTAAGATTACTTTTTCGATGGGATGCTGTGCTAGAAAATCAGCTAGCGCTTCGGGATCAAATCGCGAGTCTTCAGGCAGCAGGTGCAACGTGCCCCCAGTGGCCCACGCCGCAAACATTTCGTGAATGCTGGCATCAAAGCTGAGGGAGGCAAATTGCAGGACCCCGACGCCCTGGCTCAAGGTGTCTATGTGCCACTGCATTAGGTTGGCGATCGCCCGATGGGGCAACGCAATTCCTTTAGGACGTCCCGTGGAACCCGAGGTATAGATGATGTAGAACAGTGACTCTAAGGAGAGGCTTATGGAAGGCGCCGAGACCGGTTCTTGAGCGATCAGGGAAGCGGCGGTCTCTAGGCAAATGACTGGAGCCGTCGCGGGTAGCTTATCCCGTAGGGACGTCTGAGTCAGCAGGACTGACATGCCGACGTCGTCAATCATCCAAGCCAAGCGTTCCTGAGGATAGGTCGGATCAAGCGGAACGTAAGCTCCTCCGGCTTTGAGAACGCCCAGCAAAGCAACTGCCATCAAAGGCGATCGCTGAAGACAAAGGCCGACAGGGATATCAATGCCCACGCCCTGTCGTCGAAGATAGTGAGCGAGCTGATTCGACTGGCTGTCTAGTTCGGCATAGCTCAGCCTCTGATCGATCGCGGCGATCGCCACCGCATCAGGCGTACGCGCAACTTGAGCCGCAAATTGATCCAAGAACGAACGATCAGGCGACGGGGGAACCGTTGTCTCATTCCAGCCAAACAAAATGTGCTGGCGTTCCTCAACAGTCAGCAGCGAAAACTCCCCTAAACCACGGTTAGGTTGTTTAGCGATCGCGCTCAATACGGTCTGCATATGAATGAGCAAGCGATCGATGACATCGGGGGCAAACCGTGCCGCATCATAGGTCATGTGAAAACTGAGCACGGGTTCAGGCACCACCACCAGCGTCAGCGGATAGTGCGTCGGCTCAAATCCTTGAATTGCTTCCACTGCCAATCCTGAGGCTTCTGAGCCGAGGGGGGCATCGAAGGGATAATTTTCAAAGACCAAAATAGTTTCAAATAGGGGCACACCCCGGGGCACCTCACTACAGCCCTGAATATCCACGAGTGAGCTATAGGCATAGCGCTGCTGCTCAACCTGCTGTAGCTGTAGCGCCTGTAGCCAGGGCAGTAGCTGTTCAGCAGCAACCCGTACTCTTACCGGCAGCGTGTTGATAAAGACCCCAACCATCTGGTCGGCATTGGCCAAATCGGTTGGACGACCTGAGACGGTGGCCCCGAAGACCACATCTGTGCTGCCGCTGTAGCCAGCGAGCACCATCGCCCAAGCCCCCTGAATCACAGTGTTGAGTGTCAGGCGGTGCTGCTGAGCAACCTGGCGCAGGGCCTGGGTCAGATTGACTGAGAGCAGCCGTTGAGCTTGCCGAAAATCGGCGGCATCGCTGCGATCGCCGCTGCGATCGCCAGTGCGTTCGAGACCTAATTGCGTCGGCGCTGTGAACCCCTGAAGCTGCTCTTGCCAGTAGATCTGAGCGTGTTGGGTAGCCTGAGCTTGCAGCCAGGTAAGGTAGTGCCGATAGGGAGGCGCGATGGGTAATAGCGGCAGCTGATCGCCCGCTGTGTAAAAAGCCAGGACTTCCCGCAGCATGATGGACAAACACCAGCCGTCTGTCAGCAAATGGTGGAAACTCCAAACAATGCGGTAAGCCTCTTCTTCAATACGGGCTAAGAAGCATCGCATTAGCGGAGCCTGATCCAGGGCAAAGCCCCGCGATCGATCCGCCTGCATCGTGGCGTCTAGCTGTCGCTGCTGTTCGCTCGGGGAAAGGTGACGCCAGTCCACTTCAACCCAGGGTAGAACAACCCGCCGATGTACTTGTTGTAGAGGAGTCTCCAAATCTTCCCAATGAATTGTGCTGCGTAGCGCTGGGTGCCGCTCAATCATCTGTTGCCAAGCTTGCTGGAAAGCCGGTACATTCAAGCGACCTCGGAGCGTGGCACTGAGTTGGTTAAAGTACGACGATGATTCGGGGGCATACAGTGTGTGAAACAAAATGCCCTGTTGCACTGGCGACAGCGGATAGAGATCGGCAACTCCCTGCCCATTGCCAACCAGCCGATCCAACTGCGGTTGGCTAATCTTCGCTAAGGGAAAATCAGATGGAGTGCGACCACCGGCGGTGGGGCTCTGGCAATGGTGAATCAGGCTCTCTAGGGTAGTGATAAAGGTCTCAGCCCATTGCTGAATTGTCTCAGGCTGATGCAGATGAGGGCTGTAAGTCCAAGTAACCTGTAGCTGCCCTCCGGCGACCCAACTATCTAAGCGCAGCCAGTGACTCCGCAATCCTGACCCCGATCGCAGTGGGCTGATCGCCGCCGTTGCTAACCCCCAACCCGGTGCTGTCGGCAGGCCCTGATCAATCTGCCCCAAATAGTTAAAGCAAACCTGGGGTATAGCAGCCGCGTCAGCCAACGGCCTTTCGGGATGGAGATAGCGCAAAAGCCCATAACCCAAGCCGTTTTGAGGAATTTGGCGAAGCTGTTCTTTCAGAGACTTGAGCGCGATTTCAGGGGTATCGGCCCCAGATAACTCCAGCCGTACGGGGAAATGAGTTGTAAACCAGCCCACCGTACGAGACAAATCGGTATCCGCCGAAAGAGGTTCTCGCCCATGACCTTCTAGATCGACCAGCAGAGCGGATTGACCTGTCCAGGCTTGAAAGCTCTGTACCAGCACCGTCAACAGCACATCATTGATGTGGGTGTTGTAACAAGGCGGTACTGCATGTAGCAGACGCTCTGTGTGTTCCGCATCTAAGGTGACCGTGGTTTGAGCTGCCATGGCCTCTGTATTAAGGGCTGACGTCAACGCAGGATCGTTGGACACTCTGTTCTGCGATCGGGCATCGGTGGGGAGATCGCTGCCCGATTGGGTTTGAGCCTGCCAATAGTCCACTTCGACCAAAAGCGCCGCCCGCTGGCTTTGATCGTGAAGGATTTCAGCCCAGGTTTTGAACGCTGTCGTTTTGGGCGGCAGTTGAACCGGCTGGTGCTGCTGCAACTGGGTATATGCCGTTAGCAGATCCGCCAAGAGAATCCGCCAAGAGACGCCATCTATGACTAGATGATGAGCCATCAGCAAGAGCCGACCAGACTGACTGGTTCCCAACTGAAAGAGCGCTGCCCGCAGCAAAGGTCCCGACTGTAAATCGAGACTGTGTTGCAGAGTCGCCGCTGACGCGCTTACAGCCGTCATAGCGTCGGCAGTATCAGCAGCGTGGGACAAATCAACGACAATCAAAGGAGCCTGAGCCGTCGCCACAATGGACTGCTGCCAGCCGGAGGGAGTGCGTTGAAAGCGAGATCGCAGCTGATCGTGATGCATCAGAATATGATTCAACGCTTTCTGTAGCGCCTGCGGATCTATTGTCGAAGGCACCGTCAGCAAAACTGCTTGGTTGAAGTGGTGTGGTTCTGGTAAGGTCTGCTCAAAAAACCACTGCTGAATTGGAGTAAGGGGGACCTTGCCTGACACACATCCTTGGTCTGCCTGGACGGCTGAGTCAAAGCTGACAACTGTCGCTAACTCGGCGATCGTCTGGTGCTGAAACAGATGCTTCGGTAAGAGATGCAACCCTGCCTGATGGGCCTGAGCCACAATCTGAATGCTGAGAATCGAGTCTCCGCCTAGATCAAAGAAGTTGTGGTGAATGCCGACTGGGTCAAGGTGCAACACTTGACTCCAAATTTGACAAAGGATCTGCTCGACTTCACTACTCGCGGGCACAAACGCAATCGTTTCAGCGACATCCTCCGGATGGGGCAAAGCTGTGCGGTTGACTTTGCCGCTAGCAGTCAGGGGGAGCGCTTTCAGCGTGATCCAATGTCCAGGCACCATATGCTCTGGCAGATGCGCCTCGGCATATCGAATGAGGTCAGTCTCGCTGATAGCATCGCCATCCCTGCCGACAACATAGCCCGCTAGCTGCAAGCCCTGACTGGCCGGCTGCCATGGCTGAACGATCGCCTGTTGCACGCTGGGATGCTGCATCAGGACCGCTTCGATTTCTCCCAGTTCAATCCGAAAGCCTCGGAGTTTGAGCTGCTGATCGTCACGACTGCAAAACTCCAGGGTGCCATCCCGGCGATAGCGAGCGCGATCGCCGGTGCGATAAAGGCGGACGCCTGCTTGCCAGCTGAAAGGGTCAGGAATGAAACTGGCAGCGGTCTGATCAGGCTGAAGATAACCGCGACTCACACTATTACCACCGATGTAAAGATCACCGATCGCGCCGATTGGCATGGGATTGAGTTGTGCATCTAGCACGTAGGCCTGCACCCCTGGCAGGGGTCGCCCTAGGGGGAGCGGCGTAGAGGCGAGGGCATCCGTCACTGCATAGGTGAGTACGCCTACGGTGGTTTCAGTGGGGCCGTAGTGGTTGACAAGGCGACAGTTTCCCCAGTCCTGAATGCGAGCTACCAGCGCCCCAGAGGCTACCTCACCTCCCAAGACCAAGAGTTGACGAGGCAAAATCTCTGACCGATGAGTTGTTAGCAAGGCCTGTAGATGGGAGGGTGTGATTTTCAAGCAGTCAATTCTATGACGCTGGCTGTAGGCCGCAAAGGCATCCGGATCGGTTGTTCGAGCCGGAGACAGCAGATGCAGCGTGCCGCCCTGTAAAAGGGGAATAAATAGGGCCGTGTTGCCCAAGTCGGTGGTCACCGACGAAACACTGGCAAAACTCGCTCCGGCGGGAACCGCTAAACGCTCTATTGCCCCCGTGAGATAGCTCATTAGGTGACGATGCTCTACCCTGACCCCTTTGGGTTGTCCTGTCGTCCCTGAGGTAAAGAGCGTGTAAGCCAGATTTTCGGGTTTGGCCAGAGCAGGAAGACGTGTCTTAGGACAGTTGGCGATCGCACTGTCCCCCAGTGCCAACACGGGCACGTTCAGTTCGGGAAGACCTTCGCTGGAGCTGCCAGGACACAGGATGAGGGGAATGTGGGCCGCGGCCAGTAGCGTCTGCAAGCGGGCTGTTGGCCATGCCGGATCGAGCGGGACGTAAGCTGCCCCAGCCTTAAGAATGCCAAGTAGCCCCACCAGCAAGTCCAGCGATCGTGCTCCCCATAGAGCGACACACTGCTCCGGCCCAATTTCCCGAGCCTGCAAACAGTGAGCAACCTGATTGGCCCGAGCGTCCAGCTCTGCATAGGACAGAGAATCTTCTTCATAGATGACAGCTATCTGCTGCGGCGTGCGTACGGCTTGCTGCTCAAAGCACTCGTGCCAGCACTGGGTTGACGCGGGCAAAGGGGCTGCATTGAAATCATGGAGGACGTGCCGTCGTGCTCGATCCTCTAGCAGCGGCAGCTGATCTACACAGGCATCCGGCTGCCGTAAAGTCTCGGCTAAAAGACAGTGAAACTGGCTTAGCAAATCAGCGATCGCGGCTGACGAATAGCGATGGGTGTCGTAGTGCAGCTCTGTCAACCAGCCCGTTTCGGTTTCAGCACACAGCAGCTTGAGCGCGAAGGCACTGTTGTAGGCGACGGGATTGGTGAGTTGAGCCGTCCCAGTTGGCAAACGATACTGGGTCTGCCGCTGCTGATAGGCAAAACAGAGCGTTAGATTCGTCTTGATCGCGTCTCGATCAGGCAGACCTTCGCGATCCGAAAGCGGCAACGCATATTCTTGCCAGTCGTTCAGCGCTTGCAGGGCCTGCTCTAGCTGCGGCAGCTGAGCACTGAAGCAAGCTCCTGCCTGGAACTGACTGATTAACGGCAAGGTGCGCTCATAGAGCCCCAAGCCCTGACTTAACGCATCCAAAGAGCGACCGTCGATGGCAACACCAATGGTTTGGGGCGATCGCGCTGTCAGCCGCCAGAGTAGACCTTGCCAGCAGGCCAGCAGCCAGGTCGTAGGACGGCTTCCCAGTTGACGGCTTCTTTGCTCAAGCTGAGTCCCCGCCTCAGGGGCCAGTGGCCGACATTGGCAGGCTGGGGAAAAGGCGCAATCGCCTCCCCATCTTGATTCCCCTAGAGACGGCAAACTCGGCTTTTCAAAGTGTTGCCCTTGCCAGAAACGATATCCTGCCAGGGCCGCTTCGTCTGTCTCAGCCTGCAAGTCATGGAGCCACTCACAATAGTCGGCGTACTGCGGCACATCCGCAGCAGCAGGCCCTGATCCATACGCCTGACAAATCTCTCGGCACAGGCTTTGCAGCGTTTGCCCATCAGCACACAGTGCAGACAACTGTAGGAGTAGGGCATACTCCTCAGGCGCATACCGAATTAAGGTAGCCTTCAGTGGGGGGAAGAACTGCCGAATCGGTGGCACATCAGCCCACAGCGTTTGCAGCGCTGTCTCTTGATCGGCGGGCATCTGAGTTGCCCAATCCAGCACATGCCAATCAAAATGGGGCTGGGGATCAATCACCTGATAGGGTAAAGCAAGTCCAGACAGGGCCTCAAATCGAGTGCGCAAGATCTCGTGTCGGGCAACGACCTGGGCAATGGCCTGTCGCAGTTGAGCCTCATCGATTGGAGCCCTCATGTGAAGGACGCCCCGGACTTGGTAGGTCGTTGCCTCCGCGCCTAATTGCCAAAGCTGGATCTGCTGATCGGATAGGCAAAACCCTTCCACGGCGGCTGTCATCGTCTGAGCCGTCGTTTGTAAGGTTTGAATCGAGTCGGTATGGGTCATCCTTTTTGGCTTAATTGGGTTAATACGTCATCTCTGCCAGCAGCGGTTGCTCAGTTTGGGAAACCGGCTCGCCCATCGCCACCAACAGCAACCGTTCTCCCTTGAAGGGATCGCGACCATGAGCAGTCAGCATGTTGTCCAGCATCAGGATGTCTCCGGCTTGCCAGGTAAATCGGATCGCGACCTGCTGGTAAAGGTCATCGATCTGAGTCATCACGTCATCGGCAATTGGCGTCCCATCGCCGTAGTAGACGTGGCGCGGCAGGTCCGATTCGGAGAAGACGGAGCGCAGCGATCGCTGTTCGACCGTCTTCAGACAGGCAATGTGATGCAACAACAGCTGGTTAAAGAACAGCGGCTCTGCCGTTTTGGGATGGTGGATGATGGCCGGACAGCAGGTTTGGAGCCGCAGCCCTCCATCTGTACGCCACTCAAACTCGATGCCCGCCCGAACACAAGCCAACTCAACTAGGGCCGGATCGTTTGTTTGAAAAAAGTCTTGCCAGCGCACATCCAAACCTTCGACAAAGTTGCGCACGTATCGCACCTGCTTTTGTTCAAATGGCGTCCGGATCTCAGGGGGGAGTCGCCGATAGAGTTCACGACAGTCGACAAGTGGCGTCGCGCCCCCTTGCTGAGCCGGCACCTGACAGCAGAAGAACTGTTTGAGTGGCCACCGCTGTAGATGAGCGCTCTCGTTATGAAACAGAATGGCTTTATCGGCGGGATAAGGCGTGGAGTGGTAGAGGCGATCGCTTTGATCAAACTGGGGCAGATCGCCATAGCCTGTCAACAAGCCTGGGCAAAGGGCCGCCGCAACTTGCTCAAACTGCTGTGGAGCGATCGCTCCAAAACCGCGAAACAGTAAAGCCCCATGCGTCAAAAGGCGAGACTCGATCGCGGCTGACTGCTCTTGGCACCAGGCAACCAAATCGATACCTGCTGGATGGTTAGGCTCAATCATCCAGGGCAACGGCTGATCGGGCTGGAGTCGACCTTCCCTCAGCAGAGGCTTATGGGCCAAATCGATCCCTCGTCGCCGAGTTCTTTTAAGGCGCTGCTCCTTAGCCCGTTGCCGTTCTTGCCGCTGGTCAAACTGCTGCTGTTTTTCTGTCTCCGTCAGTAGTTCCAGGGTGCTAATGGGGACATTAGGCTGAGCGATCAGACTGTCAAGCAACGTTAAAAATTGCTGTGAGAACCGAGCCACCGTTTTCGGATCGAATAGGGCGCGCTTATATTTCCAAACGCCCTCCAGCCCCCACGGATGTTCGTTGATGAACAAAGCCAGATCGAACCGGGAAGCCTGATTCGTAAATTCTCCCCAGGTCAGCCGTAGACCATTTGCTTCCAAGACCAGGGGAGGCGTATTTTGAAAGACAAACAAAACTTGCACCAGCGGATTGTGAGCAGTTTGCCGTTCGGGTTGGAGAGCTTCGACTAATTTCTCAAACGGCAAGTCCTGATGCTGGTAAGCCGCGATCGCGGTTTGCCGTACCCGGTCTAACAGTTGCCGAAAAGAAGGATCGCCAGACAAATCGGTGCGTAGCACGAGCAGATTGACGAAAAACCCAATTAGCCTTTCTAGTTCGATCCGAGTCCGGTTAGCAATATCGGTTCCTATCAAAATGTCGGTTTGTCCTGTGTACCGATGCAGCAGCGTGTTGAACGCAGCAAATAGCGTCATAAACACCGTGGCTCCCGCCTGCTGGCTGAGCTGCCGCAGAGCCGTTACGACCTCAGCCGGCAACTCAAACGGATGAACACCCCCTTCAAAATTAGTCAGGGTAGGGCGAGGACGGTCTGTGGGCAGGTCGATCACCATGGGTGCGCCTGCTAGCTGCTGCTGCCAATAACGCAGTTGAGGACGGAGGCGATCGCCCTCAAACTGTTGCCGCTGCCAGAGCGCATAATCGCCATATTGGATTGGCAGAGGCGCTGAAGGCATCGGTTTACCCTCAACATAGGCAGCGTAAGCAGCTTGCAGTTCATACGACAAAACTGCCTGAGACCAACCATCAAAGATGATGTGATGAGCCGTCAACAATAAGACAAAAGACTGCGGCTGCAAGTGCAAAAGCTGAAGCCGTAGCAGGGGACCGACTGCCAGGTCAAAAGGTCGCCGCGACTCTGCGATCGCACGCTGCTGAACCACCTCAGCCTGTTGAGCAGAGGCTAACGCTTGCAGATCCACGATCGGTAGGGACAGCGGAATAGGAGCATTCACGATGGCGCTGACCACCCCATCAGCAGATTGAAAGCTATAGCGCAGGACCTCGTGACGTTGCCAAACCTGTTGGAGGCTATAGCGCAGACCGGCAATTTGTAGCGGCCCCTCCAAGCGCAGGAGAAAAGATTCATTGTAAGTAGCGGACTTATCTTCCAACTGTTCGAGGACCCAAATCCGCTGCTGTCCAAAGGAAAGAGGACGACGCCCTGAATGGGGTACAGGCGCGATCGCCGCTGTCTCGGACGCTGCTGCCGCCAGCATCTTTAGAAGAGCAGGCTTATGGGCTACAATCTCGGCCTGCAGCTCTGCTGTTAGAACCCCGGTTGGTGCATTGCAGTGCAGACGCCCGTTCTCAGCCCGTAGCTGCACATCCTGCGCCTTGAGGCGAGCCATCAAAGTAGACAAGCTGGGTGATGAGTGGGTCATAGTACGACCTCCTCACGAGTCACGGCGGTGCGGTCGTCAACGGTAGGAGCTGAGTTATCCGCCGGGCGGCTAGTGCTGGCAATTCCGGCGACTGTTGGCGTCTCGAATAAGCTATGCAACTGCACTTCGGTTTTAAGCACCTCTCGTAGTCGGGATAACACTTGGGTTGCCATCAGGGAGTGCCCGCCTAGCTCAAAGAAATTGTCGTGGATGCCGACCTGATCAATGCCAATGACCGACTGGAAGATCTCGGCCAGCTGTTCCTCCAGCTCATCCCTCGGCGGGACATAAAGATTGGCTAATTCGGGGCGGCTGTAGCGCTCAGTCACACCCACAGACTCAAAGCTGGTGGCTTCGGATAGCGCCTTTAGCTGAATCCACTGATCGATGCGGTGGGTGAAAGAAGTCGTTGAAACGAGCACTTGCGGCACAACACAGCCGGATAAAATCCGGTGAAATGCCTCTAACCCCTCTTGAGGAGTCATGCCCTGCTGAAGTTCTGCGACCCGAAAGGCCTTAATGTCTTCGGGGATTTCAGTAGTCACCCCCATCCCAATGTCTTGCCAAAAGTCCCAATTGATGGCGACTGTTCTGCGATCGGGTCGAGCTGATTCAGCAATGGCAAAGGCATCGAGAAAGGCATTGGCCGCACAGTAAGCGACTTGCCCCAGCCCTCCCAATTTGGAGGCCAGAGAAGAAAACAGCACCAGGAAGTCTAGTGGCTGCTCTTGTAAAGCTGCCAGCAAATGTAACGTACCTTGCAATTTGGGCTGTAGGACATTGTCTGCGATCGCGGGTTTCTGCCGTTGCACAATGCAGCCGCCGGCAATCCCAGCAGCATGGATGACGCCATTCAAAGTCCCCCACCGCTGATCAATCTGCTCCATAGCAGCCAGCAGCGAATCCAGGTTAGTCACATCAGCCTGGAGGATCAGGACCTCTGCGCCTAGATCTTCTAACGCCTGAAGCTGACGTATCTTTTGACTTGTCCTATTGTCTTCGCCCTGTTCCTGTAGCCAATAGTCCCATTCTGATGCGGGTGGAAAAGGCGATCGCCCGATCAGCACCAGCTTTGCCTGGACTCGCTGGGCCAAATCATGGGCAATGGCCAACCCCAATCCCCCTAATCCGCCTGTAATCATATAGAGACCTTTGGGCTTGAGGGCGATCGAGGATGCGGTATCTACCTCCAGTCGTTGTGATTCATACAGAGGAAGCCAGCGCTGACCGGTACGATAAGCGACCATACGGGCTGGTTCTGCCTGGATAACCTCCGCCAAAACGACATCAACCCAATCAGGATGAGTCATTTTTCCCCGCTTCGACAGCGCCAGATCAATAGAGCAGCAGCTCAAATTGGGGTACTCCTGGGGAATCACCGTGACGGGTCCCAACAGCGTTCCTTTTTCGGGACATAGGGTCTCGGTTCCTAAGACAGACTGAAGCTGATTAGAAACGACGGCAATTTGGCAGCGATCGGTCATCAGATACTTGCTGATGGCTTGCGCCCAGTAAATCAAACTGTAGAAGCTCTGCTGCTGTTGAGCCGTCAGTCTCGCTAGCCGCTGCTGAATTTCGACCTGAACTACAGCTGAGGCTAAGAACTGTCGCTTACAGTGCTTACATCGATAAGCCTGCTGTCCCTTGTAAAACCCGTTTTTCTTGGTTTGAGCCGAACCACAATGCACACATTCAGGTGTTTTCGAGGCTGTTTCAGACGTTAAGTTCCACAGATGCAGGACCGTTTGAGGTAAACAGTTTTTCTCAGAGAGGACTTTGCAAAACTGCTTATAGTCGTGCAGTTCACCGGGATTAAGGCAATAAGCGTCTTCAGCAACCTGCGCGAAGGTCTCCCCCACCTGCACTGTGATGACCTTTTTCTGAGCTTGGCTCAGTCGGCTGGCCAGTTGCTGTCCCCAGCCTTGCTCATCGAGGAAAATTAGGACGGGTGAGGCAACATCATGCTGTGGCTGCGGCTGAAACAGGGGGATGGCCCGTTTCCAAGTAGGGATATAGAACCAATCGGCTAGATCGGTCTGCTTCACAGTGGCGTCGGTACTGTCCAACGAATCGACCGGATCAACCCAGTAGCGTTTTCGCTGAAACGGATATGTCGGTAGGGGAACGCGATACCGCTGCTCGTGCTGATAAAACGCTCGCCAATTGAGGTCACAGCCCGCCAGCCAAAGCTGTCCCAGGGTCGTCATTAGCCCCGCCGCATCTGATTTTTGCTCCTTGGGATGACGCAAGCTGGTCAGCAGTAAGCGATCGCACTCCACCGTAAACTGCCGTCGTATTAACGAGGTCAGCGTTCTGCCTGGGCCAACCTCTAGAACAATGGCATGGGGATCAAGCAGCAGTTGCTCTACTCCGCTTGAAAACTGAACGGTCTGCCGCAGATGTTGTCCCCAATACTCAGGCTGGGTCGCTTCTGTTGCCGTAATCCAAGTGCCGGTTACGTTGGAAAGATACGGTATCTGAGGAGCCTGGAGAGAGTTTGTCGCAACGTCTGCCACAAAGGTCTCTACTATGGGCGCCATCATCTGAGAGTGAAAGGCATGGGAAGTCTGCAAACGCCGGCAGTTAATTGATTGGGCTTGGAGGCGTTGCTGTAGGTCTGCGATCGCGGCCTCAGGCCCCGACACGACAGACGAGTTGGGGCCATTGAGGACAGCGAGTTCCAGTTCAGGCCCCAACCAGGGTGCCAGGGCATCAGCGGCCAGCGAAATTGCCAGCATGGCCCCAGACGGCATCTGCTGCATTAACCGTCCCCGAATGGCAATCAGCGCTAAGGCCGTTTCGAGGGAAAACACACCGGCCAAACAGGCCGCCACATATTCGCCAACACTGTGACCCAGCATCGCTTCCGGCTGAACGCCCCAGGTGATCCATAGCTGCGCTAGAGCATATTCAATGACAAACAGGGCAGGTTGGGCGATCGCAGTCTGCTGTAGCTGATGGGTGGCCGTCGCGATCGCGGCTTCATTATCGGAATATAAAATTGGGCGCAGATCCAAACCCAGATGGGGCTGTAACTGCTCAGCACAGTCATCCACACAAGCGCGAAATAACGGTTCACTGTCATACAGATCGCGCCCCATATTGACGTACTGAGCACCTTGTCCTGGAAACAGGAAGACAACAGAATGGGGCGCTGAGACCCGACTGCGCGTCAGGACGCGATCAGAGGCAAGATTTCCCAAATGCTGTGCAGCCTCCTCCGAAGTTTGACACACCAACATGCGCCGATGTTCGAAGGCTTGCCGGCCCACTTGCAGGGTATACGCCACGTCGGCTAATTCTGACTCCGGCTGCTGCAAGTGGCTCACCATCCGTTCTGTTGACTGGTCGAGAGCTGTTGGCGTTTTAGCCGACAGCAGTAGCAATTGCCAGGGACGAGATGGAGTACTTGCCGGACAGGGTGGGGCTTCTTCAAGCACGATATGACTGTTGGTGCCGCCGATGCCAAAAGAGTTGATTCCAGCTCGTAGCGGCTGATCCTGGGATGTCCATTCCCGCAGCTGCGTGTTGACGTAGAAAGGGCTATGCTCAAAATCAATGGCTGGATTCGGAGTCTCAAAATGAAGACTGGCTGGCAGTTGATGGTGCTTGAGGGCGAGTACGGTTTTAATCAGTCCGGCAATGCCTGAAGCACTGTTCAAATGACCAATATTGGTTTTCACTGAACCGATGGCGCAAAACTGATTGCGATCAGTCCCCGCCCGAAAGGCGGTTTCTAGCGCTTTAAATTCAATGGGATCGCCGACTAAGGTACCGGTGCCGTGGGTTTCTACATAGGTGATCGACTCTGGCTCGACCCCGGCGATCGCCTGTGCCAATGCAATCACCTCCGCTTGTCCGTTGATGCTAGGGGCCGTATAGCCGACCTTCTCTGAACCATCGTTGTTGAGGGCCGTGCCCCGAATCACGGCGTGGATATGGTCACCGTCGGCGATCGCATCTTGATAGCGCTTGAGCACGACGAGACCTAAACCACTGCCAAAAATCGTGCCCTGGGCCCGAGCATCAAAACTGCGGCAGTGACCATCGGGAGCAAAAATGTCGCCCTCCCGATACACATAGCCAGCATGGGGTACCTTCACCTCGACACCGCCGGCGAGGGCCATGTCACACTGCTGGCTCAGCAAATCCTGACAAGCGAGATGTACTGCCACTAGAGAGGTTGAACACGCCGTACTGACGCTGAAGCTAGGCCCCTTTAGGTTCAACTTGTAGGAAATGCGGGTGGGAATGTAGTCCTTGTCGTTGCCCAGAAGAATGGGTAAACCGACGGCTTTAACTAGATCGCGGTTGCGGGCTAGGTTGTACAGCAAATACGTACTAAGGCTGCCTCCAACATAGACTCCTGTCCAGCCATTGCCGTCATTAGGAACATAGCCAGCATTTTCGAGCGCTTCCCAGGCACACTCCAGGACTAGACGATGCTGGGGATCCATAATGGCCGCTTCGCTCGGAGAAAAGCCAAAAAAGCTAGCATCGAAGTGATCAATCTCCTCCAACAAGGCCCCCATCTTGATGTAGCTGGGGTCAGCTAACAGCGATCGCTCCACTCCTGCTGCTGTTAATGCTTCATCGGACAACGCTTGGATTGACTCCGTTCCCGCATGCAAGTTTTGCCAGAACTGATCAATGTTTCTAGCACCGGGAAAGGTGCCAGCCATGCCGATGATGGCAATGCTTCTATCGAGGTGAGACTGACTTGCGTGACTCATAAAGACTTCCTTCTGGGCTGGTTCAATGCACGGTCTGTCGCCATTGCCTGCTGTTGCTTTTGCACCCGCTGCTGCACGCGCTGCATCATGGACCTGTGTGGATTAACCGATGCGGCTGCATCAGGACCATCTCTCACCCGTTGCTGCGTCAGCGTCCCCTGGCCAATACTGTCAGGTTCCTCTTCTGGCTCTAGCGTTGACACTAGATAAGCGGCTAGAGACGCGACTGTTGGATATTGGAAAAACGTCGTCAGCTGAAGGGAACAGGCCAAAGCCGTTTCCAGCCGAGTTTTTAGATCTATTGCCATGAGCGAATCAAGCCCTAGCTCAAAAAACCCAGTTTGGGTAGTCGCCAACGCTTCGCCATTGCCCCCCAACACCCAACTCAGTTCAGTCTGGAGAAACTGAATTAAGCGCTTAACGCGGTCATCCGGTTGCAGAGACAGCAATTCTTGGCGTAATTCGCCCATAAGTTGGGCTGACGACATCTCTGCGGCCCTCGTCGCTCGCAGTTCCGCCAACAGCGGCAGGGTCTGCACGGCTCCTTGCTGTTGGAAAAATTGAGACCACTCGACCGATAGCACCGCCATTTGCGGGTCGGTTGGGCCGCGACCCAGGGCCCGCTCAAAGGCGTGCAGGGCTTGACTAGGAGACAGGGTCCGAATCCCCCGCTGAGTCAGTCGCTGCTGGTAGGGCTGCTGCAACCGATTCGCCATTCCGGCTTGCGCCCAAGGTCCCCAGTTAATACTTAACGCGACTAACCCTTGCTGCTGGCGGTAATGGGCTAGGGCATCGAGAAACCCATTAGCAGCGGCATAGTTAGCCTGACCGGGAGATCCCATCAGCGCGGCGACTGAGGAGAAGCAAACAAAATAATCCAGCGGTAATGTCTGCGTTAAACGATGCAAAAGCCATGCCCCTGTGACCTTAGGCTGTAAAACTCGCTCAAATTGAGGCCAACTTTGCTGCAACAAAATACCGTCTTCCAACACTCCAGCGGCGTGAAAAATTCCCCGCAGTGGCGGCATGGTTGCCTGAATATGGTCCAGCACCGCCTCTATGTCTGAAGCTTGAGTGACATCTGCCGATAAAACCTGGATGATTGCATCCGTTTCTGCCTGGAGTTGTGCGATCGCGCCTTGAGCTGTTTCTGACGGCGGGTGACGACTCGTCAGCACGAGCTTTCGTGCCCCCTGAGTCACGAGCCAGTCTGCCAGCTTCAGCCCTAAGGCACCCACACCCCCCGTAATCCAATAAGTCCCCTCGGCCTGTATTGGATAAGGTAGGGAAGTTTTAGGAATCGAGACGGAAACCAATCGCGGCACGTAGCGTTGCTGCTGCCGATAGGCAATCTGGTTTTCGGCAGTGGGGTGCAGCAAATCGGGAAGTAGCGTTTCAACGATAGCGGCCTGTGGCAGCTCTAAATCGACATCGAGTAGTCCACCCCACAGCTCTGGATGCTCCCATGCAATCGCTCGACCCATGCCCCAAACGAGAGACTGAGCAACGGTCAGAGCAGACCGGGCGACAGGCACCGCTCCTTGCGTCACCATCCAGAGCCGACAGGGCACTGGGCTGGCTTGCCGAACAATCCATTGGATGAGGTGCAAGGTGCTGCCACAGCCCCACTGCTGGGCTTGAGACAAGGTCTCTTCACTCTCCACTGTTGAAATATCAAGATTCCACAGGTGCACGATGCGTTGAAAGGTTTGCCCCGCCAGTGGCCCAGTCGGGCCTAACAGGTCGCTCCAAGCAGTGGTCGCTTCCGGCTGCACTTGATAACTGTCTAGGCCAACCGCATTTTGAGGGGCTTTATTTTGAGGAGTTTTGGTTGCCGTCGCTGCGTAGACGAGGACACAGCGGTGACCCTGTTGCTCTAACGCCTGGGCCAAAGCAGACCCAAGGCCCTTACTATCTGCTAGAATCAGCCACGCCTCTGCCGTCCTGCTCGAATCAGGGGAGATTTGCGATCGCTCCCAAGGCTGCCATTTCACCTGATAGAATGCATCGCCTAGCTCTGGATCAGCGGGTTCTGACAGAGTCGCTAACGGCGCGTCTCCAGCCAGGTACGACAGCAGTTTAGGCAAACAGGCGGCTTCGGCTGGAGTCAGTCCCGGCTGCAACTGACGCAGCACTGAGTCAACCTGTCCTGCCTGCAACTCCTGCAAAAGAGAGGAAGGGGGGAGAATCGACGAACTTAATTGATGCTTCTCCGGCAAATCAACCCAGTACCGCTGCCGTTGAAAAGGGTACGTTGGCAGAACAACCTGCTGGCGATCGCAAAAGTCTTGCTCAAACCCTTGCCAATCTACATCAGCTCCTTGGGTATAGAGCACGGCCAAACTCATGAGCAGGGTTTGCCAATCAGACTGATGCAATTGCAAGCTTGATAGCCACGTCGCCGCTGGCCGAGTATCCTGGCTCGAATCGGGCATCGCTAACGCTGGATCGAGTCCTATTTCTAACCAATGACTCCCCCCTATCGCTTCTAGTCCCTTCAGCCTCTCCGTTGTCTGAGCAGCAATCGCTAGAGGACGACTCCAATACGCGGCATCAGTCCCCATCTCTAGTGGTAAACGTCCAGCTCTGCTAGACACCAGTGGGACTTTAGCTGGGGTATAGGCAATACCTTGAGCCAGGGAATCCAGGGTAGTAGTGTGGGACGCGGCGACCAACGATGCGCGATCTCCCGTTTTCCGACAGGCTCTCTGACGGGTTGAAACGGTAGGCATCGATAGGGCTGCGATCTCAGTTCCATGAGCGATCGCTAGCCGTAGCCCATCCGACAGGCTGAATACCCCCGCGATACAAGCAGCCACCAGTTCACCAACCCCATCGCCCCAAACGGCAACGGGTTGAATCCCCCAGCGTTGCCACAACTGCGCCAGAGCGTACTCCACCGCAAAGAGGACTGGATAACCATAGGCGGGATGACACAACTTAGAAGCAGTTTGCTCTATCGCATTCTCAGCTGGATACAGCATCGCCGTCAGTAAATTGGGCAGGTCGGGCTCCAGCATGGCCTCGCACTGCTGAATGATCTGACGAAAGTAGGGTTGGCTTTCGTAGAGCTGTCGACCCAGATTGACAACCTGATGACTCTCTCCGCTAAATCCGAAAACCACCTGTGGAGCGCCAAGACGCTGCCCCCGAATGAGGCTTTGAGTCGGTGTATCGTGGGCTGCCGCCTCTAAAGTTGCTTGAACCCCTGCGCGAGTATCTGCCACCACTGCCAGCCGACAAGGGAAATGACTGCGGTAGCGATTCGTTGTGAAACAGACATCCGCCAACGAGACCTCTGGATAGTCGGTGAGATAGGTCTGAATCTGGACCGCCATTGCCATCAACGCGGCTTCTGATTTAGCCGATAGGGTCAACAGGTGCCAGGACCGCTCGGGCTGATTAGAGTCGTGATTGGGGCGATGAGAGGCCGAGGTTCTTTCAGACGCGACCGCAGTCTCAGCTGCTTCCAAAACCACATGAGCATTCGTACCGCTAAACCCAAAAGAACTGACCCCAGCAATCCGCCGCCCAGCTTCAGACGGCCAAGGGAGGACGCTCGTAGGGATGTGAATAGGCAGTTTTGTCCAGTCCACATGAGGTGTTGGCGTTTCAAAGTGTAGATGGGGTGGAATTGCTTGATGCTGTAAACAGAGGACTGCCTTAATCAATCCTGCGACTCCAGCAGCCCCTTCTAAATGGCCTAAATTCGTTTTGACGGAACCGACCTGAAGAGGATGCGATCGCCGCTCGGCCGGCCCCAGTGCAATGCCCAAAGCACCCAACTCAATCGGGTCTCCCAATGCCGTACCGGTTCCATGTGCTTCTACATAGCTCACGTCTTCTGGAGCAACCTGAGCCTGACGTAGTGCTTGCTGAATCACCGCCTGCTGTGCAGGACCGTTTGGGACGGTCAAGCCTGCGCTAGGCCCATCTTGATTGACCGCCGACCCCCGGATAACAGCTAAGACGCGATCGCCTTCCGCCAATGCTGTCGATAATCGCTTGAGCACCACTACGCCGCAGCCCTCTCCCCGACCATAACCGTCAGCAGACTGAGCAAAGGCTTTACATTGACCATCTGGAGCCAACATACGAGCCTTGGAAAAGTTGATGCTGGTTACGGGCGATAGCAAAACATTCACGCCTCCTACCAGGGCCAGTTCACACTCTCGCTGCCGCAAACTCTGGCAAGCAAGATGTACTGCTACTAGGGAGGATGAGCAGGCCGTATCGATCGCCAAACTCGGTCCAGTGAGACCCAACCAGTAAGACAGTCGCCCTGCCGCCACGCTAGGAGCATTGCCCGTGCAGAAGTAAGCATCAATATGATCGAGGTCGCTAGAATCTCGCAGCAGCTGACCGTAGTCGTTATTGCAGATCCCCACGAAAACCCCAACGGGCCGCTTAAAGAGTTGCTCAGGCTGCTGATTGGCGGCTTCGAGCGCTTCCCAGCTGACCTCTAGTAAGAGACGCTGCTGGGGGTCTAAGCTGCGAGCTTCACGAGGCGAAATACCAAAGAACTGAGGATCAAACTGGTCAACATGCTGCAAAAAGCTGCCCCGGCGGGTACTGATTTTCCCCAATTCAGACAGATCATCACTGTAATAAGCGTCAACCTGCCATCGACTATTAGGCACGTCCGAAACGGCATTGTACCCTGACACAAGCGCCTGCCAAAAAGAATCAGGGTCAGCAATATTCTGAGGAAAACGACACCCCATGCCAACCAAGGCGATCGCCTCTCGTTCCTGAGTTTCTTTAGCTTTCAGCCGGCTTTGTAAGCTCTCTAGCTTGACTAAAGCCTGCTGCATCAACATCTTATAGTCCACCCGATCTGCACCTGTTCCCATGCTCTTGCTGAACCCTGTCCCTAACGGTGCCGTCATTTGCTGTACTGCTTTAGCTATGCGATCGTGCTTCAAGTACGATATTCAAGCAGTTAACTGCTGAGATAAACACGCTCTAAAAAGCCAACTCAATAGGCTGCCCAGCACATCAGTTCTATTCAACCCTTGTCGGCTTTTTGCCGCTATTCTTTTTATTCCGATTCATTTATCGCCATGCAAAATGATGGTTCCAAAGAAACGCAAAAAGCACAGAAGTAGACTGCCTTAAATAATCTTGAGCATAAGTATTTTGAGCCATCACCGTAGTCCAAATTTAATGCTTGAGCTTCGATCATTCAGATTTATTCAAAAGCTGTCTATTGAAAAAATCTACAATTAACAATTCTCAATCTTGACAACGACCTGCTGGCAATTATTGAAGACCTAAGATAGCAAAATACTTTGTAGCTTTTATGACCTTATCTGGCAATATTTCCGAAATAAAGAAATATTTGTGTTGAGTTACACCTCAACCGTCAGGTAGATTTTTTCTACAGACAAATCCGTTCGCAGGCGCTATAGTCTCTGTCAACTACTGTCTCAAGATTTGTTCACTAGGGTTATGGCAAACTTAGGAAGATACTGCAAAGCTTATCCTGTGAAAATGCTGCGGAAGTATGCGAGTTGGATTGAGAAAAGTGAAAATCTCAACCCGAATAGAGTAGCAGTGGAGAACGTAGAGAAGTCTTCATCGCTTGCAGATTTGAAGTTGAAAGACGACGATTTCTTATATCTTCAGCAAGATCACACGGTTACCGACGGTATCTATTTAAACGAGTATGTTATCTTCCAGGATGTTACCAATGACTGGCTGACATTCTGCAAGCAAATACTTGAATTTGAAGTTCCAGATTATGCGACTTCGGATGTTGATGCCACAGCTACGGATGTTCCTGAAAAGTTAGAAACAATTTCTGAAGAGTCATCATCAGAGACAACTATGACTGCTGCTGGCGTTGAATAATTAGAGGCTTTTCAGAGATTTTAGTGCTTTGTTTTAACTCAAACTCTCGATTGTTTAGAAAGGACTAAACGCCGTGAATGAGCTTGTTGAAAGATTATCCAAAGGGAGTCACCCTGTTGTTGTGAGTCTTCGTCCTGATAACTCATTAGAAAACTTACAGGCAGCGATCAAGCGCCGATATGTTCACATCAAATTTACGGATACTCAAGGCGGAACAGAGTTGGGCGTCCGTTTAGATGAGTCCGCTTCGAACTGGCAAGAGGCTGATTTCACCGATGGTAAAGGCACCATTCAGCTTGTAGGAGATTTGACGCTTAACTACGAAAAGGTGAAGTGCCTAGCTGATATTGATTTGGAGACGCTGGCAGGTCAAGGCCATCTCAACGTCTTGCAAACGTCAGCCGACCCTAGCATCTAATCAACACAGGAGTTAATTCGATGACTCACGCTGATACTGAAGACACCACGCTTTACGAGGTTGTCATCAATCATGAAGAACAATATTCCATCTGGCCTAAAGGACGCGAACTACCGTTGGGATGGAACACGGTTGGCGTCAGTGGCCCTAAAGATGAATGCCTCAGGCATATCAACGAAGTTTGGGTTGATATGCGGCCTTTAAGCCTTAGAAAAGCCATGTCCTCTTAGAGATGGTTGGAGTACCTTGTCTAGTTTTAACAGTGATGTAGTGCTCCGAAATTTCTTACTGGCGATTGCGTGTCTTGCAGGCATCGTTCCTCTGGGATGTCAGATGGCACAAGGACTGTCAGATTCGTCAGGCATTTCTGAGAATGCCGTGCCCGTGACAACTGCGGATATCAGTAATGACTTGCAAAGCAACGGTGTTGTTAAGGCAAGAAAGGTGACTAATCTAAGCCCTCGACAGGCTGGACACATTACTCAAGTGTATGTGGAAGAAGGTGATTTTGTGGCGCAGGGTGAGCTGATTGCCCGGATGGAAAATGGGGAATTGCAAGCCCAAGTTGATCGCCACAATGCCCTGCTCCAGAAAGCCCAAGCGGCCCTGACACAAGCGATCGCTGGAAATCGCTCCGAAGAAATCGTGCAGGCACAGGCAGCGGTTGCGGTAGCACAGGCCAACGTCGTTGCCGCAGAAGCAACCGTCGACAAAGCCCTGCAAGAACTTTGGCGGTTCCAGCAATTGTTTGAAGCAGGAGCAATCTCACACAACTCGTTTGAAGACACGCTGCAGCAGTCCAAAGAAGCTGAGGCCAACCTACAGGCCCAAATCGCTCAACTGGAAGAAGCTCAAGCCAGTCTAGAAAGACTTGAAAATGGGACTCGACCAGAAGAAATTATTCAGGCACAAGCTGAAGCTGAGCAAATTCAGGCTCAACTCCGGTTTTATCAAGTGCAGTTGGATAGTTCCTTTGTGCGTGCTCCCTTCGCAGGCATCATCACCCGTCAATTTGCTCAAGCGGGTGATTTTGTCACCCCGACTACGACGGCTTCTTCAACAGCTGGCGCAACCCAAACATCGATTGCAGAGTTATCGAGTGGGCTGGAGATTGAAGCTCAGATTTCAGAAAACAACATTGCCGCAATCCAAGTCGGACAGACGGTCGATATCTCAACAACGGCTTATTCTGACACTGTGTTTATCGGGAAGGTGAAATCAATTTCTCCGGTGGCAGTCAAAGACGCTGGCAATTTTACGTTCTTCAACGTGATGATTGACTTTCAAGACCCCGAGGCTCTGCTGAAAGCAGGCATGAATGTTCAACTCAGCCTTCAGGGTAAAGCTGTGAAGGATACGTTAGTAATTCCTCAAGCGGCAGTGATGACTCAAGCAGACGGCGCTTCCAGCGTTTATGTAGTGACTGGAGAAAACCAACTCGCGCTTCAGGTCATTGAGTTGGGGCTTGACAACGGCAAACAGGTACAGGTCTTAGCAGGACTTGATGAAGGGGATTATGTCTCACTCACCCCCCCTGAAGATCAGGTCATCCCAGGCATTGATTCGATTCAGGAGCCATGATCCCAGCACAGGACATCTTGAAAATGGCGGCTGCAACGCTGACACTCAACAAGCTTCGGAGTTGCCTCACAATACTCGGCATTGCGATCGGTAATGCCGCCGTCATCCTGACCTATGGCATTGGACAAGGCTCTCAGGACTATATCCTCAGCAGACTCGAAGAATTTGGCCCTAATCTGATCGGAGTTTTTGAGGATCGAGATGCCTTTACTTGGTCGGAGTCTCGCTTAGTACTCTCTGATGCAGAGGCGATTCAGCAAACCATTTCAGCGGTTCAAGCGGTTGCGCCGGTCATTTGGGTAGAGAGCATGATGGTCCGTCATGAGCAGCGCACCTTGACCACCTTAAAGGGAACAACACCTGATTATCTCTTCGTACGCAGCTTCACCTTGCAGCAAGGTCGGTTTTTTGAGCAGTCAGAAGTGGATGATTGGCAGCGGGTCATTGTTTTGGGACCGGAGTTAGCCAAGAAGCTGTTTGATACCGAAAACCCCATTGGTCAAGGAGTCCAAATTGAGCGATCGCGCTTTGAGGTAATTGGCGTCATGGCGCCTAAAGGATCTTTGGGCGATGAAAACGAGGACGATGACGCCTATGTCCCGATTACTACACTAGCGTCTCAAAACGCCAGCTTTTTTTCTCCCTATGGTCTTCGCATCAGCTATGTTCAAGTTTCTGCCAAAGATTCGAATAGCATTCGAACAGCTGCGTTTCAAATTCAGAATTTATTGACGCAGCGCCACGGCAAGCAGGATTTCATCATGGTCTCTAGCATTGCCTATCGACAACTGGTTCGTCAGATAACTGGAACGCTGACCCTAGTCTTAGCGCTACTAGCAGGCGTTTCACTCTTTGTCGGCGGGGTCGGCATCATGAACATTATGCTGTTTTCAGTCCATGAACGGGCTGCTGAAATCGGCATCCGCAGAGCTTTAGGCGCAACAAAAAGCGATATCCTCATTCAGTTCCTGATTGAGGCCGTTTTTGTTGCATCCATCGGTGGATTGGTTGGTTCCCTAACGGGCGTCGCTGTGGCCGGCGGCATCAATACATTTGCCACATTTCAACTCAGCATTTCAGCTCCTGCCATTCTATTGAGTGTCTCAATATCAGGGGGAATCGGCATTTGTTTTGGGGTCCTTCCAGCTTACCAAGCGGCGAATTTAGACCCCATTGCTGCACTGAATCGAACTTGATGAAATGACATGGTTCCAGCGTTTCTAAGTCTCAAAACCTTTGATATCTCTCAGGATACTCGCAATTAGAGATGAGGTATTTACTTTGTATGATGTAAGCTTCCCATTTCCAAATCTTTTCAAGCCAGTTGATAGCTTTCGACAGCAAAATCGTCTCATCTTACGAGAGCTGAAGCATTTTTATCCACTCATTTTGCTAGCTTTTGCATGTGCTTTTCTAGTCTCTATATTTGAAGGACTAGGTATTGGTCTATTGCTCTCTTTCCTGCAAACTTTGACAACTCCAATAGACCAGCCTAGTCTAAACACAGGGATCAATTGGCTCGACACTGTTGTTCTAGGCATTAATACTTCAAAAAACAATCAGCTTTTTCGGATATCAATTTTAATTTTTTTATCTACCTGGCTACGCTCAGGAATTTTTTATCTGGGCTCTCTATCAACTGGAATTATTGAGACCAAGCTTTTAGATCGCCTCCGCTGCCGTTCTTTTGAACAAATTAGCAGTTTCAGTCTCATTTACTTTTCAGACGTTAAATCCGGAGAAATTGTTAACGTCATTACCAGTGATATTGTTCGGCTTAAGCATCTATTTGGTTCAATTAATCTCTTAATCGCCAATGGCATTAGGGTCTTAATCTATGGACTCATTATTTCCTGGATTTCTTGGGAATTGTCATTCGTTGCTATTTTCTTTCTCACCTTACTATTGTTAGGATTATCTAATTTAAGAAAAGAGATTGTGCAATTTAGCGCAGAGATTTCTAATGCCAATAGCGAGCTAACATCCCTTTGTGTAGAATTCATTTCAGGCATTCTTAACGTTCATGCCTTCACGACTCAAGAATTTGAGAAGACCCGCTTCAATCAAGCCAGTGCCAACGTAGTAGCGGCTGAGATCGGTGCGCTACGCCGATTCAGCTCATTTATGCCAGTAACTTCTGCAGTAGGAACAACGGTCATTATCTTGGCGATCGCTCTAGGCCACGTATTTCTAAATATCCCGGTTGCCCAGCTGCTTGTTTTCGTTTACGTCTTACAAAACCTAGTTGGAACCCTGCAGCGGGTACATCACTTAGCTGGACAAGTGAGCTATCTACAGGGACCTCTACGAAATGTAATAGAGCTTTTGAAAACAGATCACAAGCCTTACTTTAAGAATGGCGTCATCCCTTTTCCTGGATTAAAAAAAGCAATTCAATTTACCTCAGTAGATTTTTCCTATCAGAACAAAAATCAGGTGCTTTCGGATATTAATCTAGCGATTGAAAGAGGCAAGATGACAGCTTTAGTCGGGGCATCTGGGGCTGGAAAATCTACGTTAGCCGCTCTCATTCCCCGCTTCTATGAGCCATTAGCAGGGCATATTCTTTTTGACGAAGTTGACGTCCAAAGGTTCAACATCACATCGCTACGATCTCAAATTGCTGTTGTTAGTCAAGACACATTCATTTTTAACACCACGGTCAAAAACAACATTACCTATGGGTTGGAAACTTTAGATGAGGCAGCAATTCTGACAGCGGCTGAACAAGCCAATGCACTTGAATTTATTCGAGAACTGCCAGAAGGATTTGACACTCAACTCGGAGATCGTGGCGTCAAGCTGTCAGGGGGACAACGTCAACGCATTGCGATTGCCCGAGCTTTGCTGCGGAACCCTGAAATTCTGATTCTCGATGAGGCCACTAGCGCTCTAGACTCAATTTCTGAACAGGCAATTCAAGCTTCCTTAGAGCAACTAACGCGCGATCGTACCGTTATTGCCATTGCTCATCGCCTTTCAACCATTGTCCGAGCCGATAAAGTAGTTGTTCTCGAAGAAGGGCGTATTGTCGAAGAGGGCAGTTATCCAGAGCTACTATTTCAGAAGGGTAAGCTTTGGCATTATCACCAGCTTCAGTTTCCTCGGGACTTTTCCTAGATTAGGATGACAATGCTCAATTGGCTACTTCCCATGCCCTTAAACCGGCTCTATCGCACAACAAAATTAGGGCATGAAGCAGGGCAATCGCACTGAAGGCAGATCACCCTCTACACAGAAAAACATAACTGGGGCGATAGCATTCCGTTCAAATGGGCGCGGCGATAGGCTAGGACCCGAGGAATGTGATCAGCTTTCCAGCAAGCACCCGCAATTTTAGTGCATTAGTTAAACTGCTTAACCCCAGCTTCGATATTCCCCCAGCCAATTAGCCAGCCCTCGGCTTGGTAGTAACCATAGTTTAGAATCGGCTCGCGATGCCGTTTGAAATCTAAGTGTCAGAATTGAATACTCTATCTACGAAAGAAGCGATCGCTGACATCCCAATTCACTTTATGCCTATCCTCATGCAGCCTTCATCATCTCTCTGAGTTCACTCATGCAGCCTGAATTTGGCGTCGATATTCCAGTAGAGACACGACTTCTACCACTGTATAACGCATGCATAAAAATTGATTCAGTTCCTCGACTGCTTTATAGAAAGCTCCTGCTGTCTCGACATGGCTTCAGTTCTGGCACTTAATTCTCTTGTTAATCGGTAAATTCACAGACAAACAAAATTTCCGTAAAGTTATGACCGAAAGCTTTGTAGGTGTGATCAACTACGGTCAAGATGGCAATGTCATATACGCTAATTTTGATTGGAAACTAAGATTATTCTGAACTGGCTTACTTAGTAGAGAGGTAGAGGTGTGCAGAAACTATGTCTTTGATTTTTCGGAATAAGGGTTTTTGATGCAGGGCGTCTGATATTGATGCTTTGTCCATCACTAAGCTAACCGATAGTATCAGGGAACTGGCTCCGTCCAACTGTGTGCTGTTTTTTGTGCGACTCCTCAAAGCAGTTTTGCTTTTTACGTGCAGAGAGGTTATGTTGCTTGCTTACGTGTTTAGCACATCCTTAGGCAACGTTTTTGTCATTGTTCGTCTGGAATTAATCGTTAGGGCGATCAAAGGTGCAGTTGATTTTTTCGTCTTATTTAGGAGCGCACCACTACGGCACAGAAAATCTTTAAGCTTCCTGGAGATGAAGATTTTTCGAACGCAGAAATAGTGTGTTCAAGCTCTGTTGTGAATTCTTCAGGGAATGCGATTGATTTCGCGACTTCTGTTCGAGATAAGGGCGCATTCATGACAAGACCAAAGAGGTCTTTAAACATCAGTATGTGTGTATCTTGGCAAGCCTGGAGTGGATTTTTCTTTTTAGTAACGAGCATGCTCTAGGCACAAGTTAGGCTTCTACAGCGTTTGCGATCTGAAGAGTACGTTTCCCACAAAAACAAATGAAGAGCAGAGCTCAGGTTGCTCTCTATTAAATAGATGACTTTACAAGGTGATTGCTCTAAACCCTCATATAGCAACCCGGAATGACTCGTAAAGACGTATCAGTATAATTACGGAAGACGCTCAAATACTGATATCAAGGCATGAAATCCATGCTGGCCTCTCGGGCTGCACCGACCCAAATACAAGCAGTCGAGGAACTCAAGTCCTTTATCGGGATCGAACGAGATGCTCGCCAAGTGAAAAAAATGCTAGCCGTCAAGTTGATTTATCAAGGCTATGGTTACGAGGTTATTACCGGGATCTTGGAGGTGTTCTTGGGAGCCCTGAGTAAGTGGAAACAAGCCTACGAACGAGACGGCTTAGTGGGCTTTCGGCCCCAGCACAAAGGTCGTCAAAGTTATCTGAGGCCGTCCGAGCGTAAGGCGGTGCTGCAGTGGTCGCAGACTAAAGCCATCTGGGAGTTGAACGAATTGGAGTCACATCTGGCTGAGACCTACGACGTGGTGTACGAGTCGAAGCAAAGCTACTACGACTGGTTGGCAACCGCCGACCTGAGTTGGAAAAAGACGAGCCAAGTAAACCCGAAGGCCAACGCTCAGGCGGTGGCCGAAAAAAGCCGAAATCCAACGGCTATTGGCACGCTATCGGAACGAGAGAAGCCGGACGCTTGAGAGGGCTCTTTGTGGATGAAATGTCATCTTCTGAGCGGCGACCTTCAGGGCTATGTGTGGGGGCGAACGGGGGCACGAGGGAAGTGCTTATCGGCAACGAACGGGAGCGCCAAACCTATTATGGAGCCCTAGATTTGCTGAGCCAGCGCCTGCTCGTTCAGCCCCATGAGAAAGGCAACACTACAGGGACGATTGAGTATTTGAAGTTTCTGCAAAGGCAATGGCCCGAATATCGGTTATTGATTCTTTGGGATGGGGCTAGTTACCACCGCTCTAAGGAACTGAAAGCCTTTCTTGCACCAGTGAATGATGGCTTCGAGGCTGACGCTTGGAATATTCATTGTGTGCGCTTTACCCCCAATGACCTGAGGCAAAATTCGATTGAAGATTCTTGGTTACAAGCGAAAACATGGCTGCGACGAATGTCGGGGCTTTAAAGCACTCAAAGCCCTCTTCGAATAGTTTTTTCGGCTAGAAGTGTTCGATTTTCCCAAACTGCACCAATATGGCTCCTTTTCATGAATCAAATAGGATTGCTATAGATTTCTTTTTAATAGCCTTGGATATCCTTTTCAACTGAATTAGCACTTCAGATTTCAGACTCCTCCAAAATCTTTGCATGATCTAAATCTTAAAAGGGTTTTAATTAAATTTTAAAGGACGGCTTGTTATTTAAGTTTCCGAGATTAGTTCTGAAGTTTATCATTCTGTTAGCAGAGCATTTTATGATATCAAGTCTTCTAGATAAGATGGAAATAAGAATTTCTTTTATATCCAACTCAGTATCTGCTGGAAAAAGAGTTCGCTGCTCCTTTTTGGGCGCCCTTTCAAATTTTTGATTCGTTTTTTCGCTAACAGAGTCCAAGATTTTTCTGTCTTTGTGTGTTTTTTCTAGATTGTCGACAAGAATTATTAACCCCGTAGCTGGAGGTCATTATGGCTGATTTTGATCTGGATGGATTTTCTAACGAAGCGTTGATTACACAGGGGCTAAGTGCACCAATTGCCTTAGGTTTTCTGCCTGATAACAGAATGTTGGTGGTCGAAAAAGGTGGCGAAATCTTTATTGCCGATCCAAATTCTGGAGACAAATCTCTTTATCTAGATATTTCAAATATCGTAAACAGCGGTAACGAACGTGGCCTTCTCGAAATCGCGATTCCGCCCGATTTTGATCCAGATACACCCGGCAAGAACGAAATTTACCTGTACTACACACGCTCAGCCGATACCAATCGAGCTGTAATAGGCAGCTTTGAACACGTAGAAGGAGCTGGCGGACTCACCAGTTACGCAGAACCGAATAGTGAAACTATTCTGTGGACAGATAGAGATCCTTATGTCTCCTGCTGTCATTACGGAGGCGGATTGGATTTTGGTCCCGATGGCAAGCTTTGGCTTACAACTTCAGACAAGTTCAACACAACCAACCCAGGAGAAGGTCCAACCGATTCAGATGACTGGTCGGCGGATCTTGAAAGTACCAGTGGTAAGGTCATTCGTATCAATCGTGACGGCTCTATTCCCGATGGGACTGACGGCTGGCCGGCCAATCCTTACGTTGATGGTGTGATTGATGGACCCTATCCAACGCTCAATCTAGATGGACAGCCATTTGTCCCTGACCCTTCGATTTGGGCCTATGGCTTGCGCAATCCATTCCGCGCTGATTGGGATGAAGAATACGGCAAGTTCTACATTGGAGAAGTCGGTGGTAATCAGAGCGTGTCAACAGATGATATTCATGTCGCTACGCTCGATCAGCCCGGGGCTTTCTTCGGCTGGAACTTTTATGAAGGTGTCAACGATACGCTTGTCTCCGACAGTAATGCCGCTTTCGATCTGAACGACTTTCCGTTACCTGATGGTGACCTTGCGGATCCAAGCAATGGTGACTACTACTCAACCGCAATTTACGATATTCCCCACTCCTCGTTAACGGCTGGGTTTGTGTATCGAGGCTCAATGTTTCCAGCAGAATTTGACGGGGTCTATTTCTTCGGCAACTACGAAGAAAACTACATCAGATTCCTAGACCTGAACGAGACTGGTGACGTTGTCGACGGTGTCTATGACTTCAAACCCTCCGATGACATCGGTGGCGGCGTCACAAACGTTGTCTTTCTTGAAGAGGGAATCGATGGGGCACTGTACTACATCAACTATTCAAACACTGGGGGACGAGTTCAGCGCATTATCTACGAAGGAGGGCAGGGTAATCAAGCACCTACCATTGACAGCTTCGTCCTGACAGATAGTCAGGGTGACCCCAATGACGGAAATGGCCCTAATGCTCCCCTGGAAGTGACCTTTAATGCGGTTGTTAGCGACGCGGACAATCTAGCAACAGATCTGACTTACACATTATCCTTTGGCGATGGGACACCAGATATAACCGGAACACCGGATGCTACTGGAGCTATTACGGTTCAACATACCTACAGTGCGGAGGCTTTTTACAATGCCTCACTCACTGTTAATGATGGTGTTCTCTCAACATTCTCCCAGCCTATCACTATTACGGTTGGTGACCCCAACGACCCACCAGAAATTGTTTCGGCGGTTTCAGATGTAAGGTTTGCTGATCCAGGAGATACCGTTACTTTCACAGTCTTTGTCACAGATGCAGACGCCGATGATCCGGTCAGCTCCCTGACGTATACTTTTGACTTCGGTGACGGAACGCCTGTTCAAACGGGTTCTCCTGATGCACAGGGCAAAATTGAGGTAACACATACCTATCCTGATGCGGGAAATTACAATGCATTCCTAACTGTTTCGGATGGCGAGGCCGATCCTGTCCGTTCTGACAATATTCCGATCCAAGTCGGTGCAACAAGTCAACTGCCAGTTACTGATGGTCTTGTCTTCCAAGTGGAAGCGTTTACCAAGGTTGGAAACGTCGGTACGACGGTTACTGAATGGCTAGATCAGTCTGGATTCGGCAACAATCTACAAGCGACAGGCGATCCACAACTTGTTGCTAACGCCACTCCTTCCGGTCAGCCAGCGATCGCATTCGATGGTAATGGGGATTCTCTGTTTCGAGAGAACACCACAAGTACACCACTAGAGGGTCTTCCCACCGGAAATACTCCCCGCTCAATGTATTTTGTGGTTGATTACAAAGACACCAACGGTGGAACCGCTACAGGGGTCGCATATGGCGAGGGGACGTCGAATAGTGCCTTCGGCCTAGTCGCTAGCAGTAAGCAGGAAGAACTCGGCATTCAGGGTTGGGGACGCGGGAATGACTTCCGTTCCGGCGAAGACGCCATTGGTAACAATGACGGTAGCCCGGGTGATGACTGGTTCATTCATTCCGTTCGCTATGACGGAACAACTATCCGCCACTACCGTGACAATCAGTTGATTGATACAGCGAATCACCAATTTGCGACCGGAATTGAAAAGATCGTCATCGGTGAGGAAATCGCAAATCTTGGGTTTGGCGCCTTAGACGTAGCTGCGGCATTTGTATACAACAAAGAACTTACCAACGCTGAGCACACCCAAACGGTAGAATATCTGACCCAGAAGTATCTGACGCTAGTAACCACAAATCAACTCCCAACCGTAGCACTCGCGAACACCCTGACTTCATTACCGGAAAACGCTGACCTCACCAGTGCCATCAAGGTTGCTGATATCGTCATTACCGACGATGGTCTGGGAACCAACACCTTGTCTTTGACTGGTGACGATGCGGGTCTGTTCGAGATTGTTGGCACAGAGGTATTCTTGGCAGGGGGTACTACTCTCGATGCCGCTACCAATGCCTCGCTCGACATCACCATCGAGGTTGACGACACTGCCGTTGGTCTAACACCTGATGACTCGGCTGCGCTTGCAATTACGGTGGTCCCTCCGGCTACTAACCAGCCTCCGACCATAGCACTCGCGAACACTCTGACTTCACTATCAGAAAACGCTGACCTCACCAGTGCTCTCAAGGTTGCTGATATCGTCATTACCGACGATGGTCTGGGGACCAACACCTTGTCTTTGACTGGCGACGATGCGGGTCTGTTCGAGATTGTCGGCACAGAAGTACTTTTGGCAGCAGGCACTACGCTAGATGCTGCTACCAATGCCTCGTTGGATATTGGAGTACAGGTAGACGATACCACGGTCGGCACTACGCCTGACGATACGGCAACTCTCGTGATCGCGGTTACGCCCGCAGGTGTAAATCAGGCACCTGATGCGGTCGATGATACCTACACTGCTACCGCCGGCCAGACTCTAACGGTTCCAGTCTCGACTGGTCTGCTTGATAATGATGTCGATGATGGCCCCTTAACCATTACTGAAATCAATGGTCAGGCCGTTGTTGGTAACCAGGTCACTCTTGGCAATAGTACCCTCACCGTGAACATGGATGGCGCGTTTTCCTACACCGCTGATATTGGTTTCACGGGGTCCGAGAGCTTTACCTACACTGTTTCTGATGGCAGTCAAACAGATACGGCAACCGTTGATATTACTGTGAATGAGCCGTCCACCAATAATGTGCCGGTCATTGACGGTTTAGTCGCTCAACTGGAATCTGATATCAACGTCCTGCAACAGAATGGGGTGGTCACCGAGTGGCTCTCTGTTGCCGGCACCAATATGGATCTGGTTGCTTCTGGTGACCCGATTCTCGTGCAGGGAGCAACACCTAGCGGTCAAGCAGCAGTCTCTCTCGACGGCGGCCTTGCGGCTTTTGGTGAAACAGGCGCTGCAGAGGGGGATAAGCTAGAGCGAACTTCTCCTCAAAGCTTGCCGGAACTCCCGACTGGAAATGAAGCGCGCTCGATGTACTTTGTTGTCGATTACAAGGCAACAGGAGGCACCTATGCCGGAGTTGCTTATGGGGCAGGGGCATCGAATGAGACTTTCGGCCTCGTCGCTGGTGGGAAGAATGACGAACTCGGTGTTCAGGGCTGGGGACGTGGGAACGACTTCCGCTCCGGTGAAGATGCTGTCGGCAACAATGACGGCAGCATCGGTGATGACTGGTTCATCCACTCTGTGCGTTATGACGGAACGACCCTACGCCACTACCGCGACGACCAGCTGATTGATACAGCGAATCATCAGTTCGCAACGGGAGTCGACAAGTTTGTTATCGGTGAAGAGATTGCCGGTATTGGCTTTGGTGCTCTCGATGTGGCCGCGGTGCTGGTCTACGATAAGGAACTGAATGACACCGAGCATGCTCAAACCCTGCAATACTTGACACAGAAATATCTGACGCCGTCCCAGCAGGCCAATCAAGCGCCAAGCGTTGTGCTGAATAACAGCTTGGCAACTCTGACGGAGGACACCGACCTAACGACTGCTCTAAAGGTCGCAGATATTGTGGTTACCGACGATGGACAAGGAACCAACGCTCTGTCTCTCACTGGTGCCGATGCGGGTCTCTTCGAGATTACAGGAACAGAGCTGTTCTTGAGGGCCGGGACAATCTTGGATGCCGATGCGAACGCCTCTCTAGATGTCGAGGTGCAGGTAGACGACGCTAGTGTCGGCACAACGCCGGATGGCACAGCAGCATTGGCGATTTCGGTGACAGCTGCTAGCGGAAATCAAGTACCGAGCGTCGTGCTCAACAATAGCTTGACCTCACTAGCTGAGGACACCGACCTGACGACTGCTCTGAAGGTGGCGGACATCGTGGTCACCGATGATGGGCAAGGGACCAACGTTCTGTCTCTCACTGGTGCTGATGAAAGCCTGTTTGAAATTATGGGAACAGAGCTGTTCTTGAAGGCCGGGACAACCCTGGATGCCACGACAAACAGCTCCCTAGACATCCTGATCGAGGTCGACGATGCCACCGTCGGTGCAACACCGGATGATACGGCTGCTTTGACAATTTCGGTGACATCAGTGCCTCCCCAGCAAGGAGGAAACCCCTTCACCAGCGGGCTAATTGCTGCCTTTGAAGTCGATGCCAATGTTGATGTCAATAGCTCTAACGTGCTGACTCGCTGGGGCGACAGTTCTGGTTCGGTTAACAACTACGATTTGGACAGTGTCAACGGAGATCCGACTCTGTTAGCATCAGGTACTCCATCTGGTCAGTCTGCGATTGCCTTTGATGGGAATGATGACTTCTTGCGCATTGTTGGTCCGGCCGAAATTGCTGGTCTACCGGAGGGAGATGAGGCTCGTACGATGTACTTCGTCGTCGACTATGAAACAGCAGGGGAATATACCGGCTTCAGCTATGGTGATAACCAGAAGGATGAAGTGTTCGGTCTGGTTACCGATACCGATGACCTACTAGCCATTGAAGGATGGGGGGGCAGAGCCAACCGCCCCTCAACTGAGGAGGGCATCACGAAGGGATGGATGGTGCACTCAGTCGTGCTCGATGGCTCAAGTTACAGCCACTTCATTCACACCGAAGTCGGTCTAGAACTGATTGATAGTGGTACTGATGGCGTTTTTGACACAGACATATCGGCTGCTGATGCTAGCCTCAGCCTTGGCGGCAAGGTGACAGGTTCTGATGCAGGTGAGATGACGGTAGCGGCGGCACTCATCTATGACAGTGCACTATCAGCGCAGAATCATGCGGATGTATCCAACTATCTGTTCGATAAGTATCTTGCGGTACCTGTCGTCAGCTAGCACGCTGAACAACAGTGACGATTTGGAGATCGCGACAACTATAAGCAAAGCCGCAGATTGAGTATTTGCTTCAGTTATCGTGATAGGCAAAGCAAATGTTGTCTTGGTAAGTGGCATCTTGTTGAATTGCTGCGCTATTAAAGCCAGCGTGATTAATGAGCAAATGCTCGTGCTCGACATCTCTTTGCAAGTGGCATGGTGATGTCGAGCACTTTCTATTGCCTTGAGGACTCCTATTATGATCATCTCCGCTGTTAGCAGCAGCAAACTCATGGGGTTTTCAGAGTGAATACTTTAGCGACCACTCACTGCCTACATTGGAGAGAAAGCATCTGGATTAGTGCTGCGCTGGATCCTGGTAAAGAGAAAATCTTTTTACTCAAAGTATTCTTTGACAAGACTGCTCCAATTATTAACCACGGCGTAGATACTCAGTTCGCTTATTTAAAGAATTGGTGAACTTTGGTTCAAGTACGATAAATCGTTATTTTTGACTATAGGGATAGTCGTATACTCAGCGTATATGACAAGAGCAGACTTAAATACTCTTTAGAAAGCAAGGAATCTCCATGCTTTGTAGAACTATGTGGTTTAGCTCATTGCCTACTGGAAAGGTTCCTCCAGAGCAATTGAAAACAAAACTGCGTTATTTATATTATTCTTTGGGTCAAGTCCTTTTATTTTTATTTCCTGAAGTTTTTAGCATAGTCTAGTTTATTTGTTCCTCGGTTGGCTAGGTAAGGTTCCTAAAACACAAAGTCTTTCCCTGAGTATTGAAGATAATTAATATATTGAAGCTCTTGAAGTTAGGTCTTTGTATCATCAATAAATGGCCTTTAGATATGGTTGGAGAAGGGTTTTGAGCAAACTTTGTAGTAATAAAGAGGTGCTTGGAGAGCTTTTACTAAAGAACTAGTAAAGAACTAGCCTTGAGATGCAAACTGAGGCCAGACACATTGACTTAACGATAATGTGTCATGAAGTGGGTACACTTCTTTCCAGATGGCATCATAAGTTATCCACAGGTTGCCACTTAACGGAACAAAACTTAGCAAGAGCATTTTCTCAGACAAAGGAAAAGGTGAATTGACGCGATGCTTATGCATAACCCTGCTTCGGAGACGCTCACTAAGCATCTAGAAAGAAACTCAAGAAGTTTCCACAATAGACTGGACAGAGCTTTGTGAATGGTTGTTCCTTGTTGATACAGTATCGTTTGCCTGCCCTGCACTTTTATATTGATTCTTATTTATGAAACTAAGTTTGCCGGACACGGCTAGCAATCCAGTTAAGACACTCATCAGAACAACTGGTTTTTGGCGAGAAAATCGCTTGATTCTACGAGAATTGAGGCATTTTCGCTGGGTTGTCATTTTGGCGATCTCGTTCACTGTAATAGCAGCCTTCTGTGAAGGAATTTCTGTTGGTTTCATCGCAACCTTTCTGCAAGGCTTAACCAATCCTGAGGAGCCGCCTATTCGGACCGGAATACAGTGGTTTGACACGATGTTTCTAGCCGTTGAGGCATCGCCAGGGCAGAGGATTTATCGTCTCTCAGGGCTGCTTCTAGTATTTATTTGGATGCGAGTAGGGTTTGACTACTTAGGTACGGTTTATGCGAGAGATGCTGCTTTAAGACTCATTGACCGGCTTCGTTGTTTAATCTTCGAACAACTAGCAAGCTTTCGACTAAGTTTCTACTCTACCGTTAGCCCTGGGGCTCTCATTAGCATTGTCAGAGGTGAAATCAACCAAGTTCAGCAGGCGTTTACCAATCTTGCCAACATCACGGTTCACAGCTCTAAGATTTTGGCTTATTTAGTTTCAATGCTGCTCTTATCTTGGCAGCTTTTTCTGGTGTCGGTCATGATGTTTGGGCTGATATCTGTTGGGCTAACGTCTTTGACCTCGAGAGTGAAAAAGGCTAGCTTCGAGGTCCCCAAAGCAAATAAGGCATTCACCTCAAATGCTCTCTCGTTTATAAGTGGGATGCGAACAGTACATGCCTCAGCAACCCAGGCAGTCGAACGTCGACGCTATTACGGTGCGACACGACATGTCTATGACGCGCAATTTGCTGTTATCCAGCTTTCAGCGGCAGTGCGCCCTCTCATCGAAGGCGCGGGGGCAACGTTGCTAGTAGGAATGGTAACGGTTTCATTCGGCCTGTTGATATCAACAGGGGTCCTAAAAGCTGCTGAGGTACTCACATTCTTATTTGTATTGCTCCGTACAACCCCTTTGGTGTCAGCGCTTAATGGGGGTTGGGTCAACTTCATTGCATCTCAGGGATCGTTAAGTGCGGTTTCGGACCTATTGAAGCGGGACGGCAAGCCCTATTTTCAAGATGGGCACAAGCTATTTACAGGCTTGCAGCGTTCGATTGAATTTGTATCCGTCGATTTTGCCTACAATTCAGACGAACCTGTACTCCACGACATTACGCTCTCCATCAAGCGAGGAGAAACGACGGCTCTTGTCGGCGCGTCTGGAGCAGGAAAGACCACTTTGGCGGATTTAATTCCGCGGTTTTATGACCCTACTCGAGGGCAAATATTGATTGATGATGTCGATTTGCGTGATTTGGAAATTAATTCGCTGCGGGACAAAATGGCGATTGTCAGTCAGGACGCGTTCATCTTTAGCACGACAGTGCGAGAGAACATTGCGTATGGTCTTGATGAGGTTAGTGATACTGCGATCGCTGAGGTTGCTAGGTTAGCCAATGCGTTGGAGTTCATCCAAGATTTACCAGAGGGATTTGAGACAGTTTTGGGGGATAGAGGAGTCGGACTATCTGGGGGACAGCGACAACGGATTGCGATCGCTAGAGCTTTGTTGCGAAATCCCGAGATTTTGATTTTAGACGAGGCAACAAGCGCTTTAGATTCAGTCACTGAAAGATTAATCCAAGAATCTATAGAGAAGCTTTCTAAAGGGCGAACTGTGATTGCGATCGCTCACCGTCTATCCACCATTAGCAATGCCGATAAAGTGGTCGTTCTGGAGCGAGGGCGAATTGTAGAACAGGGTCGGTACGAGGATTTGTTGAAGCAACGTGGGAAGTTGTGGAAATATCACGAGATGCAGTATGGGTTGAAGCAAAGATAATCTCGTTATCTTTGCAATCAGTCGATGAGAGTTGGCTCAGATTTGCGTTAATTGTGCAGACAATTTGAACATACTGAGGAGAATAAAGAGGTGTTTAAGATCTCAATAAAGCGTCTTAGTAAATATTTTGCACTGGGTATACTATTTGTTTTATTAATAACGTTCAGTAGCTATATTTATAACATATTGAATCCTTCGGTGAATTTGGGCAGACAGTTCACTCAAATCCCCCTGCGTATGGTGATCGATGGCAGGGCCTCTGAGTCAAGATTTTGGTTCAACTTGTTTGATCTCGGTGTCGCCGACGTGAATGATGATGACCTTCTGGATATCTTTACTGCACACCACAGTGAGTCACAGGCATTACTCATCAATGACGGCGCTGGTGGCTTTACAAATACACTTTCAGATTTGCGACTTGCCCAAAATCCTAACTTTCCTGGCTTTGAAGTGATGGATCGAAACATGGCGGCAGCAGGTGACTTATCTGGATTACACATTTCTCGAACGAACGATGCCTTCCCAGAGCTGAATGAGGGCGGGATCAAACTAGCCGTCCATCGTCTTGAAGAAGGGGAGGAAATTTCTGGAGTTATTGAGTTCCCTTATCAAATTACGATCGGTCGCCAAGAACGCTTTGACTTAGAGACAACAGAGGACGCGTTACCGTCTGGTGCGATTCACAGCAGCCTAGCGTTCTCTGCCAATGAGGGAGGGATTCTTGAGGTCTACCCCTCTGAGCCGTTCCTCATCAACACCCCGGTTTCCTTTGAGCTTTCCAGTCAACTTTCTCTAGACAATGTGCATGTAGGAGGCAATTACGTACAGCCTGAAGCGCACAACTTTGATCTAATTCTGAGAGATCGTCATGGGATGGTGTGGGCTGATTATGACGGTGATGCTCAGGTCGACTTATTTGTGACTCGCGGGGGACTCAAAGGTCGCTTGCCAGAAATTCCGGGCGTTGTGAACGATGAACTGTTCCTCAACCGAGGGAGTGACTTTGATAACAGAGCTGCGCAACTGGGCATTAGCAAAGGGGGTTGTCCGGGCAGACAAGCGGCCTCAGTGGACTACAACAATGACGGACTCCTCGACATTTACATTGCCTGTGGGAGAGGGGGACGGGGTCTTCCGATCAGTGATCCCGGCGTCATCTATCCGAATCAGCTTTACCAGCAGCAACCTAGTGGCGAGTTTGCGAATGTTGCACAAGCAGCAGGCCTTGACATTCCTGAAAATGGCCCGTTTATATGGCTGGATGCGGATAATGACGGAGACATGGATTTGTTCTGGCAAGATGAGACGAAGTTTCAGCTCTATGTCAATCAGGCAGGAACCTTTGAGTCGCGTCCTGTAGAGCTGAATTCTGCCAATAAGATTGGCAAGCTTGCAGTCTCCGATTATGACTCTGATGGCGATATTGATATCTTTGCCGCGTCATCGGCGGGCAACGTGTTGCTGGTCAATGATGGGGGTTCTTATAAATCGGTAGCACCCGCTCAATCAGGCTTACCCGCTGAGAGCTTAACCGCAAACTGGGTTGACTACGACAACGACGGTTTAACTGATTTGTATGCCGCACCATATGGTCTGTATCACCAAGGCGCTAATCATCGCTTTGAGAAAACAGATCTGCTGAAAGATACTCCGGACAGACTGTTGGCGGAAGTCCGCCCTACTTGGTTTGATGTCAATAACGATGGCGCTTTAGATTTAGTTTCAGCGACTCGTTATCATGTTCATCGCTTGGCCAAGGTGTTGCGACTACCCGGATCTTCTAGTCGTAGAAACTGGACTGTAGCGGTCTATCAAGGTTCCCGTGTATTAAACCATTGGCTTGAGATCAAGCTTGTGGGTGAGCAGGGGAACCATCAAGCGATTGGGGCCAGGGTTGTGGTGGAAACACCCGACGGTCTCAAACAGACGAAACAGGTTGGCCACGCTGAAGGTTCTCTTTACTCCCAGGGGCACTATCGGCTTTATTTTGGTCTTGGCAAGAACAAGCAGATAGATTCACTGAAAGTGTTTTGGCCGGATGGTTCTGTACAGGAAATAACCGCCCCTGAGGAAGACCAACTGCTAGTCATTTCTCAAAATGAAGGGTTAGCCTAGACATTTGCAAAGTCTATCTCTGCTAGGGATTTGCTCAAGCCTCCCAGTTTGCTTTTATAGTTGGAATTTAGAAAAAAATGCCTCTAAACCTATTACCCAATCAAAATCTTGAAATGCTAAAGCTCGTTAGGCAAACGGCGAAAATAGATCGAGGCAGATATCATAAGAAGGATCGTTCTTTTTCGCTAACTCGATTAGCTCATCTCACAACGCCTAATCTGAAGCAGCCGATCTTCATTATTGGGGCACCTCGTTCAGGCACAACGTTTCTGGGTGAGAGTCTAGCGGTCATTCCAGAAGTTTCATATCACCATGAACCCGTCGCTACTAAATTTGCGGCACGCTATCTCTATGAGAAACAGTGGGATTTTGACCAGGCGAAATCCTTTTACAGCAGAATTTATTCTTTGCTGATGATGCAGCATCTTGATGGCGATCTGTTTTTTGCTGAGAAAACTCCAAGAAACTGCTTTCTAGTTGATTTTCTGGCCCGGGCCTTTCCGGATTCTCGATTTATTCACATTATTAGAGATGGGCGAGATGCCGCTGTTTCCCATAGCAAAAAGCCGTGGCTACAAGCAGCACAGGCAACCTCAGGTAAGATAGAGCCCGGAGGATATCCCTATGGACCGTCTCCTCGCTTTTGGGTAGAAGAGGGGAGAGAGAAAGAGTTTGAGTCAACCAGTGATATTCATCGCTGTATCTGGTCATGGCGTCGATTTACGGAGAGTGCACTGAAAAGTACTCCGGAGCTGCCTTCTGATAGATATCACGAGTTAAGGTATGAATCACTTGTAAAATCGCCCGATGAAGAAGCCGCAAGCTTACTGGATTTCTTATCCATTAATAGCAATCAATCACGCAGCATATTTCATCAGGCAATTTCAAAAGCCAGTCCAAGTTCGGTTGGCCAATGGCAAAAAGAACTGTCTGATGAGCAGTTAAAGCAGATTGAGGATGAAGCTGGAATACTGCTTCGCGAGTTGAATTATCTGAATTAAGAGTCAGCCCGCCGATCTGTTCATCAAGGAGGATAATATGAGCAACCTGAAACTGGTATTCGCTCCTCAATTTAAGCTTAATCCCTATCAAGCTCAGTTGGCTGAGAATCTTAAAAAACTGGGGTTATCGACTCAGGGAACTAATCGTTTAGATTTATCGGTACTGAACTTATTTCCAGATAAAGAGCACGGTATTCTTCATCTCCATTGGCTTTCTACATTCTTTATCAGAAAGGAACTATGGACTTCCTTATTTGTGTTGATAAGGCTATTCATTAGGGTCCTTGTATTAAAGGTCTCTGGTGTAAAGATTGTCTGGACTGTTCATAATATTAAGGACCACGAAAATCCTTATCCAAAGCTGGACAATTTATGCAATTTTCTAGCTGCCAAGCTAGCCGATGCAATCATCGTTCATTGTAAGATTGCGAAGCAGGAAGTCATCGAAACGTTTGGCTTAAATCGTCATGTCCACAAGGTTTTTGTCGTTCCCCATGGTAATTATGTCGGTTGCTATGAGAATAAAGTAGATAGGTTGGAGGCTAGAAGGTATTTAAATATTGATGACTCAAAAGTCGTTTTCTTATTTCTAGGAAAAATTCGGCCTTACAAAGGAGTCCTAGAACTCATTGAGGCGTTCAAACAAATAGATGGCGAGACTGGACAATTGGTAATTGCGGGTAAGCCCTTCAACGATGAAATGAAGAGCCTCATTCAAGAGAAAATGGCGGAAAGCGATCGCATCCAGCTTGTGCCAACCTTCATCCCTGAGGAGGAAATTCAGGTTTACATGAACGCCTGCGATGTTGTGGTTTTTCCATATCGCAATATCTTGACCTCAGGGGCAATCGTCTTGGCGATGTCCTTTGCCAAGGCTTGTATCGCCCCCCGCATGGGTTGCATTGGCGAACTGCTAGATGATAAGGGCTCGTTTGTCTACAACCTAGAGAGTCAGGATGGCCTAGTGAACGCGATCGAAAATGCGATCGCCCAGAAAGATGACCTGCCACAGATGGGCATGCATAATCTGAAGCTAGCTCAGGAACTTGGATGGCCCGAAATCGCCAAGCAGACCTTAGGCGTTTACGAGTGGTGTTTAGAGAGAGAAACTTAAGCACCCTTTTATAACCAGGACTGGCTTCTGAATAAAGCCTTTCCAAGAAGCGGTTTTTCACAGATTAAATATTTGAGTAAGCCGTATCGTTTAAATCCATCTGTAATATGCCTAAGAAAGACCATGTTAAGCAAACTTCTAACACGAATTGATGCTAAGACCGTTAAAGATATCTCTACCAAGACGGCAAATTTAATCAACGGCGGTCTAGATAAAAGAATTTATTTCCACCACATCCCAAAGTGTGGCGGCACTTCGATTAATAAGGCGCTTCAAGCCTGCTATGTCAAGTGGAGCCTGTGGGAATCGAGTACCGTGTTGAACCTGAATTCTGCAGCCTCTTGGAAATCAGCACAAATCTTATTTGACGAAGAGTTGCTGCCAGATACTGCTGATGATTCGGCAGTAATGAAGTTACGAGAACAGCTACTTGTCTACTTTATGAACCTCGACAGTGTTCACTATATTTCAGGGCATTTTCCTTTCAGCCCAGTCGCCTATGAACATTGCTCAAATCGATATGAGTTCATCACGATCCTTCGTGACCCCATTGATCGCTGGCTATCCAGTTATTTCTATAACAACTGTAGGCAAAAGTCCTCGTACAGAAAGATTGCCACCAGTCTTGAAGACTACATTAGTTCCGACTTCGGGAAATCACAGGGTTACGAATACGCTAAGTTCTTGGGTGGTCTTGGTCAGGATGGCAGCTTTATGACACTACAAGCAGTTCAACAAGCAAAGGATAATCTACACAAATTTCACCTAATTGGTTTCCTAGATGACATGGCGACCTTTAAGAGCAGCTTCAAGGAGAGATATGGTAAAGCCCTTCAGGTTAGGACTCTAAATAAGAGGCCTGAGACTGAGAAATCGCTCAATGAGTCAATAACTGAAGATATGATGAAGTCTATTCAGGAAATCTGCAAACCGGATATTGAGGTTTATAATTATGCGGTCGAACACTTTAAAAAATCTGCCTAGATCACACTCTAGGATACACTGATTCAATTTTTATGGTCCGAAATATTAGGCATTTGGCGGGTATAAAAACAGTTGAAAGGTGAACGATGAAATCCGCTCCTTATTTTATATCTGGTATCAAAAGATTACAGTCAAAAATTCGTCTCAGCGTTGATGCGCTTCAACACGAGATCGAGGACGAGCTCAAGTTATATAAAGTGATTAACGAAGAGGCTCTGATTACTAACCAGAAGGAAATCAGAGTCGTTGGGTTAAGGCGATCTGGGAACCATGCCATCATGAACTGGCTTAGAAAGCAGCATGCTGGTGAGGTATTTTATATCAATAATGCCTGCATCAAAGTCAACCCGTTTAGGCAAGTTTATAAGGAACAAGTTCGGAAACGACAAGACCCGAGCATCGGGGGGTGGAGAACAGATAATATTGAACGGTGGCGACGCGAAGCAAAGGGCGATTTCGTACCGAAGGATTGCTTGATTTACAGCTATGAAGATCAGCCGATAACAGCATTTAGCGATCGCACATTTGAGCGTAGGCATGATCTTTACTTTGGGAGAAGTAAGGTTCGCTACGATTTGATCATCATGAGGGACCCGTTCAATCTCTTTGCTAGCCGGTTACGGGCCAATGAACGAGGTCAGACCGTCGATGATCAGATGGACTTCATGAAGGTGAAGTCTCGCAGCCTCTCGTTACCGCAATTGTGGCAAGACTACGCTCAAGAATACCTAAACGAAACTAACTATTTGCAAAATATCAAAGTTCCAGTTAATTACAATCGATGGGTACTAGATCGGGACTATCGTTCTCAGATTGCTGAGAAATTAGCAATGGATTTTACAGATGCGGGCTTCAATGATGTTATGACAAATGGTGGAGGCAGTTCATTCGATGGCGTGAATCTAAATGGAAAAGCCTCAGAAATGTTAGTGCTTGAGCGCTGGAGAAAATTTTCTACAGACGAACGATTTAAGGCAATGATAAGTTACCCCAAAATCAGAGAGTCTTCTACCAAGATATTTGGGCATATTCCTGGGATTGAGACTCTATATGAATAGTCAATCTTGACTATTCATACGAGGATTTTTGCTTTTGAATTCGGTACTAATTTTTATACTGAAAGATTATAAAGGCTCGTTATGTCAGTAGCTGATAAACCTGAACCCGTTGTCTCAGTCATTATTCCAGTTTACAACGATCTAGTACGATTGCAGAAGTGTTTACAGGCTCTGGATAATCAGACCTATCCGCAGGAACTGTACGAAATTATTGTCGTTGATAATGGATCGTCTGAGAGCCCAGAACCTGTTACAAGCCGGTATGAATCTGTCAAGTTATTGAGTGAATCTGAGCCCGGTTCTTACGCGGCTAGAAATACAGGGGTATTGAATTCGAGGGGGCCTATTCTTGCCTTTACTGACGCCGATTGTATTCCTGATAAAAACTGGTTGCAGGCAGGGGTAGAGTGCTTGAAAGCTTCTTCTGACTATGGGTTGGTTGCGGGGCGTATTGAGCTTTTCTTTCACGATGCTGAGAATCCGACAGCCGTCGAGATTTACGAAAGCGTTGAGATGGGGTTTCACCAAGCAGAACTGCTACAGGAGCAGCACTATGGGCTCACTGCCAACCTATTTACCTATCGAAGTGTCATCGATGAGGTTGGACTATTCAGCACTCAGTTGAAATCGGGTGGCGATAAAGAGTGGGGACAACGCGTATTCGCATCGAACTATCAGCAAGTCTACTCCCATGAGGCCTATGTTTGTCACCCAACTCGCCATACCTTTAAGGAGCTGTATAAGCGAGTTACGCGAATTGTAGGCGGACGGTATGATGCTACTAAAGGAGAGCTTTCAGAGATACAGGATGTTAAAGCTCTATTAAAGGACTTTGTATTAGCTTTTACCCCTCCAGGCAGGAGTATTTTGCGGGCGTGGAATAAAAAGGAGCTCGTCAACAGTAAGCAAAAATCTCAATTTATTCTGACACTCTTTTTCGTGCGATATGTGGGTACTTGGGAGCGAATTCGCCTTAGATTGGGCGGGCGATCAAGACGGTGGTAAGGATATCATTTGTGAATAGTGTATTTCTTTAATTAAAACTTGATTGTATATGTTCCCTCGGGAGACTAGATTGATATGAAAATCGCCTATATCACCATTAAAAATGCTCAGCGCTTAGGTAAAGGCATGGAATGGTCGGGAACGGGTTTTTACATTGCTCAAGCTCTGAAGAATCAGTCGCTCCCCGTTGACTATTTTGGGCCGCTCCAAGACAGACTCCCGATGCGTTTGGTCCGGAAAGCCAAGCGTCATTACTACCATCAGTTTTTTCGTAAGCTTTATCTTAAGGATACTGAACCGGTCATCCTTAAAGGCTATGCTGACCAGGTCAACCAAAAGCTCTCTACAGGACGATACGATGTCGTCATGAGTGCGACGGTCAATCCGATTGCCTATCTCGAAACAGACATCCCCATGCTTTTCTGGGCGGATGCAACATTTCAGAACACAGCTAACTTTTATCCTAAGTATAGCAACCTGTGTGAAGAGACCATCGCGAACGGTCATAAGATGGAGCGGCTTGGGATTCAAAAAGCCAGGTTTGCCATTTATTCCTCTCATTGGGCAGCGAGAACAGCGATTGATTTTTATGGGGCTGATCCTCAGAAAGTCAAAGTCGTTCCTTTTGGTGCAAACCTTGAGTCAAACCTCACGCTACCGGAAGTCAAGAACCTCATTGACGCTCGCCCGTCCACATTGTGCAAGATGGTTTTTATCGGCGTTGAGTGGTTGCGGAAGGGGGGAGATAAAGCCCTCGCCATTGCCAAAGCCCTTAATGATGCGGGGTTACCGACCGAGTTGACGCTTGTGGGATGTCAGCCTGAATCAGAGTCCCCTTTGCCCAATTTTGTTAAACCTTTGGGTTACATTAGCAAGCTGAGTGATTCGGGTCGTGAGCGCATATCTCGTTTGATTGCCGAGTCTCACTTTTTGATCTTGCCGACGTTAGCGGATTGCTCTCCCATCGTCTTTTGTGAAGCGAATGCTTTTGGGGTGCCTTGCCTTTCGACCAACGTAGGCGGTATTCCAACGATTATTAACGAGGCGTCCAACAACGGCAAATTGTTTGACGTAGACGCTGATGAGGCTAAATACTGTGACTATGTAGTTAATCTATTTGCAAACTATTCGGCCTACAAGGACACGGCTTTATCGTCTTTTAATACCTATAAAAGTCGCCTCAACTGGCAGGCAGCTGGAAATTCAATTAAAAATCTTCTGGTTGAGGCTACGGCCTAGCGCCCAACTCTAATTAGCTGCTATCTATTTTTTGAAGTGCTTTTAACATCATGAATTCTCAACCACTTGTCAGTATTATTATCAATAATTATAACTACGAGGCTTTTATCAAAGAGGCGATTGATAGTGCCCTCGCTCAAACCTATGAAAATGTCGAAGTGATCGTAGTTGATGATGGTTCGACGGATGGTTCGCAAGAAATTATCTCTAGTTACGGAGATCGCATCATTCCTATTTTTCAAGAGAATGGCAAGCAGGGGGCTGCCTTCAATAACGGTTTCTCTCACAGCCGTGGTGAGATCATTTTGTTCCTGGATTCCGATGACTATTTGCTGGAGCAGGCCCTGGAGAAAGTTGTGTCCGTCTGGGAACCCAGCTTGTCCAAGGTTCACTATCGGCTGCAAGTTGTCGATAGTGAGAGTCAACCCACGGGCGCGTATTACCCGCCCCGCCATCAGCAATTGGCCACAGGGGATGTCTGGCAGGAACTGCTGGAAAATGGTGCTTACACCGGTGTTTCCACCAGCGGCAACGCGATTAGTCGCCACGCCCTAGCTGAAGTGACACCAATTCCCTACAAATATCGACTCACCTCAGACGACTATCTCTCAACGCTGATTCCTTCTTACGGAGCCGTTGGCGCGGTGGATGAACCCCTGGGAGCCTATCGCATCCATACCAGCAACCAGTGGGCCCTTGTTAATGTCAGCGGCGATCGCTTCCATCGCTTTGTGAACCATCACATTGAAAGCCATCGTCTGATCAAAGCAAAGGCAGACGAACTGGGACATCAGCTTCCCCGGGATTTAGAAGAGCGAAATCCCGGGTATGTGTGGTGCCGCTTGTCGTCGCTACGGCTGTCACCCAAAACTCATCCCATCGAGTCCGATACATCTTTGAAGCTGATGTATTGGGGCATACGGTCTCTGTGGAAATATTCCGATTTCAATTTGAAAAAACGCTTGGTGTATACGCTGTGGTTTGTCTGGGTTGGTTTAATGCCACTGCCTGCCGCCAAGGTCGCCATTACTTGGCTTTATATTCCCCAGCGTCGTCCTCAGCTATTCGCCTGGCTCAAGCAGTTGGTCATCTCCCAGAATAACACCTCAGCAGAAGCTACAGGCTAGAAAGCTAAAAATGGGTCGGCTGGAAAGGCCGTTTCAGTATTGGTAGATACGCTCAATGATAAATTTTCAGAAATTTGAGTCATCTGAATATCTATAAAAGACACGCTGAGATTTGACATGAACGATTTAAGTAAAGAGTTTTCGAGTGAATATGATGCGTCACTGCTCGCTGATTTATACGGAGAGGACATGCACTCTCCGCTGCGAAGGGCAGTTTCCCAGGTTCGTCATGAAGCGCGTCGAATGCTGGTCAAGCTGCCAGCCATTTACCTCCCTTTAGCCCGTCGCAAATATCCGCCCGGAGTCCGCCATCGTCCAGAAGCCCTGAGAGACGACACGGCCATCGTCATAGAAGGCTATCCGCGATCGGGGAATTCATTTGCGTTTACAGCCTTTGACTTAGCCCAAGGCAACGCCTCAACACGGGTAGCTCATCATTTACATACCGCTTCTGTAGTGATCGCAGCGCTGCGTCAAGGCATCCCCTGCCTGATCCTCGTTCGTAATCCTGAAGATGCCATTATTTCGCATATTATTTATTCTCAAAATCTCACTATTAGACAGTGCTTGAAAAGCTATCTAGACTTCTATCAACCCTTGTTGAAATATCGAGATCAGTTCATAACGGCTAAGTTCGAGGAGGTTATTTCTGATTTCGGCAACGTTATTCACGAGGTCAATCAAAAGTTCCATACTGCTTTTACCGAATTTGATCATACCCAGGAGAATGTTGACAAGTGTTTCTATGTGCTTGAGAATTCCTGGAAAGATTTGGGCATGGAAAAGCAGAAAAGCGTAACAAATGCGCCCTCGGAAAGGAGAAAGCGATACAAAGAGATGTTAAGGCGTCACTACAGGGCTGATGATTTAAAGAGCCTTCGAGATCGCGCCTTCGAGGTGTACAAAGAGTATGTGTAACCAATATCAATAACATAAGGCATAGCAAATGAAAACTTTATCAAACCGTTTTCCTAGACCTATTAGAAATAAGATCCAACTCATCAGGCACAAGTGGACTGATAAGTTTCTTTTTATTCATATTAATAAGACTGGCGGCACCAGTATCGCTAAAGCTCTAAACATCCCCCCTAAACACGACACTGCCCTTGAGAAAATTGAGGAAGTCGGTCGTATAGAGTGGGACAAAAGGTTCACCTTTGCCGTCGTCAGAAATCCCTGGGATAAAGTCGTGTCCCACTACTATTACCGGGTACAGACAAATCAGACCGATTTGGGGTCAAATCAAATTAACTTTAAGGACTGGGTCAAGCGAGTGTATCAGGAGAAAAGTCGGCCATACTACGATAAGCCCAAGATGTTTATGCCCCAGGTTGACTGGGTCTCCGATGCCGCAGGAACGATCATCGTTGATCACATCTGTCGGTTTGAATCCCTAGAAGCAGACTTTCGAGAAGTGTGCGATCGCCTAGAGATTGACTACAACTTGCCCCACTTAAAAAGTAGCAAGCGCGGCAACTATCGCGATTACTATGATTCCGAAACAACGGCGATTGTTGCGGATTGGTACAGCCAAGATATCGAAAAGTTCAACTATACTTTCTAGTTTTTTAGGCTGTTTGATAAGTACGCCTAATGATAGAAAAGGGCCACCCCTCTATGCGTATTGCAATTTTACAGAGCACGTCCCCATCTTCATTCAGCATGAAGGTGTACGCCAGAAATATTATAGAAGGTCTGCGAACGATTCATCCTGACTGGGAGATCATTTCACTCTCTCCGATGATCTCCGCCTCTCCAGGCGGTGGAAGCGTGCGCGGAGCTATTGACAAGTACTATAAGCGTTACTGGCATTACCCGTCGTCTTTCCAACAACAAACGGCGGACATATTCCATATCGTTGATCATAGTGATGGGCACCTGATTCCCTGGCTCAAGCAGTCGGGGAAAACCGTTGTGATTACCTGTCATGACCTCATTAATTTAGTCCAGCCTCAGATGTATCGCGGCCTGTCTTTAGCGCCTGCTATTAGTATGAATACTTGGCGTTGGTCGGTCCATAGAATGCAGAATGCAGACCACGTTATTACCGTTTCTTCTAATACTGCTAGGGATGTGGTGCAGCACCTGAAGGTTGCGCCCACTTCGATTACGACTGTCCCAAATGCGGTGAGTTCTGACTTTCGTCCCCTTCCCAGGGCAGAAATTGCAGCCTTTCGCCAACAGCATAATCTGCCGCCTGAGATGTTTTGCCTGTTAAACGTCGGCTCGAATAATCCCCGTAAGAATGTTTCGGCTGTTTTGCAGGTGATGAAAATTCTGAAGGAGCGCCAAAAACCCGTTCATTTTTGGAAGGCTGGCAGCAACTTCGATGCTGAACAATACGAATTTATTGACACCCATCAGCTGAGGGATTGTATTTCATATCTTGGCAAACCCGACGATTCTATGTTGGTCAAGCTTTACAACTCCGCCGATGTTCTGCTGGCCCCCTCTCTGTACGAGGGGTTTGGACTGACGGTTTTGGAGGCGATGGCCTGCGGCACGCCGGTAATTACTTCCAATGTGAGTTCCTTGCCAGAAGTTGCTGGCGATGCCGCCGTGACAGTTGGGCCAACGGATTACCCGTCGATGGCCACGGCTGTCGAGCACCTCAGACAGGATGCCGAATTTCGTCAACATCTCATCGATGCTGGTCTTGAACGCGTCAAGGCCTTCACGTGGTTAAACACAGCAGAGCAGGTCGCCCAGGTCTATCAACATGTCGAGCAATCCATCTCAAAAGCGTCTTAGCGTATTGGTCTCTGCCTATGCTTGTGGCCCTGGTAGAGGGTCTGAGCCGGGGGTGGGGTGGAACGTGGCCCGAGAACTCTCCCGGTACCACCACGTGCATGTGTTTACCCGGAGCAATAATCGAGCCGCAATTGAACAGGAATTGAGCGATCGCCCCAATCCCAACCTCCATTTCACCTATTTTGATCCGCCGGGCTGGGCAGCTTGGCTGCCTCCAGCACAGTTACCGCACTACTACTCTTGGCAAATCGCTGCCTATTTCATGGCCCGCAAGCTGCTGGCAGTCCAAACGTTTGATATTGTGCACCATGTGACCTACGTCCGATATTCGTCACCTAGCTTCTTGTCCCTATTATCGATTCCCTTCGTTTGGGGGCCGGTCGGAGGGGGCGAACAGGCCCCCAAGGCGTTTTCCCGAAGTTTTGGGCTGAGAGGCAAAGGGTATGAGTTCCTCCGGAACCTTTCCCACGGTGCCGGCGAGGTGGATCCTTTTACTCGAATCACGGCTCAGCGGAGCGTTGTTGCCCGAGCAACAACGGCAGATACCGCCCATCGATTGGAGCGAATTGGGGCCAAGTACGTTGAAGTTTCCTCCGCCATTGGCCTGCCTGAGGAAGAGATTGAGCGCCTGTCTGAGTATACCTATCCTCAACCATCGCCAATCCGGTTCATCACGATCGCCCGTTTGCTGCACTGGAAAGGGATCCATCTCGGGATTCAGGCCTTCGCCCAAGTGGCTGAAAAGTATCCTTGTGAATATCGAATTTTGGGCAAGGGACCGGAACGCAAGGCTCTAGATGCATTAGTTGACAAGCTCGGCATGGCAGACCGGATTGAATTTTTAGGGGAGCGATCGCGAGACGAAACGTTGCAACAGTTATCTGACTGCCATGCGCTACTTCACCCGAGCCTGCACGATTCAGGGGGGTTTGTTTGTTTAGAAGCAATGGCGGCTGGGCGCCCCGTCGTTTGCCTCGATTTAGGCGGATCTGCGGTCCAGGTTTCTCCCGAAACAGGCATTTTAGTTCCGGCCAAAGAGCCTAAGCAGGCCGTTGATGACTTAGCTCAGGCGATGGAGCAACTCATCACCGATAGCGAACTCCGGCAGCGCCTCGGGCAAGCCGGTAAAACCCGCGTCCAAACCCATTTCTCCTGGAAAGCAAAGGGCGCTGAACTATCAGGCAAATATTATCAATACATCGATATCCATAACCTAAACAGAGCCAACCGTTAATCATGCGAATTTTAAGTGTTCATAACCGCTATCAGATTCGGGGCGGCGAGGACGAATCACGCCAATCCGAAGAAAACCTCCTCCGTCACCATGGGCACGAGGTCAGGTCCTATGAGGCCAATAATGACATCATCAAAACAATGTCATCTGCCAATGTCGCTACGCGCACCGTATGGTCTCAAGAAACTTACCAAGAAGTGGGTCAGATTCTGGAGGCTGATACCTACGACATTGTGCATGTTCAAAACTTTTTCCCACTCATTTCACCATCGGTTTTTTATGCGGCCAAAGCGGCAAACGTGCCGGTTGTTCAAACTTTGAGAAACTATCGTCTGCTTTGCCCTAATGCCCTTTTCTTTCGGGATGGTGGCGTTTGTGAAGACTGCCTAGGTAAACCGATTCCGTATCCTGGTATCGTTCATAGCTGCTACCGAGACAATATGGCCGCCAGCGCGGTAACCGCCGCCATGATAGTCATACATCGCTTTCTGAAGACCTGGCAAAACAAAATCGATGCCTACATCGCACTCACCCAATTTGCTCAGAGCAAGTTTGTTGAGAACGGATTTTCTGCAGCTAAGATTCACGTTAAACCTAATTTTGTCAGCGTTGATCCGGGCGTGGGGGATGGTTCAGGCCGCTATGCCCTTTATGTCGGTCGTCTTTCCATCGAAAAAGGGTTAGATACGCTGCTCGCAGCCTGGGAACGCCTGAATTACAAAGTCCCGCTCAAAATTGTAGGGGATGGCCCTCTCTCTCCACAGGTTGAAGCCGCAGCCCAAAAATCCGACCAGGTTGAATGGCTGGGACGTCGTCCGATTCAAGAGGTCTATGACTTGATGGGCCAGGCTCAGTTTCTAGTCTTTCCATCTAAGTGGTACGAAACGTTTGGCAGAGTCGCGGTTGAAGCCTTTGCCAAAGGAACGCCCGTCATTGCCTCTAAAATTGGGGCGATCGCAGAAATCGTAGACGCCGGTAGGACTGGATTACTTTTCGAAGCGGGCAATCATTCCGATTTAGCCGCTAAGGTAGACGAACTCATTAATGATGAACATCGTCTAGCCCAAATGCGCTCTCAAGCGCGAGATGAATTTGTGAGTAAGTACACGGCTGAAAAAAATTACGAGGCCCTAGTTGACATTTATAGTAAGCAGTTAGCTAGCTAAATCTTGCGCTCATCTAAGCCATAGTAAAGATGCGACATTGCTTTACGCTGAATCAGTTGTATCCGCTCACAATAGAACCGTGCCACCAAGATTTTAATTGTAAAAAGACAGTATGAAATCTTCTTATGCCTTAGAGCTAGCCTCGCAATCTTCTGGCGTGAGCCAAAAGCACTTCGTGCGCAGTTCTATTTTACTGTTACTGGCGTTTGCGTCTGCTTTTTTTTCACGACTTTTGGATAGTGCCGGAGCCCCCTCGCCGATAAACTTTTTGCATTTTGCAACGGTGCCTGTGGCAGCTTACTATGCCATTACGAAATCTCGCACCAAGCTTTTTCGACAAATTAGCATCTCTCAGCAACTACTCTTTAGCTTACTCACGTTTCTCTGTATTTTAATTATCAGCGCCATTTTCAACGATGCAGGGATTATTAACGTCGTTTTGTCTTATCTTTTGTGGGTAGAAGCCTATTTTTTCCTATGTGCTATTATCTGCCTTCCTCTGAGTGAAGAGAGCTTTGCTTTCTTAAGAAAATGGTTGATCAGATTCTCTGTATTTCACATTGGTCTGGCCCTGCTCCAAAAAGTTTTGCTGGATCTTGGCATCATGCGCACAGGCGCAATGAATATCCTCCAGGACAACATTCAAGGCGTTTTCTATCTATCTGGCGGTGGCCACGTTGTGGGAGCGTCCGTCTCTATATCCTTTGCGATCTACTGCTTTACCCAAACTGATATGCCTCGGTTCAGGTATGCAGCGCTCATCGCTGCGATCACTCAAATTGTAGTCGCCGATGCAAAGCAAGTGATTTTTGTGGCTCTCGTCTCTTGGGTAATTCTGATCCTGACCAAAATCACCGATGTCAAAAAAATCTTCATGTACGGCGCTTCTGCGACTGTCGGCAGCTTGGTGCTGTGGTGGTGCGCCTACAACGTCGAAGCTTTCAGGGGATTTAGAACGTGGATTAGGCCCGAAATCTATGGTCCCGAAGGAGAGGCAACATTACTCAAGTCGGCCTCAATTCGTATCATCAACTCGTATGTTCAAGAAGAGGGGATTTGGGGGTGGCTGTTTGGGTTAGGTCCCGGCCACACAGTTGATCGCCTCGGGGGGTGGATGATTCCTAAGTATCAGAGCCTACTGGCTCCACTCGGCGTGACTGAGCATCCTGCCAGTTCAGAAATCTGGGATGCGGTTTATGCCAGTTGGCTAGGCGGCAAGTCTAGTATGTTCAATCCTCTTTTTGGCTGGGCCGGTCTTTGGGGAGATGCGGGCTATGTGGGCCTACTGGCTTATTTCGTCATCCTTTGGGTCATTTGGACCAAATGCTGCACAGATGATGTGACTAAGTTTTTACTGTTGACGATCTGCGTTAATGGTTTGATTTTTGCCCAAATGCAAGAGCCTGGTTTCATGCTGTATACGGTCTTGCTGATGGGTATTAGATGGCAAGAGGAAAACCTTGATTCTCAAAGGGCTTCAACGTCGCGATCGCTGCTTCAGAAAGCGAGGAGTCTGGCGCCCGTTAATTTAAACCAGCCGAACATCAATGAACAATGAAAATTTCAATTCTTTGACTTTCAAAATCATCCGTGATGCCTGACGTTGAGCACACAGTGAGCTGGCATAAAAAATACCGATCAAATTGAATTCTAGAATTTGTGATTCTAAAGACGTATTCTGTGGTTTTTTAGTCAGAGATCAGTCCATAATGTTAGCTTTTAATAAGCTACAGCGAGTATCAAAACTCGTTTTAACTCCCGTAGCTATTCGTGATTTTATCAAGTATCTCTAAGCCAAATTCTTTGACGAAAATGGTTAATCGTCCTCCCACCTCTAACAAAAAACAATCTCGTCCTCGCAATCAAACCCACAAAACGATGAGGATAGTCACCTTGACGGCTGTTCCCTTATTGGTAGGTGCTTTTCTAGCTTGGCGGTTTATCGACAACTCTAGGAGGATACAGGGGCCAAATATTTCGAGATCTACCACTAGTTCTTCCCCAGAGGGTAATGCCAAAGATGTCGAGCCCGACAATGACCTTGCCGCGCTCCCGCTTGCTGCAACGGAGTTTGATTCCACCCAGGCTACGGATACTTTTCAAACAACAAGTGTTACGCGGGCATTTCCGGCAGATGCAGGCGTTATCGATGTGACCGCCTATGGTGCAATCCCAAATGATGGGATTGACGATACAGCAGCCATCCAACGAGCCTTGGATGAAGCCCCCAGTGGGAATCGCATTATCTACTTGCCAATGGGGACATATCTGATTTCCGATCAACTCGATTGGCCCGCAGGCGAAACCTCTGCCGGCAATCATAAGCGCACTATTCTTCAGGGAGAGAATCGCGATCTGACTGTAATTCGGCTTCACAATAACGCGTCAAAATACCAAGATCCTGACAATCCACTCGCCGTAATTTGGACAGGTACCGCACCAGCTAATCGCTTCCGCAATGCTGTCCGAGACCTCACTATCAACACGGGGACAGGTAATCCAGGGGCCATTGGGCTACAGTTTATTGCGAATAATCAAGGGGGGATCCGCAATGTGGCCATTATCTCAGATGACGGTCAGGGACAAATCGGTCTTGATATGAAATATACGCGAGAAATCGGTCCAGCCTATGTTGAGGGTCTCTACATCCAAGGATTTGACTATGGCATTCAAACCTACTCGCAAGTCAACAGCATCACATTTGAAAATATCAGGTTGGAAGATCAGAACATCTTGGGATGGGAGAATTTTGCCCAGAGCATTTTTATTCGCGGATTGCACAGCATTAATGCAGTCACAGTCCTGAAAAATACGATAGACGCACCCGGTTCAGTCACGCTTATCGATGCTCACTTGGTCGGTAAGGGCAATGCCATCAACGCTCCAGCCATCCTGAACCAAACACGGGAAATGTTCCTCCGGAATATTGAAACCTCAGGCTACGCGATGTCTGTGAGCCACGACCATAAAGGGCGTGGCAACGAACCCGGTGTTACAGATGCTTACATCGAAGAATGGTTAGCACGGGGAGAGGAGCCAGATTCTCTTTTTCCCGGTTCTAGCACCTCGCTAAATCTGCCAATTCAAGCTACTCCCATAGTTCCTTGGGATACGGTTTCCGAGTGGGTAAGCCCATTGGCCTTTGGCGGACAACCAGATGATAGTGAGGATGATACGGCTGCCATTCAAGCCGCCATTGATTCTGGCGCTACGACGGTCTATTTACCCAATGGCAGATGGCACATCTCAGGAGTGTTGGAGATTAGAGGTAATGTCAGGCGGTTTTTAGGAACTGAAGCATGGCTGATAGGAGACAATGCTGAGATTAGGATTCTCGAGACGAGTCAACCGGTTGTTCAGATAGAACGATTGGATATGCTGAGGGGCAATATCGATATTGTTCACGCTTCTGAACAGACGCTAGTTTTGTCAAGCCTAACCATGAACGGTAAGTACCGCAGCCGCTCTGATCTTCCCCGCGTGGGCGATTTGTACATTGAAGATGTTGTAGGCGGCCCCTTTTACTTTGCAAATCAGTCTGTATGGGCCCGTCAGATCAATCCAGAAACAGATACCCAGAAAACCGAGGATCCAGCCAAGATCATCAATGAGGGGGCTGACCTATGGATTCTTGGACTTAAGACTGAACGAGCCGGCACCAACATTCAAACGTTGAATGGGGGTCGCACAGAAGTCATTGGAGGGCTCGTGTATTCAACCGGCGACCCTAAAATTGACCCAGCCTTTGTAAACATCGAATCATCCTTGAGTCTTGCCGGTGTAGTAGAGCGCAATTTCAATGGCAATTGGTTTGGTATCTGGGTTCAAGAGGTCCACAACGATGAAACCCGCAACATGCCTCGCAGTCAGATTTCAGCACCACTGTATGTTGGTTTTGAGAAGTAGCTGCAGAAGTGTGATTTCGGCCAGAGCATCAGTGCAAAAACGACTTAACTCCCCGGTCAAAATTTAATGGCCAAATCCCAGTAGTTGACTTCCTAAGATTTGGCCATTTTCTATGTCCTATTTCAGCCTCAGACCGAATGGTATACCGTCAGGTCTGAGAAATCAGGCAACAACCTCTGCGACTAAAATGTCTGGGTTTCTGTAAAGGAAGTTGTCTCGAAGGTCCGACTGTCCACATTGAGACCATCTCCAAAAGGATTGGTCTCTTCAGAAGTGTCACTGAAGTCACCACTACCAAGCTCTGTCGTGTCAGTCATATCAACAGCAGCCAGCGTGTTCATTTCAAGGGGTTGAGTGTCATCACCCGAGCCAGAGACTGCACTATCGTCTGTCGTGATAGTACTAGACTTGCTAGAGAAGTTAGTAATCGGATCATCCGTGAAGTCTCCAACTAGCGAACTGCTTTCTGCCATTCCAGTTAAAGTATCGTCTTCCTCCACTCGGGTATAGGTGATTGAACGCAACGTATATTCAGAGCTATTGGTTCCTTTTTGAGCAACATCTGTCAGATCTAAGTCTTCCTCTCCATACCCGAAGTCAGTTGCTTCTAGGACAAGCTGGTGGATTGGTTCGTCTGCGGTAACCTCAAATTCATAGCGCCCGTAGGAACCGGAGATGAGTCCATCGATACTTTCTTCAGGTCCAATTAGCCCAGTGCTTACAACCTGACCTTCGTCGCCCAGTGCCTTCCATGTACCGGTTTCTGGTAAACCATCAGGTCCCTCAGTGCCGCCTAGATGCCCAACTTCAAAGGTGACGTCAGTTACGCCCCCGTCAAAGTCAACAACCATCTTCTCACTCGCATCCTCATCGCGAACATAATCGATTTGATAATCGTTGCGACCGCCATCACCATTCACGCCAATGCCATCTTCTTTCTGGGGATTGCCTGCAGGGTTGGTAGAACGATACTCGATGAATGAGACGTTACCCTCAATGTCGTATGCAGTAACTGTGACGCCATCTTCCCATTCCTGTGTAGCTGCCAGGTCGTCGTCGAACGTCCTTTTATTGACTGTAATCGTATTGGGATCTCCTGTTGGCTCGAACACAGGGTCTTCGGCTACAGGCTCTTCAACTACAGGTTCCTCGACTACAGGTTCCTCATCCACCGGCTCTTCAGCCACGGGCTCTTCAACTACAGGTTCCTCATCCACAGGCTCTTCATCCACAGGTTCCTCGTCCGCACGGTCTGAATCTGTAGAATCAAGATCACCCGGTATGTAGATAACATCCTTCAGACTGAAGTCAGAATTGTTGTCTGTCTGGTCGGTTCCTTCACCATTGCCGTAAGCTGTCGCCTCGATCGCCAGCCTCGAAAACGTCTCAGAAGTGCTGATATCAAAGGAATAGGTGTCCTTACTAATGGCAGTGGTTTGTGTCGGATCTAGCGCGCCAGAAGAGATTTCGTCACCCTCTTCATCGTAGGCGATCCAACGACCGGTCTCCGGCAGGCCGTCCGTCTCATTCGCATTCATCTTGCCAAGGGTAACGGTGGCTTGCTCGGCACCATTTTCAAAGTCGATTAGCAAACGCTCGCTCTTACCGGAGATTGGGTCATAGTCGATCTGACTGTCATAACGACCGCCTTTGACGGAGAAACCACCGTTTCTATGCTCAACAGCTGCGGCAGTTCCATCAGCCGAGACCCCAGAAATGGTGACATCATCACTCCATTGCTGTGATGCAGGGTCTTCAGCCACGGGCTCTTCAGCCACAGGCTCTTCGGTCGCGGGGTCTTCAGTTACAGGCTCTTCAACTACGGGATCTTCAACTACGGGATCCTCAGTCACAGGGTCTGAATCGATAGAATCAAGGTCACCTGATACGTAAGTAACAGCCTTAAGGTTGAAGTCGGAATTGTTGTCGGTTTGGTCGGTCCCTTCACCGTTGCCGTAGGCTGTCGCCTCGATCGCCAGCCTCGAAAACGTCTCAGAAGTGCTGATATCAAAGGAATAGGTGTCCTTACTAATGGCAGTGGTTTGTGTCGGATCTAGCGCGCCAGAAGAGATTTCCTCACCCTCTTCATCGTAGGCGATCCAACGACCGGTCTCCGGCAGGCCGTCCGTCTCATTCGCATTCATCTTGCCAAGGGTAACGGTGGCTTGCTCGGCACCATTTTCAAAGTCGATTACCAAACGCTCGCCTTTATCAGAGCTTGGGTCATAGTCGATCTGACTGTCATAACGACCTCCTTTGACGGAGAAACCACCGTTTCTGTGCTTAACAGCTGCGGCAGTTCCATCAGCCGAGACCCCAGAAATGGTGACATCATCACTCCATTGCTGTGCTGTCGTGTCACCATCCAAATACTTGCCTTTTGCAGCTAGAGTTATTGACTCATCACCTGTGGAATCAGAGACTGGGTCAGGATCTGGGGTTGGGTCAGGATCTGGATCTGGGGTTGGGTCAGGATCTGGATCTGGGG
>NZ_JAQMUB010000065.1 GCF_028330965.1 Oscillatoria sp. CS-180 | reverse complement strand
TGCTATCAAAAAACATGGTCGTCGAGCCAAGAGTCTTTTTCGCTTAGGATTCGATTATCTTCGACAGCTCTTGCTCAATCCCTCTCCACTCTTTGAAGATGACTTTCGCCACACGTTGAAACTTTTGTCCTGTACTTAGGGGTAAGTCAGGTTTTTTAGCAGGATTTCTTGGGCGTAGTGGATGCGATCGCGACGCTCTCCCTATCAGCTATCATGAAACTGCTTCTTCAGCTAGCAAAGCAATGCAGTATCAAGTTCTAGTACAAAAACCATCAGAACAACATTTCGTAGCTTCTATCATTGGGCTATCAAATGTGGTAGCTGATGGCAAAACTGAAGAAGAAGCGATCGCAAAAATCAAGGTGGCTTTAAAATCTCAGCTAGCGACAGCCAAGGTTGTAACCATCAATGTTGACGCTGATCCAGCCGACAATACAAAAGGCGCTACTGTGCCTAATTCCTTTAAGTCAGTCGGGTTAGGCAATAGCCATCGAGGTGATCTATCCGAGCGGGTAGATGAGCTACTGTGGCAAAACTAATGACAGCACTAGCTGACACGAGTGGAATTATCGCCCTGTTAGATAAAAGCGATCTCCATCATGAAGCCGCTGTTAGGATTGCTCAGACTGAACGCTTATGGGTTCCGTCTACTGTGCTTCCAGAGGTAGATTATATGGTGACTAAGTATCTCAGTGTGCAGGTAGCCACCGCTTTTCTCGAAGATTTGATGCAGAGTGCATTTCAGTATGTTGCAGTCGAACTACCTGATATTAAGCACGCTATTCGAGTCATTCAGAAATATAAGGATGTTCCATTGGGAATCGTAGACGCCAGCATCGTTGCAATAGCAGAGCGATATCAGATTCAAAGAATTTTGACGCTTGATCGCCGGCACTTTAGCCTGATTCAGCCAGAAAGCATGGCTTATCTACAGCTTTTGCCATAATTTTGGGGGAATTTGGGTGGAGATCAACCGCGTTAATTACTTTCGTACTGAAAGTTGATAAACCTTTGGGCTCATCCCGAACTTACGCTTAAAGGCGGCATTGAATGAGGTGGGGCTATCGTAACCGACGGCACGGGCGACCGTCGCGATCTTCAGTTGCCCATCTAACAGCAACTGTTGGGCTTTTTCCATCCGGCGATCGCGCAAATAGTCAAATACGGTGCTATCAAATACCTCCTTAAAGCCTCGTTTGAGGTTGTAGTCACACATCCCGATTTGTTGCGCTAACTCCATCAGTGACGGTGGATCGGTTAGATTTTTTAGCAGGATTTCTTGGGCGTAGTGGATGCGATCGCGATAGTCCAGATCGAGCAAAGCAGTCTGAGCGTCGTCCTGATGAATTTCGGTTTCTTCTTCCATGAGCAGCGCTAGCAGCTCTATTGCTTTGCTTTCTAAATACATCCGTTTGGTCTGCAAAATCGCGCTAACTTCGGGGTCTTGGCAACTTTTGCAGCGACGCAGTTCATCAATAAAGCTCGCTGGTATTGAAGCAAGCTCAACTCTACTAAAACACTAATGCTTGAGTGACTTTCTGAAATATCTCCCTAAATAGTGGGGGCCTATCCATTCTTTGAAGGGAAGATTAGAGGCCTCCAGAATGGTGTTGTAGTTTTCGCCAGTGGTTAACCCCGTTGGTGGAAACTCATTTTTCTGAGGATGATGGTAAGTCCCAAAGACAATATCCCAAATGGGGAAAAACGCCGAAAAATTTTTGTCAAGATGCTCTGGTTGAAAAGAGTGATGAATGCGATGGTATTGCGGCCCGGTTACAACCGAAGAGAGCGATCGCAAATTTAATCGCAGGTTGAGATGAATAAACTGCAACCAAAGAACTTCTACAAACGCAAGGATTCCTAAAGCTAAACCATTGAACTCAAACAATAACCCCATCGGAATGGCTAAAAAGATAATGATTAAGGGATCTTCTAGCCAGTGAACTCGGCGAGTACTGGTCACATTCAAGGAGACTTCACTGTGATGAAACTTATGCTGTTCCCACAAAAAAGGAACTTTATGCTGCCATCGATGAAACCAGTAGTAGAAAAAATCTGTGATCAGGAAATAGGACAGCGCTAGCAGTCCATAAGTCCAAATATTCTGAGGTATGGGCAATGAGATGAACGGTGCCCCCAAGGACTTTTGCAAGGCAGAAACAATCAGACCGATGCCAAGCGCTTGCATGAGAACAATGACGATACTGTAAACCACGTACCATCGCAGGTTGAACCAGATATGGGTTAAGGGCTGACGAGGCTCTACTGGGCGAATACGCTCAGCCACCATGAAGCAGCCGTACATCACGAATGCCGTTAACAGATATCTGGCAAATCCTAAAGGAGCAGCAAGCCATTCCATAAGCAGCGATCAGTTAATTTACAATAGTCTTGCGGTTCTGAAAAGCACTCACGAGTCTTGAGCATGGTTTAGAAGAAACGCTCAAGAAGTTGTGTCAATACCCTACCCATTATTAAGTCACCTTGCAGCATTCTGCAATGAGCCTGTAAGTTTGCGGGCAAGATGTACTCTTTGGAGACAGCTAGGGATTGCGGGGCAAGTGTTTCGATACACCATTCGACTCTATCAAGCAGTCTTAATCTAGCCTCAGGGATGTGGAATGCGAACAGTGCCTATGGGCTGAACTCAATCACGATCAGCGGAACTCAACCTCAAAAAGGGATTGATTGGAGTACGTTATCAGCAAGGCCAGTTTTTCTACTCGTTCACAAATTAAAAGTGCTAGCATTTCTGAAAGCAATGTAGAAAATTTCCACCTAGCAAGGTTGGTGCTATCTTTGCCGGGGATTTTTTATTGAATTGGCTGGCTGTCTGGTCTCAGTCTCATAGAAAATTTGGCTGTTTGAGATGCGTTAAGACTGACCGTGTCAGACCGTTTCAAGGAAATTGTTCTCAAAGTTTTTAATCTCTTTCTAAAGGCTTTACACCACGCTCAATTCGTTATACTGTTGAGAATCATTATTAATAGCGATCGCTTCAGGTCAGAGGCTGGTGAGGTCTCAGGCTGGTAATGCTAGGTCGAACAGGGCTGTCAATGGTGCGAGAATTTGACCACGATAATAGTAGTGAAACTGGACAAGGATTGAATTCAGTCAGCACTCATCTGATAGACATTTTGCAGCAGCGGGCGATGCATCAGCCGGAGCATTTGGCCTACCAGTTTCTGCCCGATGAGGCTGAGGTTGCTCATAGCGATGGATTGGGTTGGAGTTATGCAGAGCTGTATCGACGATCGCAGGCGATCGCTATCCACCTGTCCGAATTTGCCCATCAGCCCGTTCTGCTGGCGTTGCCAGCAGGGCTAGAATTTGTCGCTGCCTTTTTGGGCTGCGTGCAGGCTGGGGCGATCGCGGTTCCAGTGCCGCTACCTGGTCGCCATCAGGGACTAGAGCGCTGGCAATATATTGTTGCCAATGCCAAGCCACGGGCGATTGTGACTACACCTGGGCAGTTGCCTAAGGTGCAGTCTTTGGCGGCGACGATGACAGATCTGCGCCAGGATGCCATTGCCTGCATTGCGCCCCAATTTTCAGCAGTGAATTTGCCCAGTCAGTCCTGGGAGCAGCCTCTGATTGCTGCTGACGATATTGCTGTGTTGCAATACACCTCTGGCTCCACGAGTCAGCCCCGGGGAGTAATGATCAGCCATCGTAACCTGATGCACAATCTGGGGATCATTCAGGAGCAGTTCGGTCATTCTCCGGATAGTCACGGCGTCATCTGGCTTCCCCCCCATCATGATATGGGTCTAATTGGCGGCATTCTACAGCCCCTTTATGGCGGCTTTCCAGTCACGCTGATGTCGCCTGCTTCATTTCTCCGCAAACCCCTGCGGTGGCTGCAAGCCATCTCCGTCTTTGGTGGTACGACCAGTGGCGGCCCCAATTTTGCCTACGAGCGCTGTTTGCAAAGGATTACACCGGAGCAGCGCCAGGATCTCGATTTGAGTCGTTGGGAAGTGGCCTTTATCGGCGCGGAACCCGTCAGGGCTGAAACTCTACAGCAGTTTTCCGACACGTTTGCTGGCTGCGGTTTTCGGTCAACAGCTTTTTATCCCTGCTATGGTCTGGCGGAAGCAACTCTTTTCGTGTCGGGTGGTGTCAAGACCGCTCAACCTCCAACTTATTCTGTGGACAAGACTGCCCTAGCAAAAGGACAAGTCGTGTCCCGATCGCAAACTGAGGATGTACGGCAGTTCGTGAGTTGTGGGCGGACAACGGCTGGGCAATCTATTGCGATCGCCGACCCTGAAACTCATCAGCGCTGCCCGTCTGGTCAAGTCGGAGAAATCTGGCTGACGGGTCCTAGCATTGCTCAGGGATATTGGCAGAATCCTGAAGCGACTCAGGAAACCTTTGCCGCAAAACTCGCTGACGGTGCTGGGCCTTTTGTGCGGACCGGGGATTTGGGCTTTCTGCAAGATGGAGAGTTGTTCGTGACTGGACGACTTAAGGACCTGATCATCATTCGCGGACACAATCACTATCCCCAAGATATTGAGCAGACGGTAGCCCAGAGCCATGAGGCAGTGGCAGCTCAAGTAGGGGCGGCCTTCGGTCTGGAGGTGAACGGTGAAGAACGGCTGATGGTGGTCCAAGAGGTCAGGCGAACCGCGTTGCGTTCCCTAGATACAGGTGCCGTCATTGCTGCCATCCGTGCGGCGATTTCTCGGCAGCATGGGCTACAGGTCCATGGAATCGTATTGCTAAAGCCAGGGAGTCTGCCCAAAACCACGAGCGGCAAGGTACAGCGCCATGCTTGTCAGGCCGGATTTGAAAACCATACGCTCGACCCTGTTGGACAGTGGTCAATCGATCAATCAGTTCAGGTGTCTCAGTTGCCCAGTCCAGCAGAGCAAGAGGCATCATCGCAGTCCACCAACGGCGATCCTGATCGGACTGAATCCTTAATCCAGTGGCTACGGCAGTATGCTCACGAATCGATCAATTCGCGATTGATGGACGAGCGGCGCTGCCTGTCACCGAGCATCGTCCTTGATTTTGGCAATCAGGGACTGCTGGGAATGCAGGTGCCCCCTGAGTATGCCGGACTCGGTTTGGGCCATCAGGATATGTTGCGAGTGATGGAGCAACTGGGTGCGATCGATCCGACTCTGGCGCTATTCGTCGGACTCAACAATGTGCTGGGTATTCGGCCTATTCTGCACGCTGCGACGCCGTCCTTGAAAGCGGACTGGTTACCGCGACTGGCCACAGGTCGAGAACTGGCGGCCTTTGCACTGACGGAACCTGGAGCCGGATCAAATCCTAATGCAATTCAATCTCATCTTGTGGTAGATACCAACAACAACTGGCGGCTCTACGGTGAGAAAGTTTGGAGTGGCTCAGCCGCATGGGCTGGGCTGATCAATGTTTTTGTACGCCATGAAGACGCCTCGGGCATCAGCGGTTTTGCGATTAGTAAGGGAGCCTCTGGTCTCCGGCAAGGACCAGAAGCGCTAACGATGGGTATGCGAAGTATGGTGCAAAATACGGTGTATCTAGATGGAGTCGCTGTTTCCGACGCTCAGCTTTTGGGGCAGCCCGGTCAAGGGATGACCGTGGCGCAGGATGCCATGATGTATGGCCGGCTGACGATCGCGGCTGCCTGCATTGGGGGGATGAAGCGCTGCGCTCAGCTGATGGTGCGCTATGGCGATCGTCGCACCGTCAGCACCGGACGGCTATTGGAGAATCCAGTGCTGTTGACCCGTTTGAGCGGCCTCACTGCCCAGGTTTCGGCTTTGTCCGCGCTGGTGGACTGGATCGGGCAGCGATTAGATCAGAGAAGGGTCGTGCCGCCCGCAGCCTACACGACCTGCAAAATCCTAGCGCCAGAGTTTTACTGGCAAGCGGCAGATGATTTGGTGCAGTGCTTGGGCGGACGGGGCTATATCGAAACGAATTTAGCTCCACAAATCCTGCGGGATGCTCGTGTCCTGCGTATTTTTGAGGGACCGACAGAAACCCTGGCGATGCATCTGGGGGCAGAGGTGTTTAATGCCCGCTCAGGTTTGCAGCCTTTCCTGAGTCAGGAGCTACAGGCACCCAAGTTGGCGGAGCGGTTGTTTACAAGCGCAGACGATATTGTGTTGCGGTATCAGCACCTTTCTACGGATGCGGTCATAGCACGGCGTCAGGCGTATCTGGCAGTTGGTGAGTTGAGTGCGATCGCGCTGCTCCTAGCCATTCAAGCATCCGTATCCACTTGTCCCAGATCCTTAGAGTGGACCCAGTGTTATTTTGAGCAAAAACTCTCTCAGGCTCTGGTTCCTAATCCCAACGAAGCCGTTGCTGCGGCAGCTAGCACTACGAGCGACTGGGTTACCAGCTATACCGACACCATCGGCGACATTGAACAAACCCTAGCTGGAGAAGATCACCGTTTGGATGCTTTTCTACAACAGCGATTGGCAGAAGAGTCCCCTAATGTGACGGATAACGGGCGTGGGAAATCGGTGCCACCTAAGCCTCCGGTTGACAAAGAGGACCATCGAGAAACAGGCTTGAGCCGCACTGATTCACGTCCCTCCGTCAATAGCCAGCCGCGCCTTCAGCCTCAAACAACCAGAGTTCTGGAGCAGTGGTTAGTCCAATGGCTCGCCCATCATCTCAAGCTTTCCACTTCAGATATGGATATCGATAAAGCGTTTGCAGACTACGGTGTCGATTCTGTTATGGCCGTAGAACTGGCCCAAGATCTAGAGGACTTTTTGGAACTCAAGCACCCTCTGAATGCCACCCTCGCCTGGAATTTCCCCACCATCGCGGCATTGGCAGCGCATTTGGCCACTTATGCAAGCGCTCAGACATCCTCTGAGCTAGGTGGAACAACACCACGATATAAGGGGGTCGAGACCAGCGCTAGACCTGATTCTTTTGCCTCCAATCCAACAGCACTTGACGACCTCAGCGAAACTGAGATGGCTGATGCCTTGGCCGCGGAACTGGCGGCCCTGCAAGGGAGGGGAACCTGATGCAATCCCGCGATCGCACTTCCAATCCTCACCCAAACAGCTATCGTGACCTGCTTCGAGAAGCCACTTTACAGATTCGATCGCTGCGATCGGAGTTGGAAGCGGTACGACAGCAGCAAAACGAACCGATTGCGATCGTCGGTATGGCTTGTCGATTTCCGGGTGGAGCCAACACCCTTGAGGCCTATTGGGACCTGCTGCGTCATGGCTGCGATGCCATTACCGCAATTCCTGACCAGCGGTGGAACGTCGCAGCGCTCTACGATCCCGATGCAGACGCTCCCGGTAAGATGTATACCCGCTATGGCGGCTTCATTGATGACGTGGATCAATTTGATCCGCAGTTTTTCGGCATTTCTCCCCGCGAGGCTCGGAGCTTAGATCCACAGCAGCGACTCCTGCTAGAAGTCAGCTACACTGCCTTAGAAAATGCCGGACAGCCGCCTTTTGACTTGCGCGGCACTCGCACTGGTGTCTTCGTTGGCGTCAGTTTCGACGATTATGCCCAACTCAGTGTTCGATCAGGCGACCTGACTCGTATTGATGCTCACAGCAGCTTAGGTAACACTCGCAGCATTGCTGCGGGTCGATTAGCCTACACCTTCGGGTTCCACGGCCCCACAATGCAGCTCGATACGACGTGCTCTTCCTCATTGTTAGCCGTGCATTTGGCGTGTCAAAGCCTCCGCAGTGGTGAGTCTAATCTAGCGCTGGCTGGGGGCGTCAACCTGATGCTGTCGCCTGAACCCACCATCGGCTTTTGTAAACTCAAAGCCCTGGCTCCCGATGGTCGCTGCAAAACCTTTGATGCTGCGGCTGATGGTTACGGGCGCGGTGAAGGTTGCGGCATCGTCGTACTGAAGCGCCTCTCTGATGCTATTGATAATCAAGATCCGATTCTAGCCTTAGTGCGTGGCTCTGCCGTTAACCACGATGGCGCTAGCAATGGCCTAACCGCTCCCAATGGTGCGGCTCAGGAAGCCGTTTTGCAGCAGGCCTTAGAGAACGCCGGAGTTTACCCTCAGCAGGTGCAGTATGTCGAAGTCCACGGCACTGGCACCCGCCTCGGCGACCCCATTGAAGTCTTGGCGCTCGATAAGGTCATGGGTCAACGTCCGACCCCTTTGCTCATCGGCTCCGTCAAAACGAATATTGGGCACCTTGAATCGGCTGCTGGCGTCGCCGGCTTGATTAAAGTCATCCTGTCGCTGCAACATCAGCACATTCCGCCTCACCTTCATCTACAGTCCCCCAACCCCTATATTCCCTGGGATCAACTCGCTGTTTCCGTGCCCACCCAGCTCACACCTTGGCCGACTACGGCAGAGGCTAAACGAGCCGGACTGAGTTCTTTCGGAATGAGTGGCACCAATCTTCATCTGATATTGGAAGAAGCCCCGCAAGATGACTTCAAACTGCCTGACCTCACGTTCAGAGCCGCAGAATTGCGTGACAGCCAGCGGCCACTACACTTGCTGGCGCTTTCTGCCCGTAGCGATGAGGCTCTACGTCAGCTCGTTCAGCGTTATCGAGATTGGTTGAACTCAGGCGTGGAGGCAGAACTGCCTAATATTGCCTTCTCTGCCAACGTGGGGCGATCGCACTTCAACCATCGTTGTGCTCTGATCGCAGCCGACTTGCCTCACCTGAGACAGCAACTCGACAATCTCCTAGACACCCCGCCCGCTCCCACTTCCCTGACCCAGGGCGCTCTCCATCACAAAATCGCCTTTCTCTTCACCGGACAAGGCTCTCAATACCCCAACATGGGCCGCGAGCTGTACGACACCGAACCCGTCTTCCAACAGGCCCTGGACCGCTGTGCTGACCTTCTGACAGCCGAAGGGATCGATCTTCTGGATGCGCTCTATGGAAGCGAAACTCAAAATTCAGACTCCCCCAACCCCCAACCCCCAACCCCCCTCCACCAAACCGCCTACACTCAACCCGCCCTCTTCGCCCTCGAATATGCCCTCGCCCAACTCTGGCTGGCCTGGGGCATCGAACCCGATGGCGTCATGGGGCACAGCCTTGGAGAATATGTCGCCGCCTGTCTTGCTGGGGTCTTTAGCCTAGAAGACGGACTGCGATTGGTGGCTACCCGGGGGCGGTTGATGCAGGCGCTGCCCGTCGGGGGCGGCATGGTGGCGGTGAAGGCCGCTCGCGATCGCCTCTCTCCAATCCTGCCCCCTGATATTTCCATTGCCGCCATAAATGGCCCTGAAGCCACGGTGATTTCGGGTGAGCAGTCTGCGCTTGCCTCAGTAACCGCGACGCTAACTGAGCAGGGAATCAAAACGCAGCCGCTGCCAGTTTCCCATGCCTTTCATTCAGCGCTGATGGAGCCGATGATGGCCGACTTCAAAGAAGTGGCCAGCACAGTAAGCTACAGGCCGCCTCAGTTAGAGCTGGTTTCTAACATAACCGGACAGATTACTTCGACAGAAATTGCCAGTGCCGATTACTGGGTTCAGCATGTTCGTCAGTCCGTACAGTTTGCGGCGGGCATGGAGACGCTAGCGGCAGAGGACTACAACACGTTCATCGAAATTGGGCCAAAGCCTGTGCTGTCTGTCATGGGACAAGCCTGTTTGCCCGAAGTCGATACTTTGTGGCTGCCAAGTTTGCGCCCTGATGCCGATTGGCAAACCCTATTGACCAGCCTTGGAAAGCTGTATATGTTAGGCGCGACTATCGACTGGGCTGGATTCGATCGCGCTTATCCCCGCCGCATTGTTCAGGTTCCCAACTACCCCTTTCAGCGCCAGCGCTACTGGGTCGAAACCGATCTGCCTGGAAAAGCATCAGGTCTCGCCTCTCTACCAGAGCCTTCTTTGACCTCCCCCAGTCATCCCTTGTTGGGATCGCCGCTTCCCCTAGCTGGAGAGACCGTGCGCTACTTTCAGTCGCAGGTCAGCCAGGATACCCCAGTCTATTTGAAGGAGCATCAGATATTTGGGGCGGTGGTCATGCCTGCGGCGGGATATCTAGAAATCGCGATCGCAGCCGCCCATTCCCTGCCTTATCCATCTCTAACACTCTGCGACGTCTCCTTTCCCAAAGCCCTGGTATTGTCGAAACTAGAGACTGTTCTCATCCAAACTGTTCTGACCCCTCGGTCTACCGAGCAGTTTAAGTTCGAAATCTTTAGTCAGACAGCCTCTTCTGCCTCGACCTGGCAATGCAACGCGACCGGTGAAATCGAGTCAACTTCACCCGTTCTGACGGCCTTTTCCATTACGGCAAAGCAGGAAGAACTGACTAACGAGATCTCCCTTGATGTCTTCTACAGCCTGTACCAAGCGTGGGGCATTTGCTATGGTCCTGAATTCCGCGTCCTGCAGCGGATCTGGCGAAGACCTGGAGAAGCCCTAGCGCAGGTTTGCCTCTCCAATCGGCAACAGGCTGATTCAGAGCATTACCACGTTCATCCAATTCTGCTGGACGCTGGTTTACAGCTGGCAGGGGCAACCCTTGATTGGCATGGGATCACCACAACCTATCTACCGATTAGTATTCAACGCTTGAGCTGGCCAAATCCAGCCAACCGCAGCGTGCAGTGGGTTTATGCCCAGCAGCGGCCTACTGCAATGCCTGAAGACAGACAGTTCAATCCAGTAATTGACATCAATCTTTTGGCAGCAGATGGCACTATCATCGCTGCGATAGAAGGCTTGCAGCTACAGCCAGTTTCTCCTGAGCTTTTGGGAGACTCCCAGCAATCGAACGAGTCCGACACGACCTGGCTGTATCAAGTGGCCTGGCAGCCTCAGCCCTTATCAGCTCAGCCTCTAGATTTTCTGCAAGCACCAGAGGCTATTCGCGATCGCATCGCCCCTGACTTTACCCAACTCGTCTCTCAACCCAAATTTGTTGCCTATCAAAGCCTTCTGCCCCAGCTAGAAGCGCTCAGCCTTCACTACATCACTCAAGCCTTGGAGAAACTGGGCTGGTCGCCACAGCTGAGCCAGACAGTAACCCACCCGGATATCGCCCAGCAGCTACAAATTGCCCCTCAACACGAACGATTCTTCCAATATCTCTTGGCAAAAGTAGACGGCATCGAACAGAAGCCAGAAGACACCCCATCTAAAATCCACAATCCACAATCTGCAATTGCCAACGCTGAGCTGACCCTCATCACCCGCTGCGGCGAAAATTTGGCGGCTGTTCTGACCGGAGATCTCGACCCGCTAACGCTACTTTTCCCAGACGGTAACCTGAGCGACTTGACCCAGCTATATGAGTCCTCACCCGGTGCACAGGTGATGAACACGCTCGTGCAAAAGGCCGTTTCAGCGGCGATCGCCGCTGCCCAACGCCCCATTCGAATTCTAGAAATTGGGGCTGGCACCGGCGGTACAACAGCTCATTTGTTGCCTCATCTCCATGGGGTGGAATACGTTTTCACCGATGTTTCGCCGCTGTTCCTGAGTCAGGCTAAGGAGCGCTTTCAAGCCTATCCCTTTATGCGTTATGACCTGTTGGATATTGAGCGATCGCCCATCGAGCAAGGATTTCAGCAGCCTTTTGATCTTGTGATTGCGGCTAATGTCCTTCATGCCACAGCGGATCTACGACAGACTCTAGGTCACGTTCGTCAACTGCTGGCTCCCGGTGGTGAACTCATTCTGCTGGAGGGAACAGAATCCTTAACCTGGCTAGACCTGATTTTTGGGTTAACGGAAGGCTGGTGGAAATTTGCTGATCGCGATCTGCGGCCCCGCCATCCGCTGCTGTCAGCAGCTCAATGGCAATCCCTGTTGCAGGAGAGTGGATTCACCCCGGCGATTCTTCAGCCAGATACTTCTCCTAAGTCAGATGAGGTAACGGCGGCACCGAGCTTACCTCAGGCAGTGGTTGTGGGGCAGCGACGTGAAGAGGTGGAATTGTCCTCAGCACCTGCCGATTGGTTAATCCTGTGTGACTGTTGGGAGATGGGCAAATCGTTAGCGGACGGTCTTCAGCTCAAAGGGCAGTCCCCTTTATTGGTCACCTTCGCTCCCTCCAACAGCTTGGAAGATCAGCTTGCCCTCAATTGGTCAACTTCGGATTTAGAAGCGCAACTCTTGCAAATTTTGCAAATGAAGTCTCACTGGCAAGGCGTCATTTATCTAACTGGACCTGCTACCAATTCTGATGCTCTTGCTGAAGCCTCTAAAGAAGCCTGCCGTCACGGCTTGCATCTGGTACAGGCGCTGCTCGAAGCCAATCTATCCTCAGTTCCTCGCCTTTACTTTGTGACTCAGGAGGCCACTCCGTTGAGCATTACCGAGACTGGATTAGCGCGATCGCCCCTCTGGGGACTGGCTAAAACAGTGGCTCTCGAACATCCCGAACTCCGCTGTAGTTGTATAGACCTCGATAGCACTGACACCACTGCTGTCGACTCCCTGACCGCAGAACTGCTGGCCGACTCCCCTGAGCAAAACGTCAGTCTGCAAGCCCACCAGCGTCGAGTGGCCCGCTTGCAGCCCTACACCCCAGTTCAGGTCACCCCCTATGATTCCGTACGGCTGACCTTATCAGAGCCGGGAACGTTGGCAAACCTAACCTTTTTGCCTGTAGAGCGGCGGTCTCCTGCCGCGGATGAAGTTGAGATTCGAGTGGCCACAGCCGGACTGAACTTTCGGGATGTCCTAACGGCGCTGGGCCAATATCCTGGCGAACCCGTACTGGGCTGTGAATGCGTCGGCGAAATTGTCGCCGCTGGAGAAGCCGTCCAGGATTTGGGTGTTGGGCAGCCCGTGATGGCGATCGCGTCTAACAGCTTCGGTCAGTACGTCACCGTGCATCGAGCGATGGTGATTCCTGTTCCAGCAGCGCTATCTCCGGAGGCCGCAGCCACGATTCCGGTCACGTTTTTGACGGCCTACTATAGCCTAGTGCAGTTAGCCCAGATTAAGGCCAGCGATCGCATTCTCATTCATGCGGCTGCCGGTGGAGTTGGGCAGGCTGCTATCCAAATCGCGCAGTCTGTCGGTGCTGAGATCATAGCAACGGCCAGTCCTAGCAAATGGGAAACACTGCGATCGCTCGGCATCACCCATATCTTGAACTCTCGCACCCTCGATTTTGCCGACGAGGTCATGGCCCTGACCCAAGGCGAAGGCGTTGATGTTGTCCTCAATTCGCTAGCAGGCGAGTTCCGCGACAAAAGCATTCAGGTGCTGTGCCAGAGCGGTCGTTTTATTGAACTGGGACTCGGCGATCTGCCCCCTCCCCCTGACTCATCATATTTTCCTATCAACCTGGTAGCCCTCTGCCAGGAACAGCCCGACCTGATCCAGTCCCTGCTGCAAACCCTACACCAGCAGTTTGCATCCGGCCTGCTGCACCCCTTACCCTACACAACTTTCCGCTTAAGTGAAGCCACTCAAGCCTTTCGGACTATGCAGCAGGCGCAGCACATCGGGAAAATCATACTAACGACCGGAGCAACGGATAGTGGAGAGCCTGCCTCATTCGCCGCAGAACAAAGAACGAATAACGAACAACACAAGACCTTGCCCGCGCGAAGCATTACCCATAATACAGAACAGCCTGCTCTCTCTATCCACGCCGATGCCACTTATTTGATCACAGGCGGTACAGGCGGACTGGGTCTCCAGGTTGCGGACTGGATGATTGCCCAGGGCGCTCGTCATCTACTGCTGATCAGTCGTCATGAACCAACAGCAGCGGTGCAGGCGCAAATTCAGGTTTGGTCAACGCAGGGAGCCATTATTGAAACGGCAGCGGTGGACGTGAGCAATTCTGAGGCATTGGTGGCGCTACTACAGCGTATTGCTGAGTCGCCCTATCCGCTACAGGGAGTAGTTCACGGGGCGGGTGTGTTGAGCGATGGCCGACTGGAACAGCTTTCTTGGGATGCGTTTGAGCGGGTCCTAGCCCCTAAGGTCGAGGGCGCTTGGAACCTGCATCAGCTCACTCAAGATTTGCCACTCGACTTTTTTATCCTTTTCTCTTCAGCGGCATCTTTGTTAGGATCACCAGGACAGGCCAACCATGCGGCAGCCAATGCCTTTCTGGATGGCTTGGCTCACTATCGGCGATCGCAAGGACTGCCGGGTCTCAGCCTCAATTGGGGGGCCTGGTCGACGGTAGGCTCAGCGTTGAAGTATCAGCGGGGTAATGGGCTGGCTGGGCTTCACGGTATCGAGTTAATTGCTCCAGAGCAAGGGCTACAGCAGTTAGCACAGATCTGGTCGCAGTCGCTTCCTCAGATTGGCATTGTGCCGATTAACTGGCCGACTTTTCTCCATCAGGGGCATCTACGGCAGTCTTCCTTCCTAGAAGCCTTTTGGCAGGCTGCTTTTCATCAAACTAAAAGCAGTCATACTCGGTCTCAGAAACCCCAGCGAGAGGCTTTCCGCCAACAGTTGGCAGCCGCCCCCAAAGACCAACAGCAACACCTGTTGGATACCCACGTCTGTAATCAGATCAGTCAAGTTTTGGGCTTTGCCCCAGAAGAACTGGATCGGCAGCAGGGCTTCTTCGACTTGGGGCTGGATTCCCTGACGGCAATGGAGCTGAAGAACAGCCTGCAAGCGAGTTTGGACTGTTCGCTGCCCGCTACCCTAGCCTTCGACTATCCCACAGTTGATCGACTGCTAGCGTATCTGACTGAGCAACTACTGGCAGAGCCGTTATCCCCCAAAACTGAGCGAGTCCCAGATGTGACTCACGCTGATCCTGAAGACAGCGTCGAAGATTTGCCATCGGAGGCAGATTTAGAGGCTCAACTTGATCAAAAACTGGCCGATCTCGAAGACTTACTCAATTAGGCAAACTCGTGGTTCACAGCACCTCCACTGCGAATAGTCAACGGATGGCCCGCGCACTTCAGGCCATCGAGAAGCTGCAAGCCAAAGTTTCAGAATTGCAGCAGGTGGACAAGGAACCCATCGCGATCATTGGCATAGGCTGCCGCTTTCCGGGGGGTGCTAACAGTCCTGCCGCCTACTGGCAGCTTTTAGAGCAAGGAGTAGACGCCATTTCGACTGTGCCAAGCGATCGCTGGAATGTAGACGAGTATCACGATCCCAATCCTGAGGCCGCTGGCAAAATCGTCACCCGCTATGGCGGCTTTGTTGACCATCTGCAAGAATTTGACGCGGCCTTTTTCGGCATTGCCCCCAAAGAAGCCGTTAGCCTTGATCCCCAACAGCGCCTGCTGATGGAAGTGGCCTGGGAGGCCCTGGAGCACGCTGGAGTGGTGCCAGATCAATGGTCAGGGCGTCCTGTCGGCGTGTTTGTAGGCATCAGCAGCAACGACTATTCTAGATACCTGCTACAGCGCCCTGAAGCTGATGTTGACGCCTACCTAGCAACAGGCAACTCCCATAGCGCCGCCGCTGGACGATTGTCTTACAATCTGGGATTAACGGGACCCAGCCTAGCGGTGGATACCGCCTGCTCTTCATCCCTGGTAGCCGTTCATCTAGCTTGTCAGAGTCTACGGCATCGGGAATGCGATGCCGCCTTAACTGGAGGCGTCAATCGCCTGATTGCGCCTGAATTTAGTATCAATTTCTCCAAAGCTAGAATGCTAGCGCCCGACGGTCGCTGCAAAACTTTCGATGCCGCTGCTGATGGTTTCGCCCGTGGAGAAGGCTGTGGTGTCGTCGTGCTGAAGCGCTTGTCCGATGCGATCGCCGACGGAGACAACATCTTGGCCTTAATTCGTGGCTCTGCTGTTAACCAGGATGGGCGCAGCGGTGGACTGACGGTTCCCAATGGGCCGTCTCAGCAGGCGGTGATTCGTCAGGCACTGGAGAACGCAGATGTTCAACCCGATCAAATCAGCTATATCGAGGCTCATGGGACAGGCACATCCCTGGGTGATCCCATAGAAGTCGGAGCGTTGGGAGCTGTTTTCGGCAACAGTCATACGCCAGAGCAGCCACTATACATTGGTTCCGTCAAAACCAATATCGGTCACCTCGAAGCCGCTGCCGGAATTGCCGGACTGATTAAAGTCGTGTTGTCCCTACAGCATGAAACCCTGCCACCCCACCTGCATTTTCACCAGCCCAGTCCTCATATTTCCTGGTCTGAACTGCCTATCGTTGTCACCCGACAGGCTCAGCCCTGGCAGCAAGACCCGTCCCGATTGGCAGGCGTTAGTTCCTTCGGATTTAGCGGCACGAATGCCCATGTGGTCTTGGCAGCCGCCCCTCTCAATCAACAAGCCAACCCACACCCCCAACCCCATAGCGAAAACCCTACTCCCCACTCCCCACCCCGATCCTGGCAACTACTGACACTGGCAGCAAAGGACCCAGAAGCACTGCAAGAGTTAGCCCAGCGCTATGCGGATTGGATCCTGGAAGCAAAGGAATCTCTGGCAGACATTTGCTGGAGCGGGCATCAGTTGCGATCGCACTTTGCCCATCGACTGGCGATCGTGACGAACTCCATTGAAGACGCTCAACATCAACTGCATATACTCTCCAACCCATCAACAACGCACCTCGTTCACCCCACTCGCACACCTCGAAAAATCGCCTTTCTCTTCACCGGACAAGGCTCTCAATACCCCAACATGGGCCGAGAGCTGTACGACACCGAACCCACCTTCCAACAGGCCCTGGACCGCTGTGCTGACCTTCTGACAGCCGAAGGGATCGATCTCCTAGACGTGCTCTATGGAAGCGACATTCACAATTCAAAACTCATCATTCACAATTCAGACGCTAAACTCCACCAACCCGCCTATACCCAACCCGCCCTCTTCGCCCTCGAATATGCCCTCGCTCAACTCTGGCTGGCCTGGGGCATCGAACCCGATGGCGTCATGGGGCACAGCCTTGGGGAATATGTCGCCGCCTGTCTTGCCGGGGTCTTTAGCCTAGAGGATGGACTGCGATTGGTGGCCGCCCGGGGGCGGTTGATGCAGGCGCTGCCCGTCGGGGGCGGCATGGTGGCGGTGAAGGCTGCTCGCGATCGCCTCTCTCCAATCCTGCCCCCTGATATTTCTATTGCCGCCATCAATGGCCCTGAAGCCACGGTGATTTCGGGTGAGCAGTCTGCGCTTGCCTCAGTAACCGCGACGCTAACTGAGCAGGGGATCAAAACGCAGCCGCTGCCAGTCTCCCACGCCTTTCATTCAGCGCTGATGGAGCCGATGATGGCCGACTTCAAGGAAGTGGCAAACACGGTAAGCTACAGGCCGCCTCAGTTAGAGCTGGTTTCTAACGTAACTGGACAGGTGACGGACGTTGCCCATGCAGACTATTGGGTGAATCATGTCCGTCAGCCCGTTCAGTTTATGGCGGGAATGACGACATTAGCAGCGCAGGACTACAACACCTTTGTGGAACTGGGTGCAAAGCCCATTCTGCTAGCGATGGGACAACTCTGCCTACCCAACCTGAATGCGCTCTGGTTGCCCAGCCTGCGATCAGACGCCAACAGTCAAACGTTACTTACCAGTCTCGGAGAGCTGTACGTAGCAGGTGCCGCTATCCACTGGGATGCTGTTGATCAGGGCCGTTCTCATCAGCGAGTTGCCCTTCCAACCTATCCTTTCCAGCGCCAGCGCTACTGGGCCGATATTGATGCACCTGCCCAGATTAGGCGTACGGTTACGCCCTGTGGGTCTTTTCATCCTCTTTTAGGCAACCCACTCAACCTGCCCCGGACATCCACCCTTCACTTCGAGAGTTACATCAGCTCAGACTCTCCCGACTACTTACGAGATCACCTTGTTTTTGGAGCAGTGGTGCTTCCCGCAGCAGGGTTTATCGAAATGGCGATCGCCGCCCTCCGTCACACCTATCCCAATACCCCCCTAAGGCTTGAGGCCGTCACCCTCCATCAAGCGCTGGTTCTGGATCAGCCTAAAACCGTACAGGTATTGCTGCTCCCCGAAGAGAATTCGCCTGCCCACTTCGAAATACTCAGCCTGACCGACTCAGACTGGGTGCTTCATGCCAGTGGTCAGGTAGTGGCAGAGGCAACCGATTCGTCGTTAGAGCTGGCCCAGTTGCGATCGCGCTGTTCCGAACCTGTCCCGGTTGATATTTGCTATCAGCGGCTAGCGGATCAGGGGGTGGTTTATGGCGATCGCTTCCAGGCGATCAAAACGATTTGGAAAGGAAAGCATGAGGTCTTGAGTCGCCTCCAACTACCGCAAACCCTGCATCCGACAGCGACCAATTATCATCTCCATCCTGTTCTCTTAGATGCCTGCTTGCAGAGTTTGGCTGCCATTTTTCTGGATCAGCCTCATGGGGAAACTTACCTGCCAGCTGGAATTGCTAACGTCCATCTTCAGGCGGGGCTGAATTTGGCGCAGGTTAACTATCAGTTGTGGTGTCATGCTCAAGTGCACATCGGAGAGCGAGAAGCCACCGCAGATCTTCAAATCTTCCTGGAGGATGGCCAGCTCGTTGGCATCCTAGAAGGGCTGAAGCTCCGACCTGCCACGCCTGCTCGCGTATTAGGTACACCCCAGTTTCACGACTGGCTTTATCAGGTCGATTGGCAAATCAAACTGCTTCCCAACGTGACACCCCCCGCTGAGCTGCTGCGATCGCCGGATGCTGTCTGTCAACATATCGCATCCGCCTTTGATGATTTGCTGAATCAGCCCGAGGTCATCGCCTATCGACAATGCTTGCCGGAACTGGAGCAGCTCAGTCTGGCTTATATTCAGCAGGCGATCGCCACCTTCGGCAACCCATCTCCTGACGATAGCCCTGCCGAACTAGCCTCACTCTGGAACATCGCACCGCAACAGCGAGGACTCTTTCAGCGACTTTTGCAGAAGTCAGAAGCCGCGAGTCAGGAATCAGAAATAGCAAATGCCAAACGTCAAACGTCAAACGCCAAAATCGTAGACGCAGAACTCACGCTTCTCAATCGCTGTGGCGAAAACTTGGCCACAGTGCTCCGGGGTGACGTTGATCCGCTAACACTGCTCTTTCCCAAAGGCAATATGGCTGATCTGACTCGGCTTTACGAGTCCTCCGTTGGGGCGCAAGTGATGAATTCCTTGTTGCAGCGAGCAGTGACAGCCACCATTGGAGACGCTAAACCGCCCCTTCGCATTCTCGAAATCGGTGCGGGTACCGGGGGCACAACCGCTTATCTGCTGCCTCATCTTCAGAACGTGGAGTACATCTTTACAGATGTTTCAGCGATGTTCCTCTCCAAGGCACAGGAGCGTTTTCGGGACTATCCTTTTGTCCGCTATGACGTGTTGGATATTGAGCGATCGCCTGCCGATCAGGGATTCCACCAGCCGTTTGATTTGGTCATCGCAGCCAATGTACTGCACGCTACAGCTGACTTGCGACAAACGCTGACCCATGTGCGAGAGCTACTGGCCCCTGGAGGCGAGTTGATCTTGCTGGAAAGCACTCAGCCTCTGCTGTGGCTTGACCTGATTTTTGGCCTAACCGAAGGCTGGTGGAAGTTTACGGATCGTGATTTGCGGTCCGACTATCCCCTGCTGTCGGCGGCTCAATGGCAAACGCTCCTGGATAAAAGTGGCTTCACGACGGCGATACTGCAACCCGATTCTTCCCATTGGTTGGCTGAAGCATCAGCGGAACCGAACGACACTGAGAGTAACGCTGGGTTTCACGCTGGTATGTCTCACCACCTGCTACCGCAGACGGTGATAGTGGCTCAGAGAGATTTGGACCTGGATCAGCCTAATCAAGCGCCTGCCTGCCTGATTTTGGCTGAGGGGCAACGTCCGGCGGATGGTTTGACTGAAATTTTGGTAGAGCAGGGCATCCGTTGCCTATGGGCAGAGTGGGGCGATCGCTACGCTCAAACGTCCCCCGATACCTTTATCCTTGACCCCCGCAAAATTGAGGATCTCCGGCGACTCTGGCAGGCTTTGAATGCTGCTGACGCTGTCCCTGAAACAGTCGTCTACTGGTCAAGTCTGTCGAAATCGCTCACCCCCGAAGCGCTGGAATGTAGCTTTAGCGGTCTGTTGCACTGGGTGCAAATGTTGACTGAGCTATCTCAGCCGCCCCAACTGTATTTGGTGACCCAAGGGGCGGCTTGTTCCCCTGTAACCAATCCGAGTCAAGCCTCACTGTGGGGGCTGGGACGAGTGATTGCGCTGGAGCATCCCGCTCTGCGCTGCTGTCGCCTCGATCTCGACCCCGATGCAACGTTTGAGCAGTGGATGGCAGAGTTGGCCGCGGAATTGCAAACCCCACCTGAACCGGAGACCATCGCCTATCGTCAAGGACAGCGACGAATGGCTCGGCTCGGGAAGTTTAGCCTGCCGCCTTCTCTTGAACTGCCTAGTTTGAGGACACAAGAGGCTAACTTCCGTCTAGCGATCGCTACCAAGGGAACGCCAGATAATCTCCAGCTTCAGCCCTCGACCCGCCGCGCTGTTCAGCTTGACGAGGTGGAAATTTGGGTTGATGCTGCTGGACTCAACTTTATTGATGTACTGGATGCACTGGGACTGCTACCTTTCGAGCGAGACTGGCTGGGCGTCGAGTGTGTAGGTGAAGTCATTGCTGTCGGAGCGGAGGTGACGCATCTGAAGATCGGCGATCGCGTTATGGCGCTGGCAGCCGGGAGCTTTGCCCAATCCGTTACCGTGCCTGCGGTGCTGGCAGTCCCTCAGCCTCAAAACCTCAGCGCCGTAGAAGCTGCCACCATTCCCGCCAATTTCCTCACGGCCTACTACGCTTTGGCAGAAGTGGCTCAACTACAGTCCGGGGAACGGGTACTGATTCACGCTGCGGCTGGGGGCACCGGGATGGCGGCGGTCCAGATTGCCCGGAGCCGAGGAGCCGAAGTGTTCGCTACCGCCAGTCCCTACAAATGGCCAGCACTCAAGCGCATGGGCATTCGGCACGTCATGAATTCCCGCATCCTAGACTTTGCGGAGGACATCCGCGCAGCGACCGAGGGCAATGGCGTTGATGTCGTCTTCAATTCGCTATCCGGCGAATTCATCCCGAAAAGCCTGTCTGTACTCAAGTCTCAGGGACGGTTCATCGAAATCGGCAAACGAGACGTGTGGAGTGCTGCCCAAGTCGCCACTGTGAAGCCGCATGTTGCCTATCATCTGGTCGATCTCCTGTCCCTCACTCGGCAGGCCCCGCAGCAGATACAGGCGATGCTGCAAACCCTCGCTCACGCCTTCGAGACCGCACAACTTCGTCCCTTGCCCCATCGAGTCTTTCCCATCACCGATGCCATCAGCGCCTTTCGCACTATGCAGCAGGCAAAGCACGTTGGCAAAATTGTATTCACGATCGCAGAAAGGAACAGTGCAGGGCCTTCCTTATTCGAAGCGGAATTAAGAACGAATAACGAACAACAGGGGGCTTTGTCTGCACGAAGCATACCCCATAACCCAGAACATCTTTCTCTCTCTACTCATCCCGATGCCGCTTACCTCATTACAGGTGGCCTCGGCGGTTTGGGGCTTCTCACGGCGGACTGGTTAGCCAACCAGGGAGCGGGTCAACTGGTACTGCTGAGTCGGCGATCGCCCACAGACATTTCACCTGAAACGCAAGCTCAGCTACAGGCACTAGACGACAAAGGAGCCAAAGTTAACGTCATTCAGGCAGATGTCTCTCAACGAGAGGAGTTGGCTGCTGCGATCGCGTCCTTGAACGCTCCACTGCGGGGAGTGATTCATGCGGCAGGGGTGCTGGATGATGGCATTTTGCAGCAGTTGACTTGGGAGCGGATGGAGACAGTCTTGGCCCCCAAAGCTTACGGAGCTTGGCATCTACACGAACTGACTCAGGATCAACCGCTGGAATTCTTTGTGCTGTTTTCTTCAGCCGCGTCTCTGTTGGGGTCTCCGGGGCAGGGCAGTCACGTCGCCGCCAATGCCTATTTGGATGCCCTCGCTCACTATCGCCAGACCTTAGGACTTCCGGGCCTGAGCATTAATTGGGGCGCTTGGTCAGGAGCGGGGGCAGCCGCCCAACGACAGGTCGATCAGCAGATGCAGCTGAGAGGAGTGGGTGCGATCGCCCCAGATCAGGGACTCCATATCCTTTCCCAGTTACTCGCCCATCCCAGTGAGGCCCAGGTCGGAGTCATTCCCATTCGCTGGTCTCAGTTCCTCAGTCGGGCAGGGGCCGATGATCCTTTCTTTGAGCCGTTCCAGCAGTCCGTTCCTGTCGCTTCCACCGCCAATTGGCGATCGCGTTTGCAGGACTTGCCAGAACGCCAGCGCCTGAATTTTCTCACCACAGCCCTGCAACAGGAGGTGGCTCAAGTGCTGGGGCGATCGACAAACCAACTCCCCGATCCTCAACTGGGCTTTTTTGACATGGGGATGGATTCACTGATGGCGGTGGAACTGAAGAACCGCCTGGACACTCAGTTGGGGACTTCGGTCTCTTCCACCGTGATCTTTGAACATCCCACCATTGCAGCGCTGGCTCAGCATTTGGCAGAGTCCGAGCTGCTTTCTCCTCCCAATGTGCCAGAACCGAGGCCTGAAACCGATTCAAAGCTAAGGGAGTTACGGGAACAGCGGCAGGCAACTTCAATGGCTAGTCCTCCGCCAACACCCCTCCCTCCCTTGGAAGTACTCGATTCCAACCCTCCCAACTCCCCCGATGATCCCATTGCGGAAGAACTAGCTGCCCTCGAACGCTTACTCAATCCATCGTCATGACACAGAGTTTACCTAACCCAAAATCGACTGATGAGCGCATTCTACGGGCACTGCGAGAGGCGCGATCGCAGCTCGAAGCGGTGGAGCAAGCTAAAAACGAGCGAGTTGCCATCATCGGCATGGCGGGTCGGTTTCCCGGTGCCGACAGCCTTGAGGAGCTGTGGCAGATGCTCATAGCGGGTCAGTCCGGTATTCGCGTGCTGTCTGATCAAGAGCTGGAAGCTGCTGGAGTCTCATCGGAGACGTTTCAGCAAGCAGATTATGTCCGCGCCTATGCGGGGTTTTCTGAAGCCGACAGCTTTGATGCGGCCTTTTTTGGCTATTCCCCTCGCGAAGCTGAACTCATCGATCCTCAGCATCGGGCCTTTCTGGAGTGTGCTTGGACGGCATTAGAAGATGCAGGCTATGACAGCCGTCAGTATTCCGGTCGCATTGGCGTTTACGGTGGCGCTGCCCTCAATAGCTATTTAGTCAACCTCTTTTCTGATCCCAAGCTGCGAGCGTCTACAGACACGGTGCAGGCAGTCGTAAGCAACGTCATGGGGCTGATGACGACCCGGGTCTCCTACCAGTTGAACCTCAAAGGACCGAGCTGCGGTGTCCAAACGGGCTGCTCCACCTCACTGGTGAGCGTTCATCAAGCCTGTCAGAGCTTGCTGCAAACGGAATGCGACATGGCTTTGGCAGGCGGCGTCACGGTCGGTAATACGGCACCTCAGGGCTACCCCTACCAAAGTGATGGTATTGCCTCCCCCGATGGCTGCTGTCGTGCCTTCGATGCTGCGGCTCAGGGCACCGTGTTCGGCAACGGAGTGGGCATTGTCGTCCTTAAGCGCCTATCAGAAGCCATTACTGATCGCGACACTATCTATGCCGTCATTCGAGGCTCTGCCATCAATAATGATGGCGCTGAGAAAGTCAGCCTCACAGCTCCCAGTGTCTCTGGCCAGGCGGCTGTTATCATGGCCGCTCTGGAGCGGGCCAAGGTTGATCCGGCTAGCCTCAGCTACATCGAAGCGCATGGTACAGGCACCGCCCTCGGCGATCCCATCGAAATTGCCGCACTGTCAAAGGCCCTCCACCATCATCCCGGTGGCTGCGCGATCGGCTCTATCAAAACGAACTTAGGTCATCTGGACGCCGCTGCTGGCATCGTCGGACTCATCAAAACTGCGCTGGCCTTAAAACATCGCCAGCTTCCACCTAGCCTTCACTTTCAACAACCCAACCCCAAAATTGACTTTGCCAACAGTCCCTTCACCATCCAGAGTCAACTCAGCGATTGGCCCCGCGATGAGACTCCCCGTCGCGCTGGCGTCAGTTCCTTTGGCATGGGCGGCACGAACGCCCACGTCATCTTAGAAGAAGGAGCGGATATAGACAGGCAAAGTCCGACAACGGATGGTAGAGAAGCAAGGCGTCCGGCTGCTATCTCACAAGACCAGGGGGAAGCGGAGCAGCTTTTAATCCTATCGGCTAAAACAGCGACAGCTTTGGATAAAGCCACGGAGAATTTGGCTCGACACCTGGAAGCCCATCCTGAGTTGAAACTGGCAGACGTCGCTCATACCTTACAGGTGGGTCGTCGTGCCTTACCCCATCGCCGTATTTGTTGGTGTCAGACGGCAACAGACGCGGTCAAGCAGTTAATCTCGGACAACCTTCCTACCCGAGTGGCTGGTCATGCCCCTGCCGCGATCGCCTTCATGTTCTCCGGTCAGGGCAGCCAATACCCCAACATGGGTCGCGACCTTTACGACACTGAGCCTGTCTTCCGGCAGGCCATAGACCGTTGCGCTGCGATTCTGGCAGATGACGACATTGACCTCCTAGAGGTGCTCTACGGAGACGACATTCAAACTACCCTCCGGGAAGGGCAAAGCCCTACAAAATTCAAAATTCAAAATTCAGACTCTCTCAACCCCCAACCTCCAGCCCCCATTCACCAAACTGCATTCGCCCAACCTGCCCTCTTCGCGCTCGAATACGCTCTGGTTCAGCTCTGGCGCTCTTGGGGCATTGAACCCCAGGCATTGATTGGACACAGTATTGGGGAATATGTAGCGGCCTGTGTTGCCGAAGTCTTTTCTCTGGAGGATGGACTACAGCTGGTCACCGCGCGGGGGCAATTGATGCAGGATTGTCCAACGGGCGCAATGCTGTCGGTCGCGTTGTCGGAGGCGGCATTGGCAGCTTTATTGCCGAATGATGTGGCGATCGCGGCAGTCAATGGGCCAGAACTCTGTGCTGTATCGGGCACAGAAACGGCGATTACCGCTTTCCAGTCGCTGTTGGACTCCAAACCTATCAGCTATCGACAGCTCAAGACATCCCACGGCTTTCACTCACCCCTGATGGAACCCGCCGTGGCCGAACTGAAGGCATTGTTGGGTCAAATGGTGCTCAGCCCACCTCAGATTGATGTGCTGTCAAACGTGACGGGCACCTGGTTAACAGCGGCAGAAGCGACCAACCCAGCGTATTGGGCCCAGCATTTACGACAGCCCGTGCGGTTCCATGACAACGTGCAGGAACTATTGCAATTATCCAATCCAATCTTGCTGGAAGTGGGGCCAGGGCGCGCCTTGAAAACACTGGCTCATCAGGAGATGGACCCCACCCAACGAGATGCTTACCTCGTTTTGAATTCGCTCCCTCATCCTCAAGAGACTGTTGCCGATACTGCCGTTATGCTGGGCAGTTTGGGGCAGCTATGGTTAGCCGGAGTATCCGTGCAATGGTCGAATGTCTCTGCCCACAAAGCGAGACGACGGGTGCCGTTGCCCACCTACCCGTTCGAACGACAGCGGTATTGGGTGCCGTTGAACCCAGAAGGCTTTGAGCGATTAGAGCCTGCAACAGAGGCGAAGGCAGCGGATTTGGCGGACTGGTTCTATGTGCCATCCTGGGGCAGGTCGTACTTATCACAACCTGAACCTCCCACAAGCGACTGTTGGGGGATCTTCACTGCGGACACCATCAGTTCTGCTCTAGCTCAGCGGCTGATAGCAGCCGGACAGAAGGTGATCACCGTTCAACCTGGTCAACAGTTCTCTCAACAGGAACAGGCTTACACGCTCAATCCTCACAATCCCGAGGACTACCAAACCCTCATTCAAACTCTGGAAACCGCTGGTCAGCAGCCATCCCATTGGGTTCATGGCTGGAGCCTGGCCGATGAGTCTGGTGATTTGACGATGGGCTTCCATAGCGTGCTGCATCTCGTTCAGGCCCTGATTGCCAGCGATCGCTCTGGCTCCACCAACCTTACCGTTATGACGACCCAAGGACACGATGTCGTTGGCACAGATGCGGTTCAACCTCAACAGGCAATGCTATCAGGGCTGTGCAAGGTAATTCCTCAAGAATTGGCCCACGTTCGCTGTCGGCACTTAGATATCGTTGCAGCAACGACGGATGCGATGTCACTTGAGACGCTGGAAGGCAACTTGTATGGAGAACTCACGGCGTCCAATCCTATCGTGGCTTACCGAGACGGCTATCGTTGGATACAAACTTACGAGCCACTGCCGCTGTCTGAACGTCAATCACCCTTCAGATCACAAAGCACCTATCTAATCGCCGGAGATTTAGTCGAGGGGCTGGGGCTGGTCTATGCTCAAGCACTCAGGCGAGAATGTCAGGCCCGGTTGGTGCTAATCGGTCGTCCTGGTCTACCGGCTGCCGACAACTGGGAGCAGTGGATGGCGACCCACGGTCCTCAACATGAGGTGAGCGGGCTGATTCGCAAACTTCAAAGTTTAGGAAGCGTGGGAACAGATTACCTCTGGTTTAGCGCTGACCTCGCAGATACCGGGCAGGTGAATACCGCCGTAGAGCAAGGAATAGACCTGTTCGGAGAGATCCACGGCGTTTTTCACACTGGCGTCATGGGCGATCGCGCCAGCTACCCTCTGCCGGAACTCACCCCGCAGATGTGTAAGCAAACGTTTCGCTCCAAAATCGCAGGCATCCAAGTCCTGATGTCGGCTCTCGCGGAACAAACGCCCGACTTTGTACTCCTCCAATCGTCTCTATCCTCCGTGGTCGGCGGCATTGGTTTTGGAGCTTACGCTGCGGTCAGCAGCTATCTAGACAGCCTTGTAACGGCCCATCGTGACGATCCCTCGCGGTGGCTCAGCATCAACTGGGATGCCTGCCGCTTGGATGATGCCCCACAGCAGACAGGTTCTACCTGGTTGGATTCAGCCATGACGCCGGAAGAGGTTTGGCAAACGACGAAGCGAGTGCTCGCGCAGCCCCACCTGAGTCAGGTGGCCGTATCGCCGGGAAATCTGCGCGATCGCATCGACCAGTGGATTCATCATCCAGAAACACTGGCAGAGAGCAACAAAGCTGAATTGTTAAACCCCAGCAATAGATCCCAGCTTTCAAATCATTATGTTCCTCCCAGAAACGCTGTTGAAGCTGCTGTTGCTGAAGCCATGCAGGATTTACTTGGCGTTGAGAAAGTCGGCATTCATGACAACTTCTTCGAGTTAGGCGGACACTCATTACTGGCGATTCAAGCCGTGACGCGATTGCGAAGAGAATTCCAAGTCGAACTCCCTATGCGGGCCTTTTTATTCGAAGCGCCTACCGTCGCTGGCATTGCTAAAATCGTCCAGGAAAATCAGCTTGATAATGCTGATCAAGCTGCCATCGAAGACTTGTTGAAACAAATCGAAACCATGTCGCCGGCAGATGTTGAAAATCAAATTAACCATCAAGCATGACTATCGAACTGTAGAATGCATGAATCAGGCTCTAGTACTTCATAAGCCAACAAAGATCGAAGGAAAATGTCTACCGTATTAGACCGAGACACAAATCAAAAAACATCAATCAACACACTTTCTAATTAACGAAAATAGGAAAACCAAGAATGGATTTTAGCCTCTTCTATTTTGATGGTGATGGCTCCGTTGCCCGCCCTAATCAGTATCAGCTCTTGATCGAGAGTGCTAAATTTGCAGACCACAACGGATTCACTGCCCTATGGACTCCTGAACGACATTTTCATGCCTTCGGGGGGCTTTATCCTAATCCCTGCGTCACTAGCGCTGCCCTAGCCATGACAACAGCCAATGTCCAGATCCGGGCGGGCAGTGTGGTCATGCCTTTACACCACCCAGTGCGGATTGCAGAGGATTGGGCCGTTGTTGATAATCTCTCAAACGGACGGGTGGCGATCGCCTTTGCCTCAGGCTGGACGATGGACGAGTTCATTCTGTCGCGGACGCCTCATGCTAGCCGAAAGGCCCAGATGTGGCGTGGCATTCAGCAAGTGCAACAGCTCTGGCAGGGGAAAGCCGTTGACTTTCAGGATGCAGCGGGAAAAACCGTCTCGACCCGCTCCTTACCGCGCCCTATTCAGCCCCAATTACCGACTTGGATCACGTGTCAATCTACTGAAACTTTCATTGAAGCAGGGCGATTGGGAGCTAATATCTTGACCTCTCTTTTAGGCGGATCATTAGAACAACTGGCTCCGAAAATTCAAGCCTATAAACAATCCTTAAGTAAGCATGGTCATGATGCCGATTCCAAAACCGTTTCTTTGATGCTCCATACATTTTTGGGAAGCGAACGTGACCAAGTTAAAACCGATGTTAGGCAACCCTTTTGTGATTATCTAAAAACTCACTATGGCCTGCTAGAAAACTTAGCGAAAGGAATGGGTTTATCCATCAGCCTAGAAGATTTTTCTGACGATGACTTAGATAGTCTGTTACTATTTGGGGTGGAAGGATTTATGAACGATCGCTCACTGATTGGAACGCCTGAGACCTGCTTGCCATTTCTACAAAAATTGGCTCAAGCCGGTGTTACTGAAGTTGCCTGCTTGATTGATTTTATTCAAGACTTTGATCGCGTCATGCAAGCCTTACCCTATCTCAAACAGCTTAAGGATAATTGTGCTATTCATCTGTCAAGAACTGCGATAGCTAGTGGCGTTTATTAATTGTCTAACTTGGCGATCCATTAGCTGAATTTTGGAACCTTGCGGTTAAAACCGTTGATTTCTTCATCTATCATTTTGCAGCCTGTTCCGCATAGGACATGACAAACTCGCGCCTAACCTCTGAAGCTCTACAACAGCGTATTGCGGCCCTCTCTCCAGAGCAGCGAGCGTTGTTGGAACAGCGTTTAAAGCAGCAGGGACTATCTTCAACAGCGGTTGAGCTGCCTTTGATTTCCCAGGTTCGTCCCGCTGTCATACCGCTGTCGCCTTCTCAGAAAAACCTGTGGGTGCTGCATCAGCTCAACCCAGAAAGCTCGGCCTATCATATTGCGCTGTCGTGGCGGCTGATTGGATCTCTAGACGTTTTAGCACTAGAACACAGTTTGCAGGCGATCGCTCAGCGCCACGAAAGTCTGAGAACTCAATTTGTTGAGCAGCAGGGGCAGCCTTGTCAGAAAATCTTATCCACCCTCCACTTGCCACTACGAACAACAGACCTGAGGCTGTTGCCAGAAGCGGCTATGCTGGCCGAAATCCAGCGGCTCACTGAACAGTCTGTCAAACGACCCTTCGATCTCAGTCGTGAGCCACTCCTCCGCAGTCACCTTCTAAGGTTAGATAAAACCACGGCCATCTTGATACTGGTTCTGCATCATATTGTGGCCGATGGTTGGTCGCGGGGAGTGCTGATACGAGAACTGGCAACCCTTTACCGTAACCCTATCGAGAAAGGACCGTCCTCTCTTCCAGCCATTCCTATTCAATATGCAGACTATACTCTGTGGCAGCAGCAGTGGCTGAAGAGCGAAGCGTGTTGCGCTCAGCTTGATTATTGGCAGACGCAGTTGGCCGCTTTACCTGTCTTGGATTTGCCAAGCGATCGCCCCCGTCCGGCAGTGCCCAATTTTGCCAGTCATACCTGCACCCATACGCTCTCGTCCGCCTGCGTTGCCGCTTTGAAAGCATTGAGTCGCAAGGAAGGCACTACACTGTTTATGCTGCTGGTGGCGACGTTCAAGCTTTTGCTACACCGTTACAGTGCTCAGGCTGATATTGGTGTTGGCGTGCCCGTTGCCAATCGCAACCACCCTGAAGTCGAGCCGCTAATTGGCTTCTTCGTCAATACGCTTGTGCTCCGTACCCGTCTGACCCGCCAGATGACCTTTCGAGCACTATTGCAGCAAGTCAAGCAGGTTGCTGCCGATGCTTTTCAGCACTCAGAAGTACCCTTTGCCAAAGTTGTCGAAGTCTTACAGCCTGATCGTGACCTGAGCCAAAATCCTCTATTTCAGGTCATGTTTCAACTTCAGAGCGGTTACCAGCAGCAAAACGCTGCGACTCTGGATTTGAATTTGCCGGGGCTAGAGATTCAGCAAGACTGGCTCAATCCAGGACAAACCAAATTTGACATGACCTGGCACGGCATTGAGCGAGAAGACGGACTGCTGCTGGCAGTGGAGTATCGCACTGACTTATTCGAAGAAGACCGCATTCAGCGGATGCTGGGTCATTTTCACACGCTGCTGGAAGGAATTCTCGCTAATCCCAATTGTCCGCTGGCAGAACTGCCTTTGTTGAACGCAGCGGAACGGCATCAACTATTGGTGGAGTGGAACCAGACCCGAACCCCACTGCCGAGTCAGTGCTTCCATCAGCAGTTTGAAACTCAGGTTACTCGCACACCAGAGGCGATCGCGGTCATTGATTCTACCCGGCAGCTCACCTATGCTCAACTCAATCATCGCGCCAACCAACTTGCCCATATTCTGCACAGTCAGAGCATTGGCCCTGAAACTCTGGTAGGTATATATCTGCCTCGTTCCGTTGAGCTTATGGTGGCTCTGCTGGCCGTATTTAAGGCAGGGGGGGCCTATGTTCCCATTGATCCCAGCTTGCCGTCAGAGCGAGTTCACTTTATGTTGGCCGATGCCCAAGTGTCGCTGGTCGTGACGGCTGATACTGAGGCAGCCCAGGAAATGGCGGTCTGTGCTTACCCGGTCTTAGATTTGAGGGGCGATCGCGCTCAAATCGCCCAGGCTCCTGAGCACAATCTCACCGTTAACCTTGATCCTGAGAATCTCGCCTACGTCATTTATACCTCTGGCTCTACCGGCAAACCCAAAGGGACGTTGTTGACGCATAGAGGACTGAGCAATTACTTGAACTGGTGCGTCCAAGCTTACACAGTAGCGGATGGGAAGGGTGCTCCAGTCAATTCCTCCGTCGGCTTCGACGCGACCATCACCGGCCTCTTTGCGCCCCTCATGGCGGGACAGTCTGTCACGCTCCTACCCGAAATCCACGAAATCGAAGCCCTCAGTCACACATTCCAGAGGAATAGCCCTTTCAGCCTTGTCAAACTAACTCCCTCCCATCTAAAGGCGCTAGAGCCTCTCGTCCTGCCCCACTCCTCTACGTTCTCCTTACCAGCTAAGTCCCTTATCCTCGGTGGCGAAGCTCTTTACAGTCGCGACATTGTCCCCTGGCAACAGCGCTACCCCAATCTCCGTCTAGTCAACGAATATGGTCCCACCGAAGCCGTCGTCGGCTGCTGCATTTACGACGTTCCCCTTGACATTGCCGACGATCGCGTTCCCATCGGTCGCCCCATCGCTAACGTTCAGCTCTACGTTCTCGATGCCAATCTAGAGCCCGTTCCCATCGGCGTTCCTGGCGAACTCTATATCAGTGGCGCAGGCATCGCCCGGGGCTATTTGAATCGCCCAGACTTAACAGCAGAGCGATTTGTGCCGAATCCGTTTGCCGGAAATGCCGAAAGCAAAACGAATAGCAAACAACCCAGAACCAGCAACGAAGAACCAACAACCCATAACCAACACCAAACTCTCTACAAGACCAGCGATCGCGTCCGCTACCGCCCTAACGGAACCCTCGAATACTTGGGTCGCATGGACGACCAGATCAAACTGCGCGGCTACCGCATTGAACCCGGTGAAATCGAAACTGTTCTATGCCAGCATCCCAATGTCGAGCAGGCCGTGGTGCTATTGCGAGAGGATATGGGTGAAGCAGCCAAGCTGGTGGCCTACGTTGTAGAGCAGTCAGAAGTCAGAAGCCAGCAGTCAGAAGTCAGAACAAGCAATTCATCCCCAACCCCTAATAACCAACAACCAATAACCAACAACCAACAACCCATAACTAATAACCAACCCCCAATAACCCATAACCAACAACCCATAACTCACAACCCTTCCCTACGCCAGCATCTTGCAAACAAGCTTCCAACCTACATGCTTCCCGACTACTTCGTAGCGATGGCAGCACTACCGCTGACGGTGAATGGCAAAGTCGATCGCGAGGCGCTACCCATTTCTGACAGACCGGCTGCCGAGAGTAACCAAACCAGTAGATCCCTGACAGAAATAGAGCAGCAGCTAGTGGCAGTCTGGGCCAAGGTGCTTCGGCGAGATACAGTGGGTCTTCACGACAATTTCTTTGAGCTAGGGGGCGATTCCATTCTGGGGATGCAGATCATCGCTCAGGCACACCAAGAGGGGCTGTATTTAAAGCCGCGTCAGCTGTTTCAGCATCAAACCGTCGCAGAATTAGCAGCTGTAGCCGAGGTGCGATCAGTGCCCGCTGTCTCCCAAGAACTGGTGACGGGACCGGTGCCTTTGACCCCCATTCAACAGGACTTTTTTGCCCGAGACTTGTTGGAGGTTCATCATTTCAATCAGGCCGTCATGGTGACGGTTAGCTCGGATGTGCGCCTGCAATGGTTGCTTGAGGCCGTACAGGCGTTGGTGGTGCATCATGATGGGCTGCGATCGCGCTTCTCCTCACAGGGCAACCGTTGGCAGCAGGTCATCCAAGCTCCTGATGCCGTAACCGTACCGTTAGATCACCTGGATTTATCCCATTTGTCTTCTGAGTCTCAAGTAGAGGCCTTGGCAAACGCCGTCGATAGCTGGCAAACGAGTCTGAATCTGACAGAAGGGCCTCTATTTCGTGCCGCCTTATTGCAACTGGGTGAATCGGGTAATCGCCTGTTGCTGATTGCCCATCATTTAATTGTGGATGGGGTGTCTTGGCGCATTCTTCTAGAAGATTTGAAAACGGCTTATCAACAGATTGCCGCTGGGAAACCAATCCTGCTGCCGCCTAAAACTCATTCCACCCAGGCTTGGGCCAATCACTTGATGGCACTGAGGCAATCAGGTCACTTTGAGGCAGAGCGTTCCTATTGGCAAGAGATGTGCTCGCTACCCTTGACACTGTTGCCAATCGATTTTGACGAATCCACCAACGGCAACACAGCAGCGTCGATTGAAGAAGTCTCGATCAAGCTAGATGCTGATCAGACCCAGGCACTGCTGAACACCACAATCCAGACCTACCATGCTCAAATCAATGACGTCCTGCTGACAGCTTTGGGACAAACGCTGAAATTGTGGATGCAGTCCCCTACGATCTTGCTTGACCTAGAGGGACATGGTCGAGCGTTGACTTTGCAAAATTTGCAAGACTTGACCAGTTTGGACGTGTCTCGGACAGTAGGCTGGTTCACAACGGTTTATCCGCTGCGATTAGAGTTACCTGCCGGAGCGATCGCTGAACAAGTCAAAGCAGTCAAGGAGCAGTTGCGGTCTATTCCAAATCAGGGCATTGGTTACAGCGTCCTACGATATCTAGATCCAGAGCCGGATCCGACTCTGATTTCACCCGCAGCCATCAGCTTTAATTATTTGGGTCAGCTTCAGCTGAGTTCGGAGTCTGACACCCAGAGTTTGATTCAGTCACTGGCCTCTGAGTCAGTCGGGTCACTTCGCAGTTTATCGGACCGCCGCCGCTACCTGCTAGACGTGATTGCGCTGATTCAGGCAGGGCAGCTTCAGGTAATTTGGCGCTATAGCCGTGCAATTCATCAACGCACCACCATTGAGGCGATCGCCCAGCGATATTTGGCAACGCTGCGATCTTATTTCATCCTGTCCAGTCAGTCAGTCCCCGAAGCCGCCTATACTCCCTCTGACTTTGCGGCAGCGCGGGTTAATCAGGCGCAGCTTGATCAGCTTCTTAGCAAGATCCGGGGGAAGTAGCGCCATGACTCAAGTCCAGGACATTTACGAACTTTCCCCCATGCAGCAGGGCATGCTGTTCCACACGCTGTATGCGCCGGAATCCGGGGTCTATTTTGAACAGCGAAGCTGTTTACTGGAAGGGCATCTGAATGTTGATGCCTTCAAACGAGCCTGGCAAGCAGTTGTCGAACGCTATGCCGTGCTGCGGACTGCCTTCTATTGGGAAGAAGTCGACAAACCCCTGCAGGTCGTTCATGCGACTGCGGAATTGCCCTGGATTGAAGCCGACTGGCAGCTATTATCCGAATCAGAGCAGGCAGAAAAGTTAGCGGCCTTTTTGCAGGGCGATCGCGTTCAGGGTTTTCGCCTCGATCAGCCTCCCCTAATGCGCTGTGCCCTGTTCCAGCTCAGTCCAATACGCCATCGCTTCGTCTGGAGCCACCATCACCTGCTGATGGACGGCTGGTGCAATGCCCTTTTGATCAAAGAAGTCTTAGCTTTCTACGCAGCAGAGCGCCAAGGGCAAGCTATCATTCTCCCGTCTCCTAGACCCTACCGAGATTATATTGTCTGGCTACAGCAGCAGGATCCACAGGCAGCTCAAACGTACTGGCAGAAAGCCCTGGCAGGCTTTACAGCCCCGACGCCCTTGGGCATCGATCGCCGCACTTCGGCATCCTCTCAACCCGACAATCGCGATCGCTGGCTCACCTTGTCTCAGACCACGACAGCCAGCATTAATGCCTTTGCTCAACGCCACCACCTCACTTTGAACACCCTGCTTCAGGGAGCCTGGGCGTTATTACTCAGCCGCTACAGCAATACTTCAGAGGTGATATTTGGGGCTACCGTGTCTGGACGCCCCCCAACGCTGCCAGGTGCAGAGTCCATCGTGGGATTATTCATCAACACCGTGCCTGTAAGGCTCTCGCTGCCCTCAGAGATGCCGCTGTTGCCTTGGCTAAAACAGATTCAGGACCATCAGCGCGATCGCGAAACCTATGCCTACAGCACCCTCACCGATATTCAGTCCTGGAGCCACGTCCCCAGTGGCGTTCCCCTGTTTGAAAGCTTACTCGTCTTCGAAAATTACCCTGTTTCTCTGACGGCTGCTCTGGCGGATGACAAAAGCGGCCTCACCATCCGTGAAGGACAGGGATTCGAGCAAACCAACTATCCCCTTGCCCTCTTTGTCATCCCCGGTGAAACCCTCTCTATGCGGGTGGCCTATGACCGCGATCGTTTCTCTGATACCACCATCCACCGCTTCCTCGGTCATCTAAAAACCATACTTCAGGGCATGGTTGCCGATCCGAATCAGCCTTTAGAAGCTCTGCCTTTGCTTACCCCCGCCGAGCATCAGCAGTTCGCAGCCTGGAACCAAACCGAGCAGCCCATTCCTGATTGCTGCGTCCATGAGCAGATTGCAGACCAGGCCCAAGCTAATCCAGACGCCACTGCCGTCATCTTTGAAGACATCGTCCTCACTTACCGAGATCTTGAGCAGCAGGCCAATCAACTGGCTCATTACCTGATGGCAAAGGGTGTGCAGCCCGGCAATCGCATCGCCCTCTGCCTGGAACGCTCCACTGAACTGGTCATCACCCTCCTCGCTATCCTCAAAGTCGGAGCCACCTACCTGCCCCTCGACCCTGCCTATCCTGCTGAGCGCCTGCGCTTCATCCTCGGAGATGCGGACGTGGCGCTGCTGATTGTCGCCAGAGGGGAAACGGTGGGCAGTGCCCACC
>NZ_JAQMUB010000064.1 GCF_028330965.1 Oscillatoria sp. CS-180 | reverse complement strand
CGCGGATCAAACGCTTGGCCCGCAAGACGATTTGCTTTTCCAAATCCGTTTTGATGCACGATACAGTAATTGGCTTGTTTATCAACCGCCATGAATTTGGACGAGCTATATGACCGCTTTCCACAGGTCTAGAACACTACCTGAAATGGGAGCGGGGACGGCGGAGCACAAATGTAGACGATCGCCGTGGACGCGGTGTATCTAGAGGCGTGATGGTTGGGGGTGGCGGTCTAGGAACGATCGCGATCGCCCTCCTCATTACTCTCTTGGGCGGTGACCCCGGTGTTGTATTTCAACAGCCCACTCAGTCTCCTCCGGTGACCACAAGCGAGCCGCGACCTGCCGAGGAAGACGAGCTGGCAGATTTCGTTTCTGTTGTCTTAGCAGATACTGAAGACACCTGGAATAGCCTGTTTCAGCAGAAGTTTGATGCGGACTATCCAGAGCCAACTTTAGTGCTATTTACTGGACAGGTGGATTCAGCCTGTGGTTTTGCTCAAGCTGCAATCGGGCCGTTCTACTGTCCCGCCGACCAAAAGGTCTATATTGACTTGAGCTTTTATGATGAATTGAGAACTCGTTACCAAGCCCCTGGAGACTTCGCTCAGGCATACGTTATTGCCCACGAAGTTGGACATCATGTGCAGAACGTACTCGGTATCTTAGGGCAGGTGCAAGAGCTGCAACAGCAGGTGGGTCAGACCCAGGCCAACGAGCTCTCGGTTCGGCTAGAGCTACAGGCCGATTGTTTGGCAGGTGTCTGGGCGCATCATGCAGAAGAGAGCCGCGACATTCTCGAACGGGGAGATATTGAAGAGGCGTTAAACGCAGCTAGCGCCGTTGGAGACGATCGCCTACAAATGCAATCACGCGGCTACGTCACCCCTGATTCCTTCACTCACGGCACCTCCGAGCAACGGGTCCGCTGGTTTTCAACAGGCATTCAAACAGGTGAATTTAATCAGTGCAATACCTTTGAGGCTGCGAATCTATAACAGCACCGCTTTTACAAACGTAGCCAGGACGCCCGGCAAATTAAACCCAACAGAAAAATTGATTTATCTATCCTTCGAAAAGCTACCATAGCGTTTACAGACTCCTAACTTATGCCCTGAGCACATCCCTTTCAGGAAACATGCCACAATCATCTTTGGGCTTTCGAGGGGTATTAGGCAGTGAAATTTGCATTCATCATTGATCCCATTCAGCTGCTGGATGCGGGACACGATACGAGCGTCGCTCTAATGGAGGCGGCGCAAGCGGCAGGACACGAAGTTTGGGTGACTCAAGCAGAGTGGTTGGGGGTCGAGGCTGGCAAAGCGATGGGACGAATGCAGCCGGTAACGTTGAAGCCGGTAACGCTGGGAGACAACCGCTGGATTGCCGAAAAGGACTGGTTTAGCTTAGGTGAGTGGGTCTATCAATCTTTGGAGACCATGGACGTGGTGATGATGCGGACCGATCCACCCGTGACCATTCCCTATCTCTATACCACTTACATTCTTGATTACATTGATCCAGTCAAAACATTGGTGATGAACTCGCCTCAAGGTCTTCGAACGGCAAATGAAAAAATGTATGCTCTGCAATTTACTCAGGCTATTCCTGAGACGATGGTTAGTCGCGACAAGGCAGTCATTCAGAAAACGGTAGAGCAGTGGGGACGGGCCGTATTGAAGCCCCTCGGCGGCAAGGCAGGGGAGGGGATTCTATTTCTGGAGCAGGGCGATCGCAATCTCAACTCGATGATCGAAATCAGTACCCTGCGCGGTCGCGAACCCGTCATGATTCAAACTTATCTGCCTGAGGCGAAAGACGGTGACAAACGAGTCATTCTCCTGGATGGCGAACCCATTGGTGCAGTTAATCGGATTCCAACAGGCAATGAATTTCGCGGCAACATGGCGGTAGGCGGACGGGTCGCCAAAGTCACGATTACGGAGCGCGATCGCGAAATTGCGAGCCAGCTAGCGGCCACATTGCGACGTGATGGCCTCATCTTTGTCGGTATCGATATTATTGGGGGATATTTAACTGAAGTTAATGTGACCAGTCCCACCGGCATTCGCGAAATTGACCGTTTAGATAATGTCAGTTTAGGTCAGCAGGTGATCACATGGATTGAAAATAGACTGAACGTGGGCCTTGAGAAGCCCCTGCGAAATAAATTCTAGTTATAAAATGTCTTACAGTTAAGGTGGATTAAAGAAGAGGTAAGGGTTTTGAGCCAGCATTGGATGAATAACTCGCTATCTTTTGGCCGTCGTCGATTTGTCAGGTACGGCTCTTTGTTGGTTAGTGCTAGTGTTTTGGCAGCTTGTACGGGCGGCAGCGATACCGCTTCGGAAACCACAACTGTTGAATCGGCTGAGGCTGAACCGACAGACGCAGAACCTGCCAGCGGCGAACTGCAAAAAGTCACCTATGGGACAAACTGGTATGCCCAAGCTGAACATGGTGGGTTCTATCAGGCGATCGCGACAGGCATTTACGCCGATCATGGATTGGACGTCACCATCCAAATGGGCGGTCCCCAAGTCAACGGCACGCAACTGTTAATGGGTGGCAGCGTTGATTTCTTTATGGGCTATGGTTCAGATGCGCTCCAGGCGGTCCAAGAGGGCATTCCTAAAGTGACCGTCGCCTCTATTTTTCAGAAGGATCCACAAATCCTTATCGCTCATCCCGATCAGGGCGTCAATTCATTAGAGGACTTGCAAGGTCGACCCATTTATATCTCTTCAGCCGCAAACGTGACATACTGGCCGCTCCTGTCCGCAAAGTATGGTTTCACAGAGGACATGAAGCGCCCATACAACTTTAATCCAGGTCCTTTTTTGGCAGATGAAACAGCCGCTCAGCAGGGCTACCTCAGTTCCGAACCGCTGACCATTGCCAAGGAAGGCGGCTTCGAACCCGTTGTGTTGCTTTTAGCCGATTATGGGTACGATCCTTATTCGACCACCATTGAAACCCGACAAGAGATTGTTGATAGCGATCCTGACAAGGTGCAGCGGTTTGTCGATGCTTCGATCAAAGGCTGGTATAGCTATCTCAACGATGATCCAACCCCCGGCAACGAACTCATCAAGCAGGACAATCCTGAGATGACGGACGAGCAGATTGCGTATGGCATCGAGAAAATGAAGGAGTACGGCATCGTGGTCTCTGGGGATGCTGAGGAAATGGGCATTGGTGCCATGACTGAAGAACGGTGGAAGTCCTTCTTCGATACCTTAGTGGAAGCAGAGGTTCTAGAGCCAGACGTTGACTATACCCAAGCCTTTACGCTCGATTTCACCAATAAAGGAACGGAGTATTACGAGTCCTAGTAGCCCCCTTATCTCGCTTTCTCGCCATCCAGTCAAACCTCGTTAAGCTGATGACGCCAACCGCGATCGCTCTGCATCAGGTAGACAAAATTTACACCAACGGTACTGTCGCTCTACAAGGGGTCGACTTGGCTATCCGAAAAGGTGAGTTTGTCAGCTTAGTGGGACCGTCTGGCTGCGGCAAGAGTACGGTGCTGAAGTTAATTGCCGGACTAGGGAATGCCAGCTCGGGTCGGCTGGACTGGGGAGTATCGAAGGGCGATCGCGCCTTGGCCTATGTATTCCAAGAAGCCGCTCTGATGCCGTGGGCTACCGTAGTTGAGAACGTCTATCTACCGCTGAAGCTCAAAGGGCAGTCTCTCCGAGCAAGTCGGAGTCGTATTCAAGAAGCCCTGAATCGGGTCAACCTGCAAGGGTTTGAGCGCAGCTATCCTCGGCAGCTCTCCGGCGGTATGAGAATGCGAGTCTCGATTGCTCGGGCACTAGTAACACAGCCCAATCTATTGCTAATGGACGAGCCTTTTGGCGCCCTGGATGAGATGACGCGCGGTCGCCTGAACACTGATCTGCTGCATTTATGGGAACAGTATCACTGGACAGTCATTTTCGTTACTCACAATATCTATGAAGCAGTGTACCTTGCAAATCGAGTGCTGGTCATGGCTGCCCATCCTGGTCGGATCGTCGCTGAAGTCTCCATTGAAGCTGCCTATCCTCGCACAGAGGACTTCCGCACGTCTCCCTTATTTAACCAGTACTGTCGGGAGATTCTGCATCACCTGTCTACAGGCGAAGCCGTAAGTGATCCTGTTGCCAGTCCTCGTCCTACTATCTAAACTTCATGGTTCTCAAAGATTCTCAACAGCCTGCATCACGATTAAATCGACCAGCCATTCCCAAAAGTCGTCTGTCAAGCAGTTGGAAATCGCGACTCAATAAACCCGAAATTATTGCTCCGATCATCGTTGGGCTGTGCATGTTGACGCTGTGGGAAAGCCTGGTACGACTGTTTGAGGTGCCGCCTTACCTGCTACCGGGACCGCTACTCGTTTTTCAAACCTTGGTAACAGAGTGGCCGGAACTGTTTCCATCGCTGTTGATTACCCTACAAATTACAGTGGCGGCTTTTCTAATCGCGATCGCCTCTGGCCTGCTCATCGCTGTTATCTTCACCCAGAGCAAGTGGATTGAGCGCAGCTTTTTTCCCTACGCTGTCATCTTACAGACTACGCCGATTGTCGCGATCGCTCCCCTCATCATCATTTGGTTTAAGAACAGTACCTTTGCCGCGCTAGTCGTCTGCGCCTGGATTGTTGCCCTGTTTCCCATCGTGTCTAATACGACGTTGGGCCTCAACAGCGCTGACCATAATTTGACCAACCTGTTTCGTCTCTATGGCGCTTCTCGCTGGCAAACCCTCTGGCATCTACGTCTACCTAGTGCCATGCCCTACTTTCTAGGCGGCTTGAGAATTAGTGGCGGCTTAGCCCTCATTGGCGCTGTCGTCGCAGAATTTGTGGCGGGAACAGGAGGCGCGCGATCAGGTATTGCTTACCAAATTTTGATGTCCAGCTACCGCCTACAAATTCCCCGCATGTTTGCAGCGCTGATCATGACTACACTGCTTGGGGTCCTCATTTTTGTCGGTTTAACCGTCCTGTCTGATCGCTTGCTGAGCCACTGGCATGAAAGCGCCATCCGCCGCGAAAACTGAATCAACGTCAAAAGCGATGAACCTAAGTTTCATCCTCCTGCCTTCCTCTTTAGCACTGTCCCTACTCTGCTGTCTCAGGGGTTTCCTCTTCTGGTGCCGCTGGTGTTTCTGGGGCAGGCTCAACGGTCTCAGACGGTTCTCCAGGGGCACCCTCTGCACCTTCCGCACCACAATAAGTATTCACCTGATTGATAATCGTGGATTCCTGCACCGATAACTCTTGAATGAGCTGCACAGCTTGCACGGTCTGCTGCTGAGATTCCTCAATTTTGGCCGGTAAGTCGGCTTCAGCCTGAACCTCTTGCACAATTCCCATGGCATCACTAGCCTGGCTCAGGGCGCTACTAAATCCTTCGACCATTTCGATGTAGCGATCGCGATAGCCAATCAACTGCTCATCGTCCAGATCAGTCCCTTCTAGCTCTACAGACAGGGCATCTAAATCACTGACAACCTCGTCAACAGCAGTCACATATTGATTGGCAGCTGCTTTAATATCGCCCAAGCTTTCGACCTGAGCAGCATTGGCACTGAATGTTTGAATATTGCTTTCAAACGCAGGCATAAATCCCTGCGCTTTGTTGACGACCTCAGCCAGTCGATTGCACTGAGATACCTTCGATTCGCCACAGCTTGCAACGAGTAGCGCAACGATAGCACTAGCTGCAATTCTCTTAACCTGGCGGCGAAATATCAGCATGAAATCTCTCCTTAGACTTGAATATGCCAATTTCGTGACTTGGCACATAATACTTCTCTATTGAGGAAGATGACCCGTCTCTATTGCAGAAGATGCCCCGTCTTCGTTCAAGAAGAACATCTTGTCACCCGATGTTGCCGTCTTAAGAGTCTCTTTAGACAGGCAAGGTTAGGTGGAATGGAACTGATAAAATCAGAGACCAGTAAGACTTGGGAAATCACCAGAGAGGTATCGTCCCATTTGTTGCAGTCCTTGAGCTAAAACAATAGCGTTTGTGTCTATGCCTACCCCCGCAGATTTTTTAGAAGCCACGAAATACTTCGGTATAGCCACCTTAGCAATGGCGGGAATCACGCTACTAGCGTTTGTCTTTGGGTGGGGATTTCGATTTAGGTTAGTCGGTATCACCAGCTTCATGGGTGTCCTCACAGGCGGGATGTTGGGTTTAAGCTTTGAGCCATTTACCCGCACAGTTGTTCCGGGTTCAGTGCCCTATTCGACGGTTTATGATTCTGGGGCAACACAGATTGTGATTAAAGTGTCTGATGACATTACCCCTTCCGAACTTGAAGCGACCCTCCAACAGGCAGCGAGTAATTTACTCAAACCCAGTCGTTTGGGAGGAATGAGAGGAGAAACACCGACCATTCGTGCCAGAACTATCGTGCACGAACCTGAAGGAATTTCTAAGTTGGTGTATTTAGGACAAGTTCAACCCTCTTCCAAAGCAAACTCTGATCAACCCCTATCTATTGAGATTTCGGAGAAAGCGTTTACAGAACTGCCTCAAAGCTAGTCATTGGGCGATCGCTGTCGAGCATTTCCCGCTTTTGAATTGCCCTTGCCCTGGGTGACAAGGAGCAATCGAATTAGGATTATGAATTGTTCAATGAGCCAATGAGCTTTTTCTCAATGTCTTCCACTGTGCTTTTTGCCCTCATTTCTGACAAATCTGACAAAACGGATTCAAGCCTATGACATCAACCACTTTCGCACCTTTAATGGTTGCACCAGCTCAAGTAAGACGGGGCGCAGGCATTCTTGCCTCGATGGGAGACATCATTGCCTCACTAGGTGAACGACCTCTAGTCATTGGAGGCGATCTCAGTCTGTCTGTTGCGGCTCCTTTTCTGACACCTGCGATCGCAAGCCTGGCAGCCCGACAGATTTCCTATGGCAACAACTGTAGCGAAGCTAGTTTAGAGCGGCTAAAGCTAGAGGCTACTGAGCATGATGCAGATTTTATGATTGGTGTGGGTGGCGGAAAAGCCCTGGATACGGCAAAACTCATTGCGCATCAGCTCCGCTTGCCTGTAGTGACAATACCCACTTCCGCTGCTACCTGTGCTGCGTGGACGGCGCTCTCCAATGTTTACTCAGAAGCTGGCGCATTTCTTTACGATGTTGCCCTAGACCGCTGTCCTGATTTGCTCATTCTGGACTACGACTTGGTGGCAACAGCCCCTCAGCGTACGCTCATTGCTGGCATTGGCGACGCACTAGCAAAGTGGTATGAAGGCTCTGTGAGTAGTGGTTCGTCCGACCATACGCTGGTCATTGCTGCGGTTCAACAAGCCCGTGTTCTTCGAGATTTGCTTTTCCAAAAAACCCCGGCAGCGCTGGCTGAACCAGGCGGTTCAGACTGGCGAGAAGTTGTAGACGCCTGTGTCCTTTTGGCAGGTGTCATGGGTGGACTAGGCGGTGCCCAATGTCGCACTGTAGCCGCTCACGCTGTTCACAATGGCCTAACACATCTGTCCAAGAGTCACGGCATTCTCCACGGCGAGAAAGTAGCCTATGGCATTCTGGTACAGTTGCGCTTAGAAGAGATTGCCCAGCAGTCTTCTTTGGCCTACGCCGCTCGTCAACAGCTGATCCAGTTTTATGAGGCAGTGGGACTTCCCAGAACTTTGGCAGACATGAACATGGCGGAGATTCGCATCAAGGATCTTCAGCATGCCGCCGCGATCGCCTGTCGTCCAGGTTCTGATATTTTTCACCTGCCATTCAGCATGACTCCTGAAGCTCTGATGGGGGCTTTGGTCACCACAACAGCGACTGAGATTAAACCAACAGCTGCAGGAACGTCGATCACCCCTGTATTAACGCCTTAGAGGAACATAACGCTTTGCAGAACAAGCCGTTTGGAGAGGCGAAAATCTGATACATTCGGGACATTTGGCAAGTGATCTCAGACAGCAGCGGAAGTAGTTTTCTGAAAGGAACTCTAGGTCTTCGACTCGGTTCTGAGAAAACGGGACTATCCCCCTCCATCAGTCTCAGACATGCCGTCCCTTAACCTGTTTACGAGAGGAGTCGCAGACATGAATCTGGATTGGCTGCAACCGGCAGAGCGTGTGCGTCGGCTGCCCCCCTATGTCTTTGCTCGTTTAGATGAGCTAAAGGCAGGGGCGAGAGAGCGAGGGCTAGACTTAATTGATCTGGGGATGGGTAATCCAGATGGGCCAACTCCTGAACCTGTCGTTGAGGCCGCATATCGGGCAATTCAAGATAGTGCTAACCACGGCTATCCACCTTTTGAAGGCACGGGTAGCTTTCGGGAGGCCATCACGCGCTGGTATCACCGTCGCTATGGAGTCACGCTGGACTCAAACGGCGAGGCATTACCCCTCTTAGGTTCGAAAGAAGGGTTGGCACATCTGGCGATGGCGTTTATCAATCCGGGAGATACGGTCCTGGTGCCGACTCCGGCCTATCCGGCCCATTTCAGGGGACCTGCGATCGCGGGCGGCAAAATTGTCGATATTCCGCTCAGCATCAAGAATGATTGGCTGATTGATTTAACGACCATTCCAGACGCGGTTGCCGAGCGAGCTAAAGTTTTATTCTTCAACTATCCCAACAATCCAACAGCAGCAACTGCGCCCCGTGAATTCTTTGAAGAAATTGTCGCCTTTGCTCGCCGATATGAAATTATGCTGGTCCATGATTTGTGCTATGCCGAGCTAGCTTTTGACAATTACCAGCCCACTAGCCTACTGGAGATTCCAGGTGCTAAGGATATTGGGGTCGAGTTTCACACATTATCCAAGACCTACAATATGGCGGGTTGGCGAGTGGGATTTGTCGTTGGCAACCGTCATATCATTCAAGGACTGCGTACCCTCAAAACCAATCTAGACTATGGTATTTTCGCCGCGCTACAAAAAGCTGCTGAAACTGCTCTCCAGCTTCCCGATCACTATCTAGAAGCCGTTCAGACTCGCTATCGAACCCGCCGCGATTTTCTAATTCAAGAATTTGCGTCGTTAGGCTGGACTGTTCCCAAAACTCGCGCCACGATGTATCTCTGGGCTGCTTGCCCACCCGGCATTTCTTCAACCGACTTCGCGCTGTCGGTTTTAGAGCAGACAGGAGTTGTGTTGACACCTGGCAATGCCTTTGGCCGGGGCGGAGAAGGGTATGTGCGCATTAGCTTGATTGCGGATTGCGATCGCTTAGGTGAAGCCATGAATCGCTTGCGACAGGCTAACATTCGATACGAACCCGTTACGGCAAAAGTTTAAGCATCAATGAGTTACCAACGGACGTGTAGGTAGATGGTTCGCAGGTTTGACCTAAGAGAACTGACCGTCTGCTATACAATCTCTCTAACACGAAGGCGATCGCAGAGCACGATAACTATGTTTAACATCGGCTGGACGGAAGTAATTTTGGTTTTGGGAGTGGGGCTATTGATTTTTGGTCCTAAAAAGATTCCTGAATTGGGCAGTGCTTTGGGTAAGACACTGCGAGGCTTCCGAGAAGAAATGAATAACGACGCCCCCGAGGATGAGACAGCCTACTTGGAAGACGAAGAGGACGACGATCGCTAAGCACAACTCTTTGAAGTACCTCAGCTCTTTTCTATCCCAGAGCACGCTATGGCTTGGATTACTTCAGCGCATATTTGCGAACTGCCACCAAACTTCCCATCAGGCCGACAATGCAGCCCAGTCCTAAGAGTGCTGAGGGAAGAAGCAAAGCTTGTTGAGCGGTAAGCTCCAGTCCGTTCACAACGAATTGGATGAAATCGGGCTGTTGGTTAACGAGTTCACGCAGGAATCGATGAATTCCAGTCAACAAGCTCCAGGCGACGCCTGCACCAACGAGGCCGAAAAAGGCACCCTGCAGGATAAACGGTAGATAAATCCAGATATTGGTTGCTCCTACCAGCTGCATGACCTCAATTTCGTGGCGGCGGGCCATGACGATGAGACGAATGGTGGTGGTGATAACGGCGATCGCAGTCAGACTTAAAATGCTGACGACAACAACGCTGGCCCAGCGTAGTCCGTCGTTGAGCTGCTGCAAACGCTGCACAGCCTCATCAACATAAAGGACTTCATTAACGCCTTCCATGTCAGACAGTTGGGCGGCCAGGGTAGGAACAGCTTCAGAGCGACTGGCTTTAACTCGTAGCGCATCAACTAGCGGATTCCCCTTCAGCTGCTCAGTCGCTCCGGCGATATCTGAAATGCCTAAATCCGAAACTAACTCTTCCCAAGCCACTTCCTTGGAAATCGATTCGACTGTAGTAACTTCTGGCAGGGCTGCTACCGTATCCTGCAACGAATCAGCCTGAACCCCACTATCGAGATAGACCGAAACTTCGAGCTGACTGCCAAATTGGTTTAAGAGTCCTTCTAGCTGCCAACTGGCTTGCAAGCTCACGCCAAACAGGAACAGAAGAACAGTCATCGTGCTAATGGCGGCCCAGTTCATCCAGCCACCGCGCCGCAACCCTAACAGGGTTTCTCGAATCAAGTAGTCAGCCTTGGTAAATGCTTTTAGCATCAGAGTCAACCAGGGAAAAAAGCCAATAATCCTGAAAATGACCGCGTTGTTCTTGAGATAACGTTTGTTTCAGCTAGGGTCGCTTAGAAACCATTGCCTAACTTTACAAACCAGCCGAAAAAATCCACGTCGTTCAAGTTCGTCGAAACACAGACACCCTGGGACATCAAGTCGGCCCAATCTCTTGCCTCGGCATATACGGTTCCGATGCAAGAGCATGGATTAAATTAGGCGGGGATAGCAGGTCTTGTCAAGCGTATGCAGCGATCGTTCACACACGGGAATTATCCAATTGATCCCATAGATGGGGTGAGCAACACCTATCCTGCACTAATTGTAGGGTGTGGAGGGTTCTATTTGGAGACGTCGTTGGAATCCCTCTGTGCCGCCCGTGGAAAGGCAGATTTACAATAAATGGTATAGGGTAAAAGCCAACTACTGCTGGGTTAGCAATTGTCCATTGGGTTTGACGTAGCCCCAGCGATCGCCCACTTGAACTCTGGCTAATCCTTCTGAAAATGGCCCTGCATTTTGGAAGATCGGCTCAATCACCATCTTGCCACCTATGTCTACATAGCCATACTTGCCCTCGATCTGCACAGCAGCTAGCCCTTCTGAAAAATCAGCGGCGTAGCTAAAGTTTCCAGAAACAGCCATTTCTCCAGTGCGATCAATGTAGCCCCATTGGCCTCTCTGCAGAACGACGGCTCGGTCTTCCGAAAAGTCTGAAGCGTAGTCAAACTGAGGTGGAATAGCCTGCTCACCGTCAGGACTGATAAAGCCCCATTGGCTCCCTTGACGGACACGTGCAAGTCCTTCTGAAAAGGTAAATGCGCCATCAAACGTTAGAGGAATAGCGATATTGCCATCAGGGGCAAGATAGCCATACTGATTATCAACTTTGACGACCGCACGCTGATTGGAAAACTGCCAGGCGTCTTTGAACTGGATAGGAATTGCAAAGTCACCGTGTTGATCAACATAACCATATCGATTATCCTGCTTGACGACAGCTAGGCCCTCGGAAAAGCTCTCTGCTAAAACAAATTCGGGTTCAATAACCCATTGACCTCGGGTATTGACGAATCCATATTTCTCCCTTCCTTGGACAGCGGCAAGCCCTTCTGAAAAGGACTTTGCTTGCTTGAACTGCACCGCGATCGCCCAATCCCCTGAAACATCGATATAGCCGTGGTATTCGCCAGCACGGGCGATCGCAAGCTCCTCAGAAAAATTGCCAATGATGCCAACGTTAGGGTCTGCAATTTCAGTGATCAAGACGCCTTTGTGATCGATGTAGCCTAGTTTCTCTCCAAGGCGAACGGCAGCGGTTCCTTCAGCAAAGTCAGCCGCTGTCTCAAACAGTAGTGGCTCTGGCATAATCTGAGACGCTTCAAGAGAGGTAGGTTTTATGAACTTTACCATCACGGACGCAGGGTGTTCAGAATTCGTAGAGGCGCTGACCCAACCACTACAACTGGCGATCGCCAAAAGGCTACATCCCATCGCGGTCCATCCAAGCAAATTAGACAGCATAGATATTCATGTGTAGAAGCGATTGATCCATTTCAATTTCCAACTTGACGGAAATAAAGTGAAAGAGCGCTGAATTGATACAAACCGTTTTAGTTCTGGGCGAATATCACGCTCTTACAAGTTTCTTCATAGAATTACACGACAGAATATAGCCATCTCAGATAATTTCTGGGGGTCAGGAGGCTTTTTGAATAGGGTTTTTCCAAGGAAACTTGATTCAGATCCCAATCTAGGATCGCTATAGTCCTTTTCAACAGGGACATCGCTATTGTTTCAGACCTATCAATGATTATGAATAATTTGCTAGCGTATAAAACCAATTGAAGTCTGATGGAGCGTAGAACACTTGAGCGTTGATCCGGTGGTTCCTCCAGTTCCCAATTCTCAGCTGGTTTCGGGGCGATCGCCGCTCGTCATTGGTGGCGTCAATATTTCCCCAGGCAAACGGACCAAAGTGGAGATTCCGGTAGCGCGACTGCCCACTGGCACGACGATGTCTCTCCCAGTTGCCGTCGTTAGGGGGCGATACCCTGGCCCATGCATCTGGCTAAGTGCTGCCATTCATGGGGACGAACTCAATGGGGTAGAAATCATTCGCCGTGTCATTCACACGATTAAGCCGTCCTTTCTCCACGGAACGGTGCTAGCTGTTCCCGTTGTCAATATCTTTGGATTAATCGAACAGTCCCGCTACTTGCCAGACCGACGTGATCTGAACCGCTCCTTTCCGGGTTCCTCACGGGGATCGCTGGCCGCCCGTTTAGCCGCTATTTTTATGCGAGAAGTCGTGAGCCACTGTACCCACGGCATCGACCTACACACAGCCGCCATTCATCGCGACAACTTTCCCCAAGTTCGCGCCAATCTGAAAGATCCGACAACGCACCATTTTGCCAAAGCTTTTGGTGCCCCGATTATCATTCATGCGGGTACAAGAGATGGCTCCTTACGAGAATCAGCCGCTCAACGCAACATTCCAACACTACTTTACGAAGGTGGCGAAGCCCTAAGATTTGGTGAAGAGGCCATTCGCGTGGGGGTCGAGGGGATTCGGCGATCGCTAGCCTACTTAGACATGTATACCTTGGATGCTCCTCCTCAGGTCGTGATTCCGGTTGAGTCTTATGAAACCCGCTGGATCAGAGCTTCTCGGGGGGGATTGTGGCATCGTCAAGTAACCTTGGGCCAGCGAGTTAGTCCCAAAGATTCATTGGGATTCATCACTGATTCTTTTGGCGAAAAGCCAACACCCGTGAGGAGTCCGGCAGATGGCTGGATCATCGGCCATAATCAAAACCCGCTGATCCACCAGGGAGATGCCTTAGTTCATATTGCTAAATCTGAATAGGCGATGATGAATGACCTTTGAGTACCGTCGAACCATTTGCTTCGCAGAGACAGATGCCGCCGGCGTAGTCTACTTCTCTAGAATTTTCAACTTCTGCCATGAAGCGTATGAAGCGTCGCTGCAACAGACGGGGATCAACGTCCGCACCTTTTTCAGCCGAGGTGAGACTGCTGTTCCCATTACCCACACTGAAGCTGACTTCCATCGTCCGCTCTTGTGCGGGGATGGGATCACCATTCAACTGGTACCTATCCAAACTGCGCTTGACAGTTTTGACATTCGGTACACGGTTCTTCAAGAGACCGGTAAAACGGCGGCGATCGCCCTCACCCGCCACGTCTGCATTGAGACCGCTACTCGTCAGCGGCAACCGTTGACGGAGGAACTGACTCAGTGGCTTCAGCAATACGGGTCAGCGTAGCTACAATCCAGTCGCGGATGTCAGCGCGATTGACTTTGCCTTGTGCAGTCCGAGGTAAAGACGATTGGGTGAACCAGTGTTTTGGCAGCTTGTATGGACTGAGGTGAGATTTGAGGGTCTGTGCGAGGCGATCGCTAGACCATCCCCAAATCTCCGGCACAACAACCGCAACAACTATCTCTCCCCAGTCCTCATCCGGCACACCAACAACCGCCACGTCTTTGACCAAGCCCGTTTTGAGAATCGCAGACTCCACTTCCTCTGGCAGCACTTTTTCTCCCCCGGTCATAATCAGCCCCTTTTCCCGTCCCATCACATGAAGAATGCCTAGATCATCCCAATAGCCGAGATCTCCGGTAAGAAACGGCGAGTTAAACGGTTTTTGCCAATAGCCCTTTGCTAACGAAGTCGCCTGAATTGCAATACGCCCTGATTTACCTGCTGCTAAAGACTGTCCAGCCTGATCGACGATGGTGATTTGAGCATGAGGTAGAGCGCAACCGCTACCCGCTCGCCCGGCAAGAAATTGCTGAGGTAGCAAAGTGGCAACTTGTGATGCTGTTTCGGTCATGCCATAGGTCGGCGCTAGGGGTAGTTGGCAGGCCCGAGCCTCCTGAAGCAAAGTCGGCCAAGTAGGGGCACCTCCCAGCAAAACAGCAGTGAACTGCCGCAACCAGGACGTAAAGTCGCGATCGTGCTTCAACAGACGCTGAAGCTGCGTAGGAACCAGAGACAGGAAACCGGAAGGCAGAGACGTTTCGATGGGGCCTTCTTTCAAGAGCATTGGAAATGATTGAACAACCAGTTGTCCACCAGATACCCAACATCGCATGGCCTGCATCAGTCCACTGACATGAAACAGCGGCAACACACAATATGCATTCACGACATCGCTTTGAAAATGCTGCCGAAACCCTTGCACTGAAGCCATCAAAGTCTGCCAAGTATGGACCGCAAATCGAATATTGCCAGAGGAGCCTCCTGTGGGAATCAAAATTTGAGTTTCGGTTGTTGTGAGTGTCTCAGCCGGATACGGAGAAGCCGTCTCGCTAGTTCTCGCAATGGTATTGATAATCTGAGAATCGCCCACTATGTAGGACTGGTCCGCAACCAGCTCAGGACACTGCTCATATACCTGCTGCCATTCGCGCTGTCCCCACCGAGGATCTGCCAACCAGAGGCGACAGGGGTGCTGACAGGCGGCTAGGAACGCTGCTAGAAATCGGACGGGTTCGGCATCTATCAAAAGAACGTCGTTAGGACTCTTCACTTCGAATTCAGCCTGGAATTCCTGCAAGTATGGCCAAAATCGGGCCGAATCCGTACCCAAGAGCCATAGCGCGCCCAATCGCTGCTGAAGTAGGGCAGTAGCTGTCATAATTGATTCCATACAGCAGCCTCACTGAGCAGATGCCAATCGTCTGCAAACCACTGGCTAACACCGAAGCCTATCGCTCGTTTTGGCATTCCCAACTGCCAAATGTGTTGAGCCAGCTCCATAGCGCGATGAAACCCCACAGGTGTTTCTAGGGCTGAAGAGAAGACAATATCGAGGCGATGCTGACGGCAGAAACGGCTTACTCGATGGGAAAAACCCAGAATCGCAGGTTTCACCACATAGATCACCCGATCGCCCATTTGCTCATAGACCTGCTGAAACTGTTGAAAAGTCGCCACAGATTCATCTAGCGCGATCGCCGTTTCAAAATTCACAGCCCGTTCGCTTACCCAGGTCAAAACACTGCTTGGCGGTAGGGGCTGTTCCATAAACTCAACTTTGCCTTGAGTGCGATCACATGCTCTCAGCCAGCTTTCTGCCTCCTCTGGCATCAATCCACCATTGGCATCCAATCGCAGACGCGCCTCGACGGGTAACACCTCAATCAACTGTTTAAAGAGGGCTAGCTCATCGGCGATCGCAGCTACCCCGATCTTCCATTTGAAAGTACGGTGTCCTTTTTCCCAAAGTGGTTGCCAGGTGTTGAGCGCCTTCACACCAGCCGGTAGCAAGGCACAGATAACCCTAGGGGATGGGAGCACGTCAGTCTTCAAAACACCGTTGTCCTGACCAAAGCCTGAGTGGTTACCAACACAATTAAATCCAAACTGACAAGCGGGCAAGGTATCGGGGATCGCGATCGCCTGCTTAGGTAAGAATTCACGCGGCCACTGCTGACAAAACGCTTGGGCTTGCTCTAGCGTCTCCGTACCAAACCAGGGAAGCGGCGCGATTTCTCCAAAGCTCACCTGCCCCTGATCGTCTTCAAAGCGCAAGATAATGCCTTCCCGCTGCGTCCAAAGACCATGGGCTGTTGCCAATGGCTTGCGAAACGAACGGCGATAGGGGCGAAAATCCAGTCGCAGCATTTAGCGTCCCACAGGCAGTACTAGCCCTAGACTCAACAACACACCACTCCAAAAGTGAAAGCCGATCGCGTAAAACTTAGCGTTGAAGACTTTTTCAGGTGCGTTGTGATGTTTCAAAACGTGACGCGACAGTCTGACAGCTGATACGACACTCGCAAGAGAAATGATGGTCCAAAGCGGAAAATAGCCGCCTATTACAGCGAACACAATCAGCAACAGGACAATGCCGCAACACCCAGGGACCAGCCATGCACTTCGCCACGTTCCTAAGCGAACGATGGGCGATCGCTTTCCAGCAGCAATGTCATCCTCAACTTGGTGAAAGTGAGAGCAAAGCAGAACCAGCGATGTGGTAATGCCAATAATGATTCCAGCGATTTGGCTACCCACAGACCATCCCTGAACTTGACTGTAGTACGCAGCACCCACACCCAAGGGTCCAAAGCTGATAAAACAGAGAATCTCCCCTAATCCCTGATAGCCCAATCGAAAGGGGGGGCCTTGATAGGCATACCCCAGCAGACAAGCTAAGACAATCAGAAGCAAGACGGTGGGATCTTTCTGCTGGAGAGCGATCGTGACAATCCCTGCAATCCCTATTCCCAAACAGAGATTGCCACTCCAAAACACCAGGCCCTTGTTACGAGTTAAATTAACCAGCGAATGGGCTTTATTAACGTCGATTCCAGTTTCAGAGTCGAAGACATCATTACTTAAGTTCTCCCAAATGAGGATGAGAACAGCTGAGACCAGAAACGTCAAAAAGATTCCTAAGTTGAAAATCTGCGTCTCTGCAAACGCCACAGCGCTGCCGACCAAGATGGGCATAATTGCCACGCTATACATCGGTGGTTTCAGGGCAGCCAGCCAGAGTCTCCGCTGTTTGGCGTTATCAACAGAGTGCGAGTGTGGAGTCATCTCCTATCCAAAATAGTCCAAGGGCAAAACCAGCATAGATCGGTCTCGCAGCTCATAACTGGGAAATCGAAGATTTTCGATGCGATCAGGCTGATATTCCGGCAACAGCGACTAAGGTCTGCTAGCCACAGCTGTCAAGCTTGCAGCAGAGAGACATAGCTTAGCCCATCTAAGGAGCTATTCGTTAGGCAAAACTCCAGCAAAGCCTTCTTTAGCAAGGCTTTTAGCTGCCAGTAGCAGCGGGTCGTAAGACGAGTATTTGGGCTTCGTTGGAGCCTTTGCTCTGGGGGCAATACGGCAATTTTCTCTTCACCCCGCTCAGGAACGGGAACTTATTTAAGTATCAACTTTGAGCTTTGGATTCGCCGATGACTCAATCATTCAAAACTCAAAACTGAGAACTTAAAATTCATTCATTCCTCAGCCACAATCAGCCGCTCAGCCGCGAAGTCAATTTTGACTTTAACCTCTTCCCATTCCAGCTCTAACGGATCACTAGAAATGTACCAACTGATCTTTCTCTAGCTCATGTCTGACAGCATCGTGGAAGAGGTCTCGATGGCTCATACTGACTATGCTCTCATTGAGAAGAGAGAGGTAATGGGGAAAGATCAGCCCCTGCTGATAAATATTGATCAACCTTGGATCGAATTTCATCCATAAATCGCTCTGTGGAGAAGAGTTGTTTGCGCTGGTGGAGCGATCGCCGCAAGTCCACCTGCAAAGCCTCATTCCTCAGCACATTGGCAATTCTCTCAATGGCCTCAGGCTCATTTGCAAACAAAATAGCGGCGTTTTCAGCGCCTACAATTTCCACCTGGCCACCAACCGATCGAACGAAGGGGATCATATCGGCTTTGAGCATTTCAGCGATCGAGATGCCGAAGGGTTCGGGTTTGTAATGGATGCCATAACGGCAGGAGGCAACCACCTTCAGATAGTCTTGATAGGCCAAATTCTGATGGAGAAAGACCCAGTCAGCATTCTCGCGAGCCAGTTTTTGCACTTTGCGGACATAGCCATTTGCATAGACACCGCCGCCGCCACCAGTAATATGGAGTTTGACGTCAAAGCCTTTGTCTCGAATGGCTCTGAGAATCGTAATGGCCCGGTGGGTTTGCTTGGCTTCCACAATTCTGCCGCTGCATAGGAAAGCATTTTCCTTCTGTTCCCAGGGTTGAGACACAATCTCGGTCGTTACGGGTGGAAAGACGACTTGCGACTTAATGCCGTATGCTTTCTCAACCCGATCGGCGGTGAACTGAGAATTGGCGATCGAGAAATTTTCAGCCAGCTGCTCGTGAGAGAAATGAGTCCACTTCATCAACAGGTTTTGCAGCGGTTTTGCCTGGTCTGGATATCGCTCTAGAACATGGACCCAGTGCAGATACTGCATCCCTGCCACACCCATGTCCAAGGCATTGAACGTAGAAAAAGCGACATCGTACTGATGAGCAACCTGCTTAAAGCATCGAATACTCCAATAAATAAGAGCTACTCGTGTTTGCTGATTATTAGACAGTAGAAAATCAGCAGACGAGCTAGCCCACCAGTTTGGTAGTTGAGCCTGGACGTGAATAGACTTATCCGCCAACTGCGTGCAATACATCTTATCGAGCCAGCCAAAATCCACGGGCGACAACGTGTGTAGCGTCACGTCATAGTCCTCAAGGAGAGCTTGAAGGGTCCACAAGGCGACAGCCTCAGCGCCTCCTCCCAAGAAATAGGGCTGCCAAAGGGCAATTTTTTTCCTAGCACTTGTTTGCATAATTGCTCCCATTAGGCGCTGATCCCTGGAGAAATGCCTCCGTCAACCAAGCATCCAGTTTGAGGTCGTAATGGCCTGCTTGTTCCTGAGGATAGAGACCTTGTTCGATGAATTGAATAAGCTGGGGCAGCGCTTCGATGAATTGAGCAGAGTGATTGGCAGGATGAATCGTCCAAGCCTTAGGAGAGGACAGATCCGCTCGAAAGAAGTCTGTCTCCTGCAAACGCTGGCTGGTCATCGGTTCAAAGGATGCGATCGCCCCCTCAACGGAAGTCGTATTTTTTCGCAGACGACGCTCTACTTTGGCGCTGAGAGACTGTAGCGGCTTGGGCAACCACCGAGACCACATCGGCTGATATTTCCAAGACAGGGGAATAGGAGATAGGCGAGCGAACTGCCTGCGATCGACCAGATAGGCTCGCATACTAAAGACATCGTGGGCATAGAATCCCCTAGAGTCGTGGCGATAAACATGCTTCTGAAACAGTTTGCCATCTGGGTGCGGCGGACCACACAAAGGGCGCATAGCTGCGATTTCAGGAATGTCCTTTAAGAGCTGGACGGCTTCAGTAATCCAGTTAAAGTCAGGCGCTTGATACAACAGCATGTCTGCATCAAAGTGCAGGTAGCAATCTGATGCAGCCTGCTCAATGCAGTAGAGAGACGCATAAACGGTGGACCCTTTCCAGTTATGGGTATGTCCCCTCATATGACGGGCTTGCTCAGCACCAAAGTATTTTGTGTAGATTGTCTCCACTAGAGCTGGATCGTAATCAATCTCTTCGATCCGATCCATCACGCCAGCATCAACCAGCTTTTGACAAGCTTCTCGCACTTCTGACTGACTGCCCGTGCCGTAGCGCGTTAGCTTATCACCCGACAGTGGCGCAGTGTCTAGGGCTAAAACTTTTTCGACAAAGGGATAATCACACACCTTCATTTGGTGAGGAATGGTTTTAGCCAGATAAGGTAAATCCGTTCTGGCGGCCAAAATCCAGACCGAAACGGGAACTGCCATAGCGTACTCCACAAGGCTGAAAAGGCTGCTCAACAAGAGGTCAGCTTAGTCGATGAAGGCGAAGACAATCTGAGAAGGCTTACGGAAAATATCCATAGGTCGGCTAGGCAGAGCCCACTTGACCTATCATTCGATTTCAACAACTTATTGGCGTAAGTCGTAATTTATAGCTTTAGTCATCTAGGCTGGTGCACCAAGCAGCATTTGAGTGCTGAGTACATCGCCAGATGGCTCGCCGTCTTGTTCTAACGGAGCTGGCGAAGGCTATAAGAAACTCTTCTGTCTCAGAATCACCCCGGTTTCAGAATGCCCAGCCGTCTCTGTGGAATTACCAGCTGATCGAAAGCAGTTCGGAAGGGCCAGCCTTTAAAGACGAAAGGGACGCGATAATCGCGTCCCTACATGGATTCCCATAATCCACAAAGCCCTGGATATCGCAAGCCCTAGTACCGCTAAGTAGAATTCAAAATGCAGAATACTCTGCGAGAAGAGCAAGGCTCTACAAACCTAAGGCAGATAAGCTTTCCCAGTGTTTTGAATGGTGGGCCTATTTCTGCCGCAGTGTACTAGATACCCAGATGTTCTAGCTTTGAATACCGTTCTTGATCTAGTGATGGTGACTATGCCCGTGATGGCTGTGGGAATGACCGTGACCATTGCCGTGGCTATGCCCATTAGTGTGGCTATGGCCGTTTTGGTGGCTGTGACCATGACTATGGGAATGGCTATGGCTATGATGTTGGGCCTGGGCGATCGCTAATTCGGGATTCACCGCCAGAGGTTCCTCCTCAAGTAAATCACTCACCTGGGCATTCGCCCAATCGGCTGCCATCTTCATGAATGCCGGATGGTCGTTGACGCAAGGCATCTGCACAAAAGTCACATCCTTGTGCTTAGACTGCACATTCTCGATGATGTGCTCTACGTCTAACAATGTTTCATGATTTTCAGTTGCAAACCCAATGGGCATCATGACAAGGGCCTTAGCACCCAACTCAATCAAATTGTTGGCCGCTAATTTGGCATTAGGCTGCGTCCACTTAATCATGGGAGTTTGATGGTTGAGCCAACCCACTGAAATGAGAGGATAGCGATGAATTAAGCGCTCGCGAACCCGCTCGTATAGCATCTGGCTTTCATCAATACCGGAAGTGAACCCCTTAGCTTCAAAGGGGCAGCCGTGATTCATCAGAATGATGCCGATTTGAGAAGGCAGATAGGCCTGAGCCAACTCAGCCGCAATTTTTTCTTCAACCATCTGCACCATCAAATCAAGGTAAGCAGGCTCGTCAAAGAAGGACGGAATGTAGCGAACACCTTTAACCCAGTGCTCTGTTCCATCACTGAGTTGAGCTAAGGCGTTGTTCACCTGCTCGACAGCAATGCCGCTGGTAAAAATTGAATCCACAACCAGTAGCGGATAGATCAGTAATTTGCTAAATCCTTGATCTTTGATGTCTTGCAGAACCTGATGAGGCAAATAGGGTTTGCAGAAGTTGAATGCCTTGAAAACCTGAACGCGATCGCCCCACTGAGTCTGCAACTCTTTTTCGATTCCGGCTCGCTGCTTCTCGAAAATAGCGTTGTGTGGCGAGATAAATTTGTCGTGCTGATGGCTCCACTCATGCAGATCGAACGCTGCCAAGAGCTTGGCCAAGGGAGGATAAACCCAAGTCGGCACAGGAGCAAACTTAGCCGTCAACAAATTCAAAGCTTGCTCGTTGTAATTCGCAAAATCGTCATAACTTTCGACTTCTCCGTACCCAATTAGGAGAACCGCGACCCTATCTTGCTTGAGTGAAGGTTGGGTATCTGAAATATGAAGACTGGTTTGGGAGTTTTGAGTGGTAGTGACCAAAACTTTTCCTCGTTGATTCTTGGAAAATCATTCCGCATAGTCCTCGTTGGGGCTGCGGGTCTTTCCTTTATACGCTAATATCCCCCCAGGGGGGAATCAGGCTTAAGAATATTCTAAGCCTATTTGGATTGGCGAGTGGGCGCCAAACTGAGAACACGTTTCCGCCCGACTCGATTCAACCTAGGCCAAATTTGAAGGCTTTGCTTGGTTCCATCAACAACTTTTAGCAAGGCTTTTCAAAACAAAACGAGAAAACGCGCTTGCATGAATGACTCCAATGCCCCTGACAGGGCTCTACCCTTGACGAACAGGTTTCAAAAAGATCCTCATTTCTCTTTTGCCACAAAGCACATCGAGATCGCGGCAGAAGCCCTCCTTCTCAACCCTCGGCATCCCTGGATAGGGGTCAGTCTGGGAATTTTGCTCGTTTCTGTTCCGGTTTTCTTTGAAGCACCTTTGGTTCGTGTAGCACCAGGGTTCAGCGTGGCACTTACCGGAGGTTGGGTATGGCTCAGCTATCATTTGTCCCAGAAAAAGCAAACAGAATTCATAGGGGATTTACTACTGGGCTTCAGCTTGAGTTGGTTAGCCGGTGCAGTTTACTGGGGCTGGTTCCGTTGGGAACCCCTGTGGCATTTGCCAATTGAATCTCTCGGGTTACCCGTTGCTCTATGGGGGCTATATCAAGGCTGGGCTAGAGTTGGACACTGCTTTTACCTGGGATCACTGTTGGGAACAGCCGCTACCGACCTCTATTTCTACTGGATGGAGCTAATGCCCTATTGGCGCAGGTTGATGGCAGCACCGCCAGATCAAGCTTTTGACATTATCCGTATGGGGTTTGCTGAAGTTCAGACTATGGAAGGAGCGATCGCCGCTGCAACGTTTGGTTTGCTGCTGTTGTGGCTAGCCTGGATGAGTTGGCGATCAGCGCGCCGTGAAGACTGGATATTCAGCGGCACCCTCTTGGGGACGCTACTTGTTGACAGCTTATTCGTAGCTCTGGCACAGTTCTGAGTCGCTGCCTAGGAAAAATGCCACATCTTACCACTTCAAGATGTCTACTCAAGCTTCTGGCCAAGCTGACAGCTGAAGCATGTGCTCCACAACATCTCTATGGATGCTCCTAACGCTGCGAAGTAATGGCAGATGATGCAGCGGAAGGTTAAATACCTTTGGTTTACAGACCATAATTATTGCAACGCCTTTCTGACACCCCTTGTCACCCAAACATGCTCAGTTGGGCTTTACAAAAAGGGGAAGCAGTAAGCTACTCTTACAAGAAAGCGCAACACTCTACTTTGCGGCATATTCATTGTTTATGTCAGCTATAGGATTTTTATTCAGAGATTTATCAACAGTTTTTTACAAAAAGTTACAATGGAAGCATATGTTTTACGTAAGGCGAGATGACATCAATCGTGTTTGGTAACTTGCCCGTACCCGGTCAGAGTGGTGATCGCGTCGTCAGCAGAGCCGTTACTGCCGCAATTTCTGCCCTGTTTAAGCAGACAGAGAAGCTAGAAGCGGTTGTACGGGCTGAGCCGGTTGCTAAGTTGTTCCAGGGAAGCGTGGACGGCTTCGATTTTCTGGGACAGGGGCTGCTGATGTATAGCGGTCTACGTGTCCAATCGATGGAATTCTATGTTCAAGCCGTTTCGATAGACTTTGGGGCTATTTTCAAAGGTCAAGTCAAGCTCAAGCAGGCGACCCAAGCTAACATGCGGATCGTTCTGAGCGAAGAAGATCTCAATGCTTCGTTCAATACCCCATTTCTAATTGAGAAGATGCAGCAGTTTCAATTCAAGGGCGAACCGCTGCATTTTGAGAAAACTCACCTTGAGATTGTGGGCGATCGCACGCTACGGCTTTGTAGCGACGTTCGCGTTGGCCAAGCTGCTGAACCAACGACGATTGACTTCACAGCTAAAGTTGAAGTCAAAGAGCGCCGTAAGATTCAATTTGTACAAGTGACTTATGGTGAAGAGTCAGACAATAAAGAGCTGAGTGAGGCGCTTGTCGACCATTTGAATGCGCTGCTCGATTTAGACAAATTTGCCCTAGACGGGATGCAGCTCAGGGTCGATCAGCTACGGCTTCGTAACCATCAAATGACGATGTACGGCGTCGCCAAGATAACTGATTTCCCTAAACGAGCTGCTAAAGCAGCATAGAAAGGATTTAACAGATAGGCGGATACCTATAGTTTCTCGCCTCTCACCCAACCGACTTCCAGTACAATAAATAGAGTTTCCTAGTTTAAGTACCCGTGGAACACTGACGGACTTAGGCATATTGATTGACGTGGCATAAAACGGGATGGATGCAGAATCTACACTGAATCAGCTAAAGGACGCATTGCCCTCAGGACAATTACCAGATACGTACCGCGTTTATTTCAAAAATACGCTGATTGCTCTCTGCCACGCCCTTGAAGATCACATTCTCCAGAGTGCGAGTCATTTATCCGATCAGCAACCTCTGGTACTGGTAACGTTCCAGGAAGGAAAATGGTATCTGCAAGAGGCTGATCGCTACTTTGACATTGCTCAATGCTCGAAGCATGTGGCGATCGCGGCGTGTGCTGATAGTGGATTTGAAACTCACAAAACCAGCCAGCTTGATAACGTTTCGCTAGTAGAGCTAGAGCGTCAAGATAGTCTGGTAAATGAGTGGAATCTCATTATTGTGGCCCCTGGCTATACGGCTATGGTGCTTTGTCATGAGTTGTCTCAAGAAGAATATCAAGCAGACAGCCAGCCAACCAGTGATGTAGAACGTAAGTTTTATGGTCTCTGGACGTTTGATCGTACGGCGGTGGAGGCTGCGGCTTCAATCCTGATCAAGCGCATGCGGCCCTATGACGAGCTATTAGCGGATCGGCTGGAGCAAATGCAGGCCAACTTAAAGTCTTGCCCCAGCACAATTCCTGTCGACTTAACCAGCGTTGTCTCTCGAATCGTCAGCTATTTGCAGGACAGTCAAGAACATTTGATTACGGCCAATCGGCAAGCTCGTGAGCTTTGGGAGTTAGAGGGACACGCCTTACGCATCAACCGTAACCTAACCGCCAACAAGCTACAGGCTTTCTTGCGCATGGCTCAGCGAGTCGATGAGCGAGATCAAGATAATCCTGTCGCATCTCTGCAAGTTGCAGCTTTATCAGAAACGTTGGGGCAAATTTTGGATCTGCCAACGCTGAGTCTGCGACGATTACGACTAGCCGGTCTCCTCTTCAGAATTGGCTTAGCAGAAGCCCCTATGGAAGTTTTTCGACGCCCTGCTAGCCAACTTCGAGATTCGGATCTGGTCACCTGGAACAATCGCGCTTATCTCGGCGAACAGCTACTATCGGCCATGGCAGAGCTTGAACCTGTACGGGTAATCGTGGCTCACCAGCTAGAAAATTGGGATGGTAGTGGCCACCCTGATGGCCTACGGGGAGAAGAAATCCCCTTAGAATCTCGCATTTTGAGATTGGCGGCTTATTTTCAAGAACTAACCCAGCCTAGAGGCGATCGCACAGCAATGAGTCTGAGCCAAGCCCTAGAGAAATGCCATACTCACAGTGGCACTCGCTTTGACCCCGTTTTGCTAGAACACCTCACAACCGTTGTTCGATTAACAGAACTTGGCATGATGCAGCTTCCAGACCGTCCTAGTCAGTTGCCTAAAGTTTGGCTAGAAGAAGCCTCTAGCTCTGGTCGCCTGAGCTCAGATATTGCCTCATGAACGTGTCTTCCGACTTTTCCCAACTCAATCTTTCTGCCATTCGTGAAGGACAGCAGAAGGATCTCATAGAAGCTGAACTGGCTGGGGCCGATTTGGCTGGAGCGAACTTAGCAGACGTCAATTTCACACGAGCAAATTTAGCTGGTGCTGCCTTGGCTGGTGCCAATTTGCAGCGAAGTAGCTTGAGAGGCAATCTGAGAGGGGCTGATCTGAGCGGCACTGATTTGGAGAATGCGGACTTTCGGAATGCCGAGCTTCAAGGAGCCCTTTTTACGGAAGCTCGTTTTCATCAAACCAGCTTTGCCGGTGCTTTCATGGCAGGTACTATTTTGAGCAAAGCCAACCTTAATGGGGCTGATTTCAGGGGAGCTGATCTACGGGGAGCCAATTTGAGCGGCGCAAATTTACAACAGGTTGACTTTAGTAACGCCAACCTTGCAGGCGCTGACCTGTCTCAAGCCAATTTAGAAGAAGCTAACCTCAGTGGCGCAATTTTGCGAGGCGTTAATTTTTCAGACGCGAACCTGGTCTGTACTGAAGGGGAAGGGGCCGTATGGGATGGCGCGAATCTGAAAGGAGCGGCAACAGCAGGCGGCATTGTAGAAAGACTAGATCATTTTTGAAGGTGAACTCCTGTGAACTTACCTTCTTTTCTATGGCTTTGGAAAATAGCGGCTTGGTCAATGGGCCTGACCCTTGTTCTATACTTCTCGTTACTAGTCCTGGGTGGTTTGATACGCTATCGGAGACTCCAAGGAGAAACCGTACCACCGCTGCCTTCTCAGCTTAAGTTACCTACTCTGCGCCGCATTCATGTTGGCCTAGGGACCCTGCTAGTCCTAGCTGTTCTGCTGCTACTAACGATTGGAATTGTCGGCACTCTAGGACACTTTGGAAATCTCGGCCACTCAGTACATCTGCCCGTCGGACTAACGGTCGTGAGTCTCACTCTGGCATCTGCCTGGTCAGCAAAACAGATTAACCACCCTCAAAAGCCATGGGCACGATCGCTTCATCTCACTATTAATGGTCTGCTATTTCTCGCCCTTGCGTTGGTTTCTTGGTCCGGGTGGGTTGTTGTTCAAAAATATTTGCCGTAGGGGTGCGATGTTATCGCACCCCTAACCCATGAACGTGCTTAGCTCCACTTCTGAGCTACGAGTTCAGCCAAGTCAACCACACGTTGGCTATAGCCCCACTCATTGTCGTACCAGGCGACGACTTTAACTAGGTCACCACCTAAGACGATGGTCAGACTGGAGTCAACAATGGAGGACTCATCAGTCTTTCGATAGTCAATGGACACCAAAGGTAAGGTGCTGTAGCCCAAAATCCCTTTTAGTTTGCCTTCAGCTGCCGCCTTAAACGCATCGTTAATCTGCTGGGCGATCGCAGGCTTTTCGATCTGCGCGACAAGATCCACGACAGAAACGTTAGGAGTAGGAACGCGCAGGGCAATCCCGTTCAGCTTGCCTTCAACCGCAGGATAAACCTTAGCAACAGCTTCGGCAGCACCAGTTGTCGTTGGAACAATGTTCAATGCAGCAGCACGAGCCCGGCGTAAATCGCGGTGGCTAGCATCTAGCAAACGCTGGTCACCGGTGTAGCTGTGGGTTGTCGTCATTGTTCCTTTCACAATGCCAAAGCTCTCATGAAGGACTTTGACAACAGGCGCTAGGCAATTTGTTGTACAACTTGCATTACTGACAACATTGAAATCGCTAGGGTCGTAATCCTCATGATTAACACCCATGACGAAAGTACCGATGCCACTTCCCTTACCAGGGGCCGTAATCAAAACTTTCTTGGCACCTGCCTCAATATGGCGAGAAGCACCTTCTACGCTGCGAAAAACCCCAGTGGACTCGACCACTAGGTCAATCTCCCATGCTTTCCAAGGAAGATTGTTTGGGTTGCGGTCAGAGTAGCACTTGATAGTTTTACCATTGACGATCAGGCTATCTTCACCAGCTTGCACATCAGCATCTAAACGACCCAACATAGAATCGTACTTCAACAGATGTGAATTTGTTTGGGGATCAGACGTATCGTTAATAGCAACGATATCAAGTTGACTATCTTCACGAGTCAACCAGCAACGCAGAAAGTTCCGCCCGATACGTCCAAAACCATTAATTGCTACTCTAATCACTGCGCTTTACCCTCTGTGCACTCAAAGACTCAATAGGTAACATTTCCTAGACGAAAATATCATATCGCAAAGCCTGTACCCATTTATAGACATCCCGTAACTGAGCGAGAGGGAATTTATAATTTGGTTCCAAGTCAGATCCGGCTCGCCAATTTGCCATTGGCATTTGATTAGTGACGGGTTGAAATGGCTGAAAGCTGGCGCGTGATGAGATGTTGCTTAAAGCAGAAGACAGTATGCATTCATTGCTCAAGTTAGGGGTCAACGTTCTCCTCCCTATGAGCTATGTTGACCAAAGCTGTCCGAAACGGGTCAGAGATTGCTAACAGAATTCACACAACATTTATATAGATATCTATCGCAGAACTCGTTGTTGAATAAAGTTTCGATAGGTAACCCTAGGCAGCCTGGTCAAGTACACCTTAATGGCTTAAAAGAGCAGGGAAAAGGGAATGGGGCGCTTGACTCAAATGCCTGCCGCTTTAACTTTAGCCATTGCAAGTCACTAGGACGTGTTGACATTTCATCTGAGCCAGATGTACATCGCGCCGATGTAGGCAAAACTCAAGTAATTGCGCAGAAGCTTGTCGTAACGCATAAAAATCCGTCGGAAACGCTCAAATTTATTGAAAAAACACTCCATCAGATCACGATTGCGTATTCTCATCACTAGACGGTGGAACGTTTCGCCTAAATTCAGGGCTTTATATTCGCGCCACTCAGCCGCTTCTCCCAGTGGTGTACACAGGCGAATCATGCCGCCATCAAGGCTCATTTACTCGACGGAGACCTCACTGCTGGGCAACTCGAAATCATGACGCTCTTCCAAACGCTGCTGTGTTTTATCACTCACTTGACGTCCGGTTTGAACTTCAATTTCTTTGACGGCTTGGGCATAAGAGACAATCGCACTTTGGCGCAAACAGCAGAGTTCCAAGTGAGGACTGACCTGTTGCCGGGGCCGGACACCCAACTGTTTGGCCTGTTCACTACTGAGGGATAACCAGCCTAGAATGCTCTTTAGGTGCCGAGGGCACCCTTCGTCTGTGCCGGTGACGGTTTGGCAAAAAACTCTCCAATCACAGGCGTAACGTGCTCTTGCACTTAAGCGCGCACCGTAGATGCGATGGCTCCCAAATTCACCATCGGTTGGTCTTGCTCGCAGGCTTCGTGATACAGCAGTTCCGCGATGCGTTGACGGCACTGTGAGAGTTTTTGGCGTTCCTCCGGCGTCATGACGGCACCCCTCAAAAGTTAGCTACAGCCTCACTCTAATTTTTCTCCCAAGAAAGTGACCTGCTCCCGCTAAAAGTGGTGCTCAAAAAGAAAGATTGCTGATGCTTTGGTGGATCAAAACAGGTCAGGTCAGCCAGCGTCAAGAGCTGAACCAGCGATTCGGTCGCAGCCCCGCAACGTTGACCCGTTGGATAGCCAGCTACCGCAACGGCGGACTGTCAGCACTATTAGAGGAGAAAACAGCGCCCGGAGCGGTGCCGAAAATTCAAGGTGAGAGCTTAGAGAAACTCAAACAGCGATTGGCCTCCGAAGAGGGCTTCAGTAGCTACGGCGCGATCGTGGAGTGGTTGAAACAGGAATGCGGGCTAGAGCTCAAGTACAATACGGTGAATCGCTTTGTGCGAGAGAAGCTGAAGACCAAATTGAAGGTTTCTAGACCCCAAAGTCTAAAACAATCCCCAGATGTCGTGGAGCAGTTAAGAAAAACTTTCAACTAGTGCTGCTGGAGCTACAGACCCTGCTCAACGTTCCTCAACTGCGCTACTTAGCTCAGGATGAAAGTCGCATTGGTCGCAAAATAGAGACTCAGCGCGTGATTACAGCACCTGGGATAAAACCTAAATTTTAGTGGCATGGCCTTCTGGCTCTATGGCGTCGTCGAGCCCCTGAGCGGTTGGCAGTGGACCCAAACCTACGGCCAACTCAATCGCGAGAACTTTCAGCAATTTCTCGATGACCTTTCTCAACAATTGGGAGAGACCGTGGCCATGATGCAGGTCGATGGGGCTCCGGCCCATCGGGCCAAGAAACTCAATTGGACAGAGAACATCATTCCGATTTTTCATCCCCCTCATTGTCCCGAACTCAATGCCGTTGAACGACTATGGCAACATCTCAAAGGACAATGGAAGGGCGAAAACTTTCCGTCGTTAGAGGCTTCGGCAACGAGTAGAGCTCGAATGAAGCCAGTTGACTCTGGTTCAGGTGCAATCCTTAACATCCTTATTTCATTGTGGATGCTCTGCTACAAGCGGCTTTTTAGAACACGGTTTTTTGCTTATCATCATTTCCAGTTGGTATTGCTCACGCGATTTCTCGCCGATTGAAAATTTCTGGTCCAAGGTCAAGTCGATACTACGATCACTCGAAGCGAGAACGTAGTATCGACTTGGCTAAAACTCTGGAGAAAGCATTTGAAGCAATTTCTTTGGAAGACATCAAAAACTGGTTCGCAAATTGCTGTTACTGCACCTCTCTAGACTGAGAAAAGCTGTAGACTAAGCCACTGTTTAGACTGGTGTTTTAAAGAATTGCATAAGTCGCTCATTAAAGATGCCCTGATTTACATCTGCTCTTTTACGATGATGAGATGAGGTTTACTAGTAATCTTAGAAGACCTCAAATTTGAGCTAGGTTAAATTCTATTTTGTAGGCAATGGTAAGCAGGTAATGCACTCATCTTTCCAAAGTCTTCTCGAGTCAGTATGTGAAGCTGAGACAATTGGAGAAGCGCGAGACAAGCTTGGTGAAATATTGAAATTGAAGGGCCCTGCTACAAGAGCAGTTACCTTACGTGTATTGGCTGATTCAGCTTTTGCTGAAAGGCTGATATCGGTTCGTAATTTTCCAGATTGGCGAGACCGTCTTCTTGACGATCCCGTAAATCTAGCATTTGAACCAACGGATCAGTCGTTAGGCGAAGGTGAGGGGGATACACATTCAGTGACATCCACTGTATCAGTCATTAAAAAAAGTAGCGCGGCGTTGCTTCAATGGGGAGCAGCTGGCTTTCAAAAAACAAAACCCGAAATTGCTGAAAGGCGAAAAGCTGCGTGCTTGAGCTGTGATCAGCTGACAGAACCACCAAACTCCTTTCCCTACCAAATTGCTAGGGCTTTTGCAGATAGTGATCGGCGGATTTGCGCAGCCTGTGGTTGTGTGGTTTCCAAAAAGATTTTAATGGCAACTGAGAGGTGTCCTCTTGTAGACCCTGAGAATCCAAATCGTTCTCGATGGGGTGACGCCACAACTTAGATAGCCCTAAATTGACTAGCTGCTGTAGAGGATAGAACATTTAAGCCATCTGACTAGGAGGTGTTGACATTTCATCTGAACCAGATGTGCATCGCGCCGATGTAGGCAAAACTCAAGTAATTGCGTAGAAGCTTGTCGTAACGCGTAAAAATCCGTCGGAAACGCTTGAGTTTATTGAAAAAGCACTCCACTAGATGACGTTCACCGTAGCGATGATGATCATACTCTCACGGCTGCTGACGGTGCTGGCGAGGCGGAATCACCACTTCTATCGCCAGTCCATAAACGATTGAGCATCATAAGCCTGGTCCACTAACACCGCCTCGGCTGGGTAACTTTCCACTAATGCCAATGCTTGCGTGATGTCATGGCACTCACCCCCACTCACTCACAACTCCAAAGGATTGCCCAAGCCATCTACCCTGGCGTGTAGCTTACTGCTAAAGCCCCACGGCTGCGACCTAATCCTGCTGTGAGGCCCCCCTTTTGCACCCGCCGCGCTCGGATGCTGT
>NZ_JAQMUB010000063.1 GCF_028330965.1 Oscillatoria sp. CS-180 | reverse complement strand
CTACTTAACCGTTCTCCCTCATCCAAAACCATGAACACTCCTTTCATTGGCATCATCATGGGTAGCGACTCAGACCTGCCGACGATGCAAGCGGCGATCGCGGTCTGCGAGGAGTTTCATGTTCCCCATGAAGTTGCCATCGTTTCTGCCCATCGCACCCCTGACCGCATGACGGAGTATGCCAAAAGTGCCCACGAACGCGGGCTGCGCGTCATCATTGCGGGCGCAGGAGGCGCCGCCCATCTACCGGGGATGGTCGCGGCATTGACGCCATTGCCGGTCATTGGTGTCCCGGTGAAGAGCAGTACCCTCAACGGACTCGATTCTCTCTACTCTATTGTACAAATGCCGGGAGGTATTCCCGTGGCGACCGTGGCAATTGGGAATGCCAAAAACGCAGGGCTGTTGGCCGTGCAAATTTTGGCAACGAGTCAGCCTGAGCTGATGGCTAAGGTTGAGGACTATCGCCTGGATTTACAAAACCAGGTTTTAGCCAAACAAAACCATCTGGAAGATATTGGCTATCGTCAATATCTTGCTGAACGCAACACGATTCGATAGGCAGAACAGCCCAGGCCATAACAACCCGTCACCCCTCTGGCTCGCTAGCTCTCTTACATCCTGGAAACCTCGTCTCTATTCCCTAACTGCTTCTCGTGGATTCAACAATCTGGGAGATGTAACACTTTTTTACAAAAAAGACTCGCTAGATGGGGCCATCAATTTAACCATGGAGGGCTTGATAGGTGGGGCGATCGCCTTGCCCTATCCCATCAATTCATTGAAAGGTAAGGATTTCCTGACACGAGGTGAACGTCGTGGAGCGATATCAGGTTATGGCGAGAACAACCTCTATCAAAAGAATGTAGTTACGGATACAACTAAATACTCATATACTTGGTGGAATCTTCTTACTCGAAGAGTTTGAACTTTATGAACACGTGGGCGATTGTCTACAGGGTTAAGTTCCCTTGTCGGTGCTCTTGGCTAGATGGTCATCCGTGGGTATGTCAGGTTCGACACTCAGAGAATCGTTGAAGAAGATCCTCGAAGGAAGGTCTGCGCGCTTATCTAGGAGTTCGTAGATTGACAAGTTGATATTCTTTGAGGGTTATTTGCTGTCTGATTTGTGTTGAAGGGACGTTTGTCGAAATGTCTAGATTAGTTCTTCGTAAAAGTACTCGTTCCCGAAAGCGGCGATCGTCGTCTTTCTGGGACTCAAATGTGCCTCCGATTTCTGAGGCCGTGCAGGCTTATTTTGGTAAGCGTAATGGTTGGAAATGGGTCGCTTGTGTTCCACTAGCGTTGACGATCCTAGCGGTATGGGGCGTATCTGCTCATGCTCAGGATGAGATTGCTGCTGGTGATGTACAGGCCGTCCTCGACAACATTTTCATTTTCCTGGCCGCAGTCCTGGTCATTTTCATGAATGCTGGCTTCGGCATGCTTGAGACGGGTTTCTGTCGTCAGAAAAATGCGGTCAACATTCTGTCTAAGAACCTGATTGTCTTCGGGTTGGCTGTTTTGGCCTTCTGGGCGATCGGGTTCTCTCTGATGTTCGGTATCGGCAACGGTTTCATCGGTGGCGGTGGCTGGTTCCTGACGGGTGGTCCTGAAGTCTATGGTTTGGACGGTGGCACCCTGACGACTGATACGTTCTTCTTGTTCCAAGCTGCGTTTGCAGCAACGGCGGCAACTATCGTCTCTGGTGCAGTTGCGGAGCGGATCAAGTTCACAGACTTCCTGATTTTTAGCCTACTGTTGACGGGTGTCTCTTATCCTATCACCGGACACTGGGTTTGGAGTGGTAGCGGTTGGCTCGGAGCGGCTGGCTTCTCTGACTTTGCCGGTTCTACGGTTGTTCACTCAGTCGGTGGCTGGGCTGCGCTCATGGGTGCAGCTTTCTTGGGACCCCGGATTGGTAAATATCAAGACGGTCGTGTGAATGCGATTCCAGGCCACAACATGAGTATTGCCATGTTGGGCTGTTTGATTCTGTGGATTGGCTGGTACGGATTTAACCCAGGTTCGCAGCTCGCAGCTGACACCATGGTTCCCTTTATCGCATTGACGACTACGCTAGCAGCAGCAGCGGGTGGTGTGTCGGCGACATTTACAGCCTGGGCTTTGAATGGTAAGCCTGATTTGTCGATGATCATCAACGGCATTTTGGCTGGTCTAGTGGGCATCACAGCAGGTTGTGCTTCTGTTAACTACATTGGTGCTGTCATCATTGGTTTGATTGCCGGCGTCATTGTTGTTTTCTCTGTCGGCTTTTTCGACAGCATCAAGATCGACGACCCTGTTGGCGCCATTTCTGTCCACCTCGTTTGTGGTATCTGGGGTACTCTCGCTGTAGGGCTATTTGCTGTTGAGGGTGGATTGTTCTTCGGCGGCGGTTTTGCTCAGCTGGGTTCTCAAATCCTAGGTATATTGAGTATTGGTCTCTTCACCGTTGTTCTAACCAGTATCTTCTGGCTAGTTCTGAAGTCTACGCTAGGTATCCGAGTTTCTCCCGAAGAGGAGATGAAGGGCTTGGATATCGGTGAGCACGGTATGGAAGCTTACAGCGGTTTTCTGAAGGACACCAGCGATATGGGTGGTGTTTCCTAGGTGCTGCTCTGATCAGTTTTTGAATGACCTATGCAGTCTTCAAAGATTGATTGGATCTTTGTAACTGACTTGAACAGCGTTGGAGGTTGCTACCTCTGACGCTGTTTTTGCGCTTACTTTCTTCTCCTACCATTGAATTCTCTCTTCTCCCTTTCTTTACTCCGCTCAGTGTTAGTAACGAATCCTTAATCCTTGAGGTTTCTACCGGCTAGGGTGATTTAGAGGGTCGTATGATTGGCCTAACGGGTGACCTACGAAAAATGACTATTCTGAATAACCTTCGCCAGTCCGAAGATATTTTTAAGAGTTTGTCAATTCGCTTCAGGTCATTCAAACTAGCTCACTGCATCCATGGGTAATTCGGATTCTGTTGTCGAGGCTTTGCTTGGTGCAATTCCTCAATTACGATCGCAACTCTTCTTTAAAACATCCCTCACCGCCCTGTCTCACGCGATGGAAGATCAGGTTTTGGCCGGGATGGAAGCGCCTCTTGTAATTGCGAATTTTCAGCAAGAGCGATTCTATCGGCAGGAAGCGAGTCGCTATCAGCGGATTGCAGATCTCAGCGATCAGGTCTATGTGCTATCAGCCGCAGGCACCAGTTTTGAAGACGGCTCAAATGGGTATGAAACAATCGCCTTCACGGAGGACGACACGCTGACGCAAGAATGGCACCTAGTTGTGATTGGAGCACAATACACGGCCTGCTTAATTTGTCGTGAGCGTGATCCCGCAACAGCGGATTCTCGTGCGCCTGCTGTTCCTGGTGCACCTGCACTGGACCAGACTCGTCGCTTTGAAGGGGTATGGACTCAGGACAGTATCGTTTGTCATCAGGCTGCTAATTTACTGCTGGATCGCATTGCAGGGTATCGTCCTGCTCTGACAGACAAAATCAGCGTGGCCAAAAAGCGATACATGTTGCTCTCGGCTGTGCCAAGTGATATTCAAATTGGCACCGGGGCTGATCCTTTTACACAGCGGTTGGTAACCTACTTACAAGCTGGACAATACAAGCTTCTGAAAGCTTACAAAGCTATCTCTATCAAAGAGCAGCGGGAACGCCTGGTAAACTCCATCACGTCGGCAATCAGACGCTCCTTAAACCCAGAAGAACTGTTTCAGATCACCGTGGATGAACTCGGTCAGGCACTATCGGTTTGTCGCTGCATTATCTATCGATGTCCTCCTCAACAGGCTGAGATAACGATTCGTCATGAGCATCGTCAACCCAACGTGGAGTCACTGATCAATGCTCATTGGCCCATTGAAGATAATCCGCTACTCGAACGGGTTCAGCAGGGGCATGAGACGATCGTCATTCCTGATACTCACAATCCGCCACCTGCCTTGCAGACAACTTTGGATGCTTTGAACTATTTGATTGAAGAATGGCAGATTCGTTCGTGGGCTTTGGTGCCCCTGGTTTATCAGCAGCGACTCCTTGGCATGATTGAGCTACACCAATGTCAGGACAGTGCCTATAACTGGAGCGAAAATGACCTGGCACTGCTAGAAGCTGTTGCCGCTCAGCTTAGCGTTGCCATCATTCAGGCTGACGCCTATGCTCATTTGCAAGACCTGAATCAACAACTTGAAGCTCTAGAACGAACCCGAAGCAACTTGATCGCGATTACGGGGCATGAACTCAGAACGCCGCTGTCTACCATTCAAGTGTGCTTGGAAAGCTTGGCTACAGAACCTGACATGCCAGAACAGTTACGCAATACGATGCTGACCTCAGCACTGGATGATGCTGAGCGGATGCGCAAACTTGTGCAGGACTTCCTGACTTTGTCTCGGTTGGAGAGCGGACGCATTGAATGGAATTTCGAAGCGCTCACCATTTCTGAATGTCTAGATCTAGCGCTGAGTAGTGTTCAGGCTCGGCAGGAAAGCAACAATCCCTGTGCGGCGATTGACGTGCAGCTACCGCCTAAACTACCTATGATTAGGGCTGACGGCGAATGGGTCGTCGAAGTCATTGTCAAGCTCCTAGACAATGCTTGCAAGTTTACTGAACTGGATGATCAGATTGCGATCGCGGCTCGTCCAGTGGATGAAAACATGATTCAGGTAACGATCGCGGACACTGGACGGGGCATTGAACCCTATCGTCTAGAAGCCGTCTTTGATCGCTTCTATCAGGAAGAAGGTGCCCTGCGACGAACCACCGGAGGAACTGGACTAGGGCTAGCCATGTGTCGTCAAATCATTGAAGGATTAGGGGGACGAATCTGGGCGACCTCTGCGGGTAAAGATCAGGGCAGCCAGTTCCATTTCACGTTGCCCATTGCTGAAGGCCGAGCCGCTATTCATCTACAGCACAGCGCTGAGGAAACCCTATCAGACATGGACGACGTTTCCCTCAGCGAACTGGAGCGCCGTAACCCCTACATCTTGGAATAACCCTGGGAAAGCCATATATCGTGTCCCGACACCCATCGCGTCACAACAGGAGGGCTTTCACTTTTTTACTGTAGTGCCTGCCGGATAGTTTGCTCGTTTAAATCCTGACCGATGAAGACTAGACGAGTCTTGCGATCGTCAGAAGGTTGCCAAGGGCGATCGTAAAACTTATCGAACCGCTGTCCTACTCCTTGCAACACCAGTCGCATGGCCTTATTGGGCACAGTAACAAACCCCTTGATGCGATAAATTTCCTGCTGTTGAACCAAAGCTTGGAGACGCTGAATCAGAATATTGGGATCAAACATTTGTGCTAGCTCAACGCAGATAGAGTTGATATGGTCATCGTGTTCATGCTCTTCCTCATAGTCATGATGGCTGGGACGAGCATCGAGGTTATCTTCTACTGCTGCATTGAAGCCTAACAACACTTTGGGATTGATTTGGCCTTGGTGACAGGGAACAACCTTAACGCCGTTGGGAGCTTGTTGTTCTAACCAGTGCTGAGCGCGATCGCGACTCTCCGTAGTCATCACATCCGTTTTGCTCAGCAGCACCATGTCGGCACAAGCGAGCTGGTCTTCGAACAGTTCCTCAATTGGGGTTTCGTGTTCTAGGCTGTCATCTGCCTGCCGTTGGGACTCCAGTGCTTCTAGGTCGCCAACGATTTGGCCCTTTGCCAGCGCGTCACCATCCACTACAGTCACAACGCCGTCTACGGTTGCTCCAGTGCGAATTTCCGGCCAGCGGAATGCATGCACCAAAGGCTTGGGCAACGCCAACCCCGATGTTTCAATCACAATGCAGTCAATGTCATTTCGCCGCTTGAGTAATGTTTGCATGGTCGGCAAAAATTCTTCCTGCACTGTGCAGCAAAGACAACCATTCGCCAATTCCAAAATGCTGACGTCCGAGTTGGATTCATTCTCTTCATCACAAACCTGGCAGGATCTGAGAATTTCACCATCGATGCCAACTTCGCCAAATTCGTTGACTAAAACGGCAATTCGTCGTCCCTGATTGTTTTGCAGCAGATGCCTAACTAGGGTGGTTTTACCAGACCCTAAAAAACCAGTAACTACGGTGACGGGTATTTTATGCATCAGTGTGCTCCTAAAAGTTGAGTATTAATGGGACTTCCGCAGAATTTTCACAGGTTGGGTGAGCATTGCCCACCCGACGCTAGCCATAAGCGGAAAGTCTCAGCCTCAGGAGGACAATCCAGACACCTTCTGACTTCTGGTTACTAGTTCCTGAGGCTGGAAGTCTTTTCACGACCTCCGTCTTGCGTGAGGCAGCGTGAATAGACCATGCAGACCGATCGCGACCATCACGGCACAGAGCAACACCCAAACCCCCTCGGCGAAGACGTTAATCCGATGATTATTTTGCTGAGTGGCGAGTATGAATAGGGTATTGAGGTCAGCTGACTGTTGTGCACTCGCCGCAAACTGCTGATAGGCTTCGTCCAACTTTGCCATGTCGATCAGTGCATAGAAACCAAAAACCACGATTCCAGCAATGCCTGGGAGAATCACCAGAAAAGTCAACGTAAGTCTTGCCATCTCACCGTTCCGATAACAACTCCGTTCAGACTAAACTGTGGGGTACATCCCAGTTTTGCAATCTTGCTCTCATTTTGTCTTTGGCTATGAATGACCCTTTGGCACCTTTTCAGCGATCGCTAGTTGGCAGGGGTGGCAACACGAAGGCGGTTGCAGCTCGAATGGCTGGCGATCGTTCTCGATAGGGAACTCGGCCATCGGAGCTATGAACATGCTGTTGACAGAACTCGGCTACGATCGCGGCTGATTCAGTGGGCGAAACGTTACTGAAGATGTACGTCAGCTTATTTGGGGCTGCCACCGAAACATTGCACGGCTGGCTACAACTTGCCATACAGCGCAGGGGTTTTAGCTCAACGGTCTGATCAAGTTGCCGCTCTTTCAGTTCTTGCTGAAGTTTATCAATCAGGTATTCTCCACCGGAGCTGCCGTCTCGATTTCTTTCCCCCGAGGAAAAGCCACACAGGGAACAAACAAATAAGGTTGTTGGAGTCATGAATTGTTAGCCCAGTAGAACGCCTGATAGAAAAGCACTCCCAATGCCCACTAGGGTGAAACCCGCGAATCGGAGGTGTAGCCCCTGATGGTGGTCCCGTTTGCCAATCTGCTTCGTTATCCCATAAGCGGCGAAGGCGATCGCCATCTGGATCAGGGCAAATCCCAACAGGTAAGAGAACAAGGGTCCCATCTCTGCCCCAATGATCGCCTCGCCATAGGCATACCCGTGGAACAGACCTGCGATCGCGGCTAGTCCCAGCACGATGAGACCGTTGGGGCGATTACTCATGGCTAAGAGAATGCCAAAGACTAGTACTGATGCAGAAATGATGAGTTCCGGCGCGGGTAAACCTAATGCCATCCAATGGAGTCCCGTGCCGGCCAAAGACGCCCCAACAAAGGCTAGCGGAATCTGCAATCCTTGCCTTATGGCAGCAGCTAATAGTCCTGCGGCAATGACAAATGCAAGATGCTCCAGCCCGATGACAGGATGTCCCAACCCCGATAAAAAGCCTTCGATTACATTAGCTGGCGTATCGCCACCCAAAGGATGGTGAGCTAGCGCTGACGGACTGAGACAAAAACTTGAGATGATCGCGGTAGCGGCGATCGCCAATCGAAAACGTAAAAATTTGACCTTGGTCAACTCCAAGGTCGCTGCCTGTAAATTCATCCGTACCTCGCAGACGAATAAAGAACATTGCTTTATTGGCGGGCATTCTGACTGAGGTTAATCTTGAATTCTAAGGGTTTGAATGGTCTGTTTCTGACTGTTTTCAACTCAAAACTTAGGACTCAAAATACCCATTACAGCTGCGGGACAGCGGCAGATTTGCACTGCTCTTTCCCCGTTTCCTCTGGTGGCTGATCCCCACCAGAACCAATGACGCTTTGCAAAAATAGCACACAGCATCCCCCCTCAACACACTCCGTTTACTCAACGCAAAGGGGAGACATGGCGTTAGCATGTCTCCCCCTCTGGAGTGTTATGAAGCTTGTCTAGTAGCTCTTGAGTCTCTGACTAATCGACCCGGTCCAACATTGAATGCAGTAGAGAAGAGGTTATAGGTCTGCACTCAACATTGCAGCGTTTGGCAGCCCATTAATCAACCTGTTCAGAACCGCGTAAGTCTTGACCTGAGCTGACGCTCACCTCAACGATGTCGCCATCGGCAATCTCAACGTTGACCGGCTGGGCTGTTTGACTGCTGACATCGTGATCGCGATTAGCTTTTAGCTCTTCAAATCGAGCAATAACTCGCTTGAGGATGGACTTGACTTTGAGATAGCGATCGCCATGCTCGCCAGTCATGTCGTTGTCGAACTTGACGGCATCTTTGCGAAGTTGCTCTCTGAACTGCTGTAGCCAATCACCTTTGCGATCGCGCACGACTGCTAAGGCACGACCAAACAGCTCTCGCCAAGTTGGAGCCGGCTCTGAGTCAACGGTTGGTTCCTCGGATTCAGCATCAGCGAGGATTTCAGAAATTTGAGCATCTTCGGTGTCAGAGGCTTCTTGAAGATCCTCTAGCAGTTCAGACAAGGAGCGACGAGCAGAGACTTGCAGCTCAGCTGATCCGCCTTTGAGTTCCTCAAAAGTTAAGGAAGCCGCTGCTTTCAAAATATCGCTGATGCGTTCTGCACGCTGCTTACCGCTATCCTGAGCTTGGTCCATTTCTGTTTGAATGCGTTCTTTCACTGTTGTTGTCATGGTAGTTTCCTCGAATGTTATGGCGTGAAGTGATAAGTTTGGATTGATTAACGATTAGCCAACGGCTACCGATTCGACGTCAATAACGTCAGTAGGCTGCTCGACATTTTGAGCAGATTGGCTATTGGATTTACGACGCTTTTCAGTCGCAATTTGCGCTAGCTCGGTTACTACAATAGTCGCTAGTAGGCCATCATCAATCCAACCAATAATTGGAATAGCATCTGGGGAAATATCTAAGGGGCTAATCAAATAGAGTAGCGACCCAAAAATGACAAACCAGCGATATCGGGGGTTGCGAATTAGGTTGGTCAACCACTTAGTCAGAGAGCCGTGGAACAGACGCTTCATTCATTTCTCCTCTCAAGTTCATTTACATTGTGTCGAACCAGAGAGACTTTTACAGGTGTTGGTTTCCCAAATTAAACGCTGGTTTTCACGCCGAACTAACCGTACCGTAATTACCGTAGCGAGAAGATAAAAGATAGAGCCATTTATGGGTTTGTCGTTTGGCTTTTAGAACCCGATCAAGTAAGTTACTTTAATCTATCTTTTAATGCTTGACTTTCTTCTTGCAACAGGAACGTTCTGTTCCTAGCAAAGATTCTATGAGCGATCGCGACTCATTTTCGTCATTACTTTTTTCCACAGCTTTTGCAGTCGCAACTGATTGATTCGCTTTGATGAAAGTGGCAGAATATCGGATTTGTACTGTTCTGTATGGTCAAAAAAGGCGTTGATTTCGGTCAGAATATGTCGCAGCCTTGGAACAATTTTGACTTCTTGATACGGTTCCAAGAAATCAGAAGATAATGATGGCGGTGTTTGAGTTTGCAGTGCTGCCAAAATTCGCTGTGTGTCGTAGGCGGTTGAATATACGCCGATCGCCTGACAGTTGAAACCCGGATCAAGATAGTCGGCAAGCGCACCGTTAACGCTGGAAAAAACCTGGCAGCCACAGGCCATGGCTTCCATAGGCGGCAGACCAAAGCCTTCAGTGACGCTGTATTGCGCCCAATATTCTGCTGTGTCGTAGAGGTAAACTTTGCTGCGATTAAACAGTCCCGCCAAATCGTCTACAAAGCGGTCAATGAGCACCACGTTGCAGTGCTGCTGTAGTGCGGGGACGAGCTGCGTTAAGAGGTACTGAGAAGACTTGCGGACTTGCACCAACACATCGATATCTCTGGGAAGACCGCGATCGCTAAACTCAGGAGAAATCTGATTGGGCACAAGGAAAATCGGCGCACTGGGACACCACTGTCCCCAATAGCCCATCGTGTTGCGACTGACGGCCAAGATAGGGACGCTGCTAGGCAAACGAAACCCGTATCCAGCACTATGGGCGTGATAGACCACGGCCTGTTGTCGCAGGCGTTTCACCAGCTTAGGAACGTGAAATCCCCAGCTCACGACAAAAATACCCTGCTGCGCGGCTTCAGTCTGCAATAGATCATCAAGAAAAAGTGTATTTGCTTCACGCTGCTGATAGGTGACGACGGCTGCCTCACAGATTTGCTGGGCCAGCGCTAGTGTCTTCAACTCGGCAAAGAGACCACCACAGGTAAATTGGCTGCTCGTCCCCGGCAGTAGAAAATAAAGCGTGCGCATGAAAACCACTAATCAGACCGTAGTCTCTATATTCTCTAATTCCGAGTCCATAATCCCAAATCAAATGGCCTGAGCTGCTGAGAATTCTCCCATTTCTCGCAGGGCATCCAAAAAGGCGTAGATGGCTGGACTGTGCAGCGCGTCTTTGAGCAGCGTTGCACCGATGGGACGAGAGGCGGGAAAGGGTAGGCGGCAGACTCGAACACCCTCTGGTACGGGTTTGGCAGACAGTTCGGTCATTAAGGCAATCCCCAGTCCCTGCTGCACCATACTGGCCATAGAAGAGTCGTGCCGAATCCGGTAAGTCACCTCTAGGGGCTTGTCCAACTCCTTCAGGCAATCGCGCATTCGGCCTGAGCAGCTATCATGGCTCGACGTAATCAGCGGGTATTTATAGAGGTCTTCTTTTGTCAGCTGGGCATCCCGAAGCCCATACTGAGGCGGGAGTAATGCAATGTAGTCGTCATCCAAAATGTGAATCGCTTCAAACTCATCGCCGTTCAGCATTTCTGCAACGCAAATATCAACCTGACCTTGATTGAGAGCCTGTCTCAGCTGATAAAGTTCGTCTAGCTCGATGAGTGAAATTTGGATGGTTGGATAGAGCTGGTGCAGTCGCGCGATCGCTTCGGGCAGCACGTGGGTTGCAATACTTCGGAAGGTGGCAATCCTAACGGTTCCACCTTTCAGACCTCGTTCGTCATCCGCTGCCAGCATCATGCTCTCAAGCAGCCCTTTAATTTGCTGAGCATGGTTGAGAATCCGCTCTCCTACAGGAGTTAGCTGGGCACCATGACGCCCTCGAAGAAATAGCACCACCCCAAGTTCATCTTCTAGCGTTGCGATCGCGTGACTAATAGTGGATTGCGTCACGTCTAGCTGCAGAGCCGCTTCGCTGAAGTTGCCATATTTAGCAACGGCTAATAAGGCTCTCAGCTGAGATAGCTTGAGTTTCCATATATTCATGGTGTTCACAAGGGGAAGGCTTGTAGCCAATAGGCTATCGCATTCATCAATGGAACATATATCGATTTCTTGCATAGATGATATTCATGCCATGCGTGGGTCTTTTGAAATTTCATCGTTAGATTGGGTGCAAAGGTGAATGAGTCACGTGCACCTCTCGCCACAGTAATTGAATCAACAGGGGGGGTTATGAACAGCTACACACAACGTTCAACCGCACTAGAGCACAATCGCAATCGTTTAGAAGCACTGATTGCCCAATCCGATTACACGACGGTTTATCATCCTGTCCACTTGGGTAAGTTCCTGAGTCGTATGGGTCGAGGATTAGTCCATTGGCTAACAGCTGGATCGGAACCACGGGTTTCTCACGAAGTTGGAAGAAACGCAGACAGCTGGAAAGTGTTTGATCCGGCTTCGAAGCGAACGCTCCGCTTTGACCATGAAGAGTCAGTGCGGATCTGGTTGGAGTCACGCTACTACCGGTAACGAATCTTGCTGAAGTGTTTGATCGTGGTGATGTCAGAGACTTCAGCAAAGCCTACAGTCCAATATCGTCACCAATCACAGAACTCAGGGGAAAGCTCGATCGGCTTTCCCCTGTTTTGTCTAGCCAGTTGGCTAAAGCGATATAGCCGTGTGCCAGTGAAACCCGTCCACTCAATGCCCTGTGTCTTCTGGACTGTACTGAAGCAACAGGGGTAAAGCTATAGCGGCATGCACTTACATCAAGTACACCCCAGTTCCCTCAAGACGCTGAGATGGTCTTGACCAAGCTGCCCAGGGCTGTAAGTTGCCGAATTCTACGATTGAATCCGGGCGATCGCCGCTTCCAGCAGCTCTGAATCGGCTACCCACCGGTACTGGGCTAGGTCAATTTTGCCAGCGGTGTTGAACTCAATTCCTTCGTCTTCCAGCAGGCTTTGCTGCAAATAGTCGGTGCCGTTGCGATGGGGCGACTGAGAGACTTCCCCTTCGGCGTTGATGACGCGATGCCAGGGAATTTTCTCAGCATCAGTGACCCGATAGAGCGCATATCCAACCACTCTTGGTTTGCCTATCAAACCCGCCAGTTCAGCAATTTGCCCATAGGTGGCGACTTTGCCATAGGGGATCTGCTTAACGACGGCATAGATTAGGTCGTAAGTGTTTGCCAATGAACCTCCAGAAAATCTTATAGCCGTCGCTAGTTCTGTTAGGACAAGACGGTGAGCTAGTGGGCTATCCACTCAGCACCCGACGCTGCTAGGTGTGCCAGACTAGTGTACTGCGGCAGACATAGGCTCACCATGCAAAACACTGAGAAAGCTTATTGGCCTTAGTTTTGTAGGGCTTTGCCCTTCCCGGAAGGTATTTTGAATTCCGCGTAGCGGTACTAGACGGCTAAAGCTATATTTACCAAAAGATGAAGCATATTGAACCAGTCCCTTTCTTAGAGAATAAGATCGGGGGGTTTGTTGGTCTCCGCTACAGAATCTTGTTCTTTTACATTGGCCCTCTAGAAGTAGGGCTTATGCCCTTGATGAGACTTCATCGGTTGAATAATCTCCTTGGCTGTCGCCAGCCTTTTTAGTAAAGGGGTCATTGGGGATCTGCTGGGTTGGTAGCGTCTTAGCTTGAACAGATCACCCTTTGGCACCAGTTGCAAACGATAAAGGAACATCAACTTGGCCATGGAGACCGTCTCGTTAGAATGCTGAACTCTTGATCGCGATCGCCTATGCTCTCCTCCACTGAACTGACTGCAACGCCTGCCGTTTGGATTTACGATACTACGCTGCGCGATGGCGCTCAGCGGGAAGGTCTCTCGCTGTCCATTGAGGACAAGCTGCGAATTGCCCATAAGCTAGATGAACTGGGCGTTCCGTTTATTGAAGGGGGGTGGCCAGGAGCCAATCCCAAGGATGTGCAGTTTTTCTGGCAGCTGAAAGAAGAACCGCTGCAACAGGCCGAGATCGTGGCTTTTTGTTCTACCCGACGTCCGGGCAAGCCGGTGGAAGCGGATTCCATGCTGCAAGCCATCCTAGCGGCAGGGACGCGCTGGGTGACACTCTTTGGGAAGTCGTGGGATCTGCACGTGGTCGAGGGATTGCAGACTACGCTGGCTGAAAACTTAGCGATGATTGCTGACACCATCGTGTTTTTGCGATCGCAGGGACAACGAATTATCTATGATGCCGAGCACTGGTTTGATGGCTACAAGGCGAATCCTGACTACGCTTTGCAAACCCTAGCTAGTGCGTTGAATGCTGGGGCTGAGTGGCTGGTCCTGTGTGACACCAATGGTGGCACCCTGCCTCACGAAGTTGGACAGATTGTTCGTGAAGTGCAGACCTGGCTGGATGAGCAGGCTAAAGGCTATGTAGAGACGCTGCCCCGATTGGGCATTCACACCCACAATGACGCTGAGATGGCTGTCGCTAATGCGATCGCTGCCGTTATGGACGGTGCTGAGATGGTGCAGGGAACCATCAACGGCTATGGCGAACGCTGTGGTAACGCTAACTTGTGCTCGGTGATCCCCAATCTTCAGCTCAAGCTGAATAAGCCTTGTCTCGCACCCGAGCAGCTCAAAAACCTGACCGATACCAGTCGTTTTGTCAGCGAAATAGCCAACTTAGCCCCCGATGACCACGCACCGTTTGTAGGACTGTCGGCATTCGCCCACAAGGGCGGCATCCACGTCAGCGCGGTGGAAAAGAATCCCAGAACTTATGAGCACATGCAGCCGGATGCGATCGGCAATCACCGTCGCATTGTGGTGTCGGATCAGTCGGGACTGAGCAACATCCTGGCGAAGGCCCGCAGCTTTGGCATTAAGTTAAATAAACAGGACTCCGCCTCACGACAGTTGCTCAATCGTTTGAAGGATTTGGAACGCGAGGGCTATCAGTTTGAAGCGGCTGAGGCTAGCTTCGAGCTACTCATGCGAGACGTTTTGGGTCAGCGACCTAGCTTCTTTGAGCTGCGAGGCTTTCAAGTGCACTGCGACAACCTGCCTGCTGAGGATGACTGGCGGACGCGATCGCTCGCCACGGTCAAGCTCATGGTGGATGAGCAGGAAATTCTAGAAGCGGCGCAGGGCAATGGTCCGGTCTCAGCCCTGGACAAGGCACTGAGAAAAGCGCTAATGAACTTTTATCCGGCGATCGCTGATTTTCAGCTCAGTGATTACAAGGTTCGCATTCTGGACGGTCGCGCAGGCACAGACGCCAAAACCCGGGTTCTAATCGAATCTAGCAATGGCCAACGGCGCTGGACCACTGTCGGCGTCTCTGGCAATATCATCGAAGCCTCGTATCAAGCGGTTGTTGAGGGACTGGAGTATGGCTTGCTGCTCCAGAGCGACTCTCTCAACCCGGCCACCATTTCACCCTCAAGTCTCACCACCGATTGATCTGCTGGCTTTAACGGCGATCGTCCTTAATTAAAGTCAGCAGCAGAATATTGAGAAATGATGCGGCTGCCCTTGAAAATTTTGAGTCAGCGGCTACGCTTAGATCAAGAAACATGCACCTGCATGGATCTCCCCCGATCCTTGAAAACCCCATAACTTCGTTGACATGCTTGAATCGCTTGTCACGAAAGGCTTTGGAGCTAACAGGAGGGCCTCTTAGTGAAAGTCATTCTCAATAATTTTGCACCTCACTCGTCCCCCTTGAAAAACCGCTCCACAAGCCTCTCAGGGCAAGGATTTCAGAGGGCGCCGTTCCAACCCTCATTTCCCCGCAAGGGGACGGAAACAAATCTGCATTTGCTCCATGCAGTAAGAAACCCCTCTGGTTCCAACCCTCATTTCCCCGCAAGGGGACGGAAACAAGCTGAAATCGCTTGTTCTAAATCACTTCCAATAAAAGGTTCCAACCCTCATTTCCCCGCAAGGGGACGGAAACTATTTGAGGGGCGTTGAGGACGTTGGAACAGTAAACGTACTGTGTTCCAACCCTCATTTCCCCGCAAGGGGACGGAAACTAAGAAAGAGATTCCTCAGTCCCGGCATCTGATTCGAAGTTCCAACCCTCATTTCCCCGCAAGGGGACGGAAACATGATAAGAAACCGTTGAAGAAGCGCATTATAGGAGTTCCAACCCTCATTTCCCCGCAAGGGGACGGAAACTGTCTTGACTATAAGTGACGCGGTAGGCCACGCCTGGCGTTTGGTTCCAACCCTCATTTCCCCGCAAGGGGACGGAAACCGAAGTCGTTGGAATTCTTTAGTCGAGTGTATCTTTCATGTTCCAACCCTCATTTCCCCGCAAGGGGACGGAAACTTAACTAAAAAACCATTTCTGGATACTACTTTAGAATTGTTCCAACCCTCATTTCCCCGCAAGGGGACGGAAACAAGTGACAATTAGAATCTGCAATAAAAATTCCCCGATAATCGTTCCAACCCTCATTTCCCCGCAAGGGGACGGAAACGAATAACGAACAACAAATAGCGAATAACGAACTCATAGATTAAAAGCAACAGAGACAGTCCTGTCCCTATCCCTTCACATGGATTGAAACACCACAGCGATCGCCGCTTTCTCTAAAAACGGAAATGTATCAACTCAAATCTCTCGGTGTGTTGGTGATAGAGACGCTGCTACCGCATTCTGGATGTCATGGGTCGATAGTTTTGCCGCAGGCGCGAAGCTGGATTTCGCTGTTGGGAGAAGCGGCTGATTAGCATGATCAACGCTTTCGCTACGGACTGCCGTTCATTAGCGTTGACGATGATCATCGTTGGCAGGGGTTGAGACCTAAAGGATCCCAGGGCGATCGCGATGTTTTTTGCATTCCACGCATCTTCGCTGTCTTGGTGAGTCAGCCCGATGATGATGGGAACTTCACTGCGCTGCTGCATGTAGTTGAGGATGAGGCGCGATCGGCGAAACTCAGCAGGACGATGGGATGGGACGAGCAAAACACAGGCGTGAGCTTTGCGGATCAACATGTCTCTCATGAAGTCGAAGCGAGACTCTCCTGGCGTTCCATACATATGCAGCACCATGTTGTGACCGAACTGCAATCGTCCAAAATCCATACTGGTAGAGGCGTTACCGCGACTGTGCGCTGTTGGGCCTTGGGCTGCATGATTCTTGCCAATCACTTCGATCTCACTGATAGTGCGGATAAATGCTGACTTCCCTGATCCTTCTGCGCCAGCAATAATCAAACGCATTACTTCCATTACAGTCACCTACCGAGAAATAATTGATGAAAGAAAAACACCATGGGAAACACAAACGGTCATAACAGTTACACGTAGATGAGAGCTGAGCATTGCTTTACGGTCAGCACGAGTCATTTCCGCAGGTTAAGAACTGTAGCCCAAACAGCTAAGGCGATTAAGACGGTTGAACCCTTATCTTAGGCAGGCGATCGAATCAGTCTTCTGCGTGCCTCTGGAAAGCCGTCAGGCGTCTCCTTGAGCTATGGCTGAGGCTTAGATGTTCGGGATGGAGGCGAGGAACCCGAGGGGTAGCGATCGGAGCTTGAACCGTGCGTGCAGACTATGTACCGCTTCAGTAAAGGCAACACAAAGAGCCTGATGTTCGATGGGGTGCTGAAGAATGGCTTATAGCTTCTATGTCTTCTTGTCCTTAAACTAGCACCGGTAATAACTCAATCGACGCTGATCAAATGGGTAGACATAGAAAACTACATAGACCTATGAAGCTTCGCACATATAGCCATCCTATTTAGATTTTGAATAAGGGTTTTCCTTGGAAAAATCCTTATTCAAAAAGCCTACTCATTTCCAAAAATCATCTGGGATGGCTATATGAAATTAGCATCTGTTTACACGCTAATTTGGTGGAAGCTATTGAGCATGAATACCCTAATTCCCTCTTCCAAAATCAGAAAAGGGAATGCGTGTTTCTACTGCTTCAGTTCTGGAAAGATCAGTAGAAGGTTGAGAATTTTTGAGGACAGAAAGGTCTCTGAATTTGCCACGTCTTTTCCCGATTTTTAGGAGCCTAAAACTATAAACTCAACAACGTCTTGAGTACTTCCTCGGAGGACAGACTCCGTTTGTTTTCCTCTCAATCTCAAACCAAACATGGCCTCTAAAGCACCTTGGATGGCTCCCAGGGTGTAAGACAGTTTAGTATCTGAACCAGGTTCTTCTCCAGAAGAACAAATGGTTTCACGGCAGGCAACGCGAAAAACTTCACCCCTCTTTTCAACAGAATCGATAAGGCAAAGACGTGTACCTTTTTCACCAAGGGCTTTTTTGATGAGTTCAGCAGCTTCTTCGAGGGGATATTGGCAATTCGTTAAACCTAGCGAATCTGCGAGCTGCCTACCTCGCTGACGTCCTGCAGCGGTCAAGGCAATAAATCCAGCCTTTTCACCTAGAGCATCTTGGACTCCAACAACAAGAGCCTTGAAGCAGACTATGCTGTTGTAATCGCCTAGCTCAGGGCGAATATCATTTTCAATGGAAATAGAAAGCGTCATTGCATCTCCTTTTGTTGTCGCTCACCAAATACCACAGAAACTCAGTCTTGCTAGCCAGCATCTGCAAGATTTTTGATATAGTCAACAGAGAATTTACGAGATTTTCAAGCCTTTATAAAAATCCGGGTTTATGCTGGTCGATTAAGATCGAACTGACCTGGCATTTTTCCAAGCTAAAGATTAAAAACCTAACGATGAAATTCCTGAATAGATATCCATACTTGTGGTTTTCCCTGGTTACAAGTCAAGATGCCCATCTATAAAGACCACTAACATAAAGATGAATATTTTGTGATATTACCGATTCTGAAATAAAAATTCAAAGCTGGATAGTACCTATTGACGACATGAAATAAGGTAAAATGCCTTCATTTCTTTTGTTTTGAAACAGATTGTTGTGGATTCATAGCTAATATTACGGATCTTTGTTGTCATCAAGAAAGACACCAGTACACTGCGGCAGAAATAGGTTCACCATTCAAAACACTGAGAAAGCTTTATTTGCTTTTGACCATGCATAGGAGACCTAGATCTTGTAATTGAGCTGATGCTAACTGCTTTGGCCTCCCTAGCCTTACGTTTTTGAGGAGTTGAGGTCGAAGTCTCCCAGTTTTGAGAGGTTTAAGGGACACCTATAGCTATGGTACTGAATGCAAAATGTCAGGGAGAGATTTAGGATAAGGACTCAAACCTGACGTGCTCTCAAGTGCTACGCTCACTGTTTTTGTTAGAAATAAAGTCGTAGCTCAACGGTGGAGTGATTGGAGACATCATGTTCGGTACTTTTCAGCAGACAACTTTGCGAGTTGAGATGGATGCCTCTGCTGAGGTGATTCGTGACAGCTTGCTCCAGCCCCGTCAGTTTCAAGCGTGGTTGTGGCCGCAAACTTTCTCTAAGGGGCTACCTGATGTGTTGGAACAGGGCATAACGTTTACGAGCTATTTGGGGCCGGTGAAAGTGCAGCATCAAGTTGCCGATGTTTCTGCGTGGAGTATGCGGCTGTTGCTTTGGGAAGGCATCGATGGCTTCCATGAGTGGCATTGGGGTAATGAATGGGTTCAGTCCCGGATTGAAGGCGTTTCTCTATTGCCGATTAACTTAGGACAAAGCCTTAATCTGCTGAGGCTGCGACGTTTCCTTGAGAGTCAATAGTTTGCTAGATGTCTGACTCCGGTTTGATCAGGCACTTTGCCGAACACTGCCTACGCTACTGGTAATCCTAGTTGGGATGGCTTGTCAGGCTGAGCTTGAGGGCTATAGCCGTCGCCAGTTCCATGCGGATAAAACAGCTGTAACCTGTTTGTGTTAGTCCTGCAAAGCAGAATTAGTCTTAGGGTCTTTCCCGCTCTTTGCTGGCTCAAGTCGAAGAGCGGGAAATCGGGTTATCTGATTGTCTTACTGAAGCCCTGACGCGATCGCACCCAAAATCTAATCAACCAGATGCTCATTCAAACAGTCGATCGCGGTATCTAATCTAGCCGCAGCGGTCTCAATGTTGGGATCATTCAGTCCTTTTTCTAAGCAATTCTCCAGATAGCCCAACTCAATCACGAGACGCTTAATAACTTCACGCAGACGGCGCTGATGGAAGGCTTGGTTGTGTCCAATCGTAGTCGCAATATTCATCTGAAACTCCCTTTCTCAAAGCGTTACAGGGGTATTGAAACACACCCAAAAATGTTGCAGCAACCCTGAGATATGCAACTCAAAAGCTGTTGCGGCAGCCCTTTTTTTGCAACAGGCAGAGACTTAGAAGTTGTTCAGAAAATATAGCCTTGTGCAGTTCGGTTAAGGACATCGCAGTGTCTTAAGGGAGCAGGGAATGGGAAATAGGGAGCAGGGAATGGGGTGTGCTTGATTCAAGTGGATGCTGCTATGGTTTGTGCTTGAGCGACGGCTAGGGCAAGCCCTGCATTGGGAGACAGTCCCAAGCACGGATATCCGAGTTGATGAGCAGCGCGATCGCCATACAGGGCCGCAATTAGAGTTGGCATGTCGGTACTATCTTGGCGATCAGCCAGAACCATACGGGTATAGTCCAAATCGTCTTTATCCAATTGAGGTTGGGTAATTCTGGCTTGAGCCATCCCATGAGCTTCCTGGGCAAGAAGATCCCGTAAGGACTTGCCAGAACCGTGTTGGTGAACGTAAGCAGTTCGGAAAATAGCCATCTGCACTTCAGCACCAATGCGATCGCTTGAATACTCCTCACTCACCCATAGAATGACCGGAATCCAGCCTCTTTGATAGTAAGCCTGTTGGCGAAATCGATAGTTAAAGTCACTGGTGTAGCGGTTGGTCCAGCCTCCCTTCAGATCGTCACTGACCACAAGCGTGACCTGATAGTCTCCGATCTGGGCTAATCCCTGTACGGTAGTGGTGGCGGTGGCCGCGATCGCATCTGCATCCAGCTCTATCAATTTATCCAGGAACGCGGGTACGTGCTCCTTCGCCATCGGATTCATGGCACCTAAAGGTAGGCTAATGTCTTGGCTGTAGGTATCAATCAGCAGGCGGAGATACGCTTGAAAGCGCTCAGGGCTAGGAGGTAAACGATATAGATTGCGCTGCTGTGATAGCAAAGGAAGATAGGTCAAAGACATCTGGATCTCCGAATTTTCTGTCGTCCTGATAGTTGAACTATGGGCTAAGGGGATCTCCAGAAGAGAATTTACCGCTGGTAGGGTGTCATTAGCGCAGCGTAATACACCATAGCCAGGTCATTTTATTGTCAGAAATCTCCTAAGCACTCAGAGCTTGTTTGAGTGCCTGTAGCAAATCCTCGACGGCGTAGGGTTTTGGCAAGAAAGCGTGAACGGTCAAGTCTTTTCGATTTGAGAGTTCGTCTATCGCAATGACACCGCTGGTCATGACGGCTCTGAGCTGAGGATTGATGTGCTGTAGGGCGGCTAGAGCAACTTCTCCAGACATATTTGGCATTCGCATATCCATCAGTACGCCATTGATCTCGTCCGCATGAGCCTCATAGACCGCGATCGCCTCGGCTCCATCGGAGGCTGTTAGGACTCGATAGTTGTGGCTTTCTAAGAGAGCCTCAGTCACATAGCGAATTTGGGGCTCGTCATCGACGACCAAGATTAATTCTCCTGAGCCCAGGGGTAAGGCTACGGCATCTTCTGATGAAGGCGATTTTATGGGGGCAGCGGGTAGGGACACTGAAAAGCGGGTGCCGCCGTTAACCTGACTGACGACTTGTAAATGTCCTTCGTGACTTTTGACAATGCTAGCCACTGTTGAAAGGCCCAGCCCCGTTCCTTTCCCAGGCTCTTTGGTCGTAAAGAAGGGGTCGAAGATTTTTTCGATCAGTTCAGGTGGCATTCCGACCCCAGTATCAGTGACGGTGATGATGACGTAGGAGCCGCTTTTGATATCGAGCTGCGATCGTGTATCGGTCTCGTCAATGTGGATGTTCTTGGCTGACAGCGATAGAACTCCACCATTGGGCATGGCATCCCTTGCATTGACACAGAGGTTCATCAACACCTGATAAAGGTGCGTTGCGTCGCCCATCAGCATCCAAAGATCTTTGGGAACATCGACTTGAATGGTGATCGATTTTGGAAAGGTCTTCTGCACAAATCGCTTCACTTCGGCCAGCAAGTAGTGGATGTTCAAGGCGGTGAAGTCACTCGAAGGCCCTTGAGCAAAGGCTAGGATTTGCTTCGATAGAGCAGCGCCACGTTTAGCGGACTGGGCTAAGGTGGCAATCAGTTCTAGTGCTGATTGGTCGGCATCGGGTAACTTGCGGGGCAAGATTTGGGCTACCCCCAAAATGGGGGTCAGGATATTGTTGAGATCGTGAGCAATACCGCTGGCTAGTGTCCCCAAACTTTCTAAGCGCTGTGCCCGGAAGAACTGAGCTTCTAGCTGCTTGCGTTCGGTCACGTCCGTATCAACGGAGAGCACCGCCTGGGGCGTGCCGTCTGAGTTGCGTACCAGGGTCCAACGGCTTTCAATGGTTCGTTTTTCTCCTGCCTTTGTGAACTTGAAAAACTCCCCTTGCCATTCACCTCGACTCAAAACACTTTGCCAGGCAGACTGGACCCGCTGGGACGGTTCTGGCTTCAGCAATTGGTCAACTGTCTGACCGATCGCCTCTTCTGCTTGCCAACCATAAATTTGTTTAGCTCCCCGACTCCAAAAGAGTAAACGTCCATCAAGATCGCGCACGAGAAAAGCATCGGTGGCAATGTCAATGAGTTCGGCCTGTTCTCTCAGCGTTTGTTCATCGCGTTTGCGATCGCTCACATCTCGTTGGAATGCAACAAAGTGGGTCACTCGACCTTCGGCGTTAGCCACAGGTACCAAGTCCACCTCGACCCAAAATTCACTGCCGTCCTTGCGGTAGTTAATTAGCTCTACGCGGATCTGGTGGCCTTTTTGAAGCGCCAGTCGTACCTGATCCAACTGGTCGCGGTCCGTTTTAGGACCTTGCAAAATTCGAGGAGTCTGACCCATCACCTCTTCAATGGAGTAGCCGCTCATGGCTGTAAACGCTGGGTTTGCGTAAATAATGCGAGGGCCGGGAAGATCGATGAAGTCGGCTTCAGTAATGAGTACGGCATCGTTAGCATGGAGAATAACCGATTCCAGAAGCCGTAACTGGTCAATGCGCTGTTTATGCTCAGTTACGTCCATGGCCGTTCCTAGCAGTTTGACAATCTCACCCTGGCTGTTTTTGATAGCTTCGCCACTGCCTTCGAGATATCGAAGCTCACCGTTAGGTAATCGAATGTGCCCTTTGAAAGATTGGGGATTGCCGCCATCAATTAGGTGCCGAGCGGCTTGCCGGACGTGCTCCCAGTCTTCTGGAGGAAAAAATTGTGCTAGTTGGGACAAGGTCGGCGATACGGTGGGCGAATCGAAACCGAATAGCCGCAACATCTCGGCAGAGCATTCCATGGTTTCGGTCGCTACGTCGAATTCCCAACTGCCGATATGGGCTATTTCTTGGGCCTTGGTCAAGGCTGCCTCGCTACGCCGGAGTTGGGTCTCAATGTGTTTGTAGTCGCTGATGTCAACGATCAACGCATAGTAACCTTGCACTTGAGAATGGGAATCAAAGTCGGGAATTAACGTGCCACGAACATGCCGATGTCCTTGGGCGTAGGGAAGGACAGCCTCATAGGCAACTTGTCTTCCTTCAAAGACCCGCTCGATATAGGGTTTAACTTTTTGATAGGCCGCTTTGCCAATGACTTCCCACAAATGCCGACCGTAGATGTCTCGACGGCTAATCTGAAACCAGGATTCGTAGGTCTGGTTGACGAAGCAATATCGTAAACCGGCGTCAATATAGGAGATACAGGCTGGCAAAGAATCAACAATGACTTCTAAGCGGGCCTCGTTACGGGTCGTATTTGTGTGGCTGATATAGCGATCGCCTATGTCGCAAAACGCGTAAGTCACTTTATTCGTCCAGAGCTTTGCTGTTACAGGAAATCGTCCATCGCCTGATTGCGATTCTGTAGAAAAGGTTAACCGAATGTTTTTTTATTGTTGAGATTATATTTAGTAATATTGCTTTCTGTCTCGAAAATAGAACGAGGATTGAGGATTCATATTAACAGAATGAAGGAATTGAAATAATTTGGCCTTTTGAATGTCTGATGCTATCAATTCGTTAATTAAATATAAGCTGCTTGTCTATTTTGGGTTTGTTGCCGTAAGACTTTTAAGTCATATTTTGATGAACTAAAATGACGATTTTGATACCTGGAACACTGTTTCGAAACTAAATGTCGTTGATGCTAAATGTGCGATCGCGCAGCGTTGAGCTAACAGTTCGATTCTGCTGTTTATGGCTAAAGCAACAGTTCGATGACAAAAGGTTGGATTTTGAAACAAGTTTTATCGCTTTGAATTTCAGAAATCCTCACAAGTTCCCCATATCAAGTCTTGTATTCTAAAGACACTCTTTCATTTGATGAGGTTGGTGGGAAATGCAGCTCTTTTCTCTCGACTCCCTTGATCCCTGGTGGTCTAAAGTGCAGCTCGAAACACCTCAATGTGTTTATTTCTTGGGATATCCTGACGACGGATACGAAGCTCGGTGTGATGGAAGAGCATATGTCGAAGATTTCGTTCTAGAGGGTGCTCAGGGCAGTCGAGCCGCAGCCCAGCACGACCATCAAGACACTCTCAATATGATCCCTTAAAAGCAAAAATGATGGGCTTGCCAAAGGCTTCAAGACCATCCTAAGAATCCAGAAATCTGACTGGCAAGGGTCAATGGATCAAACGGTTTTGTGATGACTCCTTTGGCGCCTAAAGCGTACAATTGACGGCGATCAGCTGATCGTGCCTTTGCCGTCAAAAAAATAACGGGAATTGTTTGAGCCTGGGACGATTCCTGAATCCGCTGCAAGGTTTCAATGCCGTCACATTCCGGCATCATGACATCTAGTAAAACGGCATCTAAGGGTTCGGACAATACAATATCAAGTCCTTCTGCACTGGATTGAGCGGTTAGAAGCTCCCATCCAGCTGCCATCATCAAACCGACTTGAGTGATTTTGTGGATATCGACTTCATCATCAATTAACAGAATTCGTCTTTTCACTGCGATCGCCCTCTCGCACCAACTGCGGCTCCAGGCAACAGGCAGCAGGCAGAGGGATGAATCCACACCTTATGCAGCATAGTTTTAGCGTTCTTAACTGTCTTCAGTTATAGCTAAAGCTAGAAGGTTGATACTCAGATCTTGCAGTTGTCCCGCATTGCCTAACTTGGCCCCCCTGCCCCCCAAATTTGGGGGGTTCTGAGGTCGAAGTCCCCTAGATTGGGGGATTTGGGGGCAAATGCAGGATGCCAATGTACTAGTGCAAGATCTCAGTAATAGCCATGCCTGTTTCCATCCTTCTTGGTTAAGGCATGGCAAATTCGGAGGGGCGACGGAAGTTTTCGACGGGGACGTCGGCTAATGCACGCTGCATGAAGTCCCGCCAGACAGGGGCAACGTAGGTGCCGCCAGTGGCCCCGGAGCCTAAGGGCGAATAGTCGTCATTGCCAACCCAAATGGCTGTGGAGAGCTGAGGTACGTAGCCGACGAACCAGACATCTCGTTGCGAATCTGTCGTGCCTGTTTTGCCGGCTGCTGGCCGCCCAATCTGAGCTGAAGTGCCAGTTCCCCTCGCGATGACGCCCTGCAATACGTCAGTGAGTGCAGCTGTGGCCCAGGGATCAAGGATGAGTTGGGGCTTGGGTGTGTTGTCAAGAAGCACGTTGCCGTTGCTGTCTGTAACTTGGACGATGAAGGTGGGATCGGAGTGCCAGCCGTTGCTAGCGAAGGTCGCATAGGCTCCGGCCATTTCCATCGGGGTTAAATCAACGGCACCTAACGGCAGCGAAATAACCGGGTCCATTGGACTTTCAATTCCGAGAAGGCGGGAGATCTCGATGATGCGATCGACGCCTACTGCTTGGCCAAGCCTAACTGCAGGGACGTTGCGGGATACTTCAAGGGCCTTCCGAATGGAAATATTGCCCATAAAGGTGCCGTCATAATTTCGAGGGTTGTAATACTCATAGCCGTCGGCGTAGCTCGCTGGCGTGTCTTGAATGATGCTGTCAGGGGTATAGCGTCCCGACGCAAAGGCTGCATAGTAGACGAACGGTTTGAAAGACGACCCTGGTTGACGCTGAGCCTGCACAGCTCGGTTGAACTGGCTATTGGTGTAATCAACGCCGCCCACCATCGCTTTAACAAAGTGGGTGCGGGGGTCGATCGCCACCAGGGCCATCTGGTCAGCGTAGATACCTCGTGCTCTCAAAGCGGCGTGATTGCGCTGGACGGTCTCTTCAGCCATCCGCTGCATGCCCAGCTCCACGGTGGTCTGAACCCGCATACCGCCCTTGAGCACGGCATCGTTGCCGAAAATCTCTTTGAGTTCTTGAACGACGGCTTCTGTGACATAGGGAGCCTGACTGGTACGGAAGGACGTAATCTCACCGACCAATAGCGGCTGTGCTTTAGCGGCGGTTTCTTCTTCTGCTGTAATCCAGCCGAGCTGCCTCATACGGCCTAGAACGGTTGCCTGTCGCTGCTTCGCGAGGGGATAGTCTACAAAGGGACTGAATCCTTCGGGGGCCTGAATCAAGCCTGCCATCATGGAAGCTTCGGCCAGGGTCAGGTCTTTAGCCGATTTGTTGAAGTAGCTTTGGGAGGCCGTCTCAACGCCGTAGGTGTTGTGCCCCCAGTAGACCTGATTGAGATACATCTCTAAGATCTGGTCTTTTTCAAAGATTTGCTCTAGCCGCATGGACAGCACGGCTTCTGCAACCTTACGGCTGATGGCTCGTTCGGGTGTGAGGAACAGGTTCTTCACTAACTGCATGGTGATGGTCGAACCACCCTCAACCGTAGATCCTGCCTGAACGTTAGCCAAAAGTGCTCGTCCGACACTGCTGGGGTTAATGCCTTTGTGGGAATAGAAGTAGCTGTCTTCGATCGCCAGAACTGCTCGCTTGAGATGAGGAGAAATCTCATCTAGATCGACGACTTCTCGGTTCGCCTCATCGTGAAGGCTGGAGAGCAATGTTCCTTCAATGTCGTAGATATAGCTCGTTTCGCTGGGTAGATAATTCCGCAATACTCGGACATCCGGCAGGTTTCTAAAACTGATGGCTAAGCCGACCAATCCTCCTGCAGCGATGGAGCTGACCAACATCGTGGTGCCCAGAAGAGACGCCACTGTAATCTGTCCGACATCCTGAACAAACTTGATGATGTCGTTGGTGGTGTTTGAGGAACGAGAGGCCGCGACCTGTTTGGGAAACGTGTTACTGGACACTTTGGCACGAAGGTTTTAAGGGCGTAAGGGTTTTAAATGACCCAAGGTTTTGTAATTATAGAAGCCTGACCTTTAAACGGCGATAAAAAGGACGTGGCAACAGAATAAGGTGACTTGTTGAGGTCTGCCACCTTTTTAAGGCTTCATTAATGAAGATGGCATCGCTCTATATAAGGATTCAGCGGCTAGGCGACGAAAACAGTATTAGGGATGATTGAAACTTTTAGCTGATATGACACAAATCCCAGACGAATTTCAATGGATCTATCGGGGGGTGATTGAGGTTTTTCCTGATCAGCCCGATGCTGACAATGCTCAGGACAATCTGCTGGTGCGACTGCAAACGTGCGATCGCCCGCTGCGGATTAAATTGGGCATCGATCCAACCGGGGCTGAAATTCACGTTGGCCATAGCATCCCAGTCCGTAAGCTACGAGCTTTTCAAGACGCAGGACACACCGCAGTTCTCATCATTGGTGATTTTACTGCTCGGATTGGTGATCCAACCGGAAAATCGGAGGTTCGCAAGCAGTTGACTGAAGCCGAAGTCAAGGCCAACGCCGAGACCTATCTGGAGCAGGTGCGTCCCATTCTCGATTTTGATACGCCTGGTCGTTTGGAGGTGCGGTATAACTCCGAGTGGCTCTCTGGACTGGACCTCAGCAAGATTCTGGAGCTTTTCGCCACGATGACCGTGGGACAAATGTTGGCAAAAGAAGGGTTTGCTGAACGCTATGAGAAGGGGACTCCGGTCTTTTTGCACGAATTTTTCTATCCGCTTATGCAGGGCTATGATTCGGTTGCCGTTTCAGCGGACGTGGAGTTAGGGGGCACTGACCAGAAATTTAACATTGCGGTGGGCCGAGATTTGCAGCGACATTTTGGTTTGCAGCCGCAGTTTGGCATGGTGCTGCCGCTGCTGTTGGGGACGGATGGTGTTCAAAAAATGTCGAAGTCGCTGGGAAACTATGTGGGCCTTCAGGAAGATCCGCTAACTATGTATTCAAAGCTGGAGAAAACGCCGGATAGCTTGGTTGAGCAGTACTTCGAGCTGTTGACCCGATTGCCCTTAGAGACGCTACCGGAGACGCCTCGCGATCGCCAAAAGCTTCTAGCCCTAGAAATTACGCGCCAGTTTCACGGCGAGGCCGCTGCTCAGCAGGCTCAGCAAGATGCTATCAACTTGGTGCAGGGTGGGGGAGAAGCAGAAGGCGTTCCAGAATTTTCGCTAGCAGAGGTCAACTTTCCAGCCAAGGCATTTTACCTGTTGGGCACGACACCGCTTTGTGCTAGCAGCAGTGAAGCGCGGCGGCAAATTCAGGGCGGTGCGGTCAGGCTAGAGGGCGATCGCATTGCAGATCCCAACCTCACCTTTGACGCTCCCTCAGACCTTTACGGCAAAGTTCTTCAGGTGGGCAAGAAGAAGTTTGTCCGCTTGGTGGAATAGCGTTGAGCATTGGTTGCTACGGCATTTAAAGCGACCCTAACAAGAGGATGAGGCTTGCTTCTGGAGAGTATGCAGAATTCGGAAAAATGACGTGGACTATGGGGGGATTGCTGACGCCTAGTCATTGACGTCCTAGAAGTCCTTGTCAAGCAAAGTCTTGGGGTAGCGGCTGTTCCATGAAGCGAGTGCCGCCGGGGTAACTTCTACCTCGACCTGGAGGGCTATATTCACTGGCAACAGAGCGATCGCTCTGACCATCGCGAGCAAGGGACTGCATTCCTGCCCAAACCGTAAATACACTTATCCCAAGACAAACAAGGCTAATCGTTGCGGTCAGTTTGGTTTTCATCGCGTGATTCCTGGACGGGACAGGATATTAGAGGACAATCGGTAGGTGCTTCAACAATAGGCACTCAACCCTTTGGCAGGGTTGTCTTACGACCTCATAGGATTAGAGTAGAGCGATCGTCTTTCTGAATACTGCGCCAAAGTGTCATTATCTCAACTGGCCCATATTCGGAAGGGAAGATGGAAAATCGTCTTCCGTGCTACTACTTAACCTCTAATATTTACGACAGATTTCACCAACATCCGGATCTTTTTTATCTGCCCAAGGCCATTTCCACCCTACGGATTTGCGCTGGTCAGAACTGGTGACTGGTCCCATATCTAACCACTGGCAAGCTCTTTGAATGAGTTCAGGGGTCTCTTCCAATTGCCAAAACTTGATGCCACCGTTGCCTTCGGCAACCGCAATTTGCTTGCCTTCTTCTAAGAAAGTCGCGCTAAAAGCCCCCTCCTCATGCCCTCCAAATTGATAGCGGGGCTTGAACATCCGACCGGGACGACGGATCCCCCAGCCTTCTAGGTTGCGGTCCCAGACAATCACAGAACCGTCCTTACTGGCAGTCGCTAATAGCTCTGGAGCAGATTCGTCTGTCTGGTGAAATTCAACCCAGGTGACTCGCCGTCGATAAGCGGATAGTTCTTGAATCGGTTGGGGTGGGTTGACTCTAGAGGCGTTTGACGTGGATGCCTGCCGCAAAAGCAATGTCATATCCCAAATCCGAACGCTGCCATCTTTGCCCGCAGTCGCAATGAGGCCATCTTTGCTGAAGTCAACGCTGGTCGCGCCGCGCCGATGTCCTGATAGGGTGACAAGGGGCTGAGTGGGTAGGGTGCGATCGCTGCCTTCTGTCTGTACGGCCCAGAGCTTGACTGTTCCGTCCTCACTGGCTGTTGCAATATAGTTGCCGTCGGGACTGAACTTGACGGCAAAGACGGGCTGTTGCTGCTGCTTGCCTGAGAACTGAGCTGTAGATAGGGGTTTCCCAATCTGCTGACCATCCGCTGTCCATAAATAAAGCCGGCCTCTAGAATCTGCCGAGGCGATGAGATTTCCATCAGGGCTGAAGGCAACGCTATAGACGGCAGCATCCGGCTCATGGGGCAGAATAAGCGGACTCGTCTCACCCAGTTCATTCTCTCTCAGCAATAGATCTCCGGTTTCACTGTTCCATAGCCGGACGGTACAGTCAGCTCCTGCGGTTGCGATCATAGAATTGTCAGAGGAAAAGACGACCCAAAAGACATCGTTGTTGGTTTCCTTAATCGCCAGAGATTCGCACTTTTCAACAGGAGAGTTTTCATGCTTCAGGATAAATAATGGTGTTGAAGGGGCTGATGGATCTGAGGCTGACGGTAATTGCCAAACTTTGGCGGTATCGTCTGTTCCAGAGGTCGCTAACAGTTTGCGGTCTTGACTGTAATTGGTGCTCCACGCTTGATTGCGCTCAAAGGCTGGATTGTGGTGCCCTGCATAGCGAGTTATGAAGCTGGATGATCTTTGAAAAACGTCTGTCAGATCCCAGAACCGCAACGTTCCGTCAATCCCGGTGGAGATCAGGAGAGAGTTATCAGTTTCGACTCCAGCACTGTACAGCAACGTCCAGATCCAACCTTGATGGCCTCCCAGCTCTTGAAGCTTTCTAGATTCTTGTAAATGAATACTTTTGACTAAATCAACTGACCAGCTTCGGATCGATCCAAGTTCGTCCGCTGTAACCAACTGATACGAGTTTTCCTCGGTAGTTCCAATAGAAGCAGTAGGAATAAAATCGATTGCCGTAACCCAGCGACCGTTATGAGCCAAGAACTGCCGGGCAAATTCCCCCGATGCCAAGTCCCACATTCGCACGAAACCATCTTCTGATGCAGCGGTAAGAATTTGGCCATCAGGACTGATGGCCAACCCGAAATTAATCGGCAGCTGAGTATCGGAGGCATCAGGAATGAAAAACTCTTCTAGCAGACTGCCGACATTGTCTGTTTCCAATGACCAGCTGCGAATCGATCCGTCGTAACTAGACGATATCAGCTGTTCCCCGTTGGGGGTAAATCGCAAGCTGCTAATAGGATCTTCATGAGCGGGCCATGTTTTGACTGAGTCGAGCGTCTCAGCATTCCACAGCTTGATTGAACCGTCTGCCCCTGCTGTTGCCAGCACTGACTTGTCTGGACTGATAGCAAGGCGGGTGAGGAAATTGTCGGCGGTGTGAGCTGCAATCGAAACGACAGGCTCAGATGTTTCTGGTGTCAGGCTCCATATTTTAAGTTGGCCCAAACTATCAATCACTGCAATGCGATCGCCCCCTGCCAGAAAGCGCACATCCCAAATCTGACTTTCTTCTTCAAGATGGTTGGACAGGTCGATCCGGTGTACTTGATTCCCGGCATAATTCCAAATTCTGACCGTTTTGTCGAGGCCCGCCGTTGCCACCTGCTGAGTTTCAGGACTGACATCTGCTGCAAAAATTTGCGTTTGTCGGGTATCGATCCACTTCTCCTCATAAATGTTGTCCAAAATGTATTGAAGCGTGTAAGTGGGTAGCGTTGTCCGGTTTTGTAAGATAGAGCGATTTTGGAAGCGATCGGCGACTCGAATAGCGCTTTCTAAACTGATCAGCTGGTAGCCATCAAACTGGCGCTGATTCTCGACAGAATCTCGGTCTAATTGAGTGACCTGATAGAGCATTCTGTTATTTCTGTAGAGCAAGTAAAGAACTGAACCGACTAGCATGAGCGACAGCAATAGGCCAGAAAGAAAGCGAACGGTTTTACCGAGACCTTTAATCTTAGTCTCTAGATCACTAATCTTTTTCTGATATTTTCTTTGGACTTTCTCTCGGATTAAATTGACAAGATAGTCATGAACGAGCTGATAAGAATCAACGGGGCTAGAAGGCACTAATAAGATGAGTCCAGCCTGAACAAAAATCTCAAGAACAAGATCAATTTGCTGAGGATGACTGCTGAGAACTTCGCAGAGCTTTTCCTGCATTAATTCTGTTTTTGTCCGAATCGGACGTGTGCCATCCTCATTAGTTAGCAAATAGAGAATGATTTCAGCGAGTTCTTCGTTTTCAGGCCCACAATCTTCAACAACGTTTTCCAGATATCGATTGACCAACACCTCTCGGGGCGGAATTCCTCCAACGCCCAAAGCCCGATATTCTGCCAGGGTCGTGATGTTATCAGTCTGTAGCTGAGCACCGACAATTTGGAGTTCAATGGGACGAATTTGATCGAATGGATCGGCTAAATCCTTGACCATCTGGTCGATGAGGTCATCGTCAAATTTGATCCGAGTATTTTTGGTACGATTCTTGACAATCTTATAGGTTTCTTCCTGGGCAAAGTTGCCAATATAATACAGAATTTTTTTGTCTAGGATGTTATTGTCAATGATTTCTAATCCGGACAATCGGTTGCAGGCCAGCAGAAAATGAAGATAGTCTTCTTTCATCGAAAGAATAACTTCAGTATCTAGAATTTTGAAACAGGCTGCCGCAAAGTCATAAAAGCGATAGCGCTCTTCTACGTTGAGGTTTGTAAAAAAGAATTCTTCAAACTGATCGAAGATTAAAACAGTTTTGAAATGCTGTTGACCGTTTTCTTGAAGCTGCTGCAAAATAGCTTCTACGGAATTGAGTGTCTGAATTTGAGTTGTGTCTGTATAGACTTCTTGGCAGACTTCGGTAAGCTGGTTTCCCAGTTCTTGAGCCCAGTTTTGATAAACCTGCTGAAGTACGGTAATGACCTGCCGCCCTTCAAAGGTGCGCTGTTCGAGTGCCGGGATCAAACCCGCTTGAAAAATGGAGCTTTTCCCAACGCCTGAGGGGCCATACACAATAGTCAGGCGAAAATCTTTGCGCTCGACCCGCTGAAGCAGAGCGTTGATATCCAGGGCTCGGGCAGACGTTTCAATCTCAGGCGCAATCTGATTATTCTGTTTAGGGGATGGTAGAGAGGGATTAGTGACTTTTTGGTTGGCCTGTAGCTTGCCGGGTCCTACAAAAGGACGAAGGTTGAACTTGCTCTGAATTTCCCGCCTCAACTGCCGCGTTTTATAGGCTTTGAGGTAGTCTTTCTGGCCAAAATAAATCTCTCGAAGTTCATCCAAAATATGGGTGTAGAGGTCAGGATCGTAGCTGGGTTTGGCGCTTTTTCGCGCTTCTTCCAGGTTTTGGGTAGCCGCTACAAGGTGACGATTTTCGCGCTGGGCTTTCCCTAAGTAATAGAGGTACCAAGGACGATGAAATCGAGTTTCCCAGTCTAGAAAGGCGGAGCGATCGCGGATCGAATCGGATAAGTCGATGGCTTTCTGCCAGGTCGTCAGTGCTAGATTGGCCCGATACTCTGCCTGAGCCCAGTTTTTTTCAGCAATGGAGACTGCGGCCATCAATCCCAGTGCCTTGGCCTGCCGGAAATAGTTGCAGAACTGCTGGTGCAGCTTGAATGCTTCACTGGCACGAGCATCTAGGGCAGCCCAGTCTTCTTGACGATGCAGAACTTCACCCAGATAGTTGATGAACTGGGCAACGCGATCAGGCTTGCCCAAACTCTGATAGTTTTGCAGTGCCGCTTCCAGATATTCTCGTGACTTTTGTAGACCTGCCCAACGATCTTGGGCGTGGCGAACTGAATAGTTTCCCCACCAAAAGCCAATGTAGAACTGCACGTGAGCGTAGCGCTCTAAATTGCCCACCTGCTGCCAGAGTTCTAGACTGCGCTCATAGTGCTGCCGAGCTTTCTCCTCGTTATTGTCAGCCGCGCGACCCAAAATGAATTGGCTGCTGGCTTCTACGTCAGGCGGCAAGGGGTCTAAATATCGATGAACTTCTTCACAAGCGGCCTGTAGCTCCATCCGGAGGGGAGAATCTTGACCTAGATCCAGAGCTTCGCTGTCTAAAAAAACATTTTCTCGGGAGTCCAGCAGCTGACCGAAGATGTCATCAGCCGTGTGTAGGATGAATTGGGTCAGAGCCGTCAGGTCACTTTCAAACTCAATGGTGACTGAAGCCCAGCTTTCAAAATCGGTAGCGTTGCGAATGAGGCGGTTGAGAATATCATCTGTCACCCAAATCACGAGCGGGCAGGGCAAATTGTTCCGGAATTCTTCTCGGGTTTGATTGGCAACTCTGAGCAAGCAATCCAAATTTTCAACGGTTTCTAGACCGTTGATGACGAGAGCGATGGGGGGATCGTCGCCTAAGGTATGGCGAATCGCTGTGTACAGGGACTGGGTTTGGGGTGTTAGGTTGACCTCCTGCAAAGGGACCTGGACCTGAGTTTTGAGTAGAGTCTGCACGCGATCGCGCAACGACCGATAATTACAGCGGGCTAAAATCAGCGAGAAGATGCCCTGCGATCGTTCGATTGACCGAATAAGCGATCGCAGGGAGTCCTGATTAGATGAAGATAGGGGAGACAGATTAGAGGTCGCCATAGAGAATCGGATTTACGTCAAACCAGTGACCGTAATCATCACTGCGGTACTCGAAAACGAACATGCTTTTCAGCAAAACTTCGTAACTCGCCTCACCCCGCACTGTCTTTTTTTGCTTGACTTGCCGCAATAGCGTCATCTCGTCAGGAGTAATTGCCCGCAGCAGTTCGTTGCGTCGTTGTCGAATGACGCGCTCAACACACTGACGTGAGAAGGGGGGATCCATACGCTGTAAGCAGCTAAACCCTAGTTTCAACAGGTTGCGGACATGTCCACCGCTCGCAAGGCATAGCTGATCGAGCGTTTCTAAATCTTCAAACACTTCTTCGACCTTGGCTAAGCGGTCTGATGAAGCGAGCGTAGGAAACGATCGCGCCAATATCACCTGGCGCAGCAGATTCAGCCCCGAATCGCAAATCCTTTCGTCGGAGTAGCGCACGATCACCATGGGCAAGACCTGGGGGTCAATGCCGAAGCGATTGGCTAATGGGTTCACTTCATTAGAAAACACCAGCACGATGGGAATCGTGTAGACGACGTGACAATTCAGCCGTCGCAGTTGTTCTCCTCGGTCTACGAACAGATAAGCTGACTGGGGTTTGCCCGCTTTTTGGGTGTTATCAAGACGGTCTAGGTTGTCGATGAGAACCACTAGACCTTTGTATCCCTTTTGCTTTAGTACTTTTTCTGCTGGCCCCAGAAGCTCTAGATTGATGGACTCTAAAATACTGTTGGTGCGGGGTTCCATAATCTGCCGCATTTGCCGCCGCAGCTCTGGACTATCTTTTGTGCTGGCCGCAACGCTAGCGAGTCCCACCGAAAACTGAACGTTGCTAATTTCAATAGGGGTTTTAAGGATCTCACTGACTTCTTTGAATAAGCTAACGAAGTAATTCGGTTTAAGGGAAATATTAATAGACTCTAGGCTGGCGCTGACCTGACGGGCGATCGCAATCAAAATATCAGTCACATCCACGTCGTTGAGGTCCATTTCGTCGCTAGATTCGAAAAAAACGACGTGAAACCCTTCCTTCGTGAGATGGTTTTTGAGGCACAGTAGCTCTGTTGATTTGCCACACCCAATATGACCTGTGAATAGTTGACAGGTGGGGCTATCTTTCAATCGCTCAATTGTTCTGGCCAATTGTCGAGTGACATTTCCCCCCCGAACGTCTGAGAAGTCAATGTAGTATCTCAAATCTTCAGCATCGGCGATATTGAGTGGCTTTGATGGATTAAACGCTTTCCAGAACCGATCTTGGTCTAGGGGCATGGCTCTTCTCGCAAATTTTGCCTGATGGCGACTAAGATGCTGCCATTGTAGAAGGCCCAGAAAAGATGCTCTTACAGATTACTGGAGATCTTCATTTTGCCAACAACTGGATTAGCATCTGCTTCGTCCAAGGGGGATCTTCAAGGGTGGACACCAGGATTTCTGAAGAAAAGCGTCGTTGACGCAGAAATGAATTCAACCCGCCTATGGCGACCTGGTAAGGCTAGTAGAGCAGCCTCCACTCACGTAGGACCATCCAAAACAGGAGGAGCAGCGTTAGGCTCATGGTGCCGATTAGATGATCGAATTGCTCGACTACACGGGGTATTTTGACTGATACCTTTTGAAAAATCAGGAGATACGCTAGCCACCCTGCTGCAATGGTGGCGAGGGGTTTGATGATGTTACTTAAGCTATAGGCTTCATAGTAAAGACTATTAGCCAGCACGAGTCCACTCAATAGCAGCACCAGAGCTGGCCAAAACCCTTTTTTGACCGTGTTATCGGGAAGATTTGAGGTGCGAGGCAGAAAAATAAACTTGGCGAATGAAATGGCTGTTCCCAACGCGGCGATGTTCATGCCAACTACTTGCCACGGGACAAGATTTTTTGAGGTGAGCACTTTAGCGCCAAATCCGGCCAGGAGTGGAAAACCTGAGATGGAAAAACTGGCGATCGCTAGCGTTATCCAAATGGGAAGCGGTATCGGATTTTGTTTCAGGACTTTGATGTCGCGGCTTGACAGGTTGCCTGCAATCAGAAACAAGGCTGATTTCACCAAACCGTGAGTGAGCGCATAAAAGCCGCCGACAGCGGGTGCGGCCAAAATGAACCCAATCTGCGAGACGGTATGAAAGGCTAGAATACGCTTCGTATCTTTGTCAAAGACCGCATAGCTAACACCTAAAACCGCTGTTGCCACCCCAAAAAAGCGCACAATAGGATCGACCTCGGGGACCATGAGTGCAAATCGGACTAGGGGAAAGACCCCTGCTTTGACGACGACACCCGACAGCAGGGCGGATATGGGTGTTTCCGATTCGGAATGGGTCAGGGGCAACCATAGCCCTGAGACGAAAATACCGCCTTTAGCCAAAAGGCCCAGAAAAATGAGTGCGATCGCATCGGTGGGCGCTTTTGCTAATTCCTCAAAAGCGAACGAATTACTAGCTTGATACACCAGCACCGCGCCGATTAGGTAAAACAGCATGGCTGTATTACTCACAAATAAATATCGCAGTCCAACCCAAATAGAACGCTCAGTGCGAGGGTAGGCAACTAGCAGAAATACCGCAATGCTAATAACCTCTAAGGCGACATAAACGCTGATCAAGTCGGCGCTGGCAAAGACGGCGTTGACACTGCCATGCAAGATAATGGCTTGTGTGTAGAAGAAAGCGTCTTTTTGACTGTGCCAACAGTAAATAATGACTGCTAGGGTGACGACGGCATTGGTCAAAATAAAGAAGCCGCTCAGACTGTCGATGAGCAAGCTGACACCAGAATGATCTAATAGCTGTAAGCTGACAGGCGCTGAATTGAGTACATGCCATAGCCCATACCCCAAGGAAATTAACGAAACTGTGATTGCCAGGACGCGATCTAATTGGGGGAAAAGATAAATACCAAACCCTACGAATAGGGGCAGGACAATCCAGATGAGGCTGAGAGCTTCATAGTCTATGATCATGTTCACTTTCAAAGCAGTCTACTGTAGGAATATCATGCGATGGTCCTATGTAGAGTATTGATGTAAAGCTGAGCTTTGCATCTCGTGACTAACTTTGATTGGTGTCAGGGCTGAGGGTTCTTAGCACCTTCGACTATGGTGAATTACGCTGCGCTAATGACACCCTACCCTCGGTAAATTCTTTTCTGGAGGTCCCTGAAGCTGAACCGCCATGGGTTTAAGACTCAATTTTCACCAAGACTAAATCGTCTTCAACTTTGGCTTCAAAGGTGCCCAGGGCGTCTGTGGCTGGCCCGGATGCCACGGTGCCATCTGGGTTGAAACTGGAACCGTGGCAGGGACAAGCAAATGATCCTGCCGCCCAATCAACACTACAGCCTTGATGGGTGCAAAGAGAGTTGACGGCAATCAGGGCGGAACTATCAACAGGGTCGCGAACAACCAAAACTTGCTGACCTTGGAAGCTTTTATCGGAGACAGAGCCTGCTTGATCCAGTTCTGCAACGGTTCCGATCGCGGCAAACCCATCTGGACGGGGTGTGGAGTCTACTTCGACAGCAGCCTCTGGGGTGTCTTCGGCAGGACCATCGGTGGGAACCGACGCTGTGTCTGGCTGACAGGCCGCGATCGCGGCGGGTAGCGAGGCTGCTAGAGTGCCTGTGCCTATCCAGTTCATAAATTCACGTCGATTCATTGCAATACCTTCTCAAGATTGTCAGCCGTGGTGAGTGGTTCGGACGGTTTGAACCAGCCGTATTGACGAGCAGCAGCGACTAATACGATCAGCAGGTCAAGTCCTACAACACTCGCGATCAGTAGTTCTGAGCCGCCCGTGCCGAAGCCGTAGCTGTGTAGTCCTGTTCCCAGGACAAAGTTCACGCCGTACCAGGCCATCAGGACCGCGTTGAAAGACACAATGCTGGCGACGTGAATGCCAAAATCGCCAATCCAGCCCACTAAACGCCCATGCAGAGGCGCGAGATAACAGAGCAGCGCAATGAGTGCCCAGGTTTCTTTTGGATCCCAGCCCCAGAAGCGTCCCCAGGAAAAGTGCGCCCAGATGCCGCCCAGAATGATGCCTGCGGTGAGCAACAGGACGCCGACTTGCAGGACTCGGTAGTTGAGTTGGGACAGCAGTTTGATGCGCTTGCTGGCTTGGGGGGTAAACAGATAGTTGCCGATCGCCACATGCCCAACCCCTAGCGCCAACGCAAAGCTGGCGTAGCTCAAGGTGATCGTCGGAACGTGGATGCTGAGCCAAAAGTTGTCTCGCAGGACGGGAACCAAGGGGGCAATGCTGGGGTCGAGCACTGCCGGCAGGCTATCTGCCAGCACCAAACAGACGACTGATAGAGGAGCCGCTGCTAACAGGTAGAAGCGATTGCGAGAGAGAAGTTCCAGCATTAGGGCGATCGCGGCAATGCCAAAGCCAACCCACACCACCGACTCATACATATTTGTTACGGGTGGGCGGTCAGCAATCTGCATTCGGAGGAAAAACCCATAGCTTTGGACGGCAATGCCTGTGGTGAAAAGACCTATGGATAGCCAATAGAGATGGGAGCGAGCAATCCACTGACTGATGAGTAGGGTTGTGAAGGCGATCGCGTAGAGCCACCACGCTTTAGCAAAGGGATGAAAGTGATTAAAATGAACCTCTCGATTCAGAACCGTATCGGTGGGGTAAATCGACTGGCTGAGCTGTCGCAATCCTTCCTTTAGTCCATCCGCTAAAGAAGCCACCATGGGAATATGGGTGGCGCCACCCTGTAACAGGGTTTGCTGCATCATGGCAAAGTTTGCCATCAGGGGCGCAACGGTCTCAGGGGCGTATAGGGTGGTCGCGTCATTCAGTCCGGCCCATTTGCCTTTGATATCGTTGGGATGAGGCACGATGGGCAAGCGGTTGTCGCCGACAGTTTGAAACAGTAGATTCAGTCGGTCTTCGATGGTCAGTGCTTCGCGTTCATTGCGAGTCAACGTCTCTTCGTTTATTTCCCTTTGATGGGCTTGTCCGGCGATCGCGCTCAACTCGCGATTCTCCATCAGCTCTCGAAAAGTAAAATGCTTGCGTTCCAAATCTAGCCCTACGGCTTCCTTCAGAGGACGATAGCTCACCAGCACAAAGGGTTCTTCGTTCCAGTTGCGGGTGTTGAACCACATTGTCAAATAGGTGCTGAGGGCATCTTCTTTGCTGCCATCGGTTGTTTTGTAGGTTGCCGACCCGTGAATCTTAGCCACGGTTTCTTGGGCAACGGTATCGAGTGGCTTTTTGCGTCCGTCGAGCTGGACGGCAAGGGATCTAAGGGCGTCTAATCCGTCTGGTTGAAACTGGCTGAGGGGACAGAGCAGTAGTAAGCAGCCCAGACATAAACCAATGAGAAATGTGATGAGTTTCATAGGTTGATATGACAGTAAAAAGAGGGGCAGGAATGAGGACAACGGGATATAGCCCTATGCAGCTTGGTCAAGTTTTAAGGGACTAGGGAGCAGGGAGTAAGGGTGTGCTTGACTCAAATGCTGCCGCTATATCGCTTTATCCCATAGCGATTGGTTGGTCCTCTGCGGTAGATTTTCGATATGGTCTATTTGCTGAAAACAGCGAGGATGGGGATGGTCTTGGGTTCGTCTATGTTAGGGGCGTCTATACCAGAGGTCTCTTTGTTGGGGGCTGTGGTTCTAGACCATTTGCGACGTTTTTTCATCAGGCCAGGACCATAGAACATGGTGCTAATGCCCAGAACGACGAGGACAGATCCAGTCCAGGTGAGTGCGGTGACCCACCAAGGCTCGCGTTTGAGCTGCAGGGTGGATTGTTGGAGATCGCCTGGATTCCAGGATGCCTGGGCAAGCTTCCAGCCTCGGAACCAGGTTGGGTGATTCATCCAGACCGCGCGGTTCACTGCGGTATCGGTTTGAGGGTCGAAAAGGGTAACTTGACTGGTCCACATGGCAACCGATTCACTGCCCTCATTGCGCTCCACAATGAAGTCATTCAGCTTGACGTAGAAGGGAAGCTGAATCATTTTGGGGCTAAAGGCCGCAAAGTAATCGCTTGTGGGAGTCTCTAATGTTGTCGGTTCTCCCCAAGGCAGCCAAAACTCTTGTCCGCCTGGTATTGCCACATGCAGGGCGGGCGATCCTGCATCGGTGATCGCCCCATCAGCAACGGGCGTTACCGGAACAACCTGCCGCTGGACCTGAGCTTGAGTGAGTTGGTCTACCAAAGAGATTTGAAAGTCTGCCCATCCTGGTGCAATAGCCTCATCAGGCGAAAAAGCACCGGACTTGAACCCCTTTGAAGAAGCCGCTGCGTAAAAGATGTGATGATCAGGTGTGGTCACAATACGGAAGTAGTCGGTGGGCGACTGTTGGGGTGCTTCGTAGGTCAGGGTCAGGTCGATGGCGTTGCCCGATCGCACTGGCGGAAATTCGGCATTCGCAAACACAAACCACTGCTCTTGAGTTTCTCCCTGGACGAGAGTGACCTGAATCGCCGGATTGTGGAACTGACTGGATGCCGATGCAGGTTGCCCTCCTTCCAGACGAAAATCTGGCCAGACGTTCGTAACCTCAAGGGTTGTGTCGGGACGGATAGCGATAGAACGGCCTAAAGTCTGCTCGATGTCAAAAACGCGATCGCCTACTTTTAGCTCACCGTAGCGACTTTCAGGGGCTGATGGCGGACTGAGAAGGTGCCGCCGCTCAGCCTCGGTTGCGGCGGCAAAAATCTCTAGGTGAGCAGGACCGATGTCCATTTGGCTGTAGCCAGCGGGGGCAACTGCCAGCCACCGGTCCAAGGTTTGGCCCATGCGATCGCTCTGCAGCCGAATCTTGACGGCTGGATTATCAACGGCACCTCCATCAACAAACTGCACTGTCTTGATGGCGCTCTCGCTGTAGCCCAGCAGAGTCAATCCTGCAAACTCGTGTGGATAAACGGAGCCATCGGGTCGGATGAAGATGTCGGCTTGTTGCCGAGTTTGCCTGGGGGCAATCACCTCTAGGAGGTCACCCTCAACGCGAATCTGATTGCCAGGTCCGCTGTCTGTCCGTACCAACAGCATTCCTTCGGTGCTGAGATGAATCACCGCTGCTGAACCTGCAATGATGATGACTAACCCCCAATGGGTCAGTGCGAATCCTAGCTTTCGTGGCCCCTTCCAAGGAAATCTACTGAGTGTAGAAAGCCCCAAATTAACGGCCAGGAGAAACATCAAAGCACCGAACCAGGCACTTTTGTAAATGTCTCTTTGTACGGTTGCAGAGCCGACTTCAGACTCATAAAAAGTCGCGCCTACTAGGATAAGTGCGATCGCGACCAACAACGGAACTGCTAATCGAATTGAACTTAAAAAGCGAATAAGCCTAGATTCCATAAGTCAACTGATTAACCTGACAAAGAACATGCAAATCTAACGTTATAAAATCCCGAAGGCACCCATAAGCTTCTGTATTAGCAGCTACTAAAAAGATCATGCCATGCATCATTCGAATTAAATCCATGCAAGAACAACATCTAAAAAAATGGCGTCGCTTGTGTTAGACAACTTTAGAAAGCAGATAATAAAAGAAATATAAGTTTATTCTTTGCTTCACATCTAATATCAAAACTTAAGTGATTAGGCCAGTTGAGCGGTGTCTATAACGAAGAAGAAGAGGCGGAGAGTCAAGTAGTGAGGCTTTCTCATGAGCAGTTCATTGGGTATCGCAAGTAATTATGAAACAGTAAAATCCTTGCCCAACAAGGATTCTGTCGATTATTTCAAGTTGGACTGATTGATTAATCCGTTTATTGCATGACTTTGATGCAATATAGGAATAACAATTTTTGATTTGGTCGTTCCTGCTACAAAAAAACAAAATTTGCTTCACTAATCTCATTCTCATCAATTGGATAGGTCCAACTAAAAGAATCTAATTTGTTAGGAATTTCGATTCTTTTAGTTCGATAAGACTAGTTTTAACCTCTGTTTGTTTTCAGCGGCAGGTGCAAGTTTGGGGCACTCTTTTTTGTGCTGCTGACCAATTTCTGTTCCTTAAGCTTTCCCTTAAGCATTTTTTGAAAATAGTTTCTAGATCGCTAACTCTGACTCAACGCCAACTCTGGCGAATGTCAGAGCGCGATTTCTGGGGCTTGAATGTGCGTGTTTGTGAGAAAAATTTTGGAGAATTTGATGGTTTCTGAAGTACAGAAGGATGTGCAGGAGACGACTTTACAAATAGAACTGCTAGAAAGCAGTTTTGAGAAAATAGCTCCCCAGGCTAATGAATTTGTGACGAGCTTTTACGGCAATTTGTTCACAGATTATCCCGCTGCCAAGCCCTTGTTTGCTCACTCCAACATGACGGAGCAGGGCAATAAATTGCTGAAGTCGTTGGTGTTTGTTGTAGAAAACCTGCGGCAGCCTGAAGCCTTGGCTGGGGCTTTGAAAGGCTTAGGGGCGCGTCATGTGAAGTACGGTGCATTACCGGAGCACTATCCCTTGGTGGGCAATACTTTGCTCAAAACGTTCGAGCAGTATTTAGGGGATGAATGGACTCCTGATACTCGGCAGGCTTGGGCAGGTGCCTATGGGGTGATTACTGAGGTCATGCTTGAGGGCGCTGATTACTCCAAGACTCAGGTTCAGCTAGATTCTCCTGAACCTGAAATCGATGAGGCCACTGGTTTGAAGGTTAGGCTGCTGGAAGAGAGCTTTGAGAAAGTGAAGCCCCACGCCAATGAATTTGTGACGAGCTTCTACGAGAATCTATTTACGGATTATCCTGCCGCCAAGCCCCTTTTCGCCCACACCGATATGAGTGATCAGGGGCGCAAGCTGTTGACGTCTCTTGTTTTCGTCGTTGAAAACTTGAGAAAGCCGGGGGCTTTGACAGGAGCGCTGAAGGGTCTGGGAGCACGTCACGTCAAGTATGGTGCGCTACCCGAGCACTATCCCCTAGTCGGCAATACTCTGCTCAAAACGTTTGGCCAATACCTCAAGGAGGATTGGACCGCTGAAACGCAGCAGGCTTGGGTGGATGCTTATGGTTTAATCACCACTGTCATGCTGGAAGGGGCTGAGTATGACGAAACGGCGGTTCAACTCCAGTCTTCAGCGGCAACGGTCGAAGTCCCCGAAAGCAACATTACTACGGGAACTGCTGCGGGTTTGATCGGGGGTGGATTAATCGCGTTAGTTGCCCTGTTCCTGCTGGTTTAACGCTTTAACGCTAGGAGACGTACGGAGCAGAATTGATGGCGTTAAGAGGTCGAGCGTTGAAATGGCGGTCTGTTCTGAATTTAAGGACAGCGATCGCCCTGACCTGCATCCTTCTGGTGAGCTGGTTTGGGGCGGCCTTTGCTCTGGATAACAAGCAGGTTTTTCTCCCTGGGGAAACCTCAGTTGGCCACTACCTGTTTGAAACCTCTTGTAGTTCCTGCCATGAGGGTTTCAAGCCTGTGAGCAACGACAACTGTATGCGCTGTCATGAGGCGGAAATGGCGGAAGACAAGCACGGTGCTGCTAAATTTCGGGATCCGCGTTGGGCCGGGGAGCTGGCGAAGGTCGAAGCCCTGACTTGCACGACCTGTCATAACGAGCATGTGCATATGTTCGGACGGGGCGTCCATTTGCAGCCTGATCTGTGTATGGCCTGTCATGAAGGCATTATTCAGGGTGATCTCAAGAGTCACGATGGCTTTGCTGCCGATGGCTGTTGGACGGCAGGTTGTCACAATTACCACGATCATCGCTCAATTTCGACCGGATTTTTGAGGGAGAATTTGGATCAGCCCCCCCTGCTGCCTGTGCAGCAGTTGCCGGAGCGGACTGTTCTGACTCAGGTGGAAACTGCGCCTGCACCTGACCTCAGTCGTGAGTTTCTAGGGGGTGCGGCATGAGGTTATTTGCCAGCTATCGGACTCTAAAGGTCTCGATTATGTCCAGAGTTTTGAGGTTTGCTTCGGCGGGCTGGCGGAACCCGAGACAGGCGAGACGGGCGATCGCTGCACTCGTCATGGCGATGCTGCTGCTTTTAGGATGGGCAACACCTGCGTGGGGTAGTGGTGTTGACCCAGCCAAGCTCGATGAAAGTACCCAGCTTTGGCAAACCAGTGCTCATGCTTTGAACAACGTCAACTGTTCTAGCTGTCACCAGGCTGATGATACGAAGGCGTTTGTGGCTCAGCCGGGAATCGAAAGCTGTCAGTCCTGTCATGAGCAATCGGTTGATACGTTCCTTTTGGGAAAGCACGGTATTCGACAGCTAGAAGGCGCATCGCCATTGACGCCAGCGATGGCACGGTTACCCATGCAGGTTGCCGCCCACGATGTGCAGATGAATTGCAGCACCTGCCATGATGTTCACTCGGTCAATACGGTGCAGGCGGCGGTAGATTCTTGTTTGGGCTGTCATAGTGATACCCATTCTTTGAACTATCCCAACTCTCGCCATGCCGAGCTATTTGCTGCGGACCGAAGTCTCCCTCGTCCGTCTGCGGCATCCGTCAGCTGTGCGACCTGTCATTTACCGCGTCACGAGCTGAAAGTCGGCAGTGATAGGGTGACACAGGTCAACCACAACAATACCTATACGCTGCTTCCCCGCGATCGCATGGTGCAAGAAGTCTGCATGAACTGCCATGGCGTGGAGTACAGCTACAACAGCATTTTTGACGATGACTTGGTGGAGGCCAACTTTGATGCCCCACCCGCCTTATCCCTAGAAACCTTTGACTTGGTCCGAGCGCTGGAGGTGCGGCGGACTGATCAGGAGGGTAGCTAGGGCGATCGTCAAATCCAGTGTTCGCATTGCCGGACTTACACAATCACACAGTGATACAGCACGGTTACGTTCCTTCAAACCTATCAACGTTTAATGATTCACTAGAGGAGATTAGTTTCCATGACACTTGTAGACCGATGGATGAGTACGATTCGGACTCGTACCGTTGCCTTCATGGCCATCATCATGGCTGTAGCTATTACAGCTATTTCCTGTAGCAGTAGCGGCACAACGGCAACAACAACGCCTGGTATTGCACCGGAAATGGTAGTTGATTACATTCATACCGTTCTGGAGGCTGACCGAACGGCTTACACTAAACACGTCGTCAACCGCTCCAAGACCCTTGAGGGTAAATCTAAGGAAGACGGTGTTCTCACCATTGAGGCAACTGAAGGCTGGCAACAAGCTGACGGTATTCCTCTGCCAGCGCAAATGTTTCGCTTGGGGTCTGAGATTGCCAACGAAGCGGGCTTTTTTACCTACAACTTGATTTCTCCCTGGTATATCAACGACAGCCATGCGCCTAAGGGTGAATTTGAGGAAGTGGCTATTGAAACCATGATTGAGACGGGTGAACCGGTGAAGGATTATCAGGAAATTGGTGGTCAGTCCTACTTTTCGGCAATGTATCCCGATGTTGCGGTGGCTGAAGCCTGCGTGTCTTGTCACAACACTCACCCTGTCCACCTGGAGCGCTATCCTGACAAGACATTTGTAATGGACGAAGTGATGGGTGGCATCGTCATCAACATTCCCCTAGAGGGCGCTTAAGGGGAGCGATCGCTGGTTACCCATGTAGCTGGCCCTTCACGTCTCCTAGTGAAGCGGACTGGAGAGGCCAATAGCCCTCGCAACTAGCCTCTCTGGTCCTGTAGAAATTGATGGTTCTAAGGCTCTCTGGCTGCCTAATCCATCTGATTTCAGCCCTTTGAGCTATTTTTCAACCCTTTTGGCTATTCCTTAAGTTTTTTCCATTTCACCCATGAGCCAGTCCCACCCCTCCCGGAACATGCTTAATCCTCAATCGCAGATAGACTCTAGCCCTGAGGATACTCTTTCTACGGATCTTGCTGCTGAGGTCACGGCAGCGATCGCCCCCCAGCGTCGTCGTCCTGCCAAGTCCAAGGGTATCCAACCTAGCTTTAAAGCGCTGATTGGACTGACGCTGCTGACGGCCCTGTTGCTAACGCCCTTCGTGTTTAGTGACTATTACTTGGATGAGTTGCGATCGCGCTCTGTCGAACTTCACCGTTTCCTGAGGGGCGAGCTATATAAGCAAGCGACGGGCTACGTTGCCCTAGCGTTTGTAGTGCTTGAGATGCTGCTAACGGTCCGCAAGCGAGGTCGAGGCTGGATTGCCAATATCAAGCTACCTGGTTCTGTCCTTTTTTGGCGTAGTTTTCACATTTTTGCTGGTGTAGCCCTTCTTGCTGTCGTGTTAGTTCACACGCTAGGAGCTAATGGCCTTAATTTTAATGCGGTTTTCCTATGGGTCTTTTTTGCCACCACTTTGACGGCTTTGGTCGGCGTTGGGACAGAGACGGGCATTGTGGAGTCGACTCGGAAGTCCTTTGGAAAGCTACCCATCACTGGCCGAGTTCTCACAAAAGGTCCCCTGATTCGAGGATTAAGGGCTGTCTGGCTAGCGAGTCATATTTTCTTTGTCTGCGTGTTTGCCGTGATGCTCGTCTTTCATATTGCTCTGGCCTATTACTACCAGTAATGTCGGTCCATAAATAGCAATCTCTTGAAAAGGAGCCAGCGCAGCAGGTCTCCCAGTCTACGCTAAACGGATACCAGGAAAACCTGATTCAAAAAGCCTTCTCATCCCTAGAGATCATCTGAGATGGCGATATCAGTCCACTGAGTTCGGCCCAGATAGCTCAGGAACACCGTGAGATTTACGCAGGAATTTTATAGGGATAAACCAGAATCGGTGAGATTGACTACTGCCTCTTCGTGGAATTGTGGGCATGGTTTAGCAATCGCTCTTTCGATGTTCTGGTACTGTCGCTCCTTTTTTTGTCGATGCTTTGATACCGGAGAGTTCTCTTATGACAATCGAGCCGCTTTCATCTAAAAACCGCCCCCAGCAGCTTGAAGCCAGCAGAGTTGGAAAATTTGCGATCGCCCTCGTCATCCTATTTGCGATCGTGGCTTTTTCCATTACCCGCTCCGTGACGGTTACTCAGAGCCTTTCTCCGGTCTCTAATTTGGTAATGCTAAGGGCGAGTGCTAGGCAAGCGTTGCCTTTGGAAACCGCAATGACGAATGGAAAGCCGACTCTGATTGAGTTCTATGCGGACTGGTGCACGACCTGTCAGGCGATGGCGCCTGCCCTGAATTCGGTGCATCAGCAGTTTGACTCAGCGCTTAACCGAGTCATGCTGAATATTGATGATCCACAGTGGCGGCATCAGGTTCAGCAGTTCAACGTCACAGGGGTTCCTCATTTAGCGTTGTTGAGAGGTGACGGAGCGATCGCGGAAACGTTTGTAGGGAAGGTGCCTAAGTCAATTTTGTTGGGTCGGCTTCAGGAATTGTTAGGGAATTTGTAGGGACACGATTGTCGCATTCCTACTCTGGCATTGCTTGAAAGTCCCCTCGCTAGAGGCTTGAAGAGGGCTTATGACTACCTCATCCCCGAATTCAGCAACACTAAGGAATTTTATTGAGAGGGGTTTGCAGCGATGGCTATTTTGAACCGTTTCCTTCACCTGCTGAAACTTATTGAAGGGCTTGTTGCCTTTGCTGAGTTTTCTACGACTCCGATTGGCGTTACAGTTGTTTTTTGTATGCTGAGTCATCAAGCCTTAGTACTCATGAGCTGTGACAGTTCTTCATCAGCAGTATTGGCGATCGCGGCTGCTCTCACTTTACACTGCACAGTGAATCGACCTGATTTTTGATTACCACCAAACCATGGCACTACACCTACGACGATGGGGACTTGGCTTTGCATTTCTAGGCGCGGTGTTTTTGACTAGCCCGCTCGCGTGCTCGGCGGATAATGGGGTTGCGCTGGAGCAGCCTGTTTCACTCAGTAGTGTTGAGGATAATGCGTTTCAGGTTTTGCAATCAGCGGATGTTGTGTATTTGGGAGAACAGCACGATAGTGCTGCTGACCATGCGGCTCAGCTTGAAATCATTGAGGGGCTATATGCGGAGGATCCCGATATGGCGATCGCCCTTGAAATGTTTCAACGGCCTTTTCAACCGGCGATTGATCGCTACCTAGCAGGAGAAATCTCGGAAGCCGAGCTAATCGAGCAGACGCAATATTTAGAGCGCTGGGGATTTCCGTGGGAGTTTTATGCCCCCTTTTTACGCTTTGCTCAGGAGAACGGTTTGCCGGTGTTGGCCCTGAATGCCCCTAGTGAAATTACTCGTCAGATCGCTCGTGAAGGACTTGCCAGCCTAGAGGGAGATGATTTTCGCTACATTCCGCCTCTCTCTGAGATTGATACCAGCAATACGGACTACCAAGAATTTGTGTCTGCGGCTTTCGGCAGTCATGGCAGCCACGGCAATTTCAACTTCGATAATTTCTTTGCCGCTCAGGTTACTTGGGATGAAACCATGGCAATGACGATCGCTGATTTTAGAACCGACAACCCAGACACTCAGGTAGTGGTGCTTGCGGGTAATGGTCATGTCATCTATGGATACGGTATTCCTGATCGTGTCGAACGGCGCTTAGGAGAGGACCTGACTCAACAGACTGTGCTGCTGAATCCCATTGAGGAATTTGAGGACATGGGTGGAGCGATCGCTGACGTCTTTTGGTACAGCGAGTAGTTCATAAACCATTGATTTCTGGGAAGTCTGTGGACTGTTTGAATTTAATGGCTATTCATCCAGCTCTAGATGAAAACCGTCCTCATAGCCCTGCGCAGCTTGGTCAAGTACATCTCAGTGTCTTAAGGGAACAGGGAATGGGGTGTGCTTGACTCGAATGCCTGCCGCTATGGCTTGAGCCATCTAGGTTTGTGCACTCAATAGCCTCCGGATGCTTCGTGCATTGCCCGATGGGTTGCGTTTTGTCCTTACGGAACCGGCGACGGCTATAGTTCGATAGAATTCGTTTTACCTGAACTGTTTGGTGACTCATGGATGTCTATGCCTTCGCCGACAAGCTAAAGACTGGCAGTGATGAGATTCAGCTCATCGACGTGCGTGAACCCTGGGAATTACAGAAAGCTGCAATCGCAGGCTTTATCAACCTGCCTTTGAGTCAATTTGCTGAATGGGAGACGCAAATCCATCAGCATCTTGATGTTGAAACGGAAACTATTGTGATGTGTCATCACGGCATTCGCTCGGCCCAAATGTGTGCTTGGCTCAAACAGCAGGGATTTACTCACGTTGAAAATTTGGTTGGCGGTATCGATGCTTATTCAATCAACGTCGATGCTTCTGTTCCTCGATATTGACCTATAGCCTGTTTCAGGTTGCTTGAGTAGGGTGTAAGGGGAGCGGGGAGTAGGAAGTGGGGGCAGGGTGATTTGTCCTCTACTGGTCGAGTACGTAACGGAGAAAGGCGTAGGCTTTGGGTGCTGGAAACCGCAAGGACTCCCCTTGATACTCGATAATGTAGTCGCCTATGACTTGGGGGCAGGCAGTGCAAGTCATGGCTTCGCGACTGAGGGCATCAACGCTGAGATCCTTAATTTGCTGTTCGAGCCAGCTATCAAATTGTTGGAGTGCGGGGGATGAATTGGGGGCAGGATTCATGGTGGATAAGCAGTAATGTGGATGATAGAAATTAGGCGTAAACGCAGTTTTTAACCTACTGAGGAACTATCAGCGAATAGCCGTTACATTTCGCAGGTGATCAGACGATTGAGAAAATAGTTCGTCATGCGGGAGCCGTAGGGAGAATTCCACCATCGGGAAGGATGGCAGCCTTTGGGAGCATCGAGTGAAAATTCTAATTCGTCGCATTTGCGCCAGCGATCGCCTTCTGGCTTTTGTTCACTAACGCCATCGCGCCAGCCTAGAACTGCCCCCCATCGCTGTATGAGTTTGATGTCTTCGCCAATGGTGGTTTCCAGTGTTCCGCCTAGCTCCTGATAGGTCTGTACTTGCACACTAAATCCGAAACGCCCGTTGCTATAGGTTGTCCAGAGACGATCAATAACCTGTAGTTCGCCACAGGAAAAGCCTCGAATGTCGCGAGGGCTTAATTCTTCTAGGTCAGATACGCTGGCAATATCGGCGATAAGCTTTACGGTCTCTTTGTCAGCTGCAAACCACTGTTGCGTTGCCAACTGCTCTTGAAGGGTTTCGTATCGGTAGACATCACCCACCATAAGCAGACGTTGTTCGAGCTGTTCTACCTGTTGAGGCAGTGCTGCAAGCTGGCTGATTTCTTGACGCAGTGACGCAATTTCGCCCATCATCTGCTGAATAGCGACGAGTTCTGGACTGGGAGATGAGCTGTCGGCGGTAGAGTCTTGGGGCATGGGATTCGATTGTGAATGGGAGGTCATGAGAAAACTTTAGGCGATAGTTAGGTGGTTTGAGTTTTGAGTTTTGAGGTTTGGGGTTTGAGTTTTGGGGTTTGGGGTTTGAGATGGCTATTCGGAGATGGGAGTGAGACGGATGAGTTGCCCATTGGGTTCATCCGTCAGCACGTAGAGTAATCCATCGGGGCCTTGCCGAACGTCTCGCACCCGCTGACCGATTGCAATCGACTCCTCGTTTACCACGTTGCCCGACTCATCAATTTCAATCCGACGAATATCTTGGGACACTAATCCACCAGCGAACAGATCACCCTGCCACTCGGGAAAGCGATCGCCCGTATAAATAGCTAGCCCTGAGGGAGCGATCGAAGGAGTCCAGATCACTTTGGGATCGATCATGCCTGGAAGTGATTGTTCTGGAGAAATGAGGCCACCGGAATATTCTCGACTATGGGTTGCTACTGGCCACCCGTAGTTTTCTCCTGCTGAAACCCGATTGACTTCGTCCCCGCCTCGGGAACCATGCTCGGTTGCCCAGACTTGGTTGGTTAGGGAATTGAAGGCGAGTCCTTGGATATTGCGGTGTCCATAGCTCCAGACTTCAGGTTCAGCGTTAGCATCGGCCACAAATGGGTTATCCGATGGGACAGAACCATCATCGTTGAGGCGCAGTACTTTACCGAAATGGCTGCCAATGTTCTGGGCCTGCTGGCGAATCAGTTCACCGTTGAGTTCAATCGGAGGATTTCCCCCGTCGCCAATGGACGCTAGCAGTGTTCCATCAGGCAGCCAAACGAGTCGTGATCCGAAGTGCTGTCCCCTAGGTTTGGGTTGGGATACTTCAAAGATGACGTTCCAATTGTTTAAGGTGCTGCCATCAAAGGTTGCCCGAGCGATGCGAGTACGGTTGGCGTCGTTGGTACCGTGGGAGTAGGTGAAGTAGACTAGGCGATTCTCTACAAAACGAGGGTGTAGAGCGATATCTAGTAAACCACCTTGGTTTTCTGCAAAAAGGTCAGGAACGCCTGCAATGGGCGTTGGATCTAATACGTCTTCACGGGCGATGCGAACTCGACCGGGTCGTTCTGTAATCAACATTGAGCCGTCTGGCAGCCAGACTATACCCCAGGGATGTTCTAGGTTATCCAGAACGGTGACGTTTTGGAAATCTGGATTGGTCCCATCGTTTGTGCTGTCCGCTTGGGCCGTTGTGGTTGGACTGGACGGAGTATCAGTTTCTTCTTCAGGTTGAGCCGCAGTGGTGGATTCGGACTGGGACGGAGTGGTGGATTCTGGCTGGGATTGAGCGGTACATCCGATGATGCTAAGAAGCGCGATCGCACTACCTGCTGTAATCAAACCACAGCGGAAGGACTTAGCTAATTTTCGATTGAGGTTGAACATGGGTCATTAATAGTTGTCATGGTCTTGCAACGGCCATCACTCGATGCTGTTGCAATAGCCCTCCTCTATTCTGAAGCAAACGAATCTGAAGCAAACAAAAGTCAACGCTTGAGTTTGCGGAGCGATCGCTAAACGAAAATCCCTAATAGCGACAATACCGAAACCCATCCTGCTAGCCGTGATGGGTTGTCTTGTAAGGGATATAGGATTGGAATGTGAGCTGGTTGTTCGAAAATTTGCAGCGCGCACCGCCGGGTTAACGTCGCGTTACCCGGTCGGGGTTGACTGTTGATAGTTTATGAAGGCTCCACAATGGGTGACTGGCGACACCACCCGTTTTGTGACTTGTTAGAAGATCTCTGAAAATGAAACCACCCAGCTAGGGTGCATTACGCTGCGCTAATGACACCCTACCAGTGGTCATTCTTTCTTGGAGATCTCCTTGGAAATGCTCGGCTCTCTTGCTTGACGACGGGGCGAACTATGAACGCCCTGACAAACGCTGACGAATTTCATCGAGATGCTGTGTGGTATCAACGCCAGCTCGCGGTTCTGGGATATCGGTGTTAGGCCAAGAGGGGAGATCGGCACAGGGGCATGGAGAATGTTTGATGCCTCTAACAATTTCTGGAAGGGGCATGGAGCAACGAGCACAGCTGTTGACATCCCATTCGTCGCTAAGCAAATCTGCAATGCTTTCGTCTGTTCCTTTCAGGTAGCAGGTGTCAGGTGTTTGCATAATGGCCTGCCAGCACTGTTCAAAACTGTTGCTGAAATCAGCTCCTCGAAAAACGGGGCTAGGCAAACGGGTAGCCTGCGTTTTTTCAAAAACGACGGGTTTTCCTAATTGAAACCAATAAGCCAGATAAGACTGAACTTTTTGAACGGATGCCATAAATTTCTTCCAGGACCTGCAACTATAAGCTGATGAACTGCTTTACTTCAATTAGATCCTATTCGGTTCGCTCAAAAGCTGCTGCTTTTGTAATCCTTTCCTTGGGCCTCCGCAAACTGTTGTAATAATTAGTCTGGCTGGGAATCCGCTTTAGAGAGTGTGGGAATCCCCATTGTGTTTAGGGCGATCGCGAATCCGGCGACCACCAAATAGGTAACATCCGCGATCGCACCGACCTGCCGAGTCAAGACTCCCAAGCGATCGCGAAAGGTGCGCCCCAATGGGTAGGCGGGAACCACACCCCATCCGGTTTCCTCTGCCACCAGAATAAGCGTCCCTGGAAAGCGTGCGATCGCATCGAGTAGGCCATCCGTTGTCTCCTGCCAATCGGTTGCAGATAGCTCAAGACAGTTGGCTAACCAAGTGCCTAGGGAATCAACCAGCCAGCATTCATCAGGTCGGGCTTGCTGAAGAGCTTGAGCTAGCGCAATGGGCTCCTCCAAGGTGCGCCAAGCGTCAGGACGTCGCTGTCGATGCATCTCAATGCGTGCCTGCCAATCAGCGTCTTCCCCATTGACGGATGACGTGGCGACGTAAACGACAGTCTGAGTGGACTGAAGGGCTAATTGTTCTGCCCATTCACTCTTACCTGACTTGGTGGGGCCCGTAATGAGGATGCGCTCGGTCATGTGTCCTTCGAGTGTTTGGGATGTGGCATGGGAGACGTGGTGCTAGGTGTGTCTAGAAACAGCGCAAACGAAACGCGGCTTTTGAACGACTCTACTGATTTTTTTGACGTTATATAAGTTACTTGATAAGTGCGATCGTTTTTTGTAATCAAGAAAAGTAATTTCATGAAGTGCAATGAAATTGCTCGAACTGCAAAGAATATGAAGCTTTTGAATGAGTTGTCGATACAAGCTTCTTTCTTGTATTTGAAAAAATAGGTTTCTTGATTAAATTTTGTATTGAAAAATTTAGGATTCTCTTTCGATCTACCAGTTTCTCCGTATGTTTACGAGGGGAAAGCTTGAGTGTCAGTCAAGTAATCGTTTCATATGGAGACTTGAATCGGTGCATAACCCCTATGTTCCTAGCGATATCGAAACGTCCCCTATTATGGGTAGCCCAGCTAATATTGACCGGATTGCCTATCAGCTCAAAGAACAGGTCCGAAATAACATTGTGACCTTCTTGAGAAAAGAGTTTTCTATCTCAGCGCTTGATCTATTCAGTTTCGGGCCTAAGGGATTGCAAGCTCGCCCTAATCTCTCCCAAGAAACGGCAGAAGCACTGCTCAAGATAGCAGCCTCTTTGACAGACTTCAATGGTCGGCGTTTGTGCTCAAAAGCAGATGCCCAGAGGTTTGCTCCCCTAGCAAGTGCCTATCCCAAAGAACTTCAGTTTCTTTGGTCTCTGTTACAACACAATTGTCTGGGGATTGCTTTGCTAAATGTTGGAACCGTCATGTTTATTCGGTCTTGTCCCTTGGATATTTTGCCGAAAGAGCGGGTTCCTCGTCATGCTGTGGTGACGCAGCCCGGCGGAAGAAAAGCTGTTCGAGAGGGAGATTATGATCGGCCCCTCATAGATTACTTTGTGCCTTACTCGATTCCTGAATGGCATGATTTTGATCACATTGTGGCGACAGCGATTGACGATCGCTTTGGGAATGATCTCGCTACGGTTCAAAAAATACCTAATCAGTACACTCAGCTCAATTCTGCTGATCCCAACTATCTGGTTTATCTGGCACCAGATGATATGACGAAGTTTCCCATTGATTCGGACTATGGCCTTTTTCAACGAATCGCGCCTTGGTTTTATCGACGAGCATTGTTACAGGGAATGGCTGTTGAAGAAACCATTCACTATGTCACAGAAGGTCTGGTTGGTTTTCTCTGTCGCCAGGAGCCTGCCGGAGACTTTCGCACGAGTCGCAAGCTGTTTCTCCCTTCCTTTAGCCATGAATACAATGCTCAAAAAAGAGCTGCTTTGGTCTGGGGATCTTGGGGAGAGGTGCCGTCTAAAGAGGTGTCGCCGTACATCACTTTTCTCGACAAGGAAGAGCCAGGGCTGACGGCTGGGCTGATCAATTCAGATCCGAGGGTTGCTAACAGTGCCATCCGGATTCTCTTTACAATTGCTGAGCATGAGCAGTCTCCGCCTACTGCCAGACGATTGATCACAGAAATGGCCTATGCCCGTGCCAGCATGACGGCTGCCCGGGTATCGCTTGACGCAGCTCAAGATCTTGATCCTCAGTTGAAGGCAATTTTGGTGGAATTTGTTGACGCCTACGACTTTGAAAACCCTAGTAATCGTAGGGAAAATCATCCTGTCGAACCCCTGCGGCGATGGGCGGATTGGTATCATCAAGAAGATGAACAGCCTCAGTTGTTCGACTCAAAAAAGGTGATTCTGCAATGAGCTATTAAGTTAGTTGCAGCCCTGCAAAACCCCTAGTAAGCCTCTTTTGATTGACTGGCAAAACTCTTGCAATGAGCAACTTTTGTCAGTCAATCATCTGTATTTGCTGAGGGCGATCGCTTGTTTGTCTGTAGAGCTAAACCTTTTTCTTTGATTAAGGACTGTTAATCAAGGGAACAAATAAGGGCATCTAGACATACAAAATAACTTGTTAAATAAACTGTTTGTATTAAAAATTCCAATCATTGTTTCCAGTTTTCTAGATAGAAATAGACTTTAGCTACTGATTTAATTTATTATTCAAATCGATTTCCAATCTCCTTGATCCGTTAGTTATTATTAGTTTCTTGGTTCAGTCAACGCATCTCGAAATTGTGTAGACCTTTCTGGCGTTAAGGGGGGGGGATGACGCTCCCCTAACATCATCGACAAGATTGAGCAGAGTAGCTGCATGGTTTTGCGTGCCTTGAGTCTTTCATCTGTGCTTGTAAGGAACCCCATGCTAAATGGATCAACACCGTCTGATTCTGAACCTCAATCTGATTCTCCTTTGCGAATTGTCATCGTAGAAGATGACCCGGTGATGCAGCTGGGATTGGAACAGTTTCTAGCTAACTATGACCATTTTCAGGTTGTTGGTCGGGCTGAAGATGGCTATTCGGGAATTGCTGCCACGCTTACCCTCAAACCTGATTTGGTGGTGATGGATATTGGTCTACCACAGCTCGATGGGATAGCGGCCACCCAACAGATCAAGCAGCAAAGTCCCAACACCCGAGTCGTTATGTTGACCTCTCATACGGCTGATGTTGAAATGATTGCTGCCCTTGCTAGCGGTGCAGATGCGTATTGCATCAAGGGTACTAGTTTGGAACAGCTGGAAATCGCGTTGAGTTGTGCTCAAAACGGAGCGGCCTATCTTGATCCACAGATCGCTCGCCAGGTCATCGGACATCTCCAGTATGCTCATCCACCTTGTCCTGAAATTGATTTGTCTAAGCGAGAACTAGATGTCCTCAGGCTAATTGTTGAAGGGAAAAGTAATCCCGAAATTGCGTCTGAACTGTTTCTCAGTATTAGTACAGTCAAAACGCATTTACGGAGCATTATGAATAAACTGTCAGTGGACGATCGCGTTCAAGCAGCAGTGGCTGCTTTGCGGGGTGGGCTAGTTTGATTTCGCTGTAGGGTAAACCGTACTCGCCTAGGGAAATATTGCCCTTGATGAAAAAGGCGATCGCCGATGATGATAAAGCCGTTTATGCTGACTTGAAAACGTAGATCGCAGGACTATGGCAACAATCCTTGAGAAAGGCAACATCAGTATCCATACTGAGAATATTTTCCCCATTATCAAGAAATGGCTTTATTCTGACCACGAAATTTTTCTGCGAGAGCTGGTTTCCAACGGAGTAGACGCGATTCAAAAGCTCTCCCTTCTGGCTCGCTCAGGGCAGTATTCGGGTGACGTGAGCAGTCCTGAGATTCGAATTACGATTGACAAAGACGCGAAAACCCTCAGCATTTCGGATACGGGCTTGGGAATGACTGCCGAGGAGGTCAAGAAGTACATCAACCAGGTGGCTTTCTCCAGTGCAGAAGAGTTCATTTCTAAGTACAAAGAGAGTGGTGACGCCAGCATTATTGGACACTTTGGTCTTGGCTTCTATTCCTCTTTTATGGTGTCTAGCCAAGTTGAGATTGATACCCTCTCTTATCAAGAAGGGGCTGAGGCGGTTCACTGGAGCTGTGACGGTACGACTGAGTTTGAGCTGTCTCCTTCAGAGCGAGTCAGTGTGGGCACCACGGTGACGCTGCATTTGTTGGAAGACGAGCAGGAGTATCTAGAAGATGCTCGTGTTAAGCAGCTCATCAAAACCTATTGCGACTTCTTGCCCGTTCCCATCAAGATGGAGGACGAGGTTGTTAATAAGCATGAAGCGCCTTGGAAAAAGTCTCTGAATGCGATGAGCGATGAGGAGTATTTAGAGTTCTATCGCTATCTCTATCCTTTTCAAGAGGATCCACTGCTGTGGGTGCATCTTAATACGGACTATCCCTTTGCTGTGAATGGGATTCTTTACTTTCCTAAGCTCAAGCCTGATATTGATGTCACTAAGAGCAGCATCAAACTTTTCTGCAGCCAGGTCTTCGTCAGCGACAATTGTGAAGAGATTATTCCTCGCTTCTTGATGCCTTTGCGGGGTGTGATTGATAGCCCTGACATTCCGTTGAATGTTTCTCGAAGCTTTTTGCAGAACGATCGCACCGTCCGCAAAATTTCTGACTATATTGCTCGTAAGGTGGGTGACAGTCTGAAGGGCCTCTATCGAAGCGATCTTGCTAAGTACATTATGTCGTGGCAAGACTTGGGCACTTTCGTCAAGTTCGGCTCCATGAACGACGATAAGTTTAAGCAGCAGGTAGAAGACTTCATTATCTTCCGTACGACGGCAAAACTGGGCGCAACTAGCGATGAGTCGGCTAAGGTTGAAGTCCAATCTGATGAAGGGGATGCTTGGGCAGAGGTGAATTCTGAGTCCGATGTGCCGACAGATGCAAACGGGTATTACTACACCAATCTGAAGGACTATCTGGAGCGCAACAAAGAGCGCCATGAGAATCGCGTCTTTTATGCGACGGATGAGGCCTCACAGGCGACTTACATTGCGCTGCATCAATCTCAGGGATTGGAAGTGCTGTTTCTGGACACGTTTATCGACAGCCATTTCGTCACTTTCCTGGAGCAGCAGTACTCGGATGTTAAGTTCTCGCGGGTGGATGCTGATCTGGATGATGCGCTGCTCGATAAGGATAAGGACAGCGAAATTGTTGATCCTAATACCAACAAAACTCGCGATGAAGAGATCAAAGGACTGTTTGAAGCGGCCCTTGGCAGACCTCAGGTCACCGTAAGAACCGAGGCGCTGAAAACAGACAATCCCGATACGCCGCCTGCCATGGTGCTGCTGCCGGAGGCTACTCGTCGAATGCAGGAAATGATGGCGATGATGCAGCAAACCAATGCTGAGTTTCCTGAAGATCACGTTTTGCTAGTTAACACGGCTCATCCGCTCATCCAGAATCTGTCTACGATGGGCAAGAGTGCGATCGTGCAGCCTGATGGATCTAGCTCTCCGGCAGGCGAGATGGCAAATCTTATTTGTCAGCATGTGTATGATCTTGCGCTGATGGCTCAGAAAGGGTTTGATGCTAACGGCATGAAGTCGTTTGTGGAACGGTCTAGCAAACTGCTGACTCAACTGACGAAATAGTACTGCTGGGTTGAGTTAGACAAGGACACGTTTGAAACAAAAGGCAGGAAGCACGATGCTTCCTGCCTTTTGTTATAAATGGAGTTTTGCTGAAGGGTAGCACCGCCGCGCTGATCGGGGCATTTTGTGCTGGATGACGCGATCCTAATAGTTCAAAACTGACGTGAGCTTTACGTCAATGCCGAATTGTCTCTTATTTCGATCCATTGGGCTCAAGCACTTGTCTCTGAGTTTTTGCGTAGGCCGTTATAAGACTGTAACTGTGCTCAAGCACGATTCGATGTCTCAGGATCCTTTGCAGCAACAGCTCTCGGGACATAAAGTTCCGAGAGCTAGTCATCTTACTGACGCCGGTAGCGTTTTCTCGGTAGGCTTATGTAGGCATACGGAGCTTAGAAAACACCTGAATTTAACTGAACTTTTCCCTATGGTGACTGAAGAATAAGTGGGCCATGATCAAAACATCCTGTAGACTCGCGTGTGCTCCTTGAGCACGGCTCGGGTTGGAGCTTCTTTAGAGATGTCTTCAACCCGACTTTTTCTTTTTAAAGCAGTTGTGTTCTGTAAAGTCTATGCAGGCAAGCTTACGGCTTGGATTACCGTAACAGCGTGGTGGCACTGCTAATTTCCCCATAATCGGTACTTTGATCTAAAAAGAAGGTCCCTCGCACCGCAATCCCTTCCTCTCGCTTTTGAAACCATAAAGTATCAATACCCGTGTGGCCAGCGAGGGGACCGTGGCTTTCTTGCCAATGAATGAGAAAAACTTCGCCGCCATGAGGATGTTGCCCGTGGGCGATGTAATGAAGAATTCCCTTCTCACTATCATCTGGAGCCGCGTACTGTCCCTGGTCATCCTCTAGCGTAATGTTGATGAGCTGCCATTCTTCTTCACCAACTCGAAACTGGGCTTCAACCTTTTGTGATTTCAACCAATCTGGAATAGGCACCTTCAATACTCCTTTAATGTGTAGACTAATGTGTAGACGCCTTTAAAGAATTCAGACGAACATTCAAGCACTTCTGGTCTTCCACCTCGTTCTGATTCACCGCATTATCGATTCATCCCATTGAGTTTAACAACAGTACGTTAGTGCTTTAAAGAGACCGCTCAAATAGGCAAGGATGGGTTAAACGAGTTCGCTTTAAGCTGAAGCCTAAAGATTTCGTGAAAATGCCTAATTCTTGACTGTCTCTTAGGAATGAATGAATTTTAAGTTCTCACTTTTGAGTTTTGAATGATTGAGTCATCGGCAAATCCAAAGCTCAAAGTTGATACTTAAACACGTTCCCGTTCGTTAGGACGAGAAATGGCTTTTTCCTGAAAAGCTTCTCTTTCACGCTAACGTAGGTTTTCTGGTCTCTTCACTGAAAATTAACAGGTTCAAATCCAGGTAGCGAATCTCGAACCTGTTCCCATAGGGTTTGGGGTCCGATGCCGAAAATGATTTGCAAAATCAGCAGCGTTACCGCAACTAGAATCGCTGTTTTGAAGGTTGCTCGAACGATTCTGAGCAGCCAAGTGAAGACCAAAAAGGAAATGACGATCGCGCCAATGACGATAACGAGTTCCACGACGCTAACCCATGGAGACGGCAACAGGTCGTGTGAGAGTTTCGCTGACCGCTAGGGTTTGCAAGCGGGCCCAGTCGTCTACTGCCAAGATGTCTTCCAAAGAGGGCTGAGCATTGAGGTCGATGCGGTGGCGATCGCATACTTGCTCGATCACTTTGGGAATGTCTAGATAGCTGATTTTCTTATCTAGAAACAGCGCTACGGCTTGCTCATTAGCAGCATTTAATACAGCCGTCATGGTGCCTCCGGCCCGACCTGCGGCATAGGCAATATCCATGCAGGGATACTTAGCGTGGTCGGGTTCGCGGAAGGTCAGGTCGCCAGCTTTGACCAAGTCTAGCGGTTCCCAGTCGGTGTAAATGCGATCGGGCCAGGAGATGGCATACAGGAGGGGCAATCGCATATCGGGCCAGCCTAATTGTGCTAGCACTGAGGTATCTTGCAGCTCAATGAGCGAATGAATAATGCTTTGAGGGTGAATCACAATATCAATATCGTCGTAATCCATCCCAAATAGATAGTGCGCCTCGATCACCTCAAGGCCCTTGTTCATGAGGGTGGCAGAGTCCACCGTAATTTTGCGGCCCATGCTCCAGTTAGGATGTTTGAGGGCATCAGCGACTGTTACCTGAGGTAATTTCTCAGTGGGCCAATCTCGGAAGGCACCCCCAGAGGCAGTGAGGATAATCCGTCGCAGACCGCGATCAGGAACCCCTTGCAAGCACTGGAAGATGGCGGAGTGTTCGGAGTCGGCAGGTAACAGCTTGACACCATGCTTCTCAACCAGAGGCAATACGGCTGGACCGCCGGCAATAAGCGTTTCTTTGTTGGCGAGGGCAATGTCTTTGCCTGCTGCGATCGCCGCTAGTGTTGGTAAAAGCCCAGCACACCCTACTATGCCTGTGACGACGGCTTCGGCGTCCCCATAGCGGGCGACCTCTACAACGCCCTCATCTCCGGCTAATATCTGCGGTTGGGGATCAAGGTCGGCAAGTGCTTCTCTCAGGCTTTCCAACTTGCTCTCATTGCAAATGGCTACAATCTCTGGTCTGAACTGACGCACTTGCTGAGCGAGTAATTCTACGTTGTTCCCTGCTGCGATCCCCACTAGCCGGAAGTCCTCAGGATGGGACTCTAAGATGTCTAACGTTTGGGTCCCAATTGAACCAGTGGAGCCGAGCAAAGTGATCGCTTTCACGGTATTACCAGAGTGCAGGTCATCTCTAATTTACAATTTTCGGGTACTTGTCCCAAATGTTTAGTACCCAGGGTTCTCCAAAATCTCAAGTGCTGAACTAGCGATGTAATTTTGCCAGTGATTAGATTTTCTAGAGGTATTCTCACACGATGACTCAAGTCTTTTAATTTGACCTATGCGCGTGATAGTGCTGGCATCCGCTGTGCGGTAGACTACTTAGGTTTGCTTATCAGACTTTTTGGGTGTTTTTGGCTGTTTGTTATTTTTCCTTGATGAAAATTATCAAAATGACACCTTCATGGTGTTAGTCCTGTGATTGAAATTGGAACGGGGAAGCTTCTTCTCTAACAGCATGCTGACGAAAAGTCTGGTTTTTATTCGAGGCTCTGAATGACTGCTACACTTCCCCCCACTGCTCAGGTGTCTACCCTAGCAGATCCTTCCTTAGCGTTGAGTGACTTAAAGCTGAGTGACGTGATTCGAACTATTCCTAAATCCTGTTTTGAGAAAGATTGGCGAAAAGCTTGGCTGTCAGTCTTAGTTACGGTGATAGGTGTTGTCATCGGATACTGCGCGATCGCTTTCTCTCCCTGGTATTTACTTCCGGTTGCTTGGTTTTTTACAGGTACTGCTGCAACAGGTCTCTTCGTCGTTGGGCATGATTGCGGACATCGTTCCTTTGCTAAAAAGCGCTGGGTCAACGATTGGGTTGGGCATATCACGATGATGCCGCTGGTTTATCCGTTTCACTGCTGGCGGATTCTGCATGACCATCATCATGTCCATACCAACAAGCTGCATGTTGACAATGCTTGGGAGCCATGGACAGTAGAAGCATTTCAAGCCGCTCCGAGCTGGTTGCAAATGGGCTATCGAGCACTCCGCGGAGTCTTTTGGTGGACAGGGTCGATCGCACACTGGGCCGTATTGCACTTTAAGCCAGAGAACTTTTCTAAGCGCGATCGTCCTGCTGTCAAAGTTTCCATCGCAGTCGTTGCTATTTTCGCTGCTATTTTCTTCCCCACGATGTACTTCACTCTGGGCCTCTGGGGCATTGTGAAATTTTGGCTCATGCCTTGGTTGGGGTATCACTTCTGGATGAGCACGTTCACTATCGTGCATCACACCATTCCTGAGATTCAGTTTCATCCGAAAGAGCAGTGGTCTGCTGTGCCGGCCCAGTTGAGTGGGACTGTTCACTGCACCTATCCTAAGTGGGTCGAAGTTCTTTGCCACGACATCAATGTGCATGTCCCACACCATATTTCGGTCGGTATCCCTTCTTACAACTTACGAGCGGCCCACAGAAGCCTGGTACAAAACTGGGGTGAATATATTCATACTCGCCGGTTTTCCTGGCAGCTCATGACTCAAATCACCCAAAAATGTCACCTTTATGACGCGGATAGAGCCTATCGACCGTTTGATAGTCTTCGCTAGCCCATGCTTAAGGTGCTTTAGAGACTGTTGCAGAAGGCTTTCCGGTATTCATCGTCTCAGAGAAACTGAGGCAGCTCTCTAGTACACGACGGCAGCAGTAGGCTCACCTTGTAAAACGTTTGGAAAGCTTATCTGCCTTAGTTTTGAATTCTGAATTCCGCATAGCGGTACTAGTGTGCTGAGACCTAGTTTGCTGATAACGATGAGTCCTTTTAAGCTGCCTTTCTGATCAACAGAATTGACCGACATTTGAATCGATTCTGACTGTCTGTCAGAGCACACCTCTATTGGAATTTGAAAGACGCAGTGCAATTACAATCTAGTCCACATCCAAACCGCTCATCTAGAGATTTACCGTTCACCTTGAAGGAGATTCGAGCCGCAATTCCTGCTTATTGTTTCAAGCCGTCTGCTTTACGATCGCTCGCCTATTTTTTCTTGGATATCGGCATCATCGCAGGGCTATATGCTCTGGCCGCCGCTATCGATTCGTGGTGGTTTCTGCCCGTCTTTTGGTTTGCTCAAGGCACGATGTTCTGGGCCTTATTTGTCGTTGGGCATGATTGCGGTCACGGATCGTTCTCTAGACAAAGATGGCTTAACAATCTCATTGGACATCTAAGTCACACTCCGATTTTGGTGCCTTTCCACGGCTGGCGCATTAGCCACCGTACCCATCATGCTAATACGGGTAATATCGACACTGATGAGAGCTGGTATCCCATCACCGAGTCGAAGTACAACGCGATGTCTTGGCCTGAGAAACTGGTGCGGTTCTATCTGCCTCTGCTGGCCTACCCAATCTACCTATTCAAGCGATCGCCCAATCGTAAAGGCTCCCACTTCTCACCTAATAGCCCTCTTTTCCAGCCTTCTGAAAGGCGATGTGTACTCACGAGTACCTGCTGGATCATCGGTATGGTGTGCTTTCTGGGATGGCTGGGATACCAATATGGGTTGGGTTTCTTGACGACGTACTACCTCATTCCTTACGTCATCTTTGTTATCTGGCTAGACTTGGTAACGTGGCTTCACCATACAGAAGCCGATATTCCTTGGTATACCAACGATGATTGGCATTTTCTAAAAGGCGCCTTGTCTACCATTGACCGCGATTATGGTATCTTCAACGGAATTCACCACAATATTGGAACCCACGTTGCCCACCATATTTTCCTGAGCATTCCCCACTATCACCTGAAGGCAGCGACCAAAGCCATCAAGCCTGTTTTGGGAGACTACTATCGCAAATCGGATGACTCTATTTGGCAAAGTTTCGTTCGTTCTTACAAAGATTGCCACTTCGTTGCAGATCAGGGATCGCCGGTGTACTACCAGCCTCGTCCTAAACGCTAGAGCAGAATTAACGGACATCTTGCAGTCAGCATTAACGGCAAGATCTGAGATCAGTCCATTCGGGGGGAGTATGTCAGCTCTTAACCGCTGACATACCTCAGAATGACGACCAGGAGCGTGCCCAAGGTACGCTCTTTTTTTTGTCCCGGATTGGATACAAAAGCTTTGAAAAGTTGATAGAGTCCCCAAAACTACTCTGTTTGAAAAAGCTTGCGATGATACGTCACTGATGCAGTTTTTGCGGATTGCCGAAGTCTGATTCCTGTTTAGCCAGAAACACTACGTTCGCTGGCAGAGGTCACTCGTTTTGCTAAAGGGATCCTTCAAGCTTTCGGAGAGCTTCTTCGATGAATCCGGCGTTGTTGAAAGGTCACTGAAAAATTTTGCAATGCTTTGGCAGAGGTTCCCTGTTTGTTATCGGTTTTTGCAAATCAATTATGAAATTGGAAGAGTCTGAGATTACTGCTCTAGGAGCCTCCCTGCGACCAATTAACCCCGGAATGATGAAGCCGACCGAGGGCGATACTGCAAAGAAGCGGATTTGGTATCAGGGCAATGAGTCTTATTTTGATGTCACTGCTGAGGCAATCGCGGATCAGATCACTTGGTTTCAAATCACCCTCAGAGGAAAAGTGGTGTCGTGGCGATCGCCTGACTATCTGCAAACGGGCGAAACGGATGAAATGGACGTGCCGCCAGATGTGGCTTACTATGCGGCCAGTAAAACAATTCGAGATGGTGCTGCTATCAACTGGCCTTTGGTTGAAACGGTACAAGCGATTTTGGCACACCGTCCGGAAGAAACACCTCTGACTCAACTCAACCACATCCTTAAATCACATCTTGAGAAATGTTCAGGGAGTTGAACTGGGGTCTGTTGTGGGCAGATAGACATTAGAGCGGGTCAATCCGCCAGCACATCACGGCAGAAATGGGCTCAGCATTCAGAATGCTAGGAAAGCCCATCTGCCTTAGTTTTGAGTTTTGAATTCCGCTACTTTAGGGCTTTTGAGGTCAAGAGCGGCAGTGATGCTTTGGTTGACCTCCTGGATTGGATGGTGACGGCGCAAAGCCTCTACCCAAACTCGGTGGCGACGATGAGGCAATGGTTTGGTGAGATTCTGCAATACTTTGAACATAGAACCACCAGTGGTGTCGTTGAGGTCTTGCAGGCCCTCGGCCACACGACTTGGCAAACTCTGGCGACAGAAAAATAAGCTGAGAGGGTTGAATAACTTTAAGCGGGCATCATCACCTCCAAGACCTCCTCAAGCGATCGCCCACATTTATCTAGAATTCAGTTAAGGAGAAATCGCTATGGATGAATTTGTTGGCAAAGCCGCTGGAATTGGACTCCCTATCGTCGTTTTGCTCATCACTATGTCTACGACTGGACTAGCCGGAGCAGCAGCCATCACAGCATCTCTAGCATTCTTAGGTCCTGGCGGCATGATTGGCGGTATCATTCTGCTCAGCATTGTTGGACTAGCCGCTGATATGCTCACCCGCTTTGGCTTAGACGTGCTGCTCGTTGCCATCTACAAGGAACGTTGCGCCAAGGGCGAAACCACTGAAACGCTAATGGGCGAGATTGATTGGTTGCCTCTTTCCAATGATTTGAAGCTGAAGCTGAGAGAAGCGATCACTTACTGATTGCTAGCTTGTTCTTACTTATCATTTCATTCAGATTAGCTTTAAAGGAAAAAAGGCTTATGCGTACCCTTAAGATTCGCTCCCACGTCGATCAAAACGGCATTCTACAGATTCAGCTCCCAGATTATCGCGACGAAGATTTGGAAATCCTGGTGGTCTATCAACCCGCTGAACCCCAAAAACGTCAATGGTCAGAAGGGGTACTCAACGCTTTCGGTGCTTGGCAGGGGGAACCGCTCGTTCGTGCTCCCCAGGGTGATCAAGCTGAGCGGGATGCCTTTCTATGATCTACCTGCTGGATACCAACACCTGCATTTGAAGAGTCAATGAATGAGCTTGGTGAAGAAGGGTGGGAACTTGTATTTGCACGTCGTGCTCAAGACTCGCTCACCGATGAATTTAATTATGAGTGTATTTTCAAGAAGGTGAGATAAATTCTTGGCTGGGATCATGGTGGAGCGCGCTCGCCGCTATCCACCATGATCCCAGCTTCGCTACTTTAAGACCTACTAGAGTTTCAGGCGCGATTGAGTGACTGAAACTCTACTCCAGGATGGTACGGCTCAAAGTGCCTAGCGACCGCCAACCGTGATGGAGTCAACCTTGAGGTGAGGTTGGCCAACGGTGACGTAGATGCTGCCGCTGATGGATCCGCAGAAGCCTGGAGCCAAGCTGATGTCTTCTGAGCACATGGAGATGCGCTGCATAATCTCTTTGGCCTCACCAATCAACGTGGCTCCTTTGAGCGGCTTGGTCACTTTGCCGTTCTCAATCAGGTAGGCTTCGTCTACCCCAAAATTGAATTGTCCAGTGGGGCCAACACTGCCACCGCCCATCTTCTTGCAGTAGATGCCCTTTTCAACTGAGCCAAACAGGTCGTCCATCGAGAAGTCGCCGGGCGCAATATAGGTGTTTCTCATACGCGAGGCGGCGGCATAGGTGTAGCTTTGGCGACGCCCACTGCCCGTACGGGGATGGCCTGTCCGCATGGAGCCAGCGCGATCGCTCAAGAAGTTCTTCAGGATGCCGTTCTCAATCAGGAGTGTGCGCTGCGTTGGCATTCCCTCATCGTCCATGTCGATTGTGCCAAAGGCATCATCAGATAAGCCTTCGTCCCATGCCGTCAAATTCTCATGGGCGATCTTCTCCCCCTTCTTGTCAATGAAAGGAGTCGTGCCCCGCTCAATTTGGGTGGTTTCTAGCAGGTGACCACAAGCTTCGTGGAAGATCACGCCGCCGAAGTGATTCGCCATGATGACGGGATAATTGCCCGACTCAACGTAATCGGCGTACAGCATTTTGCCCGCTGATTCGGTCACTTCCTGAGCGGTCGTAGCATAGTCCCAGGTTCGTAGAAAAGCGGGGTCGCTGGTATCGCCGAGTCGCTGACCGATTGAGGAGCGATGCTCACCATCGGCACAAAGCAAATTGCAGCCCACTGACTGTGTGAGGCGAATGTCCCGAGCAAAGGTACCGTCACTCGCGGCGACTAGTACTTCCTGCCAGTCTCGGAAATATCCGGCACGACGGGCCTGGATATGGATGCCGTGTTGGGCCACAGCGCCATTGGCAGACAGGAGAACTTCACCCATTTCCTGCATGGAACTGCAAGCCCCTAGCCAAGCCTCTTTGCCCTTTGCCGTGGCATAGTCTCGCAAGAGTTCTAAATTTGCTTCGGGGACTGAAGCAGCAGGTCCCGGCAGATAAAGCCCCATAATGGAGAGCGCTTTCTCCAAGGCATTCCGTAATCCGCTGAAGGTTAGGTCGTTGGTGCTGACGTAACAGTCTGCTTTGCCTTTGAACACGCGCACCCCAGCTCCTGTCACCAAGCGAGGCGAGATGCTGGTAATGGCATCGTCTTCAGCCATACAGCTGATGTACTGATTCCGTTCTAAAAAGAATTCAACGAAGTCAGCTCCTGCAGACCGTCCTAACCCCAGCAGCATGGAAAGGGGGCTACGCCATGACTCATCGAAGCGATCGCGAGTCGCGTCATAGTCTAAGCTCGGGATTTCTTGAGTTTGGATCGGTCTGCGGGGGATGATGGCGACGGTCATAGATGCCGTTTCCTTCCTTAAATGTGCATTCAGAGTTGATGTTCAGTCTAGCAAAGGCCGTCCTGGAAATGCGATGTGAAACGTAGCTTTCGTCTATCGGTGCGGGATACCTGATAGGACTGAGGTTTGTCGTGAAGTTGGAGGTTGGAGTTAGAGCGTCTTGAGGAAGACGGTGCTAACAACAGGGATATCAGCCTGCTCTCAGGGAACTCTTATCTATTCCTAAATGTGCTCCCCCGGAGCTCCTATTGCTGACTCAGTAATATTGATTGAGGTTCCTGTCGTTACCATCCAGCAGCGCTATGGCTAGCATCCTGCAATCATCAATGGGGCTTTTGCGCTCTCGCCTGTCGCGTCGCATTGTGACCTGGGTTTTTCTTAGCATCATTGCCATCGAAGCGATTATCTTTATCCCATCTTTCTATCGGCGATACCAGGAAAAGCTGGATGAGCTGAGCGATCTATCCTCTGAAGTTCTCTTGACTGTGAAGGCGAGCATCATGTTAGGAGACAACTCGATAGGGTTGCTCAACATTATTCAGCAGAACCTCAAGCCCGATTCGGTTATTCGAGGAGCTGTGCTTTGCCTGTCCAATGGTGAGGTGGTGGAATCCTTTGGCGAAACACCTGTGATTGACTGTGCAGCTGTATCGCCAGGTGCAACGGTTACGGAGCTATCGTCGGACCGTCAGCGATATGATGTGGCCTGGCCGAGCGATCGCCTTTCTGATCAATACATCTTGATTGTTCGTCATGATGCGTCAGGCGTGATGTCCGAGATGCGTCAGTATGCCTTAGCGATCGGTGGTTTGGTCATCATCATTTCGGTCTTCGTCACCTTCGTCACAATTGTGGTGCTGGAGCGAATTTTGATTATTCCAGTTTTGCGCCTGCGAGATGATTTGAAACAGGCCCGGGATGCTGTCGGACAAGCACAGCCTCCTAATTTTCAAACCCAGGCAATGAAGCGTCGAGACGAATTGGGCGAAGTGTCCAAAGCTTTTTACGAACTCTTTGAGCGGGTCCATCGAGAAATTAGCGATCGCAAACAAGCGGAGATGGCGCTTAAGGTGGAACAGGAGAAGTCGGAAAAGCTATTGCTCAATATTCTGCCGATTACAATCGCTGAGCAGCTCAAAATGGAGGTGGGTGCGATCGCGTCTCGTTTTGAGGAAGCCACTATCTTATTTGCAGACATTGTGGACTTCACTGGCCTTTCGACGCAGATGTCGCCGAATGAATTGGTTTGCTTACTCAATGAAGTTTTTTCTGCTTTTGACTGTATTGCGGAGTCTTTGGGACTGGAAAAAATCAAAACGATTGGGGATGCCTATATGGTTGTCGGCGGACTGCCAAACCCCCAACCGGATCACGCTCAAGCAACCCTGGAAATGGCCATCAAAATGCAGGAAACTATTCAGTCATTCAAACGCGCCGATGGCAGTCCTTTTCGGCTTCGCATTGGCATTAATACTGGGCCTGTCGTAGCTGGCGTGATTGGCATTAAGAAGTTCAGCTATGACCTGTGGGGTGACGCGGTAAACATTGCTAGCCGCATGGAGTCCCACGGCATTGATGACCGAATTCAAGTCAGTAAGAGTACGTATGATCGCCTCAAAACGCGCTACGATTTTGAGGACCGAGGCCCTATCAAAATTAAAGGCCGAGGCTATATGCAAACCTACATTCTCAAGGAGCGGCAAACTGCTGTTCTTAAAGCTGAAGGCACAAAAAAGCGACTCAATGAAGACATCCTGTAAGCAGCCTAGACGCTAATATTCAGCCAATCTGCATTAACGTACGTATTTTATAGCCGTCCCAGTTCCATTAGGATAAGACGGCGAGCCATTGGGCTACACCAATAGGCACCGGATGCCATTGGGTGCAAAGCACGCCTATACTGCTAGCCATTCGGGCGATAGCCAATACAAAACTGATAGACCTAAAAGCGTTAGCAGTGTCACGCCCAGGATTAGCAGTGGAATGGAGCGATTGGTTTGCAGTCTCATGGGTATTGGCTCAATCAACGGTCGACGCTGAGGTGTTAACGGTCGTTTGTTCTGAGGAGATCTCGGCTTCGGACTTTGCGGCTTTGAGATTACGACGACGCTCTAACAGGATCTCTGTCACCCCGGTTACGAGGAGCGCTGTCAGGACGCCGTCATCAACCCAACCTAAGATGGGAATAGCGTCTGGGGAGATATCGACTGGACTCACTAAGTAAGCGATCGACCCTAGGATCACGAACCAGCGAGCAATAGGATGCCCTAGAAGCGAGCGATAAATGCGCTGAAAGACAGACTGTTTCATGGGATTAGAAGAGCGATCGCTTGAATTTAACGTATGCTAACGCTCTCACCAACAAGTAACGACTCTCTACCGAAAGATTTTCACGTCCATGAGGGCGCATCATCTATTGATTTCAGAAGCCTTGTGGTACAAGCATTGCTGTGCCCATTCTCCATTAATAGCTAGTACACTACGGCAGAATAGGCTCACCCTGCAAAATGCTCGGAAAGCTTATCTACCTTAGTTTTGTAGAGCTTTGCTCTTCTCGCAGAGTATTTTGAATTTTGAATTCCGCGTAGCGGTACTAGGGTGATCAGTTAGGGGCTGGAAACCCGTCCAATACGGTATTTGAGCGCTAAACGACGACAGCTTCTAGGATTGGGAGATGTAGAGGGCATGCATTATGTCCATAGAAGATGAATTTCGCCAAATTGAGCCAATTCAGCCGCCTTAGCCCAGCCTTAAGTTTTATTTGAGAGGATACTCACTGGCAAGCGGAATAGTGTTGAATAATTGGGAAAAAGTGCGTCAGAAAGAAGCTAACGGACTATTCATCTCTCTGAATATCGATAGCTTTAGAGGGTTGTCATCTCGATTGCGTTGCCCCCAACAGATGACTTTTAGAACAGCTTCTAATCGCTGTAGCCAACATAGCTAGGACGGTTGAGAGCGTTAAAGCCAATACAGGGAAGGGATTGATGGGTCTGCTGCTCCGCAGAGGCAAGCTTTATGCGTCTGCCTTCATCCCTGAGCTGTGGCTGCTACTGTTCCTCTAAGTCGCACGTTTATAAGGACAAGGAGTTCTCAGAATGATCATTGCATTTTTGATTACCGTCGTTGTGTTAGCGGTCAGTCTATGGATCGTCTCGCTGCTGCCAACCGGGGTTGAGGTGGATAGCCCAGCTAAAGCACTCATGGGAGGCGCTGTGATTGGCATTCTAAATGGCCTATACCACTTCCTTCCTCAGGGACTCCGTAGTTTTGGCGCAATCATCAGTCTGGGACTGGTTCCGCTCATTATCAGCATTGTGGTGTTTGGCTTGTCTGCCATGCTGATTGAGGGTTTCCGGCTACGATGGGGCATTATGAGTGCCATTATTGGCGCGATCGCGCTGTCCATCATCAACAGCATTTTGGTGTTTATCCTACAGGCCGTTGGCTTGCTTTAACGAGCTGACCCATACGTGTGGTCTAATGAGGGCCAATTAACAGCCACCTCCATTAGCGGTTCTACAGTTCTGCAATTCTTCTTCCAGCATGGACTGATAGATTCCTCCGAGATAGGGGGTCATAGCATTGTCTTCAATGCCGTATCCCAGACTCGTCCAAGTTGGAGAGAGCAGATGCAAGACGTCTTCTAGCTTGTCCTGACGGAGCAGTGTGGGAATATCGACTCCCCAGAAGGTGGCATCACTGAGCCACCGATAGACTACTGTGTCCTGATAGATAGGCTCGAAACTATACTCGGCCCACCAGGAGTACCACTGGGGCGGTTGTGGGTGATAGTGATGGGCCTGCTCTATCCAAGTTGTGGTGATGAACTGGTAGCGTCCGGCAGCGGTTGTGCAGTCGCCTAGATTGGGACCGGCCACAATCTCAATGCAATGATCTGGATGCTGGGTCAGATCGTTAATCAGGTCGCCGCCATAGAGTGTGTGGTAAGGCTCATTGGTATTGGACTCTGCGGCTGAAATGGTCCTCATCAATGCCCGAACATAGGGATCACCGCCTTCCATTTCTAGTGGAATTGGCTCAGTGACCGAAGTGGATGAATGGAGATGAAGCGATCGCCCAAAGATAAGCGGATGCTCTGTCGAGATGAGCCATGCCACCCCCAAAAACATCAGGGCCGTCATGATAATGGGGCCATGATCTGTCTTTACGGGTTTGGGCTGTTCTTCGGAGGGGCGATCGCAGGAGGGCAGAGAACTCACGAAACCTCACACTACATAGTCAGCTTAAGATGTCAGACGCATTGGTTTGAGTTTGGTTCGGTGCCCATACTAACGTACGCTTCGTGAAAAGGAGAGGTGGAACATCTTTGATTTTGGGTTCGTGGCATAAATTGTCAATCTTTTCTGCGGCAGGAACAAACTGATGTCTATGGGGTCAATTAGACTGCAAGAGCTCAATCTGGCAGCACACTTAGAATCTTCTGGGTGTGCCTTTTTCTTGGAAAATTTTCAATTTGTTAGAACTTACGCACGGCCCCCTTGCATCCCCCAATTTTGGGGGACGTTGCATCCGGCTTCCCCATATTTGGGGATTAAGGGGCCAAAGTCGGATGCAACTGCGTAAGTCCTGTTTGTCTTATCAGATGCAATACGCTTTGTTTTCCCGGGTTCTATGTGCGATTGATCCAAGGGAAAACAACTTCTCGAAAACTTGAATAAGTTTTGACGCGCTTGCGATCGCACTCTTGTACAGGGCTTCTAAGATTAAAGTGTCTAGGGGAATACTCGGCACGATCACTGTTTGTCCTGTGTTGCGGATTGCAAAATCAGCAGGATAGTTGATTTCAGTCTCGTGATAGCAAACCGTCTCTGAGGCGTCTGATTTTGACAGAATTACTTTCTAGGGGCGATTGCGTTGCAAGCTGACTTGTTTGCTAGCCTGAGTATCGATTTGCGATCGCCTCTACGATCACATGAATGCTGGGGGGAGCAAGCATGAACACATTACACGTATCACAAGAATCCGTTTTGGCGATGACCCAAGAGTCGGTTGCAGAACTTGCAAAGCGGTTGGAAAGGGACGCTTACGATAATGCCTTCGAAGGTTTAAGAGATTGGCATCTTTTGAGAGCGCTTGCTTTTCAGCGTCCAGAACTTGTTCAGAACTATACTTATCTGCTTGATATCGAATCTTATGACGAAGCCTAAGCGATGTGAGCGAGATGGGAGCTGGCGCGTCCAATAGCCGGAAGCATCGAGTCATCTTGGGCATCGGGGGCGGCATTGCTGCTTACAAGGTCTGTGAGGTTGCGTCTACGCTGGCAAAGGCGGGAACTGAAGTGATTCCAGTCTTGACGGAGCAGGCCCAGCGGTTTGTCACGCCGCTGACGTTGGCGACTCTTTGCCGTCACCCTGCTTACACTGACCAGGAATTTTGGCAGTCTCATCAGGCCCGTCCGCTACATATCGAGCTGGGGGAAACGGCTGATCTGTTAGTGCTGGCTCCTTTAACGGCCAATACGTTAGGGAAGCTGACCTATGGACTTGCTGATAACCTGCTCACGAATACGGTTTTGGCCTCTAGCTGTCCGGCTTTGCTAGTTCCGGCTATGAACACGGACATGTGGCAGCAGCAGAGTGTGCAGCGCAACTGGAAACAATTGCAGACGGATCGGCGATATCACACGATCGCGCCAGGAACTGGGTTGTTGGCCTGCGATCGCGTTGGTCAGGGTCGTATGGCTGAACCTGCTGAAATTTTGGCGGTTATTGACTCCCTGCTGCTGACTGAGGGAAAACGCGATTTGGCTGGGAAGCAAATCCTGATCAGCACGGGGAGCACTCATGAATATATTGATGCGGTTCGGTTTATTGGTAATCCTGCGACGGGCAAGATGGGGGTTGCCTTGGCGCAGGCGGCTAGTCACCGGGGCGCTACTGTCACCCTTGTTCATGGTCCTATGGCGACGGAGCATCTCACAGCGACAACGGGGATTCAACAGGTTTCGGTGACCACCTCTGACGATATGCAGCGGGTGATGATGGCCCATCTTCCCCGAGCCGATTGGATCATCATGGCGGCGGCGGTGGCGGATGTGAAACCCCGCGATCGCGCGCTGGGCAAACTGCCTAAAGTTGCCTTGCCTGATGATTTACCGCTTGTTCCTGTGCCTGATATCGCGGCTCATCTGGCGCAGGAGAAAAGCTCAGCCCAAGTTTTGATTGGCTTTGCGGCTCAAACGGGGGACATTGAAACTCCGGCATGGCATAAGTTGAAAGCTAAGGGATTGGATGCGATCGTGGCGAATCCTATTGATCAGGAGAACAGCGGCTTTGGCAGTGACTCGAACCGAGCGATTCTTCTTAGCAAAACGGGTGATAGAAGAGCGGTTCCTCAGTGCTCAAAGCGTCGCTTGGCTCATCACATCTTTGATTTTGTGCTGCAAGACCGCAGCGGGAAGGAGGCCTGAAAGTACAGCTATTGTGATGGTCTCGGTGCTGACATCGAAAATCGAGCACGGGTCTTAGCCCGATCCAGGTATGGAGGTTGCAGCGGCCATTGATCGTACTTCGCCCGGAGTGTCATCAGGGGTTGCCGCATTGGTTAACAATCGATCCACGTTGAATCGATAGCCGACGTTTCTAACGGTTTGAATGATGCTGGGTTGACGGGGATCAGCTTCGATTTTTTTGCGGAGAGACAGGATGTGAGTGTCCACCGTCCGAGGATTGTCTATGGCATCGGGCCAGGCCCGCTTCAACAAGTCGCTGCGGCTCAGGGGTTGACCGCTGGCTTGGGTGAGCACATAGAGCAAACTAAATTCTTGCGGCGTTAGGTCAATATAGGTTTCGTGATATTGGACGCGGCGATGCACTAAGTCGATATGCAGTGAACCATAGGTAAGAGCTGCTGGAGCACTCAATCGACTCAGCCGTCGGGTCAGCGCTTCAACTCTCGCCAAAAACTCTCTCATACCAAATGGCTTTGTTAAATAGTCGTCTGCGCCGGCCTTTAGCCCAGCTACAATGTCAGCTTCCGTATCGCGGGCGGAGAGCATCAATATATAGGCTTGTCCCTGTTGGGCGACCCAGTTGCAAAACTCTAGGCTGTCGCTGCCGGGCAGCTGAGCATCCAAAATGAGCAGGTCGGGCTGATGCGTTTGGTAAGTATCACGGGCACGGCTCAAGTCGGCAGACTGATAGACTCGATATCCAGATTGCTGCAGGTGCCAGCCCAGGAGCGATCGCAAATGAGGGTTTCCCTCAATAACTTGTATAGTCGCTGTACCCACCAGTCCTCTTGGCCTAGAACCAACAAATTTGGTTCAACATAACAAAGCACTAACCAAATTTTTGTAACGGCAACTACTCATCCCTAGCTTAAATTCTTCTAAACGAGTAAACCAGCGGCTCAGCAGACGTGGGTAACGTTCAAAATACTGCTGTGTAAGCATTCTGCAAATTTGAGGTTGTTTGTATCCTTTTCTTTAACAGGTCGTAGTCTGAAGAATTTCAGACAGGCTATGTAGAAGAATTTCATACAGACTAAACATTCGCTAGAACCCAAACTTCAGTAAAGTATTAAGAAATCAGCAGATTGTGAAGGAGTGCAGCTTTTTCTTGAGCTGGCTCTTCCACGGTCCTTTAAACCCTAGTTTTCAACTGTTGCTCAGGTAAGAATCACTCAAAACCATGCTCCAGGATGCTAGATCCGTCCGATACTATCAGCGAATCACTGACTCGCTCGTCGATCACTGGAATCGGGGCTATCGTACGGATGAACTTCGCCTTTTCCTTGAAGGCTATATCGCGGCGCTACGCCATGCAGATGCTTTAGAGTCGTACCTTATTAACCGCTTGGAGGAAGAAGCACTCCGGTTCATGATGGACCCGTCGAACTTCTATGAACCACAACCTGAACCCGATCGCGATTATTACTAAAGTTTGGGGGGATACTCAGCCTCAAGGGTTTGCCGGTGACAGCGGCGATCAATGAATTCGAACTGGATAGATCGATCTCAAAAACCAGTGCAAAAGACTATCAGTGATTTTTGGCAAGCCATTCTGCTAGCCATGCAGCGTCTGTTTCTGGCAGGGGAGGCACTGGCGGAATGGTGTAGTCAATCACTAGGTCATAGCCTGACTGATCATAGATGTCGCTCAGTAGATTTTGCAGGTTAACGATGGGTTCTGACTCGGTTTCCTGAAGCGGTAGTGGGAATGCGGGAATTGGGTTTGACAAATTAAAGGCGTAAAGGCTTGCCTGCGGGCGTTGGGAACTGGCACTCACCAAAATCCGATAGTGCGTTTTTAGCTGCTCAGGTAGCTGAACAACGGGCGGCCACTGGCGCAATAGGTCAATTTCGACCAGGCTGGTAGCACTGGCTAGAATGACCTGGCGTTTTGCTTCATAGGTTCGTCGTCCCTCGCCGGGACGTTTATTGGTCGGTGAGAGGACTTCGATGACGGTAACAACTTCACTGGTGGCAACTTCTCGAATTTCTAGATACCCCTGTCGAATAACCTCTGGCATCGGCAAATCAACAAGGATGGGCTGAGCCGCCGTCATACTCAAAGCTGGCTCGCTACCGGCATTGGCTTGAGCGCGTTTTGCTTTTTGGACGGTAACATCAGGGACACCTACCAAGACGGAGTTCTGTCCTTCAGTCTGGTAAATTGCCTCTTCAACGACCACGCGATATTTGGGACGTAGTTGTGGGCCTAGATCGATCGCGATCGCGCTAATCAACCGATGATGAAAATTGGGCCAGGAACGCGGATGTTCTAAGTAGGGATCCATTCCGGGTAACGGTGAAGGCATTGTTGCATCCTTGAAGAGAGAGGCTTTAGCTGAGAGCGATCGTAGTCTTCATCTTAAAGTAGTTGAACAAGCACTCCATGTAGTGGTGGAGTGCACAATTTTCTAGCCTGACAGGCTCAGGCACTGGTAACAGCTCTGTCTCATGCGCTTGATCTCTACAGAGGCGACATTACTGTTGAAGAATTCCGTGACAAGATAATTGCTGCCGCTGTTCGTGCAGGTGTTGCCACCCCTATCTTTTTTCTACTTTTTGTCGTGGTAATGGCACTCTTCCCTGAAATTGTGGTTGTTCTATCTGCTCCGGCAGGTGTGGCAGGCTTTAATGCCCTTTTCGTTTTGGGAATTGCATTACCGATTATCCAATCTCTTATTCGCCATGTAGAGGCAGGTGGCTTTGGAGAAGAAGCGAAAGCCTACTATGCCACAGCCATTCAACAGGGAGATGAAATGCTGAAAACAGCGTCTGAAGTAGTCCAGCAGTGGTGGTATGACCTGTTTAGCGAAGATAAGGAGTTAGCACCTTCTAGTGTCTAATTGCTCAGTAATGCTTATTGAGCAAAGCTGCTTTCACGCTTTCAAGTCAAATAAAAGTCTAAGTCCTCTCAGGACCCTGAGGTTGAAAACACCGTTGTCAGATTGAGGCGGAGCTTCATAGCCAAAGCACCAGGCTAGTGCCTAGGCATTAGCCTGGCAATAATCCATTCAAGAAAAGTGAGCTAGAGTTAATTAGTCTTATTTTAAGACTTATGGATCTCCAATAAAGTCCTAAATTGTTTTTCATGAGTCTCTCAGAAAGAACGGATAATCCATAGACAATGCACAGTGCTTCAATTCGGAGGCGCTCTTGAATAGTTGCGGGATACGCAAACACTCTAAACCCTCAAACCCTAAGCCGAAGTGGGTTAAGATCTCTCGTATTGATTGCCGGACTACTTTTGGACTAATTTGAGCTGTGCTTTGAGAAGGCCCCTTGGGGCGCGATCGCAGCCCCTTTCGTATCCAACTTCCATCCCATCGCAAGGTTAGCGCTAGTAGGCAGAATAGGCACATAAACCCAAAAGCATCATACTTGGCTGAATTGAGATTGGACTCAAATTTCTTGTTTGTAGACTCAATAAAATACTTGTGAGTCTTGAGGCTGGATTGACGTTTAAGCAATATCGTTGAATGAGAAGCTGTCAGACTGTGAGATTGCAGTCAAAGCGGTGTGATTATTTTGAGTGTTAGCTGACAGCAGTTCTAGGTATCGCGTGTGCTGATAGCTTTTGAATCAACCCAGGCATCTCTTAAGGCAACCGAGAGACAGGCATAAAAGTTCTGCATTTTCTCAGTGGTATAGATACTTCCAATACACAAGCTTTTAGTTATGTCAGGTAATCGCGATACAACAGGCTACTACTGTCCTAAAAGGACAGATCTCTTATGGTCAGGTAAGCGATTATCTCGAATTACCAATGATAGTTAATCGACCTTCGACCAGGGTAGGTAAAGCGCTGGAAAGATGATTGAAACCCTTTCAGGTAAAGCTTTGAAACAGGTTTCTATAGCATTGGATTTTGCAAGACGCAATGCTCAGCTTAGAAATTTGTACTTTGTCAATTGCTCTGTAGCCCTATATTTTCTGGAATACTAAGGGCGAGATTTCTATCTCTGGGAAGTCAGTAGTGTAGGATCTGATACGAAATTGATTTCAAAAAAAATCTAATTTATGCTCAGAAAAATGTTGACTTATGGAATGGTTTTTAGTCAGCTAATAGCAAAAAATTAAGAGGGGAGCATAGGGGTGACACAGCCTGGATTGCGTTTACAACGTTTCTTCAAAGGGGCGTTTTTAGAGTGCCGCTCAAAGCCATTGGTCTCAATTTTCCTGATGGCTTTGTTCTTAGTAGCTGGGCCTTCAGCGTTTGCAGCAATAGCCCAAGGAGGTGATGGTAGCCCTGGTTACACCTTTGTAGATGTCTTCTTTGCCTTCATTACTTTGAGCTTTTTGGTATTAGTTGGCCGTTGGATACGTCAGCATGTGGGGGTGTTACAAGCTCTCTTTTTGCCAAGCTCAATTGTGGCCGGAGTCGTCGCGTTGTTGTTAGGACCTGGCGTTCTGGGAGGCATTGTTTCAGCGATCGCTGGCGAAGGGAGCCTCCTTGCTAATGGTCTCTTCCCTCAACCGATCCTGGCTGTTTGGTCTGCAATTCCTGGTGTTTTTATCAATATCGTTTTCGCAACTATCTTCTTAGGCGAATTCATTCCACCACCCAGTGAAATTTGGCGACGAGCTTCACCTCAAGTTGCTTTCGGACAGTCCATAGCCTGGGGCCAGTATGTTGTTGGACTGTTGCTAGCAATGCTGGTACTCGGTCCAGTTTTTGGGTTGCCACCCGTTTCCGGAGCATTGATTGAAATTGGATTTGAAGGAGGCCACGGGACCGCAGCAGGGATGGCTGAGGTATTTGAGGAGGTTGGATTTGAGGCTGGCCCGGATTTGGCAGTGGGAATGGCGACTGTCGGTATCGTCACTGGCATTATCGCCGGCGTGGCCTTATCCAACTGGGGACGTCATCGAGGGCATACGGTAGCGAGTAGGCAAGCCATCGACGATATCCCAGCCGATGCTCAAGAGCGCCTTCCCGTCGAAGAGGAGGATCCAGAAACCACTGAGAAACGTCGCCGTCATTTGAGCAGCTTGCTTGTTGATCCCTTGTCATTACAGTTTGGCTTTGTCGGCGTCGCGATCGCGATCGGCTGGGTCATCTTAGAGCTTCTAGTCCTCATTGAATCCTTGACCTGGAACCGAGGCGGAACTGGATTTGAAGTCCTAGGTGGCATCCCCTTGTTCCCAATGGCGTTGGTTGGTGGAATCATTGTTCAACTCCTTCTAAAGCGGTTGAACAAGCAATATCTCATCAGCCGTCAGCTCATGGTGCGCATTGGAGGTGTAGCTCTGGACGCCACAATTGTGGCAGCCTTAGCGTCTATCAGCCTGGCAATCATCGCCCGCAATTTTGGAGCTTTTGCCGTATTGGCGATCGCAGGCATTACATGGAACGTCCTGTTCTTCATCTATTTCGCGCCTCGCATGATTCCCAGAGCCTGGTTTGAGCGTGGCATTGGTGATATGGGACAATCAATGGGCGTTACCGCGACCGGAATTTTGCTAATGCGGATGGTTGATCCGGATGACCGCACAGGTGCCTTTGAAAGCTTCGGCTACAAACAGCTGTTTTTTGAGCCGATTGTCGGAGGTGGATTATTCACAGGGGCGGCTCCTGTACTGATCAATCGGTTTGGTCCCCTCGCTATTTTGCTATTAACAGGCGGCCTGCTCGCTTTTTGGATAATTTTTGGACTGTGGAACTATAAGAAAATTTCCCAAGCAACCGCCATTGAGTCTCAGCGGGAGACCGTAAGAGTTCGCCAATAGCCGACAAAAAAGCTGAAAAACTAACTACAACGACCTCTTAGGACATAAAACCGTTCTAAGGGGTCGCTTTTTGCAGCATTCGCCTATTCATATCGCTATTTCACCAGTGTTGGCTATAGCGATATGATCCAGTAACCTTTTGTCTCATGAATAGACTAATTAGGATCTCAACTAGACTTACAAATAGACTTCTGGGTCTATATACGATTCGTGCTTGATAGCTGATACTTAGATCTTGCAGTTGATCTCTTATTGCGTAGCTCGACCCCCTTTCTGCGAGGTCCAGGACGGCAGATTCGTCCTGGTCGTAGGCCGAAGGACGTTGCGAAGCCGATAGAGTCGTCTTATGACTCCCTGTAAGCAGCAGCCAGAAGCCTTGCCGTCTCAAGCTTTAATCGACTTTTGTCTAAGAGATAACCATTGAGGAGGCGATATAGGATATTGATGTATCGATAGTTCATTCGAGTACGTAGTTTCAAACCGCGATCGCTCCTCCACAAACATTGTTATCAAAAGTCCTGAAGCTAGAGACAAACAGCAATTTTCTTCATGCCCTTTGCCTCACCATGAGTCCATAAAAAATCTTTTTAGGACTATAAAATCAGCTTTTGAGTCTATTTTTGAGATTTACTTATATCTAAGATCTCCGCCATCATCCCTCCCGTTAGAGCAATAAGACTTTGTCTCGCAATTGGACCAGTAAGTTAAATAAATAGACTAACTAGCAGATCAGTAAGTCTAAAAATGAGACAGGTAGATGCTCAAAAGAACAGGTTTCATCCTTTTACCTGTCTTTATTGATTGAGTAGCGATCGCACCTTCTGCACAAGATCCTTCATCAAAAAAGGCTTGCTGACAACGTCTCTGCCGGTCATGCCGATTTCTGTTCGCTCCCTAAGATCCAAAGCGCGGGCAGTGACAACGACGACGGGTACTGTGAAGCCTTGTCGCCTCATGTCTTCCAGAATCTCTATTCCATCCTTATCAGGGAGACCTAAATCAAGCAGTAGTAGATCAAATGTTCCGCTCACAAGACTGTCTACAACAGCAGAACCGTTTGTCACCACTACCGTTGTAAAGCCTGCACGTTTTAACCCCTTCTCCATGAAAGCTGCAATTCTAGGTTCGTCCTCTGCAATTAGGATGCAAGACATAGATTCCGACTAAAAAGCACCTAACAGTAGCCTTGAGAAAAATAAATAGGACGTATTGAAGTATACCCTGCAATCTTTTTCGAAAAAAGCTACTAAGTAACCCTCAAATTCCAACACACCTGAGTAAGATAGCCCTTAAGCGGAAATGAGAAACCTCTTACGAACGTAGGCGATACCCCATACCCCTAACCGTCTCAATCACATCATCACCTAATTTTTTGCGTAAATATCCCACATAAACATCAACAATATTTGAACCAGGAGCATAGTCATATCCCCAGACTTGATCGAGAAGTTGCTCTCGACTCATTACCTGATTCGGATGCCTCAAAAACGTTTCTGCTAGGGCAAACTCTCGTGCTGAAAGATCAATCGTTCGTCCATTTGTGTTGAGGCGGCGGGTCTTTAGGTCAAGTAAGATCTGTCCTGTCATCAACACGGTATCCGTCTGCCCAGCACTGGATGCCCCCGTAACTGGACGTAAACGGGCGCGGATACGCACCAGCAGTTCTTCAAAGCGGAACGGCTTCGTCATGTAATCGTCAGCCCCTCGCTCAAACCCACTTACCTTGTCTCGGATGTCATCACGCGCTGTCAGAATAATCACTGGGGCTGAGAATCCCTGACCACGCAGATTCTCCAGAAGATCCAACCCATCCTGATTGGGTAAACCCAAATCTAAAATCATCAAATCAATTTGAGCATCAAGGGCAATCGCGATCGCCTCCTCACCATTAGAAACAGCAGACGTCGTGAAGCCGTTTGAGACCAGCCCTTTTTTAATAAAAGAAGCAATTCGAGATTCATCTTCAACAATCAGAATATGGGTCATTCAGGTCGCCTTTCCTCGGGTTGTTCAACCGGCAAAATCAAACTGAAAGTGGACCCGATGCCAACTTGACTAATCAGCTCCACATAGCCCGCGTGAGATTCAGCAATAGTTTTGACAATTGCTAACCCCAAGCCTGCTCCTTCTGAGCGACGATATGTTTTTGCTGCACGGGCAAAGCGATCAAAAATTCGTTCCTGGTCACTCTGTGAAATACCGTTTCCGGTATCCCTAACCCAAAATCGTAAGAGACCGCTTGTCCTCTCAACACCTAACTCAATCGTGTCATCCAGTGCGGTGTGCTGAACAGCATTTTGGGCCAAGTTGATGAGCGCCCCTGTGATTTGCTGTCGATCGGCGACCAATACGCCACAGTTAGAATTAACCAGCACCCAGTGGCGATCAGCCAAAGCCGTGATCTTGGCAAACACCGCTTTCATAAAGGGTTCAATCTCTATCGTTTCTAGCTTCAAGAAATCAGGACGTTCTGCTTTAGCTAACAGCAGCAGATCGTTGACAAATCGCCCCATGCGAGACAGCTCATCCATCACCAAATCAAGCGTCTCTTGCTGCTCTTCAGGATCCTCGTCCATCAACTCCAAATGCCCCTGAATAATAGTCAGAGGGGTTCGCAGTTCATGACTCGCATCATTGATGAAATTACGCTGGGTATCAAACGCCGTTTGAACACGATCCATCATCGTATTGAAAGTCAATGCCAACTCGGCCAGCTCTCCCGACCCTTTGACATCCAACCGTTGGGATAGATTGGTCTCGTTGATGCTCCTAGCGGTTTTAGAGAGTTGTTGAACAGGATTAAGCAATTGACGGCTGCCTAACCAAGCAAGCAAGAAAGAGACCAGGATTACCCCTATGGCAACTTTGATAAAGATATAAACGCTTGTCAGTGCCTCAGTTCGTTCACCAGCAGACAAATGAGCAACAATATAGGCCCCAACCGGAACATTATCGATTTCTAAAACATGATTTTGATATAAAATGCTGCCAATTTCTGGATTGGGGACGACAATAATTTCTTCAATCGAGGTTGATGATTCAGAACACTGCATCCACTTTTGCATCAGATCTGAATCAGCATCCAGAACACTTGGCAACACACCAGGATTGGCCCCATAAAATTCCCCTTCAAAGACAACAATGTGAAAATTATCATCCTCAGGAATTTGGTTGTACAAATAATTGTCAATGAAACTAACCAAGCCTGCTCTAGATTCTGGAGTAGCTGCATCCCAGATTTCATAAGCTTCTTGAAGCTCCTCGACCTCTTCCCTCAAATCCTCCTGAACCCGAGCATTAATTTCAGAGAATAAAAAATATCGAAAGATTGGGACCGAAGCAGCAACCACTGCTAGCATAGTTGCTGCATAAAGCAACAGGATGCGGGTGCGGGTCTCACGCCTTAGTTTTTGTAGCCACTTAAAAATCCGCAAAGCAGATCCTGATTCTATAACTTCAAATAAGGGACGAACGGTGCTTTTCACGGTAGTTTTAGGGAGAGAGGGTAGAAGATGTCAACATTTAAGATTTCGAGAAATTAGTACCCATAAACTATTTTCTGACATTCTCATCTTCTATCAGTGATCAGTCCTAACTATCTCACCAAGGCGATGATCGACCTTTCAAACCGATTTACTTTTATCTACCGATTTATCGAATGGAAACGACTTATCTTTATTCGCTGATTTGACGAATGAAGCTGATAGAAGTTCCTACTTTAATAACAGGCGATCGCTGTAAAGGTGACTCGCTAAACGCCTCAACTAATCTTAGAGGATCGGTCTCATAACTCTAAAAAAATTCTCATGAAAGTCTAATGAACATTCATTAAATGGATCTCATAAAGACTTCATGGGTGTTTTATGCACGCATTGGAAAGTAAGATTGTCGAACGGTTTATTCGCGCACTCAATATTGACAATTAGTCAATAGGATTACTTAAAACTTTGCTTATTGTTTCTTTGCTCTTGCCTTCTCACGCATTTTCAAAAGGGACATCCCATGAAGTTAATGGTCTATTCCCATGACGCTTTTGGACTAGGCAATATCCGCCGGATGGTCGCCATCTGTGACTATTTGCTGAAAGCCATTCCAAGCGTTTCGATCTTAGTCATATCAGGATCGCCCGCACTGCATCAGCTACGTTTGCCTGAGGGGTTGGACTATATCAAATTGCCCTGCCTAGGTCGGGATGAGCACGGCAACATGAGCGTTAAATTCCTCAGGTCTGAACTGGGGGATGCTCTCAAGTTACGGGGTGAGCTTATCCGCACGGCGGCAGCCAACTTTCAGCCCGATGTTCTGCTGGTTGACAAAAAGCCTAACGGCCTTTGGGGAGAACTTCAGCCTACTCTGGACTACTTAAGTCAACAGTTGCCATCGACTCGATTAGTGCTGCTGCTGCGAGACATTTTGGATAGTCCAACCGCCACGATCGCCCAGTGGCAGCGAGAAAATTACTACACCCTGGCAGAGACCCTATACGACCAGGTCTGGGTTGTCGGCAGTCGCGATATCTTTGATGCTCCTCAGGCCTACCAATTTCCGCCTGCATTGACGGCAAAAACTCGTTTTATGGGCTATATCCGGCGGGGTGGCAGCCTCCGAACGATCGCCGACGTTCGCCAGTCCTTTAACATTGCCCCATCCGATCAATTAGTACTAGTCACGCCAGGGGGTGGTGGTGATGGTTTTCGACTAGTGGACACTTATCTGAAAGCCCAGAGCGCGATCGCTCCTACCCAGTCCATCGTTAGCCTCATTGTTGGCGGCCCAGAAATGCCCAGCCCTCAAAAGCGCGACCTGCTACAGCGAATTGGACAACAGCCCAACCTCCACTGGCTAGAGTTTACCGATGACCTAGCTAGCTACATGACCGCTGCCGATGTAGTTGTTTCGATGGGCGGCTACAACACGGTAGGCGAGATTTTGTCTCTGCGGCGACGGGCAATCGTTGTACCCCGCACCTATCCTGTCGAAGAACAGTGGATTCGAGCACAGCGCATGGCAGAACTGGGATTATTCAGCGCCGTTCACCCCGACGTCCTGACCCCCGCTCACCTAGCTCAGAATCTCCTTGAAGAACTCCAGGCAACTCCCTCAACACCCGCCTACCAGCTCGATCTCAACGCCCTACCTCGCATTACCGAAGCCCTACTCAACCTAAAAAAGTCTACCCCCTTAGTTTCTAAATCAGAACTGGTCGCCTGAAGCACTTTACTGATCCTTCCGCCGTACCCCTTCCCTCTTAGTTAGAAAAACGCTTATGACCCCTCGAAGACCAATTGTTGGTTATCTCCTGAAGACCTTCCCGAAGCTCTCAGAAACCTTCATTTTGAACGAAATGCTGGAGCTAGAGCGGCAAGGCATTAACCTGCACATCTTTTCCCTGCGTCAGCCTACAGACCGGAACCACCATCCAGCAGTTAGCCAGCTCAAAGCGCCTGTGACCTACCTCCCTTCCCTATTGCCCGAATGGGACCTAGAGGAAGAAAGCCAGCTTATTGAAAATCAAATTGCCTGGAGCCGTCGTCATCCGATGCAGATGCTGGAAACCTTGCAGTTTTATTGCGATCGCCTGGAAGAGCGGCGCTTCAATGAATTTCTGCAAGGATGCTATCTCGCCACCGAAATGCAGCGGCTCAATATTGATCATCTCCACGTGCATTTTGCCAATATCCCTGCTGCCACCGCTGAAATTGCCAAACGGTTTAGCGGCATCCCCTTCAGCATGACCGCCCATGCCAAAGACATCTATCTGACCGAAAAAGCTGCCCTCAATCGCCGCATTCGCAGCGCCGATTTTGTGCTCACCTGTACGGATTACAACCGTCGCCACTTGGAGTCTATCTCAACTTCCGATACGCCCATCTACCTCTCTTATCACGGCATTGACCTCTCTCGGTTTGCCCCCCATCAGCTTCCTGCTGCGGCAAATCCTGAAGCGATGCCCAACCTCGCTCCAACCCCTAGCCGTTCACCGCTAAAAATCCTCTCAGTAGGCCGATTTTGTGAGAAAAAAGGGTTTCCCTATCTGCTTCAAGCTTGCTGCATCTTAAAGGACGCGGCGATTCCTTTCCACTGCAACATCGTTGGATTTGGTCCCTTGGAAAAGCAAATCCGCCAGCAGATCCAAGACTTAGAACTGACCGAAGTCGTCACCCTCATTGGCAAGCTCACCCAAGACCAGGTCATTGAACAATACCATCGGGCCGACGTTTTTGTGTTGCCTTGCCTGGTGACCGACGACGGCGATCGCGACGGCATCCCCAACGTTCTGTTAGAAGCGATGGCAACGGGCCTTCCCGTCATCACTACCGCTATCTCAGGCATTACCGAGCTGGTGCAGTCTGAGCAAAACGGCTTGCTGGTCTCTGAAAAAGATGGAGCGGCGATCGCCACTGCCCTAACCCGTCTGGCTAACGATCCGTTCCTGGGTGCTCGGCTCGGAAAAGCTGGTAGTCGCACCGTCCATCAAAACTTCACGCTGGAGTTGAACGTCGGCCAAGTCAAAGATTGGCTGTTACAGACCCTACGACGCACCGCCACAACGGTTCCTTATCCCGTATCCCCTTCTCTGTCCCCCAATCTGGAGACCGCTATCCGATGAAACGCCTGTTGTTTTACTGTCAGCACATTCTGGGAATTGGACACCTGATTCGCAGCATGGAAATTGTCAAAGGGTTAACCAAGGATTTTCAGATTTGCTTCATTAACGGAGGTGAGGCCGTCAATAACTTGCCGATTCCCAAAGGGGTCGAAGTGATCCAACTGCCGCCGCTAAAAACAGACAAGGAATTTTCCGAACTCCAATTGCCCCCTGGCTTTGACTCCCTCGAAACGGTCTTTGACAGCCGCCGTCAGCAAATGCTTACCATCTTGGAGCGGTTTCAGCCTGATGTGTTGATGATCGAACTCTTTCCCTTTGGCCGCCGCCGTTTCTCTCCAGAGTTAATTCCTTTAATTGAAGCTGCTCGCGATCGCGGCACCAAAATCGTTTCCAGCCTGCGAGATATTGTGGTCACCAAGCAAGATCAAGCGCGTCACGAAGCCAAAGTCTGCAAACTCATCAACCAATACTTTGATCTGCTTCTCATCCACGGCGACTCCCAGTTCATGCCCCTAGAACGCAGCTTCTCCCGCATTGCTGACCTGAATTGCCCGGTTCACTACACAGGGTACGTCGTTCAATCTGAAAGCTCACAGTCGTTCCGCCGTTCCAAATATCGAACTGTTCATCAGTCTCCTCTCCCTACCATCTTGACCTCCGTTGGCGGCGGGCGCTTCGGTCACGAACTTCTAGATTGTGTGGCCCAAGCCAGCATCTATTTAGAGGGCCTCATTCCTCATCACATTCAAATGTTTACGGGACCCTTTTCTCCCAATACCATTCACGACTACTTCCAGTCCTTTGCCACATTAAGACCAAATCTTACCGTTGAGCGCTATACACCGAATCTCATGGCACACATGCGACAAGCGGATCTCTCCATCAATATGGGCGGCTATAACACGACTCTAAATGTCCTCAAAACAAGAGTCCGTTGTATGCTGCTGCCCTTTACGGGAAACGGCGACCAAGAACAAACCATCCGTGCCGAACGGCTGGAAGAAATGGGTATTGTTTCTGTGATTCGTGCCAATGACCTGCATCCTCAACGCTTGGCCCAGCGAATTGTCAACTACTTGCGAACCCAACCCTCTTCGATTCAGTTGGACCTCAACGGCGTCGCTCAGACGGCTCAGATTCTCAGGGACTTCACAGCAACACCAATAGCGTCAGTTATGGCGCCCACCAGTGAACTGACTGTTCCCAAGATCTAGGTTGGCTCTGTCCAACAATCATGCCGTTGATCCGCTTGCATACCAGCCTTAGTTATCAGCCCCTACGGTTAAGCCCAAAAACCCCTCACACCATGAAAAAAACACGAATCTGCATCACCACCCTTGAATTCCCCCCCGATGTCGGCGGTGTCGGGGAATCGGTCGCCCGCATTGCTCACATGCTGAACGATATCGGCTACGAAGTTCACGTTGCTGTCTTCCACTCAAAGCAGCGGAAAGACGACAACCTACGGCGATCGCAAACCCTCTCCCACCTTCAAGATGACATCTGCATCCACCGTCTCTACCCTGCCATTCGTTCCGACAATCCCATTGTGCAGGACTTCCTCAGCGAAGTTTACTTTCTACTCGAACAGCTCCATCAGCGCTTTCAATTCAGCCTGTTCCACGGATTCTTCATCAACGAAACGGGATTCTTGACCACCCTCCTGGCTAAAGAACTCAACATTCCCGTCATCAACAGCGTCCGGGGGAGCGACCTGCATAAGCACGTCTTCAACCCTAAGCAGCATGGTCAAGTGACATGGACACTAGCCAACTCCGACTGGATCACCTGCGTCAGTCACGCCCTCAGGCACCGGGTCTGTGTTCTCGTTCCTGAAGTCCGTTACCGTACCACTGCCTTTTGGAACTCTATCCTGCCTCTCGATCTCAGCAACCTACCTGTCCCTGAAAACTTGAATCAGCTTCAAGGCACCGTTATCGGCTCTATTGGACGATTTCGAGATAAAAAGGGACTTGAGTTTCTGCTGGACGCCTGTGCCGAACTCGCGGCTCGAATTCCCTTGACCCTGCTCCTAGTGGGTGACTACGCCGATCGCGAACGGTCCTATTGGGAACAGCAAGTTCAGGCGAGTCCTATCCGCGATCGCATTATCCTCACCGGTTTGATCGAGCGCACCCAAGCCCTGGCCTACTTGCCCTACATTGACATCTTTACCGTTCCTTCCCTGCACGATGGCTGCCCCAACGCCATGCTCGAAGCCATGCTGGCAGAACGCGCCATCGTCGGCACTCCGGTGGATGCCATTGGCGAGATCTTGCGCGATCGCCACAACGCCCTCGTCGTTCCACCCGGCGACAGCTCTGCCCTGGCCTACGCTCTCTGGCAGTTGGCTCAATCCCCTAGTCTGCGCCAGCAACTCGGTCAGCAAGCCCGCGAAACGGTGCTAAACCAGCTTGCCCCTGCCATCGAACAAGCCCATTGGGCCGAAGTTTATGATCGCGTCCTGCAATCCGTTCCAGAGAAAATGTTTGCCTTATCGGCGTAGGAGTGGTGGCGAGGTTACTTTGCCGCTAATTGCCCTTACCTCATAATCGTTTTTACTGTTCTACCGCTATGAAATCCAACATTACTCTCATCGTTTCCCCTCGCGAACGATTCAGCCATACCCAAAAATCGCTCGAAAGCATTTACGAAAACACTCAAACTCCCTTCAATTTGGTTTACGTGGATGGCGGTTCCCCCCGTTCCATCAGTAACTACCTTCAGAAGCAATCCGCAGAGCGGGGATTCGAGTTGGTTCGCACCGAGAGCTTTCTCGCCCCCAACCAGGCTCGCAATTTGGGACTTGCCGCCGTTGATCGCGCTTACCCCGATACTCAATATGTCGTCTTCATCGACAACGACGTTGAAGTCGCCCCCGACTGGCTCAAACCGTTAGCTGACTGCGCCGAAGCAACGCACGCCACTGTTGTTTGCCCCCTCACCTGCATCGGTCAGCCCCTCGGCGACACCATTCACCTAGCCGGAGGTGAAGCCCGCATTGTCCTCCAGATAAAAGGTGAGAAAAAACAGCGGCGCGTCCATGAAAAACACTATTTTGTTAATCGTCCTGTGACCGACGTGCAAGACCAACTTCACCGTCGCCAGTGTGAATTTGCCGAATTTCACTGCATGATGGTGCGGCGATCGCTCTTCGATATTATCGGTCCCCTAGATGAAAACCTGATCAGCACTCGCGAACATATTGATTTCTGTCTCACCCTTGCCCAGGTCGGCGGCACCGTTTACTGTGAACCCGCCTCCGTCGTTACCTACGTTCCCGAAGTCCTCTTTCGCTGGTCAGACTTAGCCTACTTCATGCTGCGCTGGAGTGACGAATGGGAAATCCGCAGCCTAAAATACTTCCGCAAAAAGTGGGATTTACCCAAAAAAGACAAATATTTTCGTAAGCGCTATCAGCGTCTTGGCTATCGTCGTCATCAAGCTTTTATCAAACCCTGGGTTAAGCGGTTCCTATGGGGGCAAGCTCCCCCCAGCGTGATGAAATTTCTGATCACGCTGGACCGCCAGATCAACCACTGGGTCACTGATCGCTACTACCGCCTTCATCCCGAGCGAGAAAATTTGCCCCAGCCTCCTGTCTTCTCTGCTGCCGCCAGCCGTGATCGTGCGGCATAAACTTCACGAGTTAAAGGATTAGGGTGAGCCAACACCGCGACGCGGCCGGTCGCGGGG
>NZ_JAQMUB010000062.1 GCF_028330965.1 Oscillatoria sp. CS-180 | reverse complement strand
GGGCAATCCATGGATTGCCCGATCCCCTTTATGATTTCTATTCAGCCACCACAATACCCGGCAGCGCGTTTATCTCCTCGTTACTTAGAGGATCACCGCTAAAGTCGTCCACCCTACGAGCCAAAGCTCCGGTGAAGCCCGCATTATAGTCGAGGGCGACTTCATTGGTGATGTAGTTGTCGCGACTATCGTCATAGGCGAAGTCGTTGGGCTGGTCCGGGCCACCCACCAAGGCCCCATACAAAATGTGCTCGTTAGGATTGGAGCTATTGAGATCGCTGCCTGCCGCGCGATGGTGAGGCTGCTGAGGCGGGTTTTCGCCGAAGCCCACTACGTAGCTGGCATTGCGGGGATTATCACCCAATAAATAGTCAATGGTCGTCTCGGCCAGAGCATCGTACTGTCCTGTCGGATCTCCAACAGTGTCCGCATAAACGCCGGCTACAAAAGCTGTATTAGCAGCAAGGCGATTGGAACCCCACTGGTCGATCCAGCGCAGCCCTCCATCCGTAATTTGCACACCATCAGTACCATTCACCCATGCATTCAACCAGCCTTCAACATCCTGTTGGTAGCGTTGATTACCAGTTTCCTGGGCTAGTAGTGTTGCCACCCCGTAAGACTTGTTATCCCAGTTTTGGGTCCAGCCGTTGGTAAGGCCGCCGATTTGATTTTGGTAAATCGATTCCGCTTGCTGTAAGTAAGACGCTTCTCCCGTTGCCTTATAAAGCCAAGCTGCTCCCCAGGCTAGCTCATCGTGATAGCCGCTCCAGGAATTGTAGAAACTCTGAGCGTTGGGGATTGCGTCGGAGTACTTGCCTCGATAGGTATCGGCAAAGTCGAATAGCTGCTCAGCGTTTGTCAACAGCTCGTCGGCATAAGCTTCGTCAAAGGGGCGGAAGACAATTGACGCAGCGGCCAGCGAGGCAGCGGTCTCTGCGGCAAGATCCGTACCCGGATTTTGGCGATCGATCTTGAAGGATGGACGCTGCATGGTCATTGCTTCAGGAGCGCCCCAGAAGCTGTGGTCAACGTGGCCGTCGCCTACCTGTCCCCAGAATTCTTGGGTGCCGTTGCCATCAGTGACATGGGCCTTGAGCATATAGTCCGTGCCCCATTTGATGGCATTCAGGGCTTCATCGAGCTGCCCGATTTGCTGATAAGCGTCGCCATATTCCTCGACGCCCCAGCTCAGCATTGTCATCGAAGCGGCCATCGGGAAGCCAAACTTCACGTGGTCGCCTGCATCATAGTAGCCACCAGACAGGTCTCTGCCCACGTCTGCCCCGTCATCAACAGCCGAATCGCCTCGCCATTCGATGCGATTATCGTCAGGTAATGGTCCCGATCGCTGCGCCTCGTAGAACAGAAAGGATTTTTGCAGCGCTTCAGCATAGTTGAATTGCCCCGTAGACGGAGTGCTGATGTCAGGATCAGGGGTTGGTTCTGGCTCTGGAATTGGGTCGGGGTCAGGCACTGGGTCGGGGATTGGATCAGGCGTTGGCTCAGGATCAGGTTGGGGCGTTGGTAGCGGGTCAACTGCCCCGAGGCCATCGACCCTAAGATTGTTCACCTCGGGAATGGTCCCCGGTTCCTTGTGGCCACTGAAGCCGACTGAAATTTGACCGCCGGGAGCCAGAGTATCATTCCATGACTTGCTATCAATGACGTAGCGATCGCCGTCATCACTCTGGATGCGCCCTCCCCAAAGATTCGCGATCGTGAAAGGTGCATCGAAAGAGAGCTGCGACCAATCCAAGGATTCAGTACCCGTGTTGGTAATGATGATTTGGGCAGTAAACCCAACTCCCCAGTCGCTATTCACGACAAAGTCAACTGTGTACATAGAGATCTTTTTCCGGAATATTGCATTACCAGTGATGCCCAGATTCCAAGATGTGAGGCTTCAGCTAGCTAGTACCGCTACGCGGAATTCAAAATGCAAAATTTAGAATTCAAAATTAAGGCAGATAAGCTTTCCCAGTATTTTGAAGGGTGAGCCTATTTCTGCCGTAGAGTAATAGCTTCAGGCCTCTGGCAAAACGGGACAGTCTAAACCAGGTGATAAACAGCCCCTTTTCAAGGGCGACGGCGACAACGGGGGGATTCAATCAACCGCCTAAAATTGAGTTTCTAAAGACCCGTACCGCTACGTGGAATTCAAAATGCAAAATACTCTTCTCTTCGAGAACGCCAAAGGCAAACGAGAAGAGCGAAGCTCTACAAAATTCAAAACTAAGGGGGATAAGCTTCCTCAGGGTTTTGAAGGGTGAGCCTATTGCTGCCGTAGCGCGCTAGATTGCTTCAGCGTTGGTCAATAAATGATTGAGCAACCCAGAATGATTTGTTAGTCCTGAGTGATTTGACTGTCTCGATAATTTTTAATGTTGGGGACAAGACCTGTAGGTAGCGAGTGGCAAACACCCTTCTCCTATGAAGAAAAAATAACCCTCATGTTCCCAGAAAGGTTCATTTTCGAGATTTCTGGAATTTACTGGAGCCGGAGAGCTTACCCATTGCTGCTTGACATTGCCACAGCACTATCAAGTGTTTCAGCTGTTCTTCCATCAATGTTATTGATCTGCTGAGTGGAATTCTGGCATTCTCGATAGGTCCACGCCATTGACTCCAAGGCATTCGGTATGAAATATCGATAAACTCGTCCCTCTTTTCCGGGTATAGGGCATCACCGTCTGGTTATTGGAATGGTAGATGCACCCTGATTCCAAATCCCGTGGCCCCGGCTACGGGATTTTTTTTATCAAAACTGATTTATGGCTTTAGCCATTTAGGAGATTTCCAGGAAAGCATTTACCGCTGGTAGGGTGTCACTAGCACGGCGTAATGCACCACAGCCGTTTTTTATTTTCAGAACCTAGCTCACCCAATAGCATCTAGTATTGCTGCGCGGAATTCAAAATGCAAAATTCAGAATACTCTGCGAGAAGAGCAAAGCTCTACACAACTAAGGCGGATACACTTTCCCAGAGTTTTGAAGCCGTCGTGTACTAGGTGCTTAGCGCGTTGCCAGCTGACTCGCCGTCTTATCTCAACAGGACTGGCGACTGCATACCTCATAAAAAGATGAAAGCAGAGTGTATTAAATCCACTCTCTGCACAGTGGGCATTCTGGCGTTCTCAACGGTTCCAGCCCATTGACTTCCTTTTTGGGTATGAAATATCGATGAACTCACCCCTCTTTTCCGGGTATAGGGGACGATCGCCTGGTTATTGGAATGGTAGATGCACCCTGATTCCAAATCCCGTAGCCTTGGCTGCGGGATTTTTTTGCTACTCGGCTCGTTCTGCTAATTCCATCCAGCGTTCTGTGGCCTGATCGATCGCCCCTGTCAGTTCTGCCAACCGCTCCGATAGCTTTTGCATTTCACTGTAATCATTGGGAGCATCCTGATAAAGCGTCTTCTCTAGGTCTTCTTTTTCAGCTTCTAGCTCGGGAATCTCCGATTCAAGCCGCTCATACTCCCGCTTCTCTTTATAAGACAGCTTTTTAAAGGATGGTTTTGTTGCAGAGGGAGAAGGGTGTTCTTCATCGGCCTTGTCTGCTGGACGATCGCGACTCTCCGACTTTGGATTACGGTCCTCCAACTTCTGTTCAGCTTCCCGCTCTTGGCGATAATCTGCATAGACCGAATAATTGCCGGGATATTGACGAATGTGTCCGGCTCCTTCGAAGGCAAACACTCGATCAATGGTTCGGTCCAAAAAGTAGCGATCGTGAGACACCACAATCACACAACCATTGAACTCTTCCAGGTACTCCTCCAAAATCGCCAGGGTCTGCACGTCTAGATCATTGGTCGGTTCGTCCAAGATCAAAACATTGGGAGCCTGCATCAATACCTGCAGCAGAAAGAGCCGTCGCCGTTCTCCCCCAGACAGCTTTTGAATTGGGGCATATTGCTGATTGGGCGGAAAGAGAAATCGCTCCAACATCTGAGATGCTGTGATGACGCTGCCATCAGCAGTCTTGACGAGTTCTGCCGTTTCTTTGAGGTAATCAATGACCCGCTGGTTCGGATTCTTGATGACGTCCTCAGAATGCTGGTCGAAATACCCGAAGTGAATGGTATCGCCGATATCAATTTTGCCGGTGTCTGGCTGTTCCCGTCCGGTGATGAGGTTCATCAGGGTAGATTTGCCGACACCGTTTGGGCCGATAATGCCAACCCGATCAGTGGGATCAAACGTATAAGTGAAATCCTGAATTAGGGTGCGATCGCCGTATCCCTTCGTGACGTCCTCAATCTCAATAACTTTTTTCCCAATGCGTCGTCCAGCAGTGGAAATATCAACTTTGCCCAAGGACTCCTTGAAGTCTCGGTTCTGCATCTCATCAATGCGCTGAATCCGAGCTTTCTGTTTCGTGCTGCGGGCTTTGGGACCTCGCTTGAGCCATTCCAACTCTCGTCGCAAAACCCCTGCGTGCTTTTTCCGCGTGCTCACTTCAGAGGTTTCAGCCTCAGCCTTTTTCTCCAAGTAGTAGCTGTAGTTGCCGGAATAGCCATACAAATCGCCCCGATCCACTTCCAGAATACGATTGGTCACCTGATCCAAAAAGTAGCGATCGTGGGTAATCAGCAATAGGGCACCCCGAAACCCATTCAAATAACTCTGGAGCCATTCCACCGATTCGGCATCCAAGTGGTTCGTCGGCTCGTCCATCAACAGCGCGTCTGGACTGGAGAGCAAAGCCGCCGCAATGGCAATCCGCTTTCGGTAACCGCCTGACAAATCGCCTACACGAGCATCGAAATCTTTGATGCCTAGCTTGCTGAGAATCACCTTAGCGCTAGTTTCAAGATCCCAAGCCCCTAACGCTTCGATTTGTTCTGTCACCCGTGAAAGCTGAGACATCAAGGCATCCATGTCTCCCTGTCCCTGTTCCATCTGGTGAGAAATATCTTCGTACTCGCGGATGAGCGCCATCTGTTCACCCGCATCGGCAAAAACTTGTTCTAAAACGGTGCGATCGCCCTCAATGTCAGGCTGTTGAGGCAGGTAGACAATCTTCGCACCCGAGTTGCGCCAGATATCCCCTTCATCAATAGGCTCTAGTCCTGCAATCATTTTCAGCAGCGTGGATTTACCAGAGCCGTTTGTTCCAATCAAACCGACTTTGTCCCCTTCGTCCAAGCTAAAGCTGGCATCACGCAAAATCTCTTTGATGCCGAAATCTTTTTTGACAGACTTTAACGTTAAAAGGGTCATAACCTGCCTATAGGTGTCCAGTCCCCTAGTTTAGCGCTGGAATTCTTGGAGAGAGTGACATCCTCTGCAAAGCCGCTATTCTTCTTTTATGGCAGCCGCTAGCGAGGGAGTTTTAATTCCAAATAGGTTGCGATCGTCGTCGGATTCGTCTGCCATCGCAGATAACACGTCTTCCGCATTTGCATGACGAGCAACCCTAATGGCTTCCAGCGCTTCTTTAACAACCACAGCTACAGGAACCGCCACGATAATTCCCAGCAGCCCTCCCACACGAGCACCAGAAAGTAAAGCGATAAAGACCCAAAATGGATTCAACCCAGTGAAACTTCCCAAAACTCTGGGAGCAATCACATTCTCGACAAGCTGCTGCACCAGGACAGACGCAATCAGCATCTTGACCGCTACGCTGATGTCTCGCAGTGCTACCAGAAGCGTGACGATGACAATACTGACCGTACCCCCAAAGGGAATCAAGGCTGCTAAACCTACGGTGCTGCCGAATAAAAGCCCAAAGGGAACCTGTAGAAACAGATAAACAACCGTCAGAATAATGCCCATCAAAGAGGCTACGATGAATTGCCCTAAGAAGTAGTTACGAAAGCTCAATCGTAGGGTTTCAGAGAAAAGCTGTTGAATTCGATCAGGCAGCCAGCCGACAATGCCATCCCAGACTTCATCACCATGCTGCAGTAGATAGAAGGTCAAAACAACGGTCAGAACCACATCCAGTAGCTTGTTTGCCGTGAAGATAGCAACGCCAAAAGTTAGGTTTAGTGCCTCCCCGGCTATCTGCTCAAACCGTACCTTCAAGCGATCATTAACCTGAGCAATTAAGCCATCCAGGTTAAACGGTAGCCCCCAGTTCTCAAACCGACCGTCTAGCGTCAAAAGCTGCCCTTTACCTGAATCGAACCATTCGGGAAGCTTTGTGACCAGTTGCTCGGCTTGCTCGACCACCAGCGGCAGAATCGTGATCCCTAAAGTTATCAATATGACGACTGCGCTCAGCAAGACCAAAATTGAGGAAACGCCTTGCTTGACTCCCAGACGCTTCAGCCACCCAGTGGGGTAACTCAGCAGGAACGCCAGTAGTGATGCCACAATAACTGACACCAAAATTTCGTGAAAATAATCAAAAATCTGAGCGATCGCCCAGACATTCAATATCAGCAATGGGGCCGCCAACAGCAACATCAGCGTCCGTGCAAACGCTCCCAACGACTGCCACCAGCGAGTAATCCAGCTTTGTTCTTGGAGTTCAGATGTTTGAGTCATGGTCTGACCATAAAGCCGATAAGAACTGTCCTTAGTCTATTGTGAAGGAAATTAGATTGGGATCAATCGATAGGGTTTGAATCGCTAATAATCCACCGAATTACATAGGGATACAGCGTATCGGTCTGATTTGAATATTTCCGAACAACTCGATAGGTTGTTGCGAGAATGCCACTCTTATCTGGATCTGTTATCCCGATGCCCTTCTACAGTCGCCCCAAACGTCTCTGGCTGTTCATAATCGCGATCGCCTGTGCGCTCGTCATCATTCTGGTGGATTGGCGATTTATCGTCCGTGCCGTCACTTATCCTGACCAACCCATCATGGCGGTGGACTGGTACCAACCTCAAGCCCTAGTCGCTGGGCAACCGCTAGATCCCTTGCCAATCAGCGAATCGTCTCAGTCGCCCCAGTTCGAGGAAGCGCTACAGCAGATTTCTCGCTATGCCGCTGAGCGAAATTCAACCGGGTTGCTGGTGATGCATCGGGGCAAAATTGTGCTGGAGCAATACTGGCAGGGATATGACGAAACGTCTGCTTTCAACGCCATGTCAATGTCGAAAAGCATTGTGGGGGTGCTGATCGGTCAGGCGATCGCAGAGGGATTCATCACATCCTTAGACGACCCGGCTGCTCAATATCTGCCTGAATGGCGGCAGGACGATCGCGCCACAATGACGCTGCGAGATCTGATTGATATGCAATCAGGGCTTCGTAACGAGCGCAGCACAACCAGCGTGACCTCTGATCTGGTACAGCTCTACATGGGTTCTGACATTGAAAAAACCGCGCTGAACATTCCGCTGGTCAATGCGCCTGGAGAAGCTTTTAGCTATAACAACGTCAACAGTCAGGTGCTCGCGATTGTTTTGCAAAGAGCGACGGGTATGTCCTATGCCGACTATTTGTCGTCGCGGCTCTGGCAGCCACTGAGAGCAGGTAATGCCGGAGTATGGCTTGACCGACCCAATGGCTCTGCCAAAACCTTTTGCTGTCTGTTTGCAACAGTACGCGACTGGGCCAGAGTAGGACAAATGCTTCTGTCTCAAGGCCGATTTAACGATATTCAAATTGTCCCCGCCGAGTGGATTCAGGACATGTTAATTCCGTCTCCACTCGAAGACACCTTTGGCAAACATATTTGGGTCAAGGCCCGCATTCCCGGCTTAGCCAACGTAGAGCAAGCTGCAACGGTGCCTTATTTAGCAGGTGACACCTTTTATTTGGATGGTCGCGACCTCCAGCGAGTTTTTATCGTTCCGTCTCAATCTTTGGTCATTGTCCGCGCAGGTGAACATCCACCAACCTGGGACGACTCCGTGATTCCTAACACACTGGTAAAAGCGCTTACGAATTCGTAAGCAAAAGCCATAGGAAAGCTCTAGAAGAGATTGAATACATCCGTGAATTCATGTCCTTGTATTTATTGAATCCCTGAAAATTCTCGCGTTCAGGCTTTCAATAACATCCGTCAAAGTTCAGCACTTTTAACCGATATTGATAGTAATTACTGAATTTTTAGGTCCAGAAAAGGCGTCTTCATGATTTTCTCTAAAGAGATTTCACACAAGAAAGAATCCCTGAAATTACAGTAAAAATGTAGTATTGTTCACTTCCAAAAGCCGAAAATCCTTTCTGAACAAGACTTTACCAGATAGACCCTAGTAAAAATTACAAGTCTAGATGACGTCATACTTTTGCTATTGTTCCAAGTTTTTCTTAAATACAAGATTGGATAGATCCTCGGAGGTTTCCTCATATGGAATCTGAGATTCTATTGGTAGAGAGCAAAGGTTTTGATATCACGCTTTCAGGCACCCTTTAATCAAGTCCATTCGAAAGCAGTATTTTATCGCTATCGAATAAAAAGCTGAGCCTGCTGAGGCAATGTTTGCAAGCAATCTTGTTCGTCTTTGAAATCAAAAAAAGGTTTTTGGAAATTCTTCTAGAAGGTACCTTAAAGGTTGAATTTGTTATCTCAATCAAAGTCAAATGCAATTAAAAATTGTCTTTAATGCAAAATCGAGATACCTAAAATACATAACTGTTTCGCCAAACGTAACTTTTTGAACCTTTAATACATCCATCAAAAGTCTTCCTGGCTTACCTTTCAGACTTTTAAATCTCAGTTTTAGATTTTTCGAATTTAAAAAACAGAAAGCAAGACTGACAGCAATTTGAACAATTTTAAATTTTGAGCAATAGGCATTATGCTTAACAGCTGATGCTGCCTAATTTTCCTGTTTTGGAAAATAATTTCAACTTTAATTTGGTGCAGATTGATTGTCTATTGCATCTACTTTAACGATCGCAAAAACAGATTTTTGGAGTAATAGACCATGAACAATACGACTGAATTCATTCAGGAAGTTGTTAGGTTGACCAATGAATATAGAGCTGACAATGGGCTTTGGGCACTTTCTTTTGATGATGACCTAGCAGAAGCGGCTCAGACTCATTCTGAGAATATGGCTGAGCAAGATTTCTTTAGTCATAAAGGTAAGGACAATACGAGATCTTGGGATCGAGCCAGAGCAGCAGGATATGAAACTGGCATGGTGGGAGAAAATATTGCTGCTGGGTATGTTTCACCCCAGTCTGTTGTCGATGCCTGGATTAAAAGCGATGGTCATCGTGCCAACCTACTCAACGAACATTTCAATGAAATTGGAGTGGGTTACTTTTATCTAGAGGATGATACCGGTGAGGTCAACTATAAAACTTACTGGGCGCAGGTTTTTGGAAAAGGAGAAATTGAAACGACAGCCAATGAATTGGCTTCTGGAGGAGCTTCTGGAGGAGCTTCAATAGACTCATTTGATCCATATCAATACGCTGCATCTAATCCAGATATCTTGCAGGTATACGGATTTGACCCTGCTGCTTGGAGGCAGCACTACAAAACTTTTGGAGAAGCAGAAGGTCGCCACTTTGATCGTTTCGACGTTGCTGGATATTTGGCTTCTAATACCGATTTACTCGACGTTGTGGGTTTTGACTTGCAGGCTGGGGTAGAACACTACACTCAACACGGTTTTTTTGAAGGGCGCTCAACGGATCACTTTCAGGAGTCTCAATACCTCGCGTCCTATGACGACCTGATAGAAAATTTTGGCTATGACCTAGAAGCTGCTACCCAGCACTTCATTCAGTGGGGACACTTCGAAGGTCGCACCAAGGACAGTTTTGATGAAGCCTTGTACCTTGCGTCTAACAGTGACTTGATTGCGTATTTTGGCTATGCGCTTGAGGCTGTCACTCAACACTACATTCAGCATGGAATGACTGAAAACCGTTCCACAGCATCCTTTGATCCGATCAGTTATTTGAACAAGTATGGTGATTTGCAAGCTGCCTTTGGAAATGATCTTGGCGCGGCAACTCAGCACTATATTAATGTCGGTTTCTCTGAGGGACGGAGCTGTCTCTGAAGACTTTCAATTCTGAAGTGCGACGACTTTAAAGCGCTGCAAAGCCGCGCAGTCAGTATTTTAGGGTAAGACAAAGACGCTGCCAATTTCCATGTCCATAGGGCTGAAAATCAACAACGCCTTGTCGCTACGCAAGACTTGCTTCGTCGTCCTTTCCCAAGCTTCTGCGTAAGCTATTCGTATAGCCAACCTTTGACAGCAGGATCCCAGCTAGCAAGTTCTGCCTCCTGGAACCAGAGAGCAATTTCACTCTGAGCTGTTTCAATAGCGTCAGAACCGTGAATGAGGTTGCGGCCAATCGTAATACCAAAATCACCCCGAATTGTGCCAGGAGCTGAAGAAATTGGATTGGTAGCACCAATGATTGTTCGGGCAGACGTAACCACGTTGTCGCCTTCCCATACCATTGCAACTACAGGGCTAGACGTAATAAACTCAACCAGACCTGCAAAAAAGGGCTTGTCCTTGTGAACAGCGTAATGCTTCTCTGCTAGTTCACGAGAAACTGCCATCAACTTCATGCCAACTAGCGTAAATCCTTTCTGTTCAAACCGGCCCACAATTTCGCCAACAAGCCCTCGTTGAACTCCATCGGGCTTGATCATAATAAACGTGCGTTCCACAGATATCAGCTCCTAACATGCGGATAACCTTTTCTATGCTGTGTAACAAGAGTCCGTTTGTAAAGACTCCAGGGCAAATAATCATACTTATGTGAGCAGACTTGAAGAGAGAGGGTTTGCTGGCGATCATCGTCCGAGCGATCGCCTCACGATGCTCCAGCTTAATGCTTCTTCACTGGTTACACAGGCGTTGCTCCAAAATTGATGCGACCATTAGAAATGCGTCTGTGCAGCGCTCTGCTGTGCACGATTTAAGCTCTGGCTTACGAATTTCTTTTCATAAATCCTGTTTTGATATCGGTCGTTATCCATCTCCATGACAGTCGCACCCTCACGGTCGAATACCCTTCCCCATTACTCAGCAATCCTGCGTGCCTTAAAGGTCAGTCTTCGGACGGCCCGCCAAACAAACTCCAAGCAAATTGCTAGTTTGTCGTTTCCACTCCCTCAAATTGACCCTCTCGCAATCCTTTTATCGGTCCCTAACGAAGAACAGCGGCAGTGCTATTTTGAATCGCCTTCCCGCAATCAGGCGATCGCAGCCTGGGGTGAATTGATTAGTGAGCATTTCAGTGGGCAGGAGCGTTTTAGGGCTGCTCGTGAATCTCTGAGTGTTTGGCAGAGTCGGGTAAAGTCCTTTTCAGATCTCAAAGAGGGTCCCTATTTTTTTTGCAGCTTTTCGTTCTTTGATACCTTAAGCGCAACATCAGCAGGCTTTGCTCCAGCAACGGTATTACTAACCCGGTGGCAGGTTGTTCGTCAAAGACAGCGATGTTTTCTGGTTATCAATCTGCTGGTTACCCCTTGGACGATGGCAACTCCCCTCGCAAGAGAAACGGCAAGGCAAGTGAGTCAGCTACAGGCGATGCTGCCCGCCAAACACTTGTTGAGTTCACAAGCCTGGAGCAGGGCGTATTCCAGTCCCCAATTGACCCCTCAAGAGGGGCGTGCGTTTCAGCAAAAAGTGAACCGAATTTTGGAGGCGATCCGCTCAAATCAGCTGCAAAAACAAGTAGCTGCTCATACTTTGGATGTTAGCCGTCAAAACAGCTTCGAGAGATTAGTCGCGCTGCCTCGGCTCAGGGCACACTATCCCGACTGCTATATCTTTTCCTTCTCTGGAAAGCGTGGCAGTCATTTTATTGGAGCGAGTCCCGAGCGGCTATTGAGCATTCGTCAGGGTCGCCTGGTGACAGATGCCCTTGCCGGATCTGCTCCACGGGGTCAGACTTCTGCGGAAGATAGTGCGATCGGTCAGCGCCTCTTAAATACACAAAAGGAACAGCGAGAACATCAGTTGGTTCTAGAGTTCATTGTTGAACAGCTTAAGAATAAGGGTCTCTCTCCCCGCTACAGTACACCGCCAGGGCTGTTGCGCTTGTCAAATATTCAGCACTTGCATACCCCCATTTGCAGCGATATTTCTGACCAAATCTCGCCTTTGACGTTAGTGGAAGCGCTGCATCCGACCCCTGCCGTTGCTGGGGTACCGACTGCGGCGGCCTGCGCCTCTATTCTTCAAACGGAATCTTGCGATCGCGGTCTTTACGCAGCTCCTTTTGGATGGGTCGATTCCTATGGCAATAGTGAATTTATCGTGGGTATTCGATCAGCTTTGATCCAAGGTAATCAGGCTCGTCTTTATGCTGGGGCTGGCATTGTTTCAGGGTCTGATCCCAAGACAGAGCTAGCTGAGATTCAGCTTAAGCTTCAAGCATTAGCCGATGCCCTTGGATGACCAGTATGACAGCGGGTACTGATCTGCTGGGTGACACGCTGAGAACACTCAAGAAGGTCGATCGACGACACAAGGGTTAACTATTTGAAGGCATTATGACCTGAACGAAGCTTTTCCTCGCTAACGCATTATTTTGCAGTACATTAGTTAGCACAGGCTTACTCATGCTGTTGTCAGCCCCTTTGACGCCTAATACTTTATGTCTGCCGACCCTGAAGCTCTCTTAAACGATTTAAAGGATCCCGATAGTAACGTTCGCCAAGTGGCTACTGAATCCCTATGGCGACGCTGGTACACCCAGAAGGGAGCCTATGGAGCGCAAATTTTAGTGCAGAGTCAAACAATGTTAGACGAGGGCCAGGTTGAAGAAGCTGAGGCTTTGCTGAGTAAGACGATTAAGGGCATGCCGGACTTTGCTGAAGCCTGGAATCGTCGCGCTGTTCTCTACTATTTACAGCAGCGCTACTGGCAGGCTATTTCTGATTGCGAGCAGGTTTTAGCACTCGTGCCCTATCATTTCGGGGCTTTACACGGTATGGGGCTTTGCCATGCAGGTCTGGGCAATCACGTCGCCGCCATTCAATTTTTTCGTCGGGCACTGGAGGTTCAGCCCTACTCGACACTTAATGAACGTCTGATTCTAGAATGTACTGCAAAACTGAGTTGAGATGAGCGGTCAGGTCAGTGGAGCAAAACTGAAGGCTCAAGCTACATCAAACAACGCCCGCGCTACGCTGGCCTTGAACGCCGAATATTTTCTATACATAACTCCTAATAGACTTAATCTTTCCAGTGTTAGCTGACACAGTTTCACCGTTTGGCACAGGTAAGGTTAACGAATAGTAGAAACAGTTGCACTTGGCCGCAGAGGATTCTATGACAAAGGTGGGTCAACGACGTTTTGCTGCTCTGGTCGGTCTAATACTATCGACCAGTCTAACGGTCATGAGCTGTGCCCAAACCAACGTGCCTACCGCTCCTGACACGATGCCGGAGGCCACCACCACTGAACTCACTGTTTCCGTAGCTGCCAGTGTCCAAGACGTTATGCAAGCAGTGCAGGCGGCTTATCAGGTCGAAGCACCTACGATTTCGATTACCTATAACTTTGGGTCCTCTGGCTCTCTGGCTCAACAGATTATTCAGGGAGCACCCACAGATATTTTCCTCTCCGCATCTCAAAAGTGGATGGATGATGTGGAGGCTAAGGGCCTGATCGAGGAAGATTCACGTCATAATTTGCTACTCAATGCTCTGGTCTTGATTGTGCCGCTGGAGACCACCAAGTTGACCGACTTAAGCGACCTTACCCCTGACAAAGTCAACAGAGTGTCGATTGGTGAACCCGAAAGCGTACCAGCAGGCCGCTATTCCAAAGAAGCATTAGCCTCTTTAGGATTGTTTGACGCTTTGCAACCCAAAATGGTTTTTGGTAAGGATGTGCGGCAAGTCCTCTCTTACGTTGAAACGGGTAATGTGGATGCAGGTCTGGTCTATGCCACGGATGCCAACGTTTCGGAACGGGTGCAGAGAGTGGCAACAATCCCTGCTGAAAGCCATTCGCCTATCGTTTACCCGATCGCGCTGATCGCGGATCGCGAGAATAGTGAAGCGGCCCAAGACTTTGTCGATTTTTTATCGAGTGACACCGCGACTGCCATTTTTGAGGAGTACGGTTTTGCTATGGCCGAATAGCAAGGGTGAGTAGCGAATTTCATGCCTGAAGACTTGACTCCTCTCTGGATTTCGCTAAAGACCGCGATCGCTGCGACCGTTCTGGCGACCGGCTTTGGTATTGTAGTTGCTCGCTGGATGCTAAGCTATCGCGGCAAGGCAAGAGGATTGATTGACGGCATTCTGACACTGCCTCTGGTGTTGCCGCCAACCGTAATCGGTTTTTTGCTGCTACTGCTATTGGGCAAGAACAGTCCTGTTGGGCAGTTGCTCAATCAAGTCGGTATCTCAGTCATTTTCACTTGGGCGGCGGCAGTCATCGCAGCAACAGTGGTGACGTTTCCACTGATGTATAAGACGGTGCTGAGTGCGTTTGAGCAGGTTGACCTAACTTTGATCAACTCTGCCCGGACTTTAGGCGCATCGGAATGGCGAATTTTTTGGCAGATTTTGTTGCCTCTAGCCTGGCCTGGAGTACTAGCAGGAATGGTGCTGGCCTTTGCCCGTGCCCTAGGAGAATTTGGGGCGACACTGATGGTGGGAGGGAGTATTCCCGGCGTAACCCAAACCATCCCAATCGCGATTTTCTTTGCTGCTGAAGCAGGACGGATGGGGGTAGCTCTGGCTTGGGTCCTGCTAATGATTGCCGCTTCCTTAGCGGTTATTGCAGGAATCAACTATGGGAATCGCGGTAAGTCTCACAAGAAAACGGCTGTTAACGAGTGGGTAAAGCGAGGATTCAACTGGGTCTTGTTTCGATCGCTGCAACGAGATCTCTTTAGTCTCTCTGCAGCCAAGAGGCCTTGGCAGAAGAATGCTGCGGTAGACTCTGAGATTAGTTCCGAAAACTATCGAACCGTTTCGGGCACCCAGCATCGTAAAACGGTTGCCCTAGCGGGAAGAACCGCTCGGGAAAAATCAGAGAATAAGTCAGCAGCCGAACCGCTGTTCGTGACTCACTCAACAGCAACGGTTCTCTCTCATCCAGCACCCAATCCGGTCCCAGAGGTATCCCAAGTCAATGCTGAACTGGTCGTAAAGATCGAGAAACAGGTGCCAGGGTTTCATCTCAAGGTGAATTTTGTCACCAATCATGCGCCTCTGGGTCTACTGGGAGCCTCTGGATCGGGTAAAAGCATGACTCTACGATGCATTGCCGGCCTAGAAACCCCTTCCCAAGGTCGTATTGTGCTGAACGGGCGGGTGTTGTTCGACTCGCACAAGCGAATCAATGTACCCAGTCGCGATCGCAAAGTAGGCTTAGTCTTCCAAAACTACGCACTGTTTCCGCACCTCACCGTGGCACAAAACATCGCTTTCGGTTTAGCGAACATGCCCAAACCACAACGGGCGACGGAAGTGATGCGATACTTGGACCAGATTGGCTTGACGGGGCTGGGTGATCGCTATCCTCATCAGCTTTCCGGTGGACAGCAGCAGCGAGTAGCCTTGGCTCGGGCGCTAGCGATTCAGCCTGATATCCTATTGCTCGACGAGCCATTATCCGCTCTTGATACCTACCTCCGCAGCCACATCGAAAAACTACTGGTCGAAGTCCTGTCCCGATATCAAGGCATTACCTTATTTATTACACACAAGCTTGAAGAAGCCTATCGGGTTTGTAGCAACCTACTGGTTCTGTCAAACGGAGAAGTACAGGCAGAAGGTACCAAAGAAGAGATTTTCGAACGACCCCCAACCTTTGAGGTTGCTAAGGTTACCGAGTGCAAGAACTTCTCCCGTGCCCGCCGCCTAGATGATTACCACGTCGAAGCGCTGGACTGGGGTTGCCGTTTGCAAGTCAAAATGCCAATGCCTTCAGAAACGGGATACATTGGACTCCGTGCCCACCATGTTAAGTACTTGCTAGAACCTTGTAGGGGAAATACTTTTCCAGGTTGGTTGGCGATGGTCAGTGAAACTCAGCACCGAGTCACACTCTATATCAAACTCCACAGCGAACCTACCTCACCGCAGGACTATCATCTTCAGGCTGAAATTCATCGGGAAAAATGGGCGTCGTTACAAAAACTGCCCTTTCCCTGGCCGATCTGGCTTGATCCCAATAGTCTCATCACACTGAAGCAGTAGATATATCCCTGTGCAGCTTGGTCAAGTACATCTCAGTGTTTTAAGGGAACAGGGAATGGGGTGCGCTTGATTTAAATGCATGCCGCTATAAGTAGTCTTGAAAGTTTTCAAAGATCCGGTTTCAGAGTCACAAATCTGCACTTGTGAAGATTTTCTGGTGTATTGCACGTCCTAAACTCTGTGATTAAGTGCCGCAAGGAGATAATTGACTTGGTAAGCGCTTATATCCTAGGAATGCTGCTGATTGGCTTGCTATTGCTGACAGTAGGGTGGGGCTCTGAATGGATTGCCCGCCTGCCCCTCTCCTACGCCATTCTTTATCTTGTTGCTGGAATTATTTTAGGACCCTACGGTATTGGCTTAATTCGGCTACAGCCAGATACCCAATTCATTGAACGCTTTACCGAGTTCGTTGTTATTGTTTCTCTCTATAGCTGTGGCCTCAAGATTAGTCGTCCCCTCAGAGTTTCCACCTGGAACTCAACGATTCGACTGATCGGCCTTTTAATGCCGCTGTCCATTTTAGCGATCGCCGCAGTCGGTCACTGGTTGGTACAGCTATCTTGGCCAGCAGCAGTACTTTTAGGAGCTGTATTGGCACCAACGGATCCAGTGCTGGCCTCAGAGGTCCAGTTGGATCATCCTGACGATCCAAACGAATTGCGGTTTGGTCTCACCTCCGAAGGAGGACTCAACGATGCACTGGCGTTTCCCTTCGTGTATTTCGGCTTGCACTGGCTCAACGATCCCAATTGGGACAACTGGTTTCCTCAGTGGGTTGGGATTGATTTGGTGTGGGCAATTGGGGCCGCGATCGTGGTGGGATTCATAGTCGCTAGAGGTGGCATCTTTATCAACCACCATATTCAAAAAGCTAGGGGCGTCGATGAAGTGATGGCGGATCTAGTCGCTGTTGGAGTCATCTTGCTGACTTATGCGCTGACGGAAGTGGTCAACGGTTATGGATTTTTAGCTGTTTTCGTAGCTGGATATGTGGTCAGAAAATACGGTTACTACCCTGAGCAGCAGCAGTCTCAGCTGGAGTTCACCACGCAGATTGAGAAACTCTTGGAAGTCGGTGCAATTTTATTGCTGGGTTCACTATTGCGGGTGGAAGAGATTCTTGAGTTTGGCCCTCAAGCACTCCTTGTGGCAGGGGCTTTGCTGTTTGTGGTTCGGCCCATTATCGCTTGGCTAAGTACGATTGGCAGCAACTTTCGCTCAGCGACCCGACTACTATTCGGCTGGTTTGGCATTCGCGGTATTGGCTCCATCTATTATCTGTCCTATGCCATCAGTGATGGTATCCCGCCCGAAGTATTACCTCAACTCCGCTGGATCGTTTATCTGACGGTACTAGTATCGATCATTATCCACGGTGTCACAGCAACCCCTTTAGTTGAATGGCACGAGCGTCACATCGAGAGCATATGAGGCGCAACAGCAATCGATTCTCATTCAATGAGTTCATCGCATATGCGCCGGAAAGCTTCAGCTGGGTCTTGAGCTTGAGTAATAGGTCTGCCAATGACGAGATAGTCTGCACCTGCTGCGATCGCATGTTTGGGCGTCATAGTTCGCTGTTGATCACCTTTTTGTGCCCAAGTAGGACGCACCCCAGGACAAACAAGAAGCCAGTCGTTGCCACAGCAGCGCCGCAGGAGTTCGGCCTCTTGTGGTGAGCAAACGCTCCCGGCAAGTCCTGCCTGTTGGGAAAGTAGAGCCATCTGTAGGGCGTAGTCGGAGAGTTCCAGCGGGATTTTGAGATCTAAAGCCAGCGATCGAGGGCTAATGCTGGTGAGTACAGTCACAGCAATGAGTTGGGGCAGTGTTTGACTAGCGGCAACTGCACCCTCTTGAGCGGCTTCACAGACAGCTTGTAACGCATCGGCCCCCGCTGTCGCATGAACAGTAATCAGATCAACGCCGTATCGTCCAGCAGCCCGACAAGCGCCTGCCATTGTATTGGGAATGTCGTGAAATTTAAGGTCCAAGAAGATTCTTTTATCGTTGTCTTTGAGATAGGACAGGATATCAGGACCACTGCTAACGAAAAGCTCCAATCCCACTTTCCAAAAGGTAACCTGCGGAATTTTATCGACTAGAGTGCGGGCTTCTCTGAAACTAGCCACATCTAGTGGCACAATAAGACGCTCTTGGGGTGTTACAGAACGGTTCGGCATGAAAAGCGTTGTTCGGCATCGGGGTGTTTCAATAGCATCGCCTACGAGACATGTTCAGACAAGAATTTTTCCTTTAAAGAGTGGGATTGAGGTCTTACTGAATCGAGCAGTCTGTTTTGATAGATTTGCGATTAGCGCGATCGCTGAGAGTTTAAGCCAACATATCCTAGTTGAGTTGCTAGGGGATCAACAACTTTTTTAAGCCGTCGCAGCTGCTTTGTCGTAAGCGGTACCTTCTTAGATTGCGAACCAATTTTTATATCCATCACAGCGGCATTCAAATCAAGATCAAGATAACTAGAAAGTTTATCGATAGAAGGTTCACCCATTAAAAAATCTTCGTACTTAATCAGAAAACCGTTTACCCGATCAACACCTTCCTGAAATCCTTCCAACATCTGCTTCCAATAAGTGCCGAATATCTCTGGATTCAGAACTGGACTATCAGGCCAGCGCATATATAAGCCTCGCCAATTGTGACAGGACTGATAGGCATCATAGGGATTTCGATATAAAAAGAGGAATTTGGCATTGGGAAAGAGCCATTTGAGATAGTAAGCATGTTCAATAGTGAGTCTGACTTCTTTGATGCCCCATCTCTCAAACCCTCTTTCAAGAGCGGGTTTTTCATAGAGCGTTTTATAAAAATTTTGATGAGCGTTCACTAAAGACGGCAGATCCGGATATAGATTGGCCGTCCATCTTCGGGCTAATACTCCTTCACTATTTTTAAAGTTAGAGGAATTGATAAAGTATGAATCTGGCGGATTATCCAATGTGAAAGAACGTAGTGAATCACTTAAGCATTGAATAAAATTTCCTTGATTATAAGGTTCCCCCCACACTAAAATCCGTGTATCTGAATTGACTAATCGCTGTAGAAGCGTTGAGCCGGATCGCCATTCTGTCGAAAAGATAAAAACAGGGCTATCGGGAATATTGGGCGGACGAAAGTTCCAGCGCGATTCAATTTGTGCGATGGCTGTATCGAGGGTTGGAATGTCTGTTTGTTTGACCTCATACCAACGCCGAATGGAGCGCTCTTCTATGAGGGCGTTGGGCAACACCTTTTTGAGCAACGCCTTAATCATGTCTTTTCTGCCAATAGGGACTGCGAAGCGATCGCTTCTAAAGTTCCCCTACTCTAGGTAATAACCCCACATAACCCCACTATCTAAGCTACTGGAAATCCAGTTATTGCTCACTCGTTGACAGAGACACGGTATTCTGAGCGCTCGTTGACCCGCATGTCGAATGGTCCTCCCATCCCCATTGGCGGATAGACGCGAATTTTAGCCAGGGGGCTAGTTTGTGCCAGAAATTCGGCGATCTGGGCCATGCCGTTCAGAACGCGCCAATTGGTTGTAGCATCGGGACAGTGGATGACGAGCATCAGCACTTCAGCGATATTGATTGTCCAACTGCACTCCATCAGTAAGGACTGCATGGAACCGTCGCAAGCTTCAAAGAAATGTTTTCGCATGGACAATTCCAGCCGACGCCGCAGTGTGGCATCTAAATCTGTCGTCGATGCAGGGGGTTGATCGTCTGGAGGGAGAGCAAAAGTCATCGGATTAAGCCTCGGAAAAACGAATTGTCAGATCCTGCCGCCGTTGCGTTCGGCTGCAACGACTATCGCGATCGCCTCTGGAAATACTTGCAGATCAGCATCATCGCCAGCGGGTGCAGGTGTCGTGAAGGTGTAGCAGGGATCACAAATACCGGTATCAAAAACCTGAAGGACCCATTTGTCGGGCAATCCTTCTACCCCCACTTCGACCACATGCCACTCACTACCGGATCGATGAGCAGAGAGCACTGCAAAAAATTCTTGATCGTCCTCCGGAATCTCTAAATCCATCATCAGAAATTCCATCGCTAGTACTTTTGCATCAGTTGCTTGCAGAATCATGGTTATCAATACTCCTACTCAATTTTCTACAGTTGTGGTGCTGTTTTTCGGTCAACTGACTCATCTAAGGTAGTAATTTGTGTAGACTGAGATTGAACGAAGTAAACCCTTCATTGAGAAAATTTGAGTGAGTTCCCAGCATCAATTCAGCCAACGTTCTTAAGACAGTCAATCCATCACCGTGCTTTGTTGGGGGCAGGTCTGTACGTCCTCAGATAAGTTAGTCTCGGGAGCAAGGCTAATCCAAGCATCGATGTCTGCTAGATCAAACCCTGCGGCATAGCGATCGCCGACCTGCAATAAAGGACGACGGATCAAGATAGGGTGTTGAATCATCAAACTCAGTGCTTCACCTGCTGTCAGTTTTTCCGGCTGGAGATTGCCCTGTTTGATGGCTGGGGCCGTTGGATTAAACCAATCAGTCAAGGGGCGATCGCCAAAGAACAACCTTAGGCGATCAGCAGTCCACGGTTCTGTCAAAAGATTATGAACCCGCACAGTATGCCCGGCTATTTGTAGAAGCCTTTTTTGTTTAGCGTTGCCAATGCAGCCGGGCTTCTCGTAGAAGTCAACTGTTGCCATTCTTCACTCCTCCTCATCAGAAGGTGCACTCAGAATATTCAGAAGAATGTCAGCGCCAAATTCCTTAGCATGAAGCTGTTGGACTTGTTCAGCGATGTTTTGCGCTATTTCAAAGTCACCTAGACGAGCTTGTAGCAAACCAGAAGCAGCATACGCACTGATATAAAGGCGCACACAACTATCATCTAATCGTGTCAACAAGATAGGTTTTAGCGTTTGCCAATCCGTTGGCCACTGCTCACGTTCACGAACAGCATCGGCTACAGCAGTCGCCATTTTTAATGCCATTGGAGCATTACTTTTATAGAAGTAGTAGCGATAAGCACTAACAAAAACATCAACCTCAGCGTTTTTAGCGATCGCCTGTTGAATGTAATGATCCGATGCTTGCGAGTCTTCCCAATGCTGGACCGCGGCCAGCAATAGATCCCACGTGGAGACGGGCAAATCACAAGATGGAAATGCCTTCTGTGAAATGGTTTGAGGCATGACAAAGATTGGATATTTTACACAATACCTGAAAACTGAAAGTGCAAAACGCTCCATTTTTTTGAAGCATCATTTTACACAAATTCAATCTAAATCTTGCACACTCTCTATGACATACCGTACCAGAAATCAAGCGCGAAGAACCTTAGGAAATTCAATGTAATCGCCTGAAACAGTTCATAGCAAAACAACAATAAATCTTCAAAGAAAATCGTTTTCTGCTAGTTTCATGGTTTTGCAATACTGTCAGGAGTCGATCACTTAAAAAATCTCGAACCGTAAACTCAGGAACACATCCCTAATTCAAAAAGTCCGCAGTAAACATTTTTGGAATTGAACCCTAAAGAAAGCATGAAAGTGTGTCGTTCTATATAAAATTGCCGGCTTTGGGTTGTTATCCCTAAATCACTCAATCCCGTTAGCTTGTAATGTTTCTAGGCGATCCATAGAGAATATCAATGACTAGCGATCGCTCCATGAAAATCGTCTTCGCACATTTATCAAAGCATTCTTTTCCATGACCTGAAACGCTCTTTTAAATAGAAGCCTTTTGCATATGCCCTACACGATCAAAGATGGTTGTATTGCCTGTGATAGTTGTCGCCCGCTGTGTCCCAACGGAGCGATCAAAGCTAACGACAACGATAAAGATGAGGAAAATAGTTACTGGATCGACCCAACCCTCTGCAATGGCTGTCGAGATTTGGAGGTTCCCCAGTGTGTAGAAGCCTGTGACATTGGCTCACTGACGCCCCTGCAAGCAAAGAAAGGACGTCTCAAAAGTACGCTCTTGCCAGCAGCTATCTCCGATATTTTTCTCAATGGCAAGAATACGCCCTTCGCTTCTTCAATGGCGATGTGGGAAACCTGCACTCTTCTATCGCAGCGCCACAGTTTGCCTTGGCAGACGGATGCAGAAGGCTACTACAGTTACTGTCGCGCAGTTCATCGGGGTCGGGGAGAAATTCGCTTTAGGATAGCAGCGGACCCTGAAGCAAACTCCCCCAACCCTCTAGTCGCCGAGGAGGCCGCCTCAAGAATTGCCAACTCAGATATTCGTGCAGCTTGTGTTCATCTCATTTTTGCGGCTTATGCCATCAACTGTGATCGCCCGTGGGAGGATGTTTTTGTTCTGAACGACCAGCATATTGAGCAGTATCTAGGGCTTGATAAACGCAAAGATCTGACCAAGCTGGAAAAGCTGACGCTGATCAAAGACTTAGTTCATCAATGTTGTCAGATATTGATGACGCTGGACTGGCCTCGTCAGGGGAAAGTTCAATCCTTTGCCTTGAGTGAGCATCTCGTTTGGCAACTGCTAGATACTCAGTACTTTTTTGAGGACGATGCCGAAGGCTACCAACATTTAATTGGGTTGAGCTTTACTGTCCGTGCCGGAACCTGGTCAAAGCATTTTCTCAATAAGCAAGACTATCGTCGGCAAACGGCTTTTTATCAGTACGGTTCTCTGCCACAGTCTCTGCTTTCAGAAGTGATGAGTAATTGGCAGCAACATGAAGGGGCCATGCGCTTGCTTCTGTGGCTCTTGTTCAAACTCCGCTTAGGCGGCGACCACCGGATGACGGTACGAACCCTACTGCGGATCGCCTATGGTGAGGAGCGTCTGACGGAAGCGATTACTATTCGGGGTGCCCACAAGCGTCTTTTGAAAACCTTTGAAGGTGATTTGGAGACCTTGTACTACTACGGTCTCAAGCCCCGCTTCGACCCTGAAACCTATCCGCTTGAAATCCAGCCGCTATGGGCTAGGGTTGCTGATATTCCCGAGGATGCTGATGATGCACTGGAATTTTGGGCCAACGATGCTAACCGGACATTGAGTCTGACCGACACTGCGCCTCGGGATAAATGGCAGCGTTTGCTGAACGCCCGTCTACTCGGCTTCGAGGCTCCTGATGAGTGGCAGCAGAAAGCAAAACGAAGCTCGACTAATCGTCGCCGTCGCAAGTCACTGTCTCAAACAGAGGCTCAAGCTGGACGGCTCTCTGGTAGTACGATCAAAGCGGCTCGTCAACGTCAAAATCTAACCCAACGGGCCTTAGCCGATCTTTTAGGCAAAAGCCAAAGCTGGATTCGCGATGTTGAGAAAGGTCGATTCGGCGTCAATGCTGTTGACCAAGCACTCCTGAGGCAGACGCTAAATCTATAGGAAGCCTTGTGTCAATACGAGAAAGGTGAGTTCCAGCGTTGATAACTCGTGGTGCGAGGAATTTAGGCCCCACAATGCCCCCAAATTGTCGGTATGCTGGCTACAATTCCACTTTCTGCACGAGTCACCCATGTACCCCCCAGTCGACCCCATCATTTTTCAATACGGTCCTTTAGCACTGCGCTGGTACGGTTTGCTGATGCTAGCAGCAATCTTGGTTGCGACTCAGATTGCCAGCCGTGAAGTTGCTCGCAAAGGTGAGAATCCCGAAAATTTATGGGACATGTTGTTCTGGATTCTAATTCCAGGTTTTATTGGGGCACGACTGTACTATGTCTTTATTCAATCGCCGCGTGGATCTACGGGCATAGGGTACTACTTACAAAACCCAATGGAGATCTTGAGAGTTTGGGGTGGTGGTATTCATATCTTTGGAGGCTTTATTTTTGGGGGGATCGCACTTTGGATATTCACTCGCGTTCGGCAGCTTGATGCGCTCCCTTATCTAGACGCGATCGCCCTAGGTCTTCCCTTAGCGCAAGCGATCGGTCGTTGGGGTAACTTCATCAATCAGGAACTCTACGGTCCACCCACGACTTTACCTTGGGGACTTCGAATTGACCGTGCTCACCGAATTGCGCCCTACAATGACCTCAGCACCTATCCTGACAGTACCCGCTTCCATCCTCTATTTCTTTACGAATCCCTCTGGAACTTTCTGGGCTTTGTCATCATTTTTTCGATCACTCGCCGTTTTCGAACTCAGTTGAAAGACGGCGACGTCGCCCTTATGTATCTGGTTTGGTATCCTCTCGGTCGCTTCTTCATTGAGTTCTTAAGAACTGACTCTTGGTTCTTTCCCGGCACTCCTTTTAATGTGGTTCACATTCTGTCAGCGATCGCTGTCGTCACGGGCATCATTGGCCTCTACCTGCGTCATCGTCATCCCACGACACCTAACGAACAGAGCGTATAGGTGTCGTACTAACAGCTTCGTTAGGGCAGGCGCAGCAATGCTTGTACCACAAGGCTTTTAGACTAATGGATGACGCGCCCTGAGCCGGGTTAAAGACTGGGAAGTTTACAGAGATGAGATTGCCTCGCGCTTCTCTCGCCAAAGTATTAAGCAGTAAATTGCACAGAAAAACCCTAAAGCGCCGAGCGAAAAGATTGAGGTACCGTGCCAATGTTGAAAGCGTTGTGGATCAGTGTCGGCGGCCATAATAGCCAGGAAAGCTACTCTCACACCGTTGAATAGAAAAGCGATCGCAACTCCCATCAGTGGCACAAGATATCGTTTAGTGCCTTGAATAGGGGCCATAATCAGCAGCAAAGCTGACATCGACAGCAAATACAGGATGCCATTTAGTCCAGAACAATCGTGAATCACTTCGACACTACCTGTCGGTAAGCTGATGATTCTGCCATCGCGTAGCACATCAAAGCTAGCAGCCTGAAGCATAGCTGTAGACAGTCGCGCTGTTATTCCTCTCAAGTCAATAACCGACCAAAGCAAAACCTTGGGAATACCAAACATAAACATCAAAATGAATTCTGCTCGGTACTGTGTCAGGTTTCGCCAACTAGAACAGAAAACAGCTAGGCCCACCGTTGCAATGAAAGGTCCCGCAGCCAAGTAGTTATCAGTGGGTGCTTTGATGCCCCAAGCGAGAAAAATTGCTATCAAAACACCTCCAGCAAGCATTGACAAAGCATTGGTATGCAGCGTTAATTGGTGGCGCTTCTGCCAAATCAAAGACCCAGCCGATAACCAAAATAAGAGACTCAACGGCAATAGACTGTCATCGTTACTTTGAGCTACGAGGCCAACGTGAATTGCAGCACTTGCTGCACCCATAACCGCAAGGACAAAGAAAGGTATTTGCGTCTTGGATAAATGGCTGGTGCTGATTGTGTTCAGTTTCATAAGATTTTTTCTAAAGAAAGTTTACTTTGCTGGGTATCCCAAGCTGAGATGTTGCCGTCGCCAGTTCCACTAGGGCAGACAGCAAGTCATCTGACTAGGCACGCTAAGCAACCGGATGCTACTCGGTGCCCTAGCAAATGGCTAAAGCGATGCAAAGCTAGGCAACCTATCGTCAGACCCTGGGAAAGCGTCTAAACATCCATAAATCATGAATCCCCGCTCTAAGTGATTCCCCTGATTCCTGAGACAATAATGTGACTTGACTCCGGAAATCAACACTCACAACAAGAATCATGGCAGATCTTTATAGAGTCCATGCACTTTCACGGAGGCCATACCTAAAAGCGACAAAAACTTTATGAGATTACACGAGCTTAAGCTCGTCAGGTACGAGGTTGCTTGCGGTCATCCCATCAAGTTTTGTGATCGCGCCAATCCTGCTTAATTGTATAGACAAATAGAAAAGGCCTGAAATCCTCTCCCAAAAAGGCTTTCAGAATCCAATTGCGATCGACTTCGAGAAGTAAGTTCAATTTTTCTTCAAAAGTAGATTTCTATCTTCAAACGAAATTTATGTGATATTCCCTACGTGATGTTACAAATAGTACTGGCGAGCCTAAGTGTTCCGATAGAGCGAGCACGGATGGCTCCCAGAACTGTATATCGGAGTTTTTTTAATATGTTGAGAAAGACTTTTCTAACTGCTGGCGCAGCGATCGCTCTAGCTTCTGCTATCTCCATGCCGGCTTCTGCCCGTGGTGGTGGTCGTGACACGTCTGCTGAACCTGTACCTGAGCCGATGACTATTCTCGGCAGCATTGCCGTTGGCGGCGGTCTACTGGCTAAGAAGTTCAAAGATTCTCGTCAAGAAGAGCAAAAGTAACCCTAGGCATGGAGTTCCGCAACTCTTGCTATACGTTCTGCGATATCTCAAGTATTGTCTGTGGGAAGGCTTGCTCAAGAAGTCTTCCCACAGACAAAAGCCCCCAATTCGTTTAATTTATTCAGGATGTAAGCAGATAAGCCGGTCTATTCGGACAGGTGCATTACCTGATATGGCCGTCGCTAGTTCCGTTAGGACAAAACGACAAGCCGTCTGGTAAGCACTAGGCGCCCGGATACTATTAGGTACACAAACCTAGATAGCTAAAGCTACAACTCTGTAGCGATCGCTTTCACGCCTCGGCCTTCTTCCAGCAAGTGCGGACAGGAAGAGACTGTGATAGAGGCCAAGCGAAATTGTTTTCTCGACGAGTCTTGATTTGTCTGCGAGCGTTCATCCTATAAAGATCTCAGCAGACAGCTAAAGCCCTCATCAAAAATCTTGACTCGCGGTCAACTTTAACATCCTGGAATCTTTAGTGCATTGAGTCCAAGACAAAAGGTTCCTCAGCGACCCTATGGTCTGAGCATGAGTGCTATTCAGGAATCCCTATAACCATAAAAAACAGGGATAAATCTCACAGAAGTGGCGAAAGCTCCACCTTTCGCCACGCGCTGACTCATCCCTGTACCCAATTTTCACTTTTTCAAAGGTAAAATTCCATGAGCGGAAATCTTCAAAGCCTGAGCGGCATTTTGCCGCAGCAGGTCACTGTGACTGCTATTCAGAGAAACTTGACCAACGGTAGTCCCCAGGGTCAGAACCTGGATATCCCTTTGGGCAACCCCAGCTACTTTGATATGAACATTAACGATTCAAGTGGTATCTTAACGGGTTCTTTTGATAGCTACTGCATCGATTTTGACCGTTTTTTAAACTTCGAAGGAATTGACTTTAACGGCGATGGAGATACTAGCGATAACCGCGTATCTTTGCCAAACCTAGGACTAAACAGGGAATTAGATCCGATTGATTTCACAGCGACTGTATATTCCAGCTATGATCCAGCGGTTCTAAGTGACGGTCTTGGTGGACAAATTGAGAAACCTGAAAACTTGGGTGCAGCCAACTGGTTACTCAATAATCAAGACACTTTCCTTGATCAAGGTTTTACTGTCACTGACATTCAGCTTGCCTTCTGGGAGCTGCTAGATGACGACTCTACCCTGTCTCAGTCGGACATCGATTTCTTCACAGATCTGTTTGGCAGCATTAATCAAAGCAATGTTGATGCGGTTGTAGCAGCTGCTCTGAGTAACAATGATTTCGTTCCTCAAGCCGGTGAAAAGGTTGCCATTATCTTAGTTCCCGACGGCAATAACGGTACTCCAGTTGGTGGCGAGATTGATGGTCAAATCACGATTGTCGCAGTTGAGCTGTCCAAGTTAGGCGACACCGTTTTTGAAGATGCCGATGCTGACGGAATTCAAGATGCTGGCGAAACAGGCATTGCTGATGCAACGGTTAACCTGCTCGCTGACATTAATGGTGATGGCGAAATTGAAGCGAACGAAGTTGTAGATACAACGACAACTGACGCTAACGGCAACTACGAGTTCACTGTCCTTCCTGGCGACTACAAAGTTCAGTTCGAGACGCCCGATGGCTTCGACATGGCAAGCCCAGCGAATGTCGGTGGTGATGATGCCATTGATTCAGATGGACCGATCTCCGATGTCATCTCTTTGGATCCCGGTGACGTTGATCCCACAATTGATTCCGGCTTCTTCAAGAAGGCTGGATTGGGCGACTTTGTCTTTCTAGATGCTGACCGTGATGGTGTCCAAGACGCTGGCGAGGCTGGTGTCGAAGGCGTTCAGGTTGACCTCATTGATGGTAATGGCAATGTTGTTGCAACTACTACAACTGATGCTCAAGGCGGTTACTCCTTCACAGGCCTGCCCCCTGGTGATTATCAGGTTATGTTTACTGCACCTGCTGGTCTAGAGTTCACAACTACTGATGCAGGTAATGATGATACGGTTGACTCCGATGTTGACCCCATTACGGGTAAGACTCAGACCGTAACACTTACCTCAGGTGAGTTTGACGGCACACTCGATGCAGGTCTGGTGCAGCAGCTTGCCGGCTTGGGCGACACCGTTTTCTTCGATACTGACCGCGACGGCATTCAAGACGCAGACGAAGCAGGCGTTGAAGGCGTCACGGTAACTTTGTCAGGTGGCGGCGCAGATGGTGTTATTGGAACTGCGGACGATACCACTGCGACGACAACAACAGATGTCAACGGTGAGTATCGCTTCGACAATCTCAACCCTGGTGAAGAGTACAAGGTTACCTTCTCCAACTTGCCTACTGGTTTTGAATTCACGCAAGCCAATGTAGGGAACGATGATGCGGCTGACTCCGATGCCGACCCTAGCAACGGCATGACTCAAGTCGTTACTCTAGCTCCTGGTGAGTTCAACCCCACTTTGGATGCAGGTATCGTTCAACAGCTAGCTGGCTTGGGCGACACCGTTTTCTTCGATACTGACCGCGACGGTATTCAAGATGCAGGCGAAGCAGGCGTCGAAGGCGTCACGGTTGAGCTAATCGGTGGCGGCGTAGATGGTGTTATCGGTACTTCCGACGACACAATCGCCGCTACGGCAACTGACGCCAATGGTGAGTATCGCTTTGATGGCCTCAACCCTGGTGAAGAATACAAGGTTATCTTCTCCAACTTGCCTACTGGTTTTGAATTCACGCAAGCCAATGTAGGGAACGATGATGCGGCTGACTCCGATGCTGACCCTAGCAACGGCATGACTCAAGTCGTCACTTTGGCTCCTGGTGAATTCAATCCCACTTTGGATGCAGGTATCGTGGAGACATTGACTCCTGACATCAGCATCAAAAAATTTGTTAATGGTGCAGATGCCGAAACTGCTGCCACAGCTGTCGAAATCGCAGCTGGCAAGGAAGTTACCTTCACCTATGCCGTCAAAAATACCGGAGAAGTCGCGTTCGCTGCCAACGACGTGGTTGTCACAGACGACAACGGCACTGCTAGTGACATTAGTGATGACTTCAACCCCGCCTTTGTGGGAGGTGACCTCAACAACAACAACTTGCTAGATATTGGTGAGACCTGGCTCTATTCCAAGAGCGAAGCAGCACAAAACCTATCGACGGTCATTGACTTTGAGGGGTTTGCGGCAGGTACCGTTGTTGATAACGAATATGCAGCACAAGGTGTCACTATCTCTGCAACAGGTGGGGCTGGCGAAGCGATGATCTTCGACACCTTTAATCCTACAGGGGGTGATAACGACCTACGGACTAATAATCAGAGCAAGGTTCTTATTATTTCCGAAGATGGAGATTCTTCTGATCCCGACGACAACGCTCGTGGGGGAACGATTACCTTTGATTTTGCCAATGCGGTTGATATCAACAGCATGAGCTTCTTAGATATTGAAGAGCGAGGCGGCACTATCAAATCCTTTGATGCTAATGGCAGTCTGATTGACTCTCAGGCAATTCCTATCATGGGTGATGGGGGTCAAGCGACTGTCGATATCAATGACGACAACGTTTCCAAACTAGAAGTCTTCCTGAAGGGCAGCGGCGCAATTACAGGTGTCGAATTCGGAGATGGACTGTACAAAAACGTTGGAACTGTTATGGCAGACGGCGTTTCTGACACAGATATGGGCTTCTACAAAAATGGTGAAACGCCTGAACCTCCTTCACCTGAGCATATCCTCATCGAAGCTGAAGACATGCATCTATGCAACTACCGCATTGAGCATGTCGGCAGCAACGTTGCTTCCGGTGGTGAAGTCATCAAACTCAGTCGCTGGGATGGATATGCATCGACCCATTTCACAGGGGAGAGTGGCTACTACCAAGTTGACGTTGCCTACTTTGACGAAAACGATGGCAAGTCAATGGGTAAAGTCAAGATCGGTGGTGAAACCATCGATAATTGGACCTTTGATCAGCGCTTAGGCTCGAGTCTTGTGTCCGCTAACAACCGTGTTGTACGCACTGTAAGCGAGTCCGTGTACATTGAGCACGGCGAACAGATCAAGCTTTCCGGCTGGAGAGAGCACAACGAGTTTGCTCGATTTGACTCGGTTAAGTTTACCGAGGTTGCTGCCCCCGAAGTCTTCCATTACGAAGCTGAGGATATGCACCTGAACGGTTATCGGGTAGAACACGTTGGTAATCATCGCGCTTCTGGTGGTGAGGTAATTAAACTCAGAAGGCATGATGGTCATGCCTCCATCAACTTTGATGGGCCTAGTGGCACCTATGACATTCTCGTTGGCTACTTCGATGAGAACGACGGACGGTCGATGGGTAAAGTCAAAGTTGGTGGCAACACCGTTGGCAATTGGACCTTTGATGAGCATCTAGGCTCTGGTTGGGTTTCCCAAAAGAACTTCCGCGAGTTTGTCATCGAGGATGTTCAGATTGATGCAGGTGAGCAAATTAAGCTCTCTGGCTGGAAGAATCACAGAGAGTTTGCTCGTTTTGACTACGTTAAAGTTGTCGGCACTAGCGATGCTAATAGCGGTGGTTCCAATGGTGGCTCTCATATGCCTGCCCTTGAGGACACAGATCTATTCAGCTATGTCAACGGCCACGCTCCTGACTTAATCAGTGCTGGTGTTGTCACGGATGCTTTGATCTAGAGATAGCAACAGCGGCATCATGGAGCACCTGTGCCGCTGTATAGCTGTCACCAGTTCCGTTAAACAAGACGGCGAGCCATTGGGTCATGAGCTTGTGCACCTAATAACAACCGGGTGCACAAGCCTAGAGGGCTAAAGCTATCAGTATAAATTCAGTCGGTTATTGAGATGGAAAGGGATTGCCTAAGCAATCCCTTTCTTCGTTCTCTATGTTTCCACAGAAGACTTTTAGGCTTCTTAGAGCGGTGAAACAGATTGCGTTTGGTGACCCGATCGCTCAAGAAAGCCATCAATCTTTTGTACAGCAGCTTCCAAAACGTCTGGCGACTGGACGAGAGCGATTCGCACATAGCCTTCGCCATATTTACCAAAACCGCGACCGGGTGCCAGAGCTACACCCGTTGCCTCGACCAGTTGAACACAAAAGTCAATCGAATCTTGTACCCAAGGGTCTGGAAGTTTGGCCCAAAGGTATTGCGTTGCGTTGGGCTTGGAAATGTGCCAGCCGATATGAGTTGCAGCTTCAACGAACGTGTCTCGTCGCTGCCGGAAAGTGTCTACGGTTTTTTGAACACCCTCTTGGGCACCAGACAGGGCCGCGATCGCCCCTCGCACAATTCCGGGATACTGGTTGAAGTCAACAGTGGCTTTGATTTGTCGTAGCGCTGTAATTAATTCCGCATTGCCGATCGCGTATCCTACCCGGAAGCCCCCCATGTTGTAAGACTTAGACATAGAGTAAAACTCAATCGAGGTCGCTTTGTTGCGATCAGCCTGTAGAACAGAGGGTGCAGGTTCTCCGGTGTAAGTGACATCGCCGTAGGGAAAATCGTGGACTAAAACGAGATTATGAGACTGGCAAAACTCGACGGCCTCTTCCCAAAACGCCAGCGATGCATATCCTGTAGTGGGATTGTGAGGATAGCTCAATACCATCATCTTAGATTGGGCTAACACCTCCGGCGGAACATCCTGAAACTGAGGCAAAAACCCATTCTCCGCTAGCAAAGGCATCGTATAGTACTGCCCACTCGCCAGATGAACGCCACCTGCGTGGGAAGGATATCCCGGATCGGTCAGCAGGGCAAAATCACCCGGGTTCAGGATAGCCAGGGGCAAATGAGCCGTTCCTTCCTGAGAACCGATCAGCAGAAGCACTTCCGTTTCAGGATCAACGGAAACTCCGAATTTGCGAGTGTACCAATCAGCAGCAGTTCGACGAAATGGTAGCGTGCTTTGAAACAGAGAGTAGCCATGGGTGCTTGTGTCGTACAGCGCTTCAGAAATGGTGTCCAATACGTGAGGCGCGGTCGGCAAATCAGAAGACCCCAAAGATAGGTCAATAATGGTTTGACCAGACTTACGGGCATTGGCCTTGGCCCGATCCATATCGGCAAAAACATTGACTTGTAGGGGAACAAGGCGATCAGCAAACAACATGGGTCTGAAATCTTGACGGTTGCACTCTTCACCTTATCGTAGGTTTCGATGTACGAAGGACCGATATGACAATCAGTACATAGTCAACTTCCCGACGACCAACAGTCAACGGTCAACCTTGCCATTTTCGTCTAGGCACCAGGAAGTTGGGATATTTTGGGAGAACGAAAACTTTTGCCTCAGCCATCCCACCGGTATCAGTGTTTGCGGTTGCGGCAAGGTTGGAGGCGGCAAAGAAAACAGGGTCTAGAGGTCGGTTTCGGCTAGCAGCTGACCTACGTTTTGCAGGCGATTCTCAGCATCTGCTATGACCGTGTCGAAGTCCTTTAAAACCTCTCCAGGATACTTCTCCAGAACTTTGGTGGAGAGGGAAATACGACCTCTCTGTTCTTCTATATTGACAATGATGGCTTTGATATCTTGCCCGACTCGAAGGAGGTTCTGAAGGGAGTCTACGTAATTTTTACTGATTTGGTTGATATGAAGAAGACCGGTGACCCCTTCAAAACTAACGAAAGCGCCGTAGGGTTTGAGGCTAGCGACGGTGCCTGTGACTAATTGGCCCACTTCAAGCGTGGACATAGCTTGCGATCGCGCTGCTATCCGTTCAGACAAGACCAATTTGTTGTCGTCCTGATTGACTTCTAGAAAACCCACCGAGAGAGTGTTCCCCACATGAGCGTCTAAATCTTGGGATTGGACGAGGTGTGATCGCGGTACGAAGCCTCGTAGACCTTCGACATCAACAATAACCCCACCTTTATTGGTGCCCGTTACCGTGACATCCATAATGTCTTTGTTGGCTTCCTTGTCAATCAGCCGCTCCCAAACACGCTGTACCATCAGACGACGCAGAGAGAGAACAACCCGACCTTCCATATCTTGGTCGCGGATGATGAGAAATTCAAATTCTTCGCCAAGGGGAAGCACCTCTTCAAGATTCTCGATTCGTTCTAGAGAGGCTTCCTTCAAAGGCAAAAATGCGTCCGACTTACCACCAATCTCAACCATCGCGCCTTCTGAACCGTGACCAATTACCTTGCCTCGAACGGTATTTCCTGTTTTGAAGGTGTAGTCGTGATCCGCTAGGGCGCGGGCAAAGTCTTCTGTCGAAAAGGTCAAAATCGGGCCTCCCCCGGTCGTCATTCAATTGAGTTTATAGCCGTGGCTATCCAGTTTAAGACAATGGCAAACGTTAGATTGCTTGCTATGAAAGGATTTGATTCATCCTTCTGCCTTTCACCTTCCGCCTTGAGCTATACAACTATAGCAACGGATTCGTTTAGCAACCAGTCAGTAACAGAAGGCTGATACACAACAATGGATTCACGGGTTGTAAGAACACCAATCGCTCCAACCGCCTAGATACAGTTTGGGCAGAGGACGCTGCATCAAGGCTTGGGCCAGAATATTGACGCAGGCTGTAACGCCAGAGCCGCAGTAGTAGATTGGAGTTTCAGCCGAGGGGACAACGCTCCATTGAGTTTCTAGTTCCCTAGCAGAACGAAAATGACCAGTCTCATTCAAATTGAGTTGCCAGAACAGGTTGACTGCCCCCGGAACAGACCCGGCAATTGGATCAATAGGTTCTTGTTCTCCTTGATAGCGTTCGGGCGATCGCGCATCTACTACCACTGTTCCAGGCTCGTCCTTGTGCTCCAACACATAGACTCGATCAACCAGCCAGTCCTCTTGAATACGAGGCGTGAATTGTCCCGCTAGAGGGCGATCAGGAACCGCTTGTGACAGGGGATACTCCACTGCCTGCCAAGCCGGGAATCCTCCGTCTAGCACAGCAACGGACTCGTGGCCCAGATATCGCAGCAGCCACCAGACCCGAGCGGCAAAGGCTCCTTTGCTGGCGTCGTAGGCCACGACCTGAGTTGGCCCTACCGGATCGGAGGAGATGCCTAACGCTTCGAAAGTCGCGACCAATTGATTCAGATCGGGCAGCGGATGCCGCCCGCCATAGGTCGGCGGCCCTTGCACTGGACCCGATAAATCATCGTCAAGATCGAGATAAAACGCTCCCGGCAGGTGACTTTCCTGATAATCCCGTCGTCCCTGGTGAGAATCGCTGAGGGCAAAACGACAGTCGATGATCACGACTTGAGGATCATCCAAGTGATTTTTTAGCCAATCAACCTCGACGAGGGGCGTCGGTAGTGCAGGATCAGAATGGGACATGGTTGGTCAGTAGTCCAAAGGGTTGGAAACAACGTCAGCATCAACAGCAGAGCGATAGAACGAGAGGGTCGTGCGGCCATAGCGCTTTTGGGTTCGCAACATCAGGCCCGCGATCGCGATCGCCTCCCAAGCGGTTTCCTCATGTTCTACTGCTAGCTCACCATCAGGCGTTAAGAGTTGGTGGCGGGCGATCGCTCTCAACACGGGCTGATACAAGTCGCTGTGGTAAGGCGGATCAAAATAGATGTGATGGAACTGCTGTCCAGCCAACTTCGATAGCCCTACCAAGACATCGCCACGAATGACCTGGTAGGTTTGGTCTGCACTGGCAATGCGCTGCCAGTTTTGTTGAATCGTGCGGCAAGCAAGGCCCGCTTTCTCAATGCCAATGACTGAAACAGCTCCTCGGCAAAGGGCCTCAGCGCCCATCACGCCGTTGCCAGCACATAGGTCTAACCAAATACAGCCCTGAATTGACCCCTGCCAAATATTGAAAAGGGCTTCGCGGACTCGTCCTGTTGTGGGTCGGGTTGCTTGTCCAGGCACAGTCTTAAGCTGACGGTTGCCGTAAATCCTCAAGGACATTATCGACTCAAGACGGGGGATTTTTGTTGAATAGCTACCACAAAGTTCGACAGAATCTGCATGCCAATTGTCGAGGATTTTTCGGGGTGAAACTGAACCGCCATCACATTATCCTGGACGACCGCAGCGGCTACGGTTTGGCTGCCGTGGGTAATAGTGGCAGCAACCGCGTCAGGGTTAGTAGGTTCGGGATAGTAAGAATGAACAAAATAAACCCAATCTCCGGTTTTGACCTGATTCCATAGAGGGGAATCAGGTTGAGTCAATTTGAGCTGGTTCCAACCCATGTGCGGAATCGTAATGCCAGGCTCTGGTTTGAACTCACGAACCCTACCCGGAATAATGCCTAATCCTGGCTCTTGCCCTTCTTCACTGCCCTCAAATAGGACCTGAAGGCCAACACAAATACCCAAAAATGGTTTGCCGCTAGCAACGATGTCTTGAATGGGGGTGACCAAATCGCGATCGCGGAGATGTCGCATTGCCGGATCGAACGCACCTACTCCGGGTAGAACAACCCCATCGGCTGACCGCAAATCTTCCACACGATCCGTCACAACAGGCACTCCACCCGCTTTTTCTAACCCTTTACAGGCGGAATGAAGGTTGCCCATGTCATAGTCAATGACGGCAATGCGAGTCATGGTTACCCCCGTTTTGATCAGACCAATACCCCCTCATCCTACATGGGGTTTATCGTGGTGTACCGTAAAATCGACACATTTATCCGTTTTATCCGTATCGCAACCTGCTGACGTTGTTCATTGGGGAAGAGCCGATCAGGTCAATCACGGTTAGAAGGAGATAGGGTTTGAAGCTGCGACCATGCCCGGAGCACTTCTGAAACGGTCCAGGCTTGCGCATAAGCACCTCTGGGAGTAAAGGGTGTCTCTCCGTCAAAGATTTCGCTGAGTGTCCCAATGCAGCCGCTGCGGAGGTGATCAGCGAACGGCTCCAAAAAGCTGCTGGCGGCGCCAAGATCTTGATAAACCCGCAAATGAGCCTGCACAAATGGACCTATGAGCCATCCCCAAACGGTCCCTTGATGATAGGCACCATCTCTCTGAACCGGATCACCACCATAGCGATCGCAATAATCAGGATGCCGAGGATCGAGCGATCGTAGCCCGTGGGACGTAAGTAATTGGCGGGCGATCGTCTCGACAACAGCGGTCTGTTGGGACGCTTCTAGCAACTGCCGATTAGCAGAGTGTGACTCACCCTTCTCTAACCTGCTGAGCGGTTGTGAAGGAAACGCCACGGCCAATATCTGATTCGGACGAAGGCTCTCGTCATTTCCCGTTGGACCATCCAGTAGGTCGTAGCAGTACCCTAGTTCATTGGACCAGAAGCGTTGAAACCCCTCATGCGTCAGGTCGGCCAAATCGCGATAGTTTGCTCCGCTTAGTCCTAACCGGTCTGCAAATTGCGCCATGATCAGCAGAGCGTTGTACCAGAGCGCATTAATTTCAACCGGTTTACCGATCCGGGGAGTCACCACCCAATCCCCAACTTTGGCATCCATCCAAGTTAGCTGCACGCCGGGTTCACCCGCATAGATGAGGCCATCAGTATCTAGATGAATGTTGTAACGTGTGCCTTTCAGGTGCCAATGGATGATATCAGCTAATACAGGGAAGAGTTCTTCAAGCAAGCGATCGTCTTGGCTAGCAGCGTGATAAGCGCGGATAGCTTCGAAATACCAGAGCGTTGCATCAACAGTATTGTAGTGAGGCAGGGTCCCGGCCTCCGGAAAAACATTGGGAAGCATCCCTCGATCAACGTATTGAGCAAAGGTGCGAAGAATTGGTCGGGCGATATCAAGTCGTCCGGTTGCGATCGCCAATCCCGGTAAGGCAATCATCGTATCTCTGCCCCAATCACCAAACCAGGGATAGCCCGCGATGACCGTTTTACCGTCGTTGTTCCCTTCAACAGAGCGTGACACAACAAACTGATCGGCAGCCAGCACGAGCTGCTTAATCCATTGAGGGGTTTGGGATGTGGACGAAATTGTCGAGTGCCAAAGGCTTAATAATTGCTGCTCATGGGCCTGTTGTCGTTCAAATGCGCCTGTCAGCTGAAGGGAGTCAGGGGCCTCGGTCGTCGCCACAATAGTGACGGATTCTCCGACAGAGAGATCAATCTCGAAGGTTGCGCCATGCAGGTGATCATCGTTGGAATCAATGCCGCGATAGCGTTCAATCGCAAGATCATAATTTTGATACCACTGATGATGTAGAGTGCAGGTGCCGCGATCGCTCAGCACATAAAACGGCGTTGCCGAGGCAAAAGCCGACACGGTAATTCCCTGTGGATCAGCAGGCGATCGCGTTGGGACAGAAGCAATGTTCATTACCCAATCTTGCCCGCGAGTACTGTGATGATGATTGCGATGATTCAGCAACGCCTTCATCGAAAGTGTCACCGGACCACTCGCCCGTTCCAAACAGTAGCGGATGTAGGTTGTATTCGATCCCTGCTCCATCCAGATCCGTTTTACTAGCAAGGCATCGTCGAAGACATAAAACCAGGTAGGGACGGTCCCCTCAAGAGCAAACCGTTCAATCTGCAGGTAGCCGGAAGGCGTTACCGTGCCGTCTGCCCAGCGATCGCAATACAGTCGGTAAGCGTGTCCACCATAGTTAGTTGATCCAGCTGACAGAGTACCCTGTATCGACTGATGTTCAGCGGAGTGAATTCTAGCCTCGGTAACAGCCTTGCCGGAGTCCTCAGCCCCAGCCCAACTGACATCTTTAGGACGGTCGCTCCAGTAGGTGACCGTTTCATCCAACTTAGTCAGTAAAAGCGTGCGATCTAAAGGGGGATTAAGCGCGGCGACCAGCAACCCATGATAGTGACGAGTGAGCAGCCCTGCCACGGTGCCGCAGGCATATCCACCAATACCGTTTGTCACTAGCCACTCCCGCTCTTCAGCCATTGCGAGGTGACCACAAATGTCTCGTCCAAATTGAAGCATCATAGGCGATGAAATGGGGCGAGTGACCTAGTTTCGACTTACATCACCTTCTGTAATAGCACCTTGCGGGGATAAAGAAGTGGTGAGGAGCGGCATGAGGGATGACAGACTTGTAGTATATGTAGTATATTCTGAGTATTCTTTCCGAAATAGGCAAAGGACTGGCTGTAATAGACCGTGAGACAACTGCCTGATAACCCCTGAGCGTATTACAAGACATGAACAATCCTGTTTTTCTCTTGATCTACAACTGACGGAGCTTGAGGCTGCAAACGTTGTAGCTCAACCCTTCTCGAATCCAAAAATTCAAAATTGCGAATTGGTCTGGGAGTTGCTATGACTGCTAATTTGATTCCTACTGTGTGTACCAACGTGGGTGAAGCTGACTTGGCCGCGATCGCTCAGCTCATCAACACGTGTCGAATTGCTGATAACTTAGAAACCCGAACATCGGTTGAAAAACTGCGCGAAGATTTCTCTGATCCGACCTTTGATATCAATCAGGACTTGCGTCTCTGGCGCAGGGAAGACGGTGAGCTGATTGCTGTGGCTGAGTTTTGGCGACTCATTCCAGAGCAGGAGTTCGTCTGCATCTTGAGTTTTGATATCCATCCGCAAGCTCGTGATGGTGACTTAGCTCAAGCCATCTTAGATTGGGCCGAGAAACGGCTTGTGGAAGTGGGAGGGGCTTCTGGGCTACCCCTGGTCCTCCATTCCAGCTGTCGAGACTCCGTTGAAGTCCAGCGATCGCTGCTGCTGGAACTAGGGTTTCAGCCAGAGCGTTACTTTTTGAAGTTGAAGCGATCGCTAGAAACGTCTCTGCCAAAAACCACTCTGCCGGATGGATGGCAGATACGACCCGTCACGGCCAATGACGCTCAAGCTTGGGTTGATATGTTCAACGAGACCTTTGTGGATCACTGGAACCATCACCCCACCACTGTGAAGGAATTTCTTCACGAGATGACGCGATCCGACTATGATGCCAATCTTGACTTGGTGGTAGAAACACCTGATGGGCAAATGGCCGCCTTTTGTTACAGCGAGATTGATCCAGAGCGAAACAATCGTTTGGGCATTCAAGAAGGCTATGTCTGTTTGCTGGGAACTCGACGGGGCTTCCGTCGTCGGGGACTGGCACGGACCATGTTGGTTGAAAGCCTGAGGCGGTTGCAGCTAGTTGGCATGGAGCTGGCTACGATTGGCGTCGATGCTCAGAATCCTCTAGGAGCCTTAAAGCTCTATGAATCGGTTGGTTTTGAGCGTGAGCATAGCTCAACCGTTTTCCAAAAACAGGTCGATAGGGTTTGAGGGGGGATCCCCAGAAAAGAATTTACCGTTGGCAGGGTGTCATTAGCGCAGGGCAATGCCCACAGCCGAGTATTTTTATTTTCGAAAATCTCCCAAGGATAGCGATCGGGATTGTGCCCGTAAGGTTATGTCCGCATGTTCGATGTCAGACACCTGTTTGATACGGTCATCGGCATTTCCCTACGGGCCTTAATACGTCTACCCATTTCGAAATCGCTATATAAATTTGCCGAATGTGCGCTCCTAACGATTTCTATTGCTAAACTCTGAGACGTTCGAACGTCTTGAAGAACTCCGCAATGGTAACGCGCCGCTTGTATCGAAGATTAGCCCGTGCTCGTAGGCAAAAAAAACGTCGTCGTATCACGCTACTGTCGGTAGCTGCTATGGTTGGGCTGATCAGCGGTACGCTGCTGCTAGAAGCATTCCACATGGCGTCTGGATATTTGGAAATCCCTGCAACTATCAGCACTGTTACGGTTGGGCAAACGTTGACGAACAGTGCTGCACTAACAGGACTGCGTGAACTACGGGCTGCCAACGGTCGCCCTCAAATTTCTCCACTCCCTCGCTCACAAGAGGTATGGGACTGTGAAGTTGTCGTTGTGGGTGGCTCTTTGGGCGGGGTAGGAGCGGCAGCTCACGCGATGCGAACCGGCGCACAAACCTGCTTGATCGAGCTGACTCCCTGGTTAGGAGGGCAGATTAGTTCCCAAGGGGTGTCTGCCATTGATGAGTCACGCGCAATGCGGCGGCAGCAAAACTTTGCGGAAAGTTGGCAGGAGTTAAAGCGACGGATTCGCAATCAGCCTGTAAGTCTACCGGGTTGGACAGGCATGGGTGATCGCCAGCGAATCTATCAAATTAATAGCTGTTGGGTGGGTGACTTATGTTTTCTCCCCAAAGCTGGGGCAGATGCCTCGGAAGAACTGTTGCAGAATGCGTTAACGGCCTCTCCTAATAGCCGTTGGTCCACCTCAACAGCGTTCAAGGGAGCAGCGTTCGATGCATCAGGCCGCAACATTACAGCAGTTTATGCTGTCAAGCGAACCCCTAAGGATCCCGACTATATTCCCCAAGGTCGCCTATCTCAGGAGCTACACGACTGGTACGCCTGGTCGGGTACAGAGCAGTATGAAAAGGTGCCTATTCGCTTACAGGCTCCTCCCGGCAAACGAATGATTGTGATTGATGCCACCGATACCGGAGAGCTGATTGCTTGGGCGAAGGTTCCTTTCCGAGTCGGTTCCGATAGTCGGGATGTTCTGGGTGAAGCGAGTGCACCAACTCGATCAAATCCGGCTTGCACTCAGGCATTCACGTTTCCCTTTGTGATGGCGATCGCCAACGACAAGGGGCAGAGCCGAGACATGTTGGCCCGTGTCGAAACCGGATTGCCCAAAGATGAACATCGCCGTGCCTTCGATATGGAAGGATTTCCCATGTTCCATGGGCGTGGCCTATTCAACTATCGCCGCATTGTCAGTCGCTATTCAGGCCGAGACGCCGTGGGGTATTCCACTGCCGGTGAGATGACCCTAGTCAACTGGAACCGAGGCAATGACTGGAACATCATGGATGAGCCGTTGATCATGACGGAGAGTTCATTGCAGCAAACCGGACAGTACCAAAACTGGATGGGAGGACTCGCTATCCAGGCTCTTAGGAACGCCGAAAATCATGCTTTGCTGTTTGCTGAGTGGCTGATGGCCAACCAGGCTGCCCCTGATATGCCGCTGACGTTTTTGTATGGTCCAAGCGGCCCCATGTATACGCATTCTGGCCTCAGCATGACGCCCTATATTCGAGAGGGACGACGCATCATTGGACGTCCAGCCTACGGCCAAGAACAGTTCATGATGAAGGAAGCTGATGTGCGCGTGGATATGGGTGGGGGACGAGATTTTTCGCGAACGGCGATCGGGATCTCACATTACGACATCGACATTCACGGCTGTCGCTACCGCAACTGGCAGCCATCCTACGAAGCAACTCGTGCCAGCGTTAATGAACGGCTAGCACAACCTCTCCCAATCCCATTAGAGGCCTTGGTTCCAGTCGGCGTAGACAATTTACTCATTGGTGGCAAAAGCATCGCCGGGTCCCACATCGTCAACGCGATGACGCGAGTCCACCATGGCGAATGGAGCGTAGGCGCGGCAGCAGGCACGACAGCTGGCTGGCTACTGCAAGACACCCGCTCCCCAAATCTGACACCGTCACAGATTGTCGTGACTGATCAAATTGGTGATTTGCAGAATTACCTAGTCGAACAGCGACTGCGATACACCTGGTGATTGATAAGCCAAGATGCTCAGAGCCTTGCTCGACCGAATGTGGCGGAATCGAACTATAGCCCTGTGTAGCTTGGTCAAGTACATCTCAGTAGCTTAAGGGAGCAGGGAATAGGGAATGGGGTGTGCTTGGTGCAAGTGCATGGCGCTATAGTACCGCTATGCAGCATTCAAAATTCAAAATTCAGAACCCAAAAAAGGCAGATGGGCTTTCCCAGCATTCTGAATGGTGAGCATATTTCTGCCGTAATGTCCTAGGTGTGGTCTGTCGGTGACAAAAGCTGACGGCTCCAATTCAAGACGCTGCTGAGTTGTCTTTATACTCAAAGTTTCCTTTTTGGAGCCGTTGGGGTAAATGGTTAAACGGTCACCTGAAGGGACTTAAGCGCTGTGACGATGTTTTCAGGATCCTCGCGCTGGGTGTAGTCCAGATTCACGAAAGCGTGAGCGATCTTGCCGCTGGTGTCTACGACATAGGTTGCGGGAACGGGAAGTTCAAATTTTTCGTCGCCGTTGTGGGCAGCCACGTCAATCCCAAAGGACTTGTAGACCGGACGCAGATATTCAGGAATGGCAAAGACAAGGCCAAAGTCCTGAGCAACCAAGTTCCCAACGTCGCTGAGGACTTCAAACGTGAGGTCGTTTTTCTCCTTAGTCGATAGAGAATGGTCTGGGGTTTCGGGTGAGATCGCAACCAACCTGGCGCCCTGCGCCTCAATTTTTGGTAGAGCTTGCTGTAGCGCTCGCAGTTCCATGTTGCAGTAAGGGCACCAACCGCCCCGATAGAACGCAATGACAACGGGACCGTCTTGCAACAACGTTTGAACGGCAACTGTCTCGCCAAGAGCATTCGGCAACGTGACTGTCGGAATCGTGTCGCCAGTCTTCAGGCTGCGGTCTTCAATGCCAAGCTTTGTGATATCGTCTCCTGCTTTTGCCATCGTGGCTTTCGTGTCTTCGGGAAGTTTTGCTCGAATGTGTCCAGCAAGTTGGGCGAGGTCGTGAGTCAGGCTCATAACGATTAATCTCCTGGGGTTCAACTTTATTTTGGAACGATTGGTCTAAAAAGAAATTAAACTCACCTAAGAGATGTATTAGAAAGAGGACGGTGATTTTTCAGACAGCGTTAATCCAAGATTTGCAGAATCAGACCAACTGTCTGCTGGAGTACAGCGGAATCTGAGTTGACTTTGGACATTACTCGTAATCCCTGGATGTTGCTTGTCAGATAGTGAGCAACAGCACGAATATCTTTATCCGTGCTGATTTCACCTTTATCTTGTGCTCTGACAAGGGCACGATAGAAAGCGTCTTCAACTTGTCTCAAACTGTTTTGCAAAGAGATCGTGATGTCAGGATCTTTAGCGGCTAACGCTGTGACGGTATTCGTGGCTAAACAACCGCGCCGATTCTGATCAGTGGTAATGCGCTCCACCAACGTCAGAAAATGCTGTTCAATCTCCGGGCGCGAAGCTCCAGGGGCCAGCAGAGGTGCGATCGCAGGTTGGACAACCGTTGCATTGTAGTGGGCGATCGCCTGCAAAAAGAGAGTCCGCTTATCCTGAAAAGTATCGTATAGACTACCACGATTAATGCCCATTGCATCGACCAACATTTGCATCGATGCGGCTTCATAGCCTTTCTCCCAAAAGACTTGCATGGCTTTATCTAAAACCAATTTGCGATCAAATGTTTTGGAACGAGCCATTCAATCCCTGCGTTTTGCTGAGCGTTTACTTACAGGACTGATGCAGCTGAATCTGACTTGTCCCCTTAAATCCTAAATAGGGGAGAGCCGGATTCAACCTCCTAAAAATGAGAGATACAAAGGGGCTATACATCCATCCTCACCTATCAAAAGGGTAGCAGTTTCTGGAACAAACATTCTAAGAAAGCTTATACGAAGATGGGCGATCGCACTTGTCCCCGGAATTTAAGCTAAAGATCCTTTCAAAAAATTTTGAGCAAAGGCACCATTTTAATGGTTCAACAAACTGTCCTGATCGTACAGTCCTTCCCCTATTAAATGGGATAAAACGTCCTTGGAACCGCGCCTGACCACGAGAACAATCAGCCCTCAAAATCATCAATGCTGAATCCTAACAAAATTTTGTGTAACGCCTTTGTCCTAGAACTTAGGACTAATTACGCCCAAACCTATGGCGGTTTGAAGCAAAATTATGCAGACATCATTGCTTGGGTCGGCAACATGGGAGTCGAAACAATTGCTAATAGCAATGCTCTCTATCACGACGTTGAGCACACTGTTTTTGTGACCCTGGTTGGGCAACAAATCTTACGAGGAAAGCATATTCGCGAAGGTGGGGTTTCTTGTGAAGACTGGTTGCACTTCACTATTTCGCTAGTTTGTCACGATATCGGTTATGTCAAAGGTATTTGCCGTCACGATGTTATCCCTCTGCGCATATATGCGACCGGTGAAGAGGATCAAACAGTCCAGTTGAAGGAAGGTTACACAGACGCAAGTTTGACACCCTATCACGTAGACCGTGGCAAGCTATTTGTCCAGGAAAGGTTTGGTGGTCATGGGCTGATTAATGCCGAGATCATTAAACGTAATATCGAACTGACCCGATTTCCTGTGCCACTCGACACAGACCATCAAGACACCACGAACTTTCCAGGATTGGTGCGGGCTGCAGACCTCATTGGTCAGCTGTCCGATCCTCGCTATCTCCACAAAATTCCTGCCCTGTTCTACGAGTTTGAGGAAACGGGCGTCAATGAGCAGCTAGGCTACCGCAATCCCGAGGATCTACGAGTCAACTATCCCCGCTTCTACTGGAAGAGCGTCTATCCCTACATCAAAGATGCGATCGCTTATCTCAAGCTCACCCAGGAAGGTAAGGAAATTCTCTCAAGTCTTTACGGTCATGTTTTTGAGGTTGAACATGAGTCTCATCCCGAGCCTTTTCCGCCTTCATAATTGTCATTACAGGCCTCGGTAAAGTTACTGAGACAAACCAGATTTTAGTCATCCAATAGAAGTAGAAATTTAGCTGACAAAGTTTCCAGTCAAATCTTAAGTCTTTCTTAAAAAGCGAATTAAATTCTGATTAAACGCCGTGAAACTGGCGATGAGATGTCCGACTATAACGGCTTTCGGATACTCGTAAATCCTAATCATCTACCCTTAGGTTGAAACATATATTTACTGAGTCTACCGCCAAGAAGAGATCTTTAGATTTCCTTAATCTAATTGGTATCAACCCTTACTTTTGCCTGTTATGAATTAGGGTGCTTTTGTTTTGACTTTAAACCCATTGGGATCAAGCTTAACTATATCTTTCGAAAAGTTTTTCGCTTTTTAGTTGCAACTTACCTAATATTTGAAATAACATTTTGATATACCAACAGTTGTTTATAACTGTTAACTCTGTTGTGATCCCGCAATGATGCGACAACGAAGTTCACTTCGATAAGCATTTTTACAAACGGCTCTAATAGACTTCCCATCCACGCATTGATATCAAACTTGAAAGTCATGAATTACGCATCCCAAATCGTTCACTGTCCCAATTGCGGTGGTCATGCATCCCGCCACTACTTGGATAAAGAGGCGCTTGTCCGTACTCAGTGTCCTCATTGTGACTACTTGATGATCACCTGCAGCAACACGGGTAACGTTGTTGAAGCTTACGCACCCGGCTTGGTAGCAGCACATCGGTGATTTAAATCTAGGTTGAATTAACCATAGAAACGGAGGTGGAGCAGTATCCATCTCCGTTTTTGGTGGAAGTAGTTGATGTTTTATCGCTGAAATTGCCTTCGGTCAGCTGCCCTGGTTTAGTCATAAGAGCTGAACGTCTTATCCCATAACGCTTATGGGAGCAATTGTCTGATTCCATTGCGAAAATGCGTCAGCTTATTTATGCCTAACGCTGCATCATTTCAGGCTTTCTAGTACGTTTGCGATCGCTGCCTTGGCAGGCTGAATTGAAGAACCCTTAATGTCGATCTACTCAAATCCAGGCGATTAGCCAAGCGGAGTGGCAATGATATAGACTGCCATCTCCAACTGTTTTTGGGGGTTCATTCGGATACTCATGCAAAGTCTTGCCTACAGCCCAAAACATCTTGTCGTAGCTTTCTCGAAGGCGATTGCGAACAGTCCCAGATCTCGTTGCATAAGTCAAAATCTTCGTCCAGAAGAGTTCGTTCGCTCCATGTCCTTTGGACCATGGAACGCTTTCACGAGTTCAATCACGCCTGCTGACTGGCCTAGATTGACCAGTGCTTCCATGTGTGAAGTCATACGTATCGCAATCTGTTGAGTCACCGCATCAACCCAGGTCTCTCGATTCCTGAAATAGGGGTTGATGATGTTCCGATCCTTTGAAAACCTTGTAAAACTTAGAGCTGGCACGTACTAAGGAGCAGAAGCACATTCCCCGCCTAGGCCATCCACAATGGCACAGGTGTTGTAAATCAACATGCCGGTATAGCTCTCCCCAGGCGTGCCTTCTGCACCCAAACCGTCCGCCAGCAAGACTTGCTCAGAAATGGAGACCTCAGCTTCGTCCGCCACAGTTTTTAAGACTCGATCATCAGCAGTGAGTTCAGCAAAAATGATAGGGATATCTTTGTCACGAATTGATGTGGCTAACTCGTTAATCTTGGCAGCGGTTGGTTCATCTTCAGTCGAAACGCCCAGCAATGTGCCTTCAACCGTTAACCCATAGGCTTGAGCATAATACGACATCGCATCATGAGTCGTAATCAAGCGGCGCTGCTCTTCCGGAATGGTGGCAATTTGCTCGGGAATCCAGGCATCTAGGGCTTCCAACTCAGCCGTGAGTTGTTCAGCATTTTCGGTATACACATCGGCATTATCCGGATCAACGGCGACAAGGTTATCTCGAATCAAGGCAACCATTTCTAGGCCATTCTCAACGTCATGCCAGACATGAGGATCGGGCTCTAATTCACCCTCTTCTTCCACTTCAATCAATTCCTGCACCGATTCATCGTGTAGAGCAATTTTGGGGGCCTCGGAGTCGGATGCGGTGGCCATATCGATAATCGCAGGTTCAAAGTTGAGTCCCGCATAAAAGACCAAGTCAGCCGTATCGACTGCCTCCCGATCAGAGGGTGTGGCCTCATAGGTATGGGGGTCTTGATCGGGTGGGATTAAACAAGTCAGTTGTACGGCATCTGCCGCAATTTTCCCAGCTAAATCACAAATGACGCTATAGGACGCGACGACCTCAATCGGAGACTCGTCGGTTACATCACTAGCAGTCGTGTCAGATTCGGCGGCTGTGTCAGATTCGGTTGTACTGTCTGAATCGCTGGGGGTTGAGCCGGCACAACCCGCAAGACCAATCAGGAGTGCGATCGCAACTCCTAGCGTCCCTTGATGGGGGGCAAAAAATCGTTGCATTGACGGTTCCTCTATGCCTAATCTTATAAAGAACTATCGTCAACAATGGGGCCTGGACAGCCACCGACTGCTTACGACCGTGCGAGTTAGCCCAACGATTGTTAAACCCAGAAAAGTGTGGCGGACTTTGATCACGACTATCCTTTTCTGTGCGCTCACATACGCTGAAACTACTGCTATTGACCTACGCACGATCTGCATTATCGGGGTAAAGACGGACGATACACTATCGACGTAGACATTTATATTACTAACTCATACACTGGTGTCAACCTTTTGATTTGCCTATTAATAGGCACTATCGCTTTGATTGACTTATCAATAGGTATTGTCATTAAGTTAAGTGGCCTCAGTAAGTCAGTCCAATCTTGATACGGGCCGTTGCCTGCCATTTAACTGCTGATTACAGGGTTCTCGCGGTTGATGTCCTCTCTACCGAGTTTGTTGCCTCAATGAAGACAATTGAGATAGCGTATTGTCCTTCCGTCATAGGCTGATGCCGATGCTAGAAATTCAGAACTTGTCGGTCGACTATCGAGGTGCTTGCGTACTTCGCAATGTCAGCTTCTTAGTGCCTGCGGGTCAGCTAGTCGGTATCATTGGCCCAAATGGTGCTGGCAAGAGTACGCTGGTTGAGGCCATTTTGAATTTAGTGCCCGTCACCCAGGGAGTGGTTCGGTTCAAGGGCCTGCCTCTGAAGCGACAGCTCACTCAAACCGCCTACGTCCCCCAGCGCTCTCGCATTGATTGGGATTACCCTGTCACCGTCTGGAATGTGGTGATGATGGCCCAAACTGTGCAGACTGGACTCTTTAAGGGATTTAGCCGTCAGGCCCGAGAGTTGGCTCGGGTAGCCTTGGAACGGGTAAATATGTATGAGTTGCGCGATCGCCCCATTGGCGAGTTATCGGGAGGGCAGCAGCAGCGAGTATTTCTTGCCCGCGCCCTGGCCAAAGAAGCGGAGTTGTTAATTTTCGATGAGCCTTTTACAGCAGTTGATCGCAAGACTGAAGACATCATTTTTGATATTTTTCAGGAATTGCGGTCGGAGGGCAAAACTCTACTCGTCATCAATCACGATTTGGGTGATTCGCTAGCCATTTATGACCAGCTGTTGCTAATCAATAAACATCTGATTGCCCATGGAACCCGTCAAGAGGTTGTTACCTCCGACAATTTAGAACGGGCCTACGGTCGAGGCCTCGCCCGAGTTTTCGCTTAAGCGGCATCTGCATGGACCTTGCTTTGCTGCCTCTATGGATGACCAGAAATTTGAAGCAGACACGTTGTACTCCTTGAGCATCCTTTAGGTGAATCACTTTCAACCCGCCAACCTTAAAAGATACGGAACCCTTCTATGCTGGATTGGATTATCGAGCCATTGTCATTGTCGTTTATGCAACGTGCCCTCATGCTGGGTATTTTGCTCGGCATTCTCTGTGCCATTGTGGGCAGCTACATGATTGTGCAACAGATGGGGATGTTAGCCCATGCCATTTCTCACTCGGTGATGGCGGGTCTACCGATCGCCTACGTAGTAGGCGTTGCCCTCTCGTTTGGAGCCTTAGTTGCTGGCGTGATCAGCGCTCTGGTGCTCTATTTAATTGAGTCGAAATCGCGAGTGAAAACGGATGCTGCGATGGCCCTGATTTTGACCTCATTTGTTGCTATTGGCGTCGTGTTAGTCAGTATCCTTCCGGGGGCAAACCGCATTGACTTAGTTCATATCCTGTTTGGCAACATTTTGGGAGTCACCATGACAGAGGTGTGGTGGAGCTTAGCCGTCACCGTGGTCGGGATCATCTTGGTGCGATTGTTCTTCAAAGAGCTGTTGTTCTACACCTTTGACCCGAAAGGGGCTCAAGCCAGCGGGATGTTGGTGCATTGGTACAACGCTTCACTAATTACGGCGATGACTGTCACCATCGTCGTTTGTTTACCCACGGTGGGGGCACTTTTGGTGGTGGCATTGCTAGTTGCCCCAGCCGCCACTGCCTATCTACTGGTTAAAGAACTCCATCAAATGATGTGGGTAGGTTCGATTATTGGTGCCCTGTCCAGCGTGATTGGGATGTACCTGAGCTACTACTTAGATGCGCCGTCCGGAGCTTCCATTGTCCTTGTATCTTTCTGCTTTTTCTGTTTGGCTTTCTTGTTCAGTCCAACTGAGGGATTATTGGTTAGCCTTTGGATCCAGCGTCAGCAATCAAAATTGACCGATGCCGACGAAGGTGATCAAACCCTAGTGATGTAGAGCCAAATCCACCAGAGAGAACGCTTGTACTTATCCAGTGAGTATTGAAGCGTCTGGTGATCAAGACGCAAAATCACCCTAACTTCGCGGTGGACCTATAACAATAACAACTCTGTTCTAAAGACACCCAAAACGTGAGCGGACCTCAGTCAGACCTTGAAAAGAGAAAGCCCTAAAGCCAAAGGCTTCTGGGCTTTTCGCTTGATTTGCTTGAATGCCAGGAGGCGGACTTGAACCGCCGACACGAGGATTTTCAGTCCTCTGCTCTACCGGCTGAGCTATCCCGGCTTAAGCGCTGCATTTGAGCGCTTGACTAAGATAACAGACTGCTTGAATACACGGCAAGTGTTTCTGCAAAAGTTCCTGAGAAAGACTTACTGAACTGGGCGCAGTCGGGCGACTTTGAGTGAAAATGCGCCTGTGCCTTGCCCTGCGTACGATCGCACCCTGACAGTATAAGTCCCTGACTCAGTAATTCGAGCAAACAGCAGTGAGTTGGTCGTTCCGTCAGGACCATCATCGTTTTCGCCCACTGTGGTGCCGTCTGGTCCTAGTAGCGTAATGATCGTATCAAATTCCTCTGAAATGAGATCGATCGCAACTTGGTCGCCGTCTTCGAAAAAGACTGTATAGTCGCGGGCAAATCCTCCTATCCCTGTCGGGATGTCTTCTTCTGAAAGAGTATCCGTTATTTCTTGGCTGTCAGGCATGGGAATGGGAGAATAAACCGAGCTTTGAGCTTGAGCTTTTGTCGATAGGGCCAGCGTGCAGGAAGCCAAGGCAGTAAGCAGCCATGCAGATGAACGGACGGAGCAGAACAGCTTCATAGAGGTTTTGATGAGTTGAAGATTCCGTGTGACATTATGGCTCAGGTTTCAACATTGACAGCAATAAAACCTGAGGAATATCACATTTATACTTCGTTATTGCGGCACGTCCGGTTTGTAGAAATCATCCTTGCCGGGGGCTTGACTGCCTCCATCAGGGTTGATACACCCTGGTTTGTCAACGTATCGACAGACTCTGGCCCATAGCCGTGCTCGGGTGCCGGGTGCCCCTGAGGAGAACAAGACGCGATCGCCCCCCACAATGCCGACCATAATTTTGACGCCACAAACAGGGCAAGTTTGAGTATTCATTGGCTCGTCGTTGCTATCGTATCGTTAGGCAAATCATCTCAAGTTTTGGGGCTTTTAAGGCAGCAATCTTACCCTCCCCTGCTTTTCCATTCCCTGCTCTTATTCCCTTTTCCTCGCTACAACTTGAGAGACAATAAAAGTAGTTTGGGCTAAGGAGCATCACAACTATGCCGGAGGAACCCGTTTCTCCCACTGACTCAGCTCAATCTTCCGAGCCTGAGTGGACAGATGACAGCGATTTTGAGCTACCAGAAACAACTCTCTCGGAGGAATCCACGGTAGAGGAACTGCCTGAGGATGAGTGGGAGGCTGCTTCTCTAGATTGGGAGGAGGACTATGTAGATACTGCAACTCCTCAACCAACGCCAACGACAACGAAAGAGGCATTGGCTTGGGTTCTGCCAACGTGGCAGCGATTCCGATCGTCTTGGCAACGAATCATTGCGGGGTTACGCCGCCGAATTCCCGCTGCGGCCAACTTATCGGACAGGGTAATCAGTGGCATTCTGATCGGCATCTTGGGGGTTTTGCTGGTTTTGCTCAACAGCGTGCGACAGCCCTCTGTAGCATCCGATGCGACGCCTGCTGCTCAGCCTACCGAAACGTCGCCGGCACCTCAGCCTGTGCCAGTTGTTCGTGAACCTGTTTCGACTGTTGTGCCGTCTGAGGAAGAGAGTAAGGATGCCGACAGTTTGGCCGGCGATCGCATTTTTGAGGTGCAAACGCAGCTAACGGAGCCGTCAATCCCTAATGCTAGTCGGGTGATCGATTCAGTACAAGCTGATTTTGCGACGAATCGTCTGACGCTTGTTCTAAATGGGGACTGGTTCCGCCTTTCTGACTACGAACAGATAACGTTGGCCAATCAGCTGTTGGCTCAATCCAAAGGACTGGCTTTTGACGCGGTTGAGTTTCGAAGTCCAGAAGGTGCTCTGATTGCTCGAAACCCTGTAATTGGTAAGGATGTTGTGATTCTGCTGCGAGAGAAGCCCCCTGAGATTGCCCTGCCCGAAAAACCACGATATCGAATTATGGTGGATCGATAGCGGGGACGCGACATATCACGTCCCTACCCAAGTGCAGTCCTCACCTATCAGTTGTTAGGTAGGCGTCTTTTGCAATTCAGGTTTTTCTTCGGGGAGGATGGCTCCTTCGACTGGGCAGACCTGCAAACAGATGCCGCAGTCAATACAGGTAGAAAAATCGATCCAGTACCAGTCGGTGCCTTTTACGTTTTTGTCAGGACCTTCGTGAATGCAGGCTACGGGACAGGCATCTACGCAGTCAGCGACGCCTTCGCATACATTGGTCACGATTGTATGGGACATGGTTCTCCTCTTGCTTGCGTCTCTACCCTCACCCTAGCTCTGATGAATAAATTCTGTCCAGAGAATTACAAGAGTTGCTAATGGACTGTTTCAATCTCAGGAGTTCCATCTTCGGTGACCCAGGCAATGCGACTGATGTCGCGATCGCGGGCACGATTGCGGATTACAGCAATATCATCTTCGGGTTCCAGGTATAGCTCGACTCTGACCATGGCATTACCATCGCGAATGGTCTGAGCGTATTGAAAAGCAGCCGTTGCAGCCTGAGGCGTTTGTGGCACAATGAGCCAGTCGCTGGCAGGAGTCGTGTCTGGCAGATGACCGGTGCCAATCAGGGCTTGATGCAGACTTTCAATACTAAACATAAAGCCAATGCCAGGATAGCTACGGCCTTTGGGATCAAAGACGCCCAGTAGATTATCGTAACGTCCCCCTTTGCTGACGTTTTGTCGCCCTTGAGCAGTATTAGCAACGACTTCGAAGATGATGCCCGTGTAGTAATCGAAGGACTGAATTAGGCTCAGGTCCAGGATGATGGGGTAATTCTTTTCGGAATTTTCTAGGAGGTCAATCAGGGATTTGAGGTCGTTGAGGATGTCTTGCTGGTCAGCGGTTAGTCCCAGTTGACTGACGGCCTGGATAACATCTCGTGGGCGACCTCGCAGGTCAAGCATTTGTAAGGCCCGCTGTCGCAGATCATCAGGCAGATCTAGAGTTTCGAGGGTAACGCGATCTAGATTGGCGATCGCATGGCGGACTGGCTTACGGGACTCAGCGGGAAAAACATCCAAGAGCGATCGCGTCAGCCCAGCATTGCCAAGAATTAATTGCCAGTCTGTGAGCTGTAGGGTGCTGACACAACTGAGCAACAGCACAAGAATTTCAGCGTCAGTTAAAACGCCACGGCTGCCCAACAGTTCTACACCGGCTTGATAGTACTCCTGCTGGCTGGCTGGGGTCGTTCCCTTAGTGGAGCGGCTAAAGACGTTGGCAGTATAGTAAAGCCGTTGGGGATAGGTCACTCGGGCCATGCGCGTGACGGCTGTTCTGGCAATGGAGGCTGTCAGTTCTGGTCGGAGACCAAGGCGCTCTTGTCCGTCTCCCTGGAGTTGTACCACAGAGGATTGAGCGATCGCTCCCCCCGCCATCAAGGTATCTAGACTTTCTACCGTAGACGTCACAATGCGATGATAGCCCCACCGTTGAAACGTCTCCTCTAGTCGTTCCTCGATCCAGTATTTCTGAGCGACATCCAGCGGCAGTAAGTCCCTAGTGCCTGATGGGGGTTGGTAGACCATCTACTTTTGATTTCCTCCAAATAAGCCAAACAATCCGCCTCTCGATTTTGACTGAGAGCTTTTGGAATTACTTTGAGCAGCTTTTGCCTGAGTAGCCTTACTGACCTTCGCATTTAATTCTTTTGCGAGTGCGTTGTCAGGGTCTATTGCAGTCGAACGTTCGAGGTGAATTCGGGCCATCGTGGGCTGCCCCGCCTGCAAGTAGTATTCCGCTAACTGACTATGGCATTGGGCATTTGTTGGATGTGCTTTAACCACCTCGCGCATTTCCAGAATGGCTCGTGAGTAGTCTCGCTTAAGGGCAAATTGGCGGGCACGATTGAGATAGCTGTCAATAATGGCTTCACGCTGCTGTCGCGGGGACGGAGGAGCTTTGGGTTTTGGGGCGGGAGGTGATGCGCTGGCTGTAGAGGGTGCAGCAGCAGATTTACTGCCATTGGTAGGTGCTGCTGTGGATGCCGCTGTATCTGTTGTATTAACGAGGTAAGCCAGATTTAATTCGCTAATTTGTCCAGTGATGTCAAGCACGTTTCCCAGGGACTGATACTGTTCTTCAGCTAGCTTTTGTAGGCTACTGGTATAAGCTGTGATCGGATTGTTGTTACCGATTAGACTTTTAGCGGTTTCATCTTGAAGTTCTAACGTCGAAGACTGCCGTCCTAACTGTTGCCCTCTAAGGCGCAGGACAACCATATGTTCCGTCATAGTCTTTTCCTGCGTGAGTTTTTCATAGGCAGGATTGACGAGCTTTGAGAGCAGTTCGTTAGCCTGCTGCTTCTCTTCATCAGTGCTTGATCGCAGACTGTCGGGATGGAGTTTGCGGGCAATTTTTAGATAACGCTTGCGAATTTGTTTAGCATCGGCGTCTAGGGAAACCCCTAAGATGGCGTGATAATCGGTCAAATCAAACTGAAATAGACCTCGTTCAATATTCATAGCGGCTGGTTCTCTCTCGCCCTACACAGCATTATCCTGATTCCTAGATGCAATTTTGTCTTTCAGTTTTCAGCAATCTAAGTAGACTCGCTTTGCGTGCTCCGACGTTTCCAGGAGCAGCCTCCTAATTAACAGAATCTCAGACTATGACTCTGCGATCGCGATCGGCTGGAAATTTGCCAGCGGTTCTATTTGTTGTAGCACTTGGCTAAGGATAGTGTGAATCCGACCATTCGTTGCCAAAATCCTCCCAGATTGAATGTCAAAAGACGTTTCGTCGTAAGCGGTAACCTGTCCACCAGCTTCTTCTACAAGGACGACCCCGGCAGCTAAATCCCAAGGCGATAGCCCCCGTTCCCAATAACCGTCTAGGCGACCGCAGGCAACATAGGCTAAATCGAGAGATGCGGCTCCACCTCGTCGCACGCCTTGGGTCAGATGAGTTAAATGACAAAACTCTGCATAGTTATTGTCCACCTGTTCGCGGCGATCGTAAGCAAATCCTGTTACTAATAGACTGTCTGCTAGCTTACTGGTTTTTGAAACTTGAATAAACTGGCGATTTAAGGTTGCGCCCTGACCTTGCGCGGCCCGGAATAGGTCTTCATGAAACGGATCGAAGATGGCACCGACTCTGGGATAGCCATCAATCAGCAAACCCACAGAAACGGCTGAAAACGGATATTGATGGGTGTAGTTGGTGGTGCCATCTAGGGGATCGATCGCCCATAAAAATGGACTGTTGGCTAGTTCTCCAATAGCTCCCGATTCCTCGGCCAAAATGGGATGATCGCTGAGATGACGTCTAATGACGTCCAACACAGCGGCTTCGGCAGCTTTGTCTGCCTCGGTAACAAGATCACCTGGACGCCCCTTCTGCTCAATGTTTTCTAACTTTCCCCAGTAGGACTGCAAGACGCCACCGCCAGCCAGGGCTGCCTCGGTTGCGATTTCGAGATAACGTTGCAAGTCCTGTTCGCTGACCGCTGTCATAGTGTCTCGTCAATGCTGGACATCCTTCAGTTTAGGGGCTAAGGGGACTGAGCATCAGATTGCCTGCGAAAGGCTTTGGCGGTCTCTCTGAGGGGCGTTTCAGGATTCCAAATTCCTAGGCCCAGCAGTCGTGCTTTTTCTTGGGCATAGATCAGGGCTGCGGTGTGGTGTCCATAGGGGAGGCGATCGCCAGCAATGTAGGCACAGCCTTGCTCTAGCAGTTGAACATTGAGGAGCGTCTTGCCGTTCCAAACATAGGCCCAGAGACGGTTATGAGCATCAGGTGTCCAGTCGTCTGACTCGACTCGGACAATTTGCTCTCTCACCTCTTTCAGGCAGTTGCGGGCTGTGTTTCCCCAAGGTGTTTGTTCAGCATCCGGCGCTTGAATTCCCTCCAGACGGAGAGTTGTCACTGGACTTTCGGGTGTGAGCGGCCAGAGCAGTTCCAAGGTGTTGCCGCTTTTGGCATAGTCTACCGTTGCAGTGACGGTCGTCGTTTCGCTGCGAGCACCAGTAATCATGACGGCAAGAATGAGTAGCGCGATCGCACTCCACGTTAGCCAGCGATACTTGATTCCCTGTAGGCCGCCCATAGGTATTTGCTTCCGACTGTTATGTCGTTCTCAAAATTCCCTCGCCGAAGCTGCGGTTAGTCATCCTCTATGGGCAGTCCAAAGCGAACTTTGCCCTTGCCAAAGTAGCGGCCAAACTGGAGTTCATAAACCTCGTCCTCGTCCTGGGTCTCAACTTCTAGATCGGTGCGAGGATAGCTGACGCATAGCAGGGCATAGCCCCGTTCCCTCAGATCAGGGGACAGTCCCATAGCTTCAGGCTGGTGGACTTCGCCAGAGAGCACGCGAACGGCGCAGGTTGTGCAAGCACCGTTGCGACAGGCAAAGGGGAGTTTAGCTCCCTGGTTCTCTGCGGTTTGTAGGATGTAGCGATCTTCGGATACTTCAGCTGTGTAGTGAGCATCGTGCTGACGATCATGGATATTGATGCGATGGGAGCGAGTCATGCCTTCGTAAACTGTGTAGACAACCGAAAAGGAATGAGCCATTCCTCCATTCGTCTATGCTCTCACAAGTTTAGGGTGGGGTGCGTTTTCCTGAATCTGTTTTCACTCGCCTATTTTTTCCTGCTGTTGCGATGTCTGCCCTTCTGCTGTCGTCGCCCCTCTCGCTGCCAGGCCGATACGAGCCAATCGCTCACCGAGTGACTCATCGCTCCCAATTCGATGCCGATCGCGATCGCGGCCCACTCTCGCCAATACCTCAAGAACAGTTGAGCAGCAGACCGCCCAAGATCATTCCAAGTCACGCTGGTGCGCCCAGAACCATTACTGATCTCCAGCACAATCAGCAATCCTAAGAATCCCAATACACTCAGGTACAGCAGCCGCACAACCGTCCCCGACAGAAAGCCATGGGACAGCCAAGACCGATGCCGTAGGCTTTTGCGATAGGGTCGCCAAATCCACGCTAGCCAGCCCCACCGCTTACTCTGAACGGACCAGATATCTAAATCAGGACCAAACATTAGTCCTGCAAAAATAAAGCCCCACAGCACCAGCAGCGTATAGCCCCAGTGTCGAGTTGCGATCATCGTCCCCAGCCCTACCCAAGGCGTACACCACCAGGTGATGCGATCGTGGGTTTTTCCTGAGGGCATAAGGCGACGGGGTGAGACCAAGAAAATTTTACACAGATTATTGGGTTGCGATCGTGCTCCCGTCTGTTATGATTAAAAGCCCGTGCGGGGGCGATTAGCTCAGTTGGTAGAGCGCCTGCCTTACAAGCAGGATGTCACTGGTTCGAGCCCAGTATCGCCCATTCAAACAAAATAGGTTTTAAGCCTTTTGGCGATGGGTTTGCTTGGTAGCTTGCGAAGATCTGCTCTTTGGTAAAGTCGGTAACGAGCTGGCAAGCTTGCTGAATTTCGTACAGATATTTGCGGATTTTAAGTTCCATAGATCTTCAAAAGGCTTGAAGCGATTGCCTCTAAAGAATATGGATTATTGATGGTTGTAAGATCTGCCAAATCAACGGTATGGCCTAAAATCATACCTTCCTCGTACCATCAATAGCGTGACTGTGAGAATACCGATGAGGCTTTGAGTTTGGGGATGAAGCTGGGTGATCGCGTTCCAGACCAATTGCAAAACCACCGTGGAATCTTTGCCCCCAGAGTAGCCAATGATCCAGGGCAGAGCGTCTTGGCGGTAGAGTTGCTGAATTTCGGCGGTGAGTTCCTGGATGTCGGCAATCAGTTCAGGAACGGATCGTTGAGGGCGTTGGCGCAGCCTCTCCCTGGGAGACTCGCCACTGCCGAAACCGAGCAGGCTCATCCTTTGGGCAAATACTTGACCAAGGCTTTCATGACCTCACCGGGACGAGTTTGCAGAGGATTCGTCTCGCTAGGAGCAGGGAGAAAGTCAGTCCACTCGAAGACCTCAGCAAAGCGGTGTTGATGCAGGCTATGAACGATTGCATTAACCGCTTCCCTAGAACCAATAACCAGCAACTTGACGGGTTCGCGATCGGATTTGGGATAGGCGTGAAGCTTCAGAGAGAGTTCGATACCGACAGTGTCAGAGGATTGAGAAGCAGTAGAAAGGAAATCTTGAGTTTGCATGGTGAACACTCACAGGCGTCGTCGAATTTGATGACAGTCATCATAGTCAACAGAATCGATGACGTCAACAGACTTGATATTTACGCAAGCAAACTCCTCTGACACCATAAGGGCATGGGAAAAGCGGGGAAAGTACTCAAGCAGGTGCTTGACGAGTATGAAGTGAGCCAATACAGCCTTGCGGCGGCTCTCAATATCGAGCGCAATAGCGTTTATCGATGGGTAAATGAGAAGAGTGACCCATCAGCGGAGACGATTTTGGATCTTGTGAGAGCGTTAAAAACGCTACAACCGGAAGCGGCAAAAGCTTTTGTAGAAAGGTACTTGGGCGAGGAAATATCAGATTTATAAGCTGTCTCTGGAAGATCTCAAGCCTAGAAAGATAGAAAATGATCGCACATTGCAATGCAATCACTCCTCAAATTTGTTTGGTTGCAGGGCAAGACTGGAATTATTTCTCGCGCTGCTCCATTATCCAACGCGTTTCTTCAATTCCTTCTTTGATCATAGCCTCAAGTTCTAAAGCTACAGGGTCTGAAGGAGGCAAATGCCGCCAAGCAACTTGGCAATCAACTCTCACCTTTTTATCTTCAGACGTCACTGTCAATTCAGCGAGGTAGCGCCCTTTAGTCTCATCTGAAGTTCGCTCAAAGATTTTCCAGTTACCATGTGGAGATTTACTGCTATTTCGATAAAACACTGGGTAAAAACGTCCACTCTTTTCAAGTCGATGAGCAATAACTACAATGCAGTAACGCTTTCGACAAAAAAGCTCCATGTCATTAAAAACAGCCAAGATTTTTCTCCCAACACTTGTTTTGTAGATTAAATTATCTAATTCTTAATTCAATGTATTGATGTTTGAGCTAATCTTTAGCTTCCCCTACGCGCCGATCTACTAGCCTGCTGGCGAGGCCATTCAATGAATGGAGAAGTTAATTCTTGAAAATCTCTTCTAGCACCAGCAAGATAGGCTCTTGGCAGGTCATCTAGCAACAAGTCGATGCCATCTTTCAACCGATCAGATATGACAATAAGTTTTAAGCTTTCCAAGACATTCCTTAAATGAACTTGACAAATTTTGTTTCGTATTTTGCTGTTTATTTCGGGTTGAAATAATGCATTAATACAGCATGCAGCTCCTTCATCGTCAAGCAAACAAAGAAATTGATCATACAGAGGCACGCCTCCTGGACTAACGCCTCTTTTGTAATTGACACCATTTCCAATTCGACAACGGAGAACAATCTTTGTAAGCTTTGGCAGCACTTCTTTGGGTATGTCTGTAGAGGACTTGCAATATTGCAGAATTTCTCTCATGACTGCAGGCTCATAATGAAAATTATCCCAGCCTTCATGAGTTTCTTTAAGCTGATCTGAGAGATGCTCTAGTGCAATTATTTTTGCGGGCAAACTCTCATACATTAATCCATCAACAAGCTTGAGGAACTCAATACCTCTTTCAAGCTTTGTTTGATGAAGATTTGTTCTATAACCATCAATGAGAGTGCCAATTTTATATTTTACTTGATCAGAAGAATACACCCATACTAAAGGTGCTATCTCGGAAATATTTTTTCTAAGCACTTGTTCAGAATCAGATGCCACAAACATGCCGAATATGTTTACCAGAAGATTGTTGACATGCGTCAGCGACAAATTTTTCAATTCAGCATCAATTCTTGAGAAAGTGTTCTCATCGATTACTTCGTTGGCAGATTTCAAGTTATCTACAAGCGATTTGATTCTAATAGCTGATTCTGATAGTTGATCCTGCAGTACATCCTTTATACAAGTCTGAAGCCAGCCTAACAATTCATAACCGCCAATGCTTTCTACATTTGGATGGGATGCAGCAACCTCGTTGCGCATTATCAAAATAAAATCGAGTTTCCGATATACGACATCAGATATTAGTTCTAACTTGCGACAGGTATGGAGAAGAGTACTGTCCTTTAGTGCTGGGAGATCTGTTTCATCATTAAAATTCTCTCTATTTCTTCCTCCAACTGCTGAATCGAAAAATAAATCAACCCCATAAATGCTAGCTTTCTTTCTCAAATTAAGAACAACTTCATTCCAAACATAATTTAACGCGGCATCAAATAAGCCAATTGCTGAAGCCCCTATAAACTTTGATAGGTAACGTGCATCTTGTTTGGATTCCGAAGACAGAGAATTTAGAAAGGTTGGAAGGCTTAGTGGTGCAGAAAAGTCCTGAAAGCACTGAAAATTGGTGAGTCTCAGATGAGATGGGTTGGGTAAAGTGGGCGCTCCATGAGATGCTCAAGTTCCCCAACTTACCAGCATCTACATGGAGACTCCTCTACTGTATCGT
>NZ_JAQMUB010000061.1 GCF_028330965.1 Oscillatoria sp. CS-180 | reverse complement strand
TTTGATACGAATTCGACATTCGTTTTCTCCTATGGTTCGACACGGTGGTGTCACCGTAGGAGGAACTTTACTGCCGGAACGCTCAAAGCTTTGCTAGTCGCACTGGTCAAACCAGTGGTTTACCTTATTGATGCTCAATTAGTTTTTCACTATCCATTGCGGCAAAGGTTGTTGCACGCGGTGATGTTGTCTATGCCGCAGGCTGCTGTTTTCGCAGCGTGGCTTGTATGAATCAGGTGCTATTTGCACTCAATGAGGAATATTTCTTGAATGAGAAAGGCGCGGTGGCAATTGCTAACAGTTTTACACTGTGCCCACAAGACTATCAACAACAAGTGGAGTCAGTTTTTGCTTTGCTAGCAGTTGATGCAAAATCAATTCTGGATGCAATCTCAATTCTTAAAGAAATTGAGCAGGATTTGAGTCAATGGTATGGAGATCGTCGATTAGTCATATAAAACTTGAAGGACTAGCCATGCCGCACAACAACGCCAATGCACACCGACCGCCGAAAGTGGTTCGATATGATGCAAAAGCTATCTATAGCGGGTGATGGGCAACGTTAGCTGGTTGCTTTCTCTGTCTTACTGTGGAGTCCGTTGAATGCTTTTGTATGTTGATACCCAATACACAAGCCCTTATGCCATGTCGGTATTTGTGGTGCTACAAGAAAAGACAACGCCCTTTCTAATGGAAACGGTTGATCTTGGGAACAGCGAAAACAAAGAGCCAGAATATGCCGCTACATCACTCACACAGCGTATCCCGACGTTGATCCATAATGATTTTGCACTTTCGGAGTCATCAGCAATCACTGAATACCTACATGAAATACTGTCAGGTCCCCCCTTGTATCCGTTAGAACCGCGCACACGCGCACGCGCGCGTCAAATGCAGGCTTGGCTGCGTAGCGATTTGGTATCAATACGGCAAGAGCGTCCGACTGAGGTGATCTTCTACGGTCATGTTGGCAAGCCGCTATCTGAACAAGCTCAGGCTGATGCGGCGAAGCTGTTTGCTGTAACCAATGCGCTGCTGTCATCCGAATCGGAGAATCTATTTGGCTCATGGTGTATTGCTGATGTGGATCTGGCTCTCATGCTTAATCGGCTGATTATGCATGGCGATTCAGTGCCTGAACATCTGGCCTCATATGCGCGGCATCAATGGGAGCGATCTTCTGTTCAGTTATGGGTTAACCAAGAACGTCCTCCGCTATAGTACAGCAGCCTAGCAAGCTGTAGTGTGCGTTCCTGGCGGTAACCTATACCTCTCAACCGGTATGCTTCTGGAGATGCACCATGCTTCTGTGTTCTTGAGCTAAGCGATTACCAGCTAACAAAGTCCATGCACGCCGACCGACAAGAATCTATTTGGCTGGGATTGACAGACTATTCGCGGCGGGTGATGGGCATCGTTAGCTGGCTTTATTTTTGGGTACGGCTGCTTTTGGATTGGGTCTGCCGACGTTTAGGGAATCACTCGGTCGAGTCGCTAGATAAAAAGCTGAACAATACCTGTGATGTTTTGGTCGCCATAACCTTGAGCGATCGCATCTTGGTAAATGGGATGGATAGAAGTTGAGGCTGGAATTGCCGCATTTATGGCTTGTGCCGTTTGGACAACATAGCGGAAATCCTTCTCGATTAGATTAATTGGGAACATGGGTGCATGATAATTTGCCACCATCAGACTACCCGCGCCTTTAGCAGCGAGGCTTGTGACAGGCAATTCTCCCAGACAGTCCATCGCCTTTTCGGGCACAATTCCCTGTTTATCCAACATCCCGATCAATTCTGCTAGTGCAGCGACCTGGATGCCAAATAGCGCATTTACGGCAAGTTTCATCGCCATCCCCTGACCTACTGACCCAATATGATGCACAATGACTGCCCCAGCAGACCGTAAAACGGGTTGAATATTGGCTAAAACTTCCGCTTTACCTCCAGCAAGATAAATGAGTTTTCTTGCTTCAGCCTGCGGACGAGAGCCAACGATGGGCACATCCAGAAAGTCCGTTCCCTGACGTTCAATTGCTGTCGCTAATGTTTTCGTCCACTCAACGGTTAGCGTACTGGACTCAAGAGCGATCGTATCTTTCCTGAGCCCTTGTAGCGCCCCTGTTGCGGGGTCAAGCCAAACCTGCCGGGAGACATCATCATCGCTCATCATGCTCATGACAATATCCACTTGCTCCGTTGCCTCTCTAGGCGTTGCCGCGTAGATAGCGCCTTGATTGACTAGGGATTGAACCTTATCTGCTGTGCGATTGTAAACAATAACTGGATATCCAGCTTTGAGTAAGTTTTGGGCTATGCGCGATCCCATAGCACCAGCGCCCAGAACTCCAACTTTTTTCACAAGATCTCCTTCGAGTGTGCTTATTTGCTTTTCACGTCAGAGCCGATCAGTGACACTTTTGCGTAATCCGTACTGGTCAACAATCAAAGCTCACACAAGCTCCTGAATTCGCTGTCAAAGTTTGGCTGCAAGGATCTCAACCTGCTCGATGATGGGCGGTTGCGCAAAAAGCTCAGGAGCCTTTTCCATCAACGCAGCGGCAACTTTGCCAGAGAGGTGAGCTTGCCGCCCGGCTTCATCTGGAAATGCATCAAAGATTCCAAATGTGCTTGCTCCAAGGCGAATACCGAACCACGCAACCGTAGCAGGTTCTGCCTGAACCAACGGCAAAGCATTTTTCAAGAAGGCTTCAACGTCTGTTTCTAAGCCAGGTTTTGCCTCAAATCGAACCAACAATGCGAACTTGACCATGATGATTTCCTCAATTTAATTTCGACATAAATGCGTTTCCACAAGTGTGGCCAACACGCTTGAACTGTCAGCATGTGTAAACGATACCTCCCATCTCTCACGCAATAAATAGGTGTTTAAGAATGAGTCTCGTGCATTTTCTGCATTAATCAGTGTTTACTGTTGTAGGCTTGCACTGGAAACCTACGCTTGGCTGATTAGTTCAGAATGGATGTATCTGTACTGAAACTCTTCGTAGACGTAATGAAGCAGGGCAGTTTTGCTGCAGTTGCCCGTGATCGCAACCTTGACCCTTCCTCTGTTTCACGGGCGATCGCCGGACTGGAGAAAGAACTGGGCATTCGATTGTTCCAACGAACGACTCGTCAACTATCGCCGACGGAATCAGGAAAGACCTATTTTGACCGCATTGAACCGCTGATCGAGGAAGTCCAGCAAGCAACAGATATTGCAACAGATGTTTCTAAACAGCCCAGGGGCAATCTTCGGGTAACGGCTTCTACCTCATTTGGACTCAAGTGCATTGTGCCTTACTTGCCAGAATTTCAACGGCTCTATCCGGAGCTGACGGTTGACCTATTGCTGACGGATGCAGTGGTAGATCTATTTGCCGAAAGAATGGATATCGCTGTGCGACTGGGACTCCTTGCCGACTCAACTTTAATGGCTCAACAACTGATACTAACCCATTACACAGTTTGTGCCAGCCCCAGCTATCTCAAGCGATCACCCGTTCTAAAGCAACCCACTGATTTGGCGCAGCATCACTGTTTACTGTTTCCACTCGCCGGGTTTCGCTCAAGATGGATCTTCAAGGATCGGAGTGGAGAATTGAGTGAAATTCCCGTTCGTGGACAGACGGTGATTTCAAGTGCGATCGCGCTTCAGCAGTGTGCGATCGCTGGAATGGGTTTAGCATTGCTGCCAAATTGGCTAGTTGAAGCAGATCTACAAGCTGGAACTCTCGTAAATGCATTTCCAAATTATGCTGTAACTGCAACGGACTTTAATACTGCTGCTTGGCTGGTCTATCCTTCTCGTGCGTATATGCCGCTCAAAGTTCGTCTGTTTATTGAGTTTCTCAAAAATTCAGTTTCAGATCTAGTCAAGACGTAAAGCTTGGATATGTTGGCAAAAGCACCCTGCGGTTGCCGCCAGCTAACAATGGCGTTGCAGCGGGCAGTTAAGAGTCTTTTCGCCCATCGTTTAAGTCCTCACGCTGCCGCTGAACGCAACCGTTAGGCGCCTTGAGGCAAACATATGGCTAAGGAACTGGAAAAGGTTGCTATTAAATCCGCTGCTGAACTTCGCGAGTGGTTATCCCAGAACCATTCTTCGAGTGGCAGCGTTTGGCTAGTTACCTGGAAGAAAGACTCGGATCACCCGTACGTTAGCTACGATGAGATCGTCGATCATTGCCTGTGTTATGGATGGGTAGATAGTCTCCCTAGAAAGCTTGACGAATTGCGGACAATGCTCAGAATTTCACCGCACAGCCCCAAGAGTAATTGGTCCCGAGTCAACAAGGACCGGGTCAGTCGTCTCGTTCAGGAAGGACTGATGGAGCCCGAGGGGCTGGCCGTGGTCGAACAGGCCAAGAAGAACGGCACTTGGGATTTCCTCGATGATGTAGAACGGTTGGAAGTGCCTGAAGATCTCCACCTTGAATTCGAAAAACATCCGGGTTCACGCCGTCTCTTCGAGCGTTTCCCGCCTTCTTCCAGAAGAGGAATCCTTGAGTGGATTAAGACCGCAAAGACGGAGATAACGCGACGTAAACGAATTGCCGAGACAGTGCGCAAAGCAGCCGTGAACAGGAAGGCCAATTTCCCAAAGGGCCGCGATGCCGGCCCAGAAGACGAGTTGACATCTGATACGGCAGATTAACTGTTTCGATAACAGGCGCACAACAACCCCACTGCACCGGAACGAATTCAGGTTATTGTTGAGCGGCGAAGCTAATCTCCGTCCGGTGACTGGGAACGTTAGCCCTCAAGTTTTCGGTTAGGGCAGTGTATAAAGCTTTCCCGTCAGTGTTTGAACCAAGTGGGTCACAAGGTTGCCTGTAGGGCGGCAATTTGTCGTCACTGGAGAGTTGCCAGAATTAGAGTTTGCACCTGGTAGCATGTACAAGCGTGCATACTACAATTGAAATGGTCTACCCATGGAACAGAGATAAAGCAGCCACAAATCTTCGTAAACATGGTGTTGACTTCGCTGATGCGGTATCAGTTTTCTCAGATGACCTGGCAATTACTATTCCAGACGAGCGGTTTGACGAAGAGCGGTTTGTCACAATTGGTCTTGATGCGTTTGGCAGAGTTTTGGTGGTTGTCTACACACTACGTGGCGATGAGATTCGAGTCATCTCTGCTCGCAAAGCAACTCAAAAAGAACGACGACAGTACGAGGAGGGATAGTCATGGAGACAGAATATGATTTCAGCCAAGGTAAGCGAGGAGCAATCGACCCAACGCCATCAGGTAAAACCCGCATCACTATTCGGCTAGATGATGAGGTTCTGGCGTGGTTTCGTGAGCGAGTTCATATTGCTGGCGGCGGAAACTACCAAACCTTGATCAATGAAGCCCTGCGTCAGTATATTCAGGCAAGTCGCGAACCTCTTGAGGAAACCCTACGAAAAGTTGTTCGTGAAGAGCTTGAACGTATTAAGAGGTAAGGCGTTTGCTAAGAGCTAACAACCCTGGTGCGGCGGATTGACCAAAGCTACTAGTGGATTCATAAAGTCGACAACCGCTGGCCAGCAAAGTTATGCAGCCCAAACATCCTTCAGCGTTAGGCTTGTGTGACAAGTTGCTCCGAATTGACATTACCTGCTGGTAAAAGCTGTAGTAATGTGATTAGGCAAGAAGTGAAATTAACTTGTAACGGCATGATTTTGTCTAAAGCATTTTGCGCTGTCTCACCGCCGCCTACCCGTATCTGATGGGGTAGGAAGTTAAAAACTAGCAAAGTCCAATTCGCTTGTTGCAGTCTGTCAAGCCTTGGACTCACTTTTTAGTGAGTTCATCCTGCCCTAACCAAAACCGCTAATTGACGTTTTGAAACTAGGGTAGGTTTTTTAATGGAATCTCGTACAAACGCCCCTATGGGCGCTCGTTCTGGGTTGCTGATGATTCTGATGTCAGCAATCTTGTGGGGAACAGTCGGTGTATTTGTTCAAGGACTCTATTCCCTGTCTGAAGCTAATCCGCTTTCTGTTGGGTTGTTTAGATTGGCGATCGCGTCGCCTGTGCTGCTTTTGGTTTGCACAAATCACTTGGGATGGCAAACATTTCGGATCGCTAGGCGCGATTTAATGTTAATGCTTTTAACCGGGGCGATGACGGCGTTTTATCAGGTTTGCTATTTTGCCGCCATTGGAAATATCGGTGTAGCTGCGGCCACACTGATTACGCTATGCACAGCTCCTGTTTGGGTGGCTATGCTTGCCTTGATTCTCTTGCGAGAGAGATTGTCGCTCGGGATTTTGCTTGCAGGGTTATGTGCGATCAGCGGAACAATCCTGTTGATTAATGTTGATTCTGGAGAAATAACCGTTCAATCAAAGACTGCTTGGGGAATTTGTTTGGCTCTGAGTTCTGCTGCTGGATATGCATCTGTCACGCTTTGCAGCCGCTCACTGGCTAGGCGATATCATCCCCTTCAATCCTTAACGGTTAGCTTTCTGGCAGGAACCATTTTTCTCTTTCCAGCCACACTGATGACTGGCTTGGTCTTTCAATATCCTCTTGAGGGTTGGATGTCGCTACTGTACCTGGGGATTGTGACCACCGCTTTGGCTTATCTACTGTATTTCAGCGGCATACGGCATACATCTGCTACTGTTGCCAGCATCGTCACCCTGGTCGAACCGCTGACTTCGACCCTATTAGCATGGTGGGTTCTCGGCGAACGATTAGACACTGGCGGCTTTGTGGGAGGTGGGTTACTAATACTCTCAATTGGGCTACTTTATTGGGAAGGGTTGCGGCAAAGCCGCCGTACTTCTGAAAAGAGCTAAACGGCGTATGTAATCTAATGACAATCCCGGTGCAGCGGATTGTCTAAGGCCGTTTGTGTTATTCAAACGCCTTGGCAACCGCTGACCAGGAACGTTATTTCTCTGAGAGTTTGGAATAAAAGCTTTGCGGTTTCTAACTTGTTTTAAGTTTGCGAGAAGTCCCTGTCTTGCAGCAGGGGAGGTGAGAACTGATGCGGCTCTCGTCTCTCGTTGCAATGGTTTAGCAGTCTGTCATTTCAGGGGTTTGATTGAGAATATGGCCCTGATGGAAACAAATTCGCGATCAGCCTGAGAGTCGAGGCGATCGCGCGACTTTGCCACTGCCTATAATATTGCGATCGCCTAGCAACAATGGGGATCGCGGTAGTTGATTGACCGGCTGGAGAAGTCCGCTGGCACCGGCAGTAAATCAGTGCGATCAGAGTAACGCTTTAGATGTCCCTACTCTTCGAGAACTAATGGTGAATGCTTATCTTGACGCTATTCAGCAACTCTATCGCCAGCATACCAGTCCAGAGCAGGCCGTCCCGATGAAGCGGTACATGCGGGATCAGTTTGAGTTTTTGGGTATCAAGCGTCCGCAAGCACAGGTATTGTTTAAGCAGCTCAAAGTTGAACAGGGATTGCCAGGGGTCGACCAGCTCAACGTAGTGGTGCGAACTCTGTGGAATTGGCCGGAGCGAGAATATCAGTATTTAGCTCTGACGCTATTAGATAAGTCTCAGAAGCACCTGACCCCAGACTTTTTGCCCTTGCTGGAATTTCTAATCACAACTAAGTCTTGGTGGGATACGGTGGACTCCATTGCGAGTCACAATGTGGGCAAGCTGTTGCGTAAGTATCCAAAAATCCGCGATCGCACTCTAACTCCGTGGCGACAATCAGATAACATTTGGCTTCGCCGGACGGCCATTTTGTTCCAGCTAGGCTATAAAACTGAGACGGATGTCGAGCTATTATTTGCGATCGCGACGGAAAATCGAAAATCTTCCGAATTTTTTATTCAGAAGGCGATCGGTTGGGCCTTACGAGAATATTCCAAGACTGATCCTGATGCGGTCACAACGTTTGTGTCCATGGTAGAACTAACCTCTCTTAGTAAACGAGAAGCCTTAAAATGGTTAAAAAAGCAGCCACCTGACAGTTAATCAACTTGCCTATACAACGCTAGTTAGCGTCATCACTGTCCGTCTAATCGGCTTGCGGTTTTAGCTTTTGCTCATACATCAGGTTGAGCATTTAAAATAACAGCTGATGACAGTTCGGATAAATTGAAAGCAACAGGGCCATTAGGCTGGTGCATAGGTTAGGCGCTGAGGACAGACAATGAATGTTTCATACGTTCAAATCCCATATGCTCCTCATACGGGCGCTAGCCACCGTATCAGCAGGCCTTTTCGCAGCCTACTAGCAAGTCGATTAGTCGGAAGAGCCCCACCTTTAATAGGCTAGCCTCTGCGAAGTCCTCAATTAACCATAAATCTTTCCCGACATACGGGTGTTAGCAACCATGTCATATCCATCTAACCCATCGGCTGAGCCCTGCATCACCACATTCGATGAGTTTGTGAAATTGGCGGATTATTCTCTGATGGACACCTTAAATGCCGATCCTGATGCCACCGAAGAGGGTAATGATCATCGTGCCCGCCAGGTTTTTTCGGGTCATTTTGTACCTGTGACACCCACGCCGCTTGCCAAACCCGAATATGTAGCCCATAGCAGCACCTTTTTTAAGGAACTGGGGTTGAGCGATGAGCTGGCGCTGGATGAAAAATTTCGCCAGGTCTTTTCGGGCGATCTCTCTGCTGCCCCTGAGCCGATGCGTCAGGTGGGCTGGGCGACAGGTTATGCCCTGTCGATTTATGGCACCGAATATATCCAAAATTGTCCATTCGGTACGGGTAATGGGTATGGCGATGGTCGAGCGATATCTGTATTTGAAGGAATCATCAATGGCCAGCGCTGGGAAATGCAACTGAAAGGGGGTGGCCCAACGCCATACTGTCGTGGTGCCGACGGTCGGGCAGTACTCCGTTCTAGTGTGCGTGAGTTTCTAGCGCAAGACTATATGAATGCGTTAGGGGTTCCCACATCGCGCTCTTTGACTCTGTATGTGTCTAAATCTGAGACCGTTACCCGACCTTGGTATTCTCAAGACTCTTGCTCTCTTGAACCTGATGTTTTGGTGGACGATCCTGTAGCTATTTCAACTCGCGTGGCACCCTCATTTCTGCGCGTGGGTCAGCTAGAGTTATTTGCCCGCCGCGTTGGCGCAGCCCCTCCAACGGAGGATCGCAGCAATGCTCATCCAAAAGCATCAGAAGAGTTGAGCATGATCGTGTCGCATTTAATTGAGCGAGAATACCGAAGCGACATTGATCCAAACCTTGGTTTTACCGATCAATTGGTTGAGTTGGCTAAGCACTTTCGCCAGCGGCTGACGTCACTGGTGGCCAATTGGCTACGGGTTGGTTACTGCCAGGGTAATTTTAACAGTGACAACTGTGCCGCAGGTGGTTTTACCCTAGACTATGGACCCTTTGGGTTTTGTGAAATTTTTGACCCTTGGTTTCAACCTTGGACTGGTGGCGGCACACACTTTGCCTTCATCAACCAGCCAAAGGCAGCAGAAGCGAATTATTACATGTTTTGGAAAGCGGTGAGGCCGCTACTGGCAGACGATGCCGAAGCGTTAGAGCAGTTCGATCAGGTAGGCCGTGGCTTTGCAGAAGCCATGCAAAAACAAATCCAAAACATGTGGGCGGACAAACTGGGCTTGACTGAATTTAACCCAGAGCTGTTTAAGCAGTTAATGCAGTTAATGACCCACTCAGATGTGGATTACACCATTTTCTTCCGCGAGTTATCCCACATACCCGACGATGTCTCAGCTTTGAAAAAGAGCTTCTATGGTAAAACGTCACAACACTTTGAGGACCAATGGCAAGCTTGGCTAAACAGCTGGCGCGGCCTCATTAACGACGGCCCAGTTGAAATATCACTGGCTGAGATCTCAACCAAGATGAAACAGACTAACCCCAAATACACCTGGCGAGAGTGGTTGATTGTCCCAGCTTATCAACAAGCCATGCAGGGTGACTACAGGTTAGTTAAAGAGCTGCAAGCAGTCTTTAGCCAGCCCTATGATGAGCAATCACAAGCCGTAGAAGATAAATACTATCGTCTCAGACCCAGCGCGTTTTCTGACGTGGGCGGCGTGTCGCACTATAGCTGTTCATCTTGATGACGACGCGGGCTGCCGACCAGTGCAGTCCCCAGCAGCATCACATGGGCTAATAAAGTCAGAACTCACGAGGTATAGGGCAGTGTACTATCCCATGAAAGACGGCATAGACAAGTCAGTTCAAGCCGTAGAGTATTCGGAAGCACAACCTCCCAGCAGCCTCTCTGGCCTGGTACATTGCTTTTGGGAACTCAAAACAGTTGCCGAGCTATCAGTAGATTTTGAGTACCACGCACTGCCCGACGCCTGCGTAAATATCTTGTTGAATCAAATAGAAACAGACATTGCTGGGATAACGGCTCTTCGCACCGAAGCCGAAGTGCTGAATCTTGGTAAGTCATTTCACTATGTCGGGATTCAGTTTTATCCTGGCGTCTGGCAGGGAAACAAGGAAGAGATAGTCGATTGCTATGTTGGCACCCCCTATTCTGGGAATTTACCACTGATTCAAACCAGCAAAAAAATCGCGAAAGTGGACTTTGACACTAAACTGCAAGCACTGACAGATTTAGTAGAGTGGTTTGTAGAGGAGGGCTTGGTGACAACCAATGTTGTAACGGAAAAAATTCTTACACAGCTTGACGAACTTCACTCTGTGGCCGATATGGCCAAGCTGGTAAAACTGTCTCCGCGCCAGCTACAAAGAACAATAAAACAAATGACCGGCTTCTCGCCGCACGATTTGCTTAAGGTTTTACGGGTACAACAGTCGTTCAAAAAACACTACCTCGACATGTTCTCAGACCAATCACACTATATTCATTCATTTCGTAGGGTGACAGGTTACACCCCTTCAAAATACGCTGCCAAGTTTGACGTCTGATTTCTACAATACTGGAGGCAATTCGCTGGCTACAGTGGCTTTACCAACTTAGGAGAGCGATATGGAAAAGCCCAACGCAATCGGATGGTTTGATATCTACGTGGATGACATGAATCGAGCTGTTGCGTTTTATGAAGCCGTATTCCAGCAGGAGTTGGAGACTATAGTCGATCCGACTAGCGATACGCAGATGAAGGGGTTTCCTTCAAATATGAAGGCCTATGGTGCATCCGGTGCCTTAGTAAAATCGGCACATGCACGGCCCGGAGCCGGTGGCACAATGGTCTACTTCACGGTCGAAGACTGTGCTGTGGTGGAAGCAAGAGTCACTGCCGCTGAAGGCCAAGTCAGACACCACCCGCAAAGCGGGTGGCTTGATGAGTGGGGCCGCCTCAAAGGCGGTCGTCCTACACCTTAGTTATCTGTTTAGAACCGCCCACTTTGCTCATTCCCTTCCTGTTCTCGAATATAACGACGCACCGTTT